>NZ_NHON01000003.1 GCF_002195995.1 Inquilinus limosus
CATGCTGGCTGGGAGGAGGCCAGCCTGGATGGGTAAACCGTGCTCGATGGATCTCCGTGAGCGAGTGGTGCGGGCGGTGGAGCAGGAGGGGATGTCGCGGCGTCAGGCGGCGGCGCGGTTTGGCATCGCTCCCAGCGTGGCCATCAAGTGGCTGGAGCGGTATCGCCGGACCGGCAGTGTGGCGCCGTCCCAGATCGGCGGTTACAAGCCGAAGAGGCTCTCCGGGGCCTGGCGGGACTGGCTGATCGAGCGCTGCCGGGAGAAGGACTTCACCCTGCGCGGGCTGGTGGCGGAGCTGGCCGAGCGGGGACTGAAGGTCGACTATCGCTCGGTGTGGGAGTTCGTGCACGCCGAGAAGCTGAGTTACAAAAAAAGACGCTGATCGCCAGCGAGCAGGACCGCCCCGACGTCGCCCGGCGGCGGGCGCAGTGGCAGGCGCGTCAGACCCGGATCGATCCGTCCCGCTTGGTGTTCATCGACGAGACATGGGCCAAGACCAACATGGCGCCGCTGCGGGGCTGGGCGCCGTGCGGCCAGCGGCTCAAGGCCAAGGTGCCGCACCGCCGCTGGAAGACCATGACCTTCCTGGCGGCGCTGCGGCAGGACCGCGTCGATGCTCCCTGGCTCCTCGATGGGCCGATCAACGGCGAGCGCTTCCGCCTCTATGTCGAGCAGGTGCTCGTGCCCACTCTCCGGCCGGGTGACGTCGTCATCCTGGACAATCTCGGCTCGCACCGCGGCAAGGCCATCCGCCAAGCCATCCGCGACGCCGGCGCCAAGCTCTTCTTCCTGCCGAAATACTCCCCCGACCTCAACCCGATCGAGATGCTCTTCGCCAAGCTCAAGCACCTCCTGCGCAAGGCCGCTCGACGCAACCCCGACGCTATCTGCGACGCCATCGCCTCCATCCTCGACACTGTCACCCCGCCACAGTGCCGCAACTTCTTCGCCCAGGCCGGTTATGACCTCAGATAAATTCATCCCGCTCTAGGCCGGGATCAGGCCCGGCGGCGCCGGCGGCCCTCGCGCTCGCCGCCGCCTTCGGCCGGGCGGCCGGACTGCGCCTTGATCGGGCCCAGGAGCCGCTCCACCGCCTCGACATCCGGCACCGGACCGCGGGCGGTGCCGTTCACCGCCGCGACCATGGCCCGGATATGCTCCGGCGTCGTGCCGCAGCAGCCGCCGATGATGCGGGCGCCGGCATCGCGCGCCAGCACGGCGTAGTCGGCCATGATCTGCGGCGTGCCGTCATAGACGATGGCGCCCTCGCGGTATTGCGGGATGCCGCAATTGCCCTTGGCGACGATGATGTCGCCCGTCTCCGACGCGCGCACCAGGCCGAGGATGCTGTCCAGCAGTTGGGCCGGGCCGATGCCGCAATTGGCGCCGAAGGCACTGGGCCGGCAGGCGCAGTTGCGGCCATGGGTGATCGCCGCCTCCGGCGTCAGCCCCATCATGGTGCGGCCGTTGGTGTCGAAGGTCATGGTCGAGACGATCGGCAGGCCGGTACGGGACGCGCCCTCGATCGCCGCCTGGACCTCCTCCGCCGCCGAGATGGTCTCGATCCACAGCACGTCGACGCCGCCCTCGGCCAGCGCCTCGGCCTGCTCGGCGAAGGCGGCGACGCCCTCCTCGTAGCTCAGCGCGCCGATCGGCTGGAAGATGTCGCCGGTCGGGCCCATCGAGCCGGCGACGATCACCGGCCGGTCGAATTCCTCGGCCACCGCGCGGGCGATGCGGGCACCGGCGACGTTCAGCTCGCGCACCCGGTTCTGGGCGCTGTGCAGCGCCAGCCGCCGCGCATTGCCGCCGAAGGTGTTGGTCAGGATGATGTCGGAGCCGGCCTCGGCGAAGCCGCGATGCACGGCCTGCACCCGCTCCGGCCGGTCGATGTTCCACAGCTCCGGGCTGTCGCCCGTCTCCAGCCCCTGGGCGAACAGGCCGGTGCCCATGCCGCCATCGGCGAACAGGATCGGCTTGGCGGCGAGCAGGTCATGAAAGCGGGTGGTGGACATGGCCGGACCTTCCTGGAAACCGCGC
Organism: Inquilinus limosus; assembly: GCF_002195995.1. Lineage (GTDB taxonomy): Bacteria > Pseudomonadota > Alphaproteobacteria > DSM-16000 > Inquilinaceae > Inquilinus > Inquilinus limosus_C. The sequence continues at coordinate 2,041 of NZ_NHON01000003.1, forward strand.
GGGCACAGGCGACGGTACCGCCGGGCCGATGCGAACTCCATCACAATATAAGGACATCGTTATGAATTTATATCCCGCCTGCGACGCGGGTTCGCCCGGCGTCGCCGCGCTGCGAGTCGTTCGTCATTGCCTTCGGCCCGCCGCCGGGCGGAGAAGCGAAGAACGAGCGAGCGGAGACGGCGATGAAGGACTTTTCCGAACTGAGCGAGCGCGAGCTGCTGGCCCTGGCGATCTCGCTGGAGGAGGAGGATGCGCGGATCTATGGCGATTTTGCCGAGGGGCTGGTCGCCGACTTTCCCGCCTCGGCCGCGGTGTTCCGCGGCATGTCGCGGGAGGAGGACGGACACCGCCACCGGCTGCTGGAGCTCTACAAGGAGCGCTTCGGCGACCATGTCCCGCTGATCAACCGCCACGTCGTCCGCGGCTTCATCCGCCGCCGGCCGGTCTGGCTGTCCCGGCCGCTGGCGCTGGAGACCGTGCGCAAGCAGGCCGAGGCGATGGAGGCGGAGACCCGGCGCTTCTACGAGCGCGCCGCCGGCCGCGCCACCGACGCCTCGATCCGCCAGCTGCTGGGCGACCTGGCGGCGGAGGAGCGGCGGCACGAGCATGTGGCGGGCCAGCTCGAGGCGAAGCACGTGCCCGCCAAGGTGCAGGCGCGCGAGGGCGAGGACGAGCGCCGGCTGTTCGTGCTGCAGATCGTGCAGCCGGGCCTGGCCGGGCTGATGGACGGGTCGGTCTCCACCCTCGCCCCGCTCTTCGCCGCGGCCTTCGCCACCCATGACAGCTTCGACACCTTCCTGGTCGGCCTCGCCGCCTCGGTCGGCGCCGGCATCAGCATGGGCTTCGCCGAGGCGCTGTCCGACGACGGCAGCCTGACCGGCCGCGGCCGGCCCTGGCTGCGCGGCCTGGTCTGCGGCGGCATGACCGCGCTGGGCGGCCTCGGCCACACCCTGCCCTACCTGATCCCGGACTTCCGCGTCGCCACCGGCATCGCCATCGCCGTGGTGGCGGTGGAGCTGGCGGTGATCTCCTGGATCCGCCATCGCTTCATGGACACGCCGCTGCTGTCCTCCGCCTTCCAGGTGGTGGTCGGCGGGGTGCTGGTGTTCCTGACCGGGATCCTGATCGGCAGCGCGTAGACCGCCGCCCGCGTGGAGCGATCAGAACCGGGCCAGCTTGCCGTCGTCGTCGAGCCGGGCCCGGCCGGTGTCGTGCGCCGCGATCAGCTGCAGCTGCGCCTCGGCGACCTTGCGCCGGTAGCTGCGCGCCTCCTCGCTTCCCTTGCCCGGGAAAGCCGGGTCGGCCTGCAGGGCGGTGAAGGTGGCCCGGGCCTCGTCGAAGCGGCCCAGCCGGCGCTCCAGCTCCCCCGCCAGCATGCGGGTGCCGATGGCGTCCTCTCCCTGAGCGGCCTTGCTCGCGGCGAGCTGGCGCAGGGCGTCGAGGGCCTCGCCGGCATGGCGCGGATACAGGTCGCCGCCCGCCTCCCACGTCGCCTCCAGCAGCGCGTCGGCGATGCGGTCCGGCGTGTCGCCCATGAACTCACGCTGCTTCGCCAGGCGGTAATAGGCCGAGTCCGCGGCCAGCCAGCCCCGGTACTGGGCCGAGGCCACGAAGGGACGCAGCTTCGCCAGCTCGGACTCGGTGTAGCTGCCGTCGCGATCGATGATGAAGCCGTTGCCGGGACAGGCCACCAGCGGTGCCGGCGATTCGATCGGCCCGACCAGCTGCCCGTCGAAATAGGAGCCGTAGGAGGTGCCCGAGGTCATCACCGAGACGGTGAAGGGCTTGCCGTCGATCGGGCAGGTGAAGGTGGCCGGTGCGACCGTCAGGGCCCCGGCCGATGCCGGCAGCAGCAGCGATCCCAGTGCCAGCGCGGCCAGTCGCATCCTCATCACGATCCTCCGTCTCGCTCGGCGGATATGAGGGCGCCCGACCATGCGCCTGGCATGGCCGACCGATGGCGGTTTCGGGGCGGTCGCGCCGGCGCCGCGCCTCAGTCGCTCGGCACCCCGCCCTCTTCCTTGCGCTTCGCCACGAAGGCGTCGAGCTCCTCGGCGATGGCGGGGTCGAGCGGCGGCGGCTCGAACTCCGCCAGGATGCGCTTGTACAGCTGGTGCGCCCGCTGGGTCGCGTCCGGCGCCCCGGCCTCCTGCCAGGCCTCGAAGTTGCGCCAGTCGGACAGCAGCGGCGCGTAGAAGGCGGTCTCGTAGCGCGCCAGGGTGTGCTGCGCGCCGAAGAAGTGCCCGCCAGGCCCGACCTCGCGGATGGCGTCGAGGCCGAGCGTGTCGTCATCGACCACCAGCGGCCGCAGGAACTCGGTCATCGTCTGCACCAGCTCGGCATCGATGATCATCTTCTCGAAGCTGGCGCGCAGGCCCCCCTCGAGCCAGCCGAGGCTGTGCATCACCATGTTGGCGTGGCCCTGCACCGCCGCCCACAGCGACACCATGCTCTCATAGGTCGCCTGCACGTCGACCGCGTTCGAGGCGTTGGTGTTGGAGGACCGATAGGGGATGCCGTAGCGCCGCGCCAGCTGGCCGCCGGCCAGCGCCGCCTTGGCGTATTCCGGCGTGCCGAAGGCCGGCGCGCCGGACTTCATGTCGACATTCGAGGTGAAGCCGCCATACATCACCGGTGCGCCGGGCCTGACCAGCTGGATCAGCGCGATGGTCGCCAGCGCCTCGGCATTCTGCTGCGCCAGCGCGCCGGCCAGCGTCGCCGGGGCCATGGCGCCGGACAGGGTGAAGGGCGTGACCGTCACGATCTGCCCGGCCTTCGCCATCTCGACCAGCCCCTCGATCATCGGCCCGTCCAGGCGCAGCGGCGAGGAGGTGTTGACCACGGTGAACAGGCTCGGCTCGCGTTCCAGCTGCTCGCGGCCGATGCCGCGGGCAATGCGGGCGATCTCGATGCCGTCGCGCATCCGCACCCGGCCCAGCGCATAGGCGTGGAACGGCTTGTCCGACAGGGTCACGAAGGCGCGCAGGGCGTCGAGATGCCGGGTCGAGGGATGCAGGTCCACCGGCTCGACCGGATAGCCGCCGAAGATGTGCATCGCGTTCAGCGACTGGCCGAGGCGCAGCAGGTTGCAGTAGTCGCGATAGTTGCCGACCCGCCGCCCGCCCTCGATGTCGGACACATTCGGCGCCGAGCCGACCGAGGCGAAGACGATCGACCGGCCGCCCATTTGGACGTCGCGCTCCGGGTTGCGGGCATGGAAGGTGTAGGTGGACGGCGCCTTCGCCACCGCGTCCAGCACCAGGCCGCGATCGAGGCGGACGCGGCGGCTGCCGGGCGTGGTCCGGGCGCCGGCGCGGCGCAGGATCTCGATCGCCTCGTCATGCAGGAAGTCCATCCCGATCTCTTCCAGGATGGTCAGCGAGGCGTCATGGATGCGCTCGACCTGATCGGGCCGCAGCACCTCGACCGGCGGCATCGGGTTCTCCACCAGCTGCCAGGGAAGCTGGTGGAGGCCGCCCGCGCCATCACGGCGGCGGCGGGGTGTGGTGCGGCTGCGGCTCATCCTGACCTCGTCTCGATCTCGGGCGACTCCCGGCGCTCAACCCTGGCACGGCCGGCGCCACGCCGCGCCGCCCGGATTCGCCATGCAGCGACGTCAGCGCGACATGTGACACAAGGCACGACGGCAGCCATAATCCTGCTGTAATATGCGAGCAGCTCTCAATTGGACCGTATTTCCGTGGAGGATTGAATGTCCCGCCTGCTGGAACCCGGCGATCCCGCGCCGCCTTTCGTGGTCCCGACGCCGCAGCGGCCGGATTTCCGCTTCGACACCGTGGCCGGGCGCTATGTCGTCCTGAGCTTTTTCGGCTCGGCCGGGGACGCGCAGTCCAAGCGGCTGCTGTCGGCGATCGCGGCCGAGGTCGGCCCCTTCAACGACGGCCACGCCACCTTCTTCGGCGTCACCCAGGACCGCAACGACGCCCAGCCGGGGCGGCTGCCGACCCGCGTTCCGGGGCTGCGCCACTTCTTCGATTTCGACGGCAAGATCAGCCCGTCCTACGGCACCGAGCAGCGCAAGATCAGCTATGTGCTGTCGCCCAACCTGCGCGTGCTGGCCCGCTTCCCGATCGAGGACGGGGTCGAGCATGCCAGGATCCTGACGGAGTTCGTCAGCAGGCTGCCGCCGCTGACCCGGCTGGGCACGGCCACGCCCGGCGCGCCGGTGCTGGTGGTGCCGTATCTGTTCGAGCCGGAGTTCTGCCGCGCCCTGATCGACTACTACAAGAAGGTCGGGGGCGAGGAGAGCGGCTTCATGCAGACGCTGCCGGACGGCCGCACCGCCGCCGCGGTCGACCACGCGCACAAGAAGCGCAAGGACGCCACGATCGAGGACGAGCCGCTGCGCCTCGCCATGAAGGCCCGGATCGAGCGCCGCCTGGTGCCCGAGATCAAGAAGGCGTTCCAGTTCAACGCCACCCGGATCGAGCGCTACATCGTCGCCTGCTATGATTCCGGCGAGGGCGGCTATTTCCGCGCCCATCGCGACAACACCACCAAGGGCACGGCGCACCGCCGCTTCGCCGTCACCATCAACCTCAACGCCGACGACTTCGAGGGCGGCGAGCTGCGCTTCCCGGAATACGACCGCCACAGCTACAAGGCGCCGACCGGCGGGGCGGTGGTGTTCTCCTGCTCGCTGCTGCACGAGGCGCTGCCGGTGACCAAGGGCACGCGCTACTGCACCCTGCCCTTCCTGTATGACGAGGAGGGCGCCAAGATCCGCGAGCAGAACCTGTCCTATTTCGCGGATGACAATTTGCGCGGCCAGCTCGAGCGCAACCTGATCGGCGGCAACAAGGAGAAGGCCGCCGGCTGACAGCCAGGCGCATTGCGTGCGGCAGGGCAGAGCCGACGTGGCTGCATGGCTCCGCCCTCGCCCGCCGGCGCTCCGCATCGCTAGCCTTGGCGCATCGTTCCGACACGACCGCGCCCCGGAGACGGCCATGCAGAGCCTCGAGACTATGATGACCGACGACCTCCGCGCCTTCCGGCGGCAGGCGGGAGACCGGCATGCCGCCTTCAAGGCTCGCGGCCTGAAGCTGGACAGCACCCGGGGCAAGCCGTCGCCGGAGCAGCTCGACTTGTCGAACGAGCTGCTGTCCCTGCCCGGCCCGGACGGGTTCCGCTCGGCCGATGGCGGCGACTGCCGCAACTATCTCGGCGATGTCCGCGGCCTGCCGGAGGCGCGGGCGCTGTTCGCCTCGGTGCTGGGCGCCCCGGCGGAGCAGGTGCTGGTCGGCGGCAATTCCAGCCTGACGCTGATGCACGACCTGATCGCCTTCGCCCTGCTGCACGGCGTGCCGGGCGGCGACAGGCCCTGGGCGGCGCAGGCCCCGGTCACCTTCCTGTGCCCGGTTCCCGGCTATGACCGCCACTTCTCCATCTGCGAGGGCTTCGGCATCCGCCTGGTGCCGGTGCCGCTGACCGGGCACGGGCCGGACATGGACGTGGTCGAGCGGCTGGTCGCCGCGGATCCGTCGGTCAAAGGCATCTGGTGCGTGCCGAAATACAGCAACCCGACCGCCGAGACCTATTCGCCCGAGACGGTCGAGCGGCTGGCCACGATGCGCACGGCCGCGCCGGATTTCCGGCTGTTCTGGGACAACGCCTATGCGGTGCACCACCTGACCGACCGGCCGCACCGGCTGGCCAACATCCTGGAGGCCTGCGGCCGGCACGGCCATGGCGACCGGCCCCTCATCTTCGGGTCGACCTCGAAGATCACCTTCGCCGGCGCCGGCCTGTCTCTCTTCGCCGGCTCGACCGCCAACATGGACTGGGCCCGGAAGCATCTCAGCCGCCAGTCGATCGGCCCGGACAAGCTGAACCAGCTGCGCCACGTCCGGCTGCTGCGCGACGAGGCAGGCATCGCCGCGCTGATGGAGCGGCACCGCCGGATCATCATGCCGAAGTTCCAGCGCGTGCAGGCGGTGTTCGCCGAGCATCTCGGCGGCGCCGGCATCGCCCGCTGGACCGAGCCGGAGGGCGGCTACTTCATCAGCCTGGATGTCCGGCGCGGCAGTGCCCGCCGCACCGTGGCCCTGGCGCAGGAGGCTGGGGTGGCGATGGTGGCACCGGGCGCGACCTTCCCCTATGGCCGCGACCCGGATGACCGGAACATCCGCATCGCCCCGACCTTTCCGGCGCTGCCCGAGGTCGGGCTGGCGGCCGAGGGCGTGGCCCTGTCGGTGCTGGTCGCGACCAGCGAGGCGATCCTGGCCGAGCGCGAGGCCGGCGGCGGCCACTGAGGCCGGGGCCGATCGACGGAACACGGCCCGTCATCCGTGGGTTCAGGGTACCGGTTGCCCGGTCCCCTCACCCCGAAGGACGACAGCATGCGCCACCCGTCCCTGCTCCGCGCCGCCGCCATCGCCCTGGCCCTGGCGACCGGCACGGTTGCGGCTCAGGCCGACGACGCCCAGCAGCTCGCGGCCAAGGGGGCCGAACTGCTGAAGGCCGGCCAGCCGGAGGAGGCCTACAAGGCCTTGAACGATGCCGCGATCGAGGCCTGGCTGCAGTCGCCGCTGGGCTTCCGCCGCACCCTGCTGGTGTCCGCGCCGGCGCAGAGCTTCGGCACCTACAGCCCGCGCGAGACCAACGTGTTCGACGGCAACACGCCGCTGCGCTTCTACGCCGAGCCCACCGGCTTCGGCTGGGCCACCGATGGCGAGCTGTACCGCATCGACCTGTCGATCGACTTCTCGCTGCGCTCGGCCGACGGCAAGCCGCTGGGCGAGCAGAAGGACTTCCAGGACTTCAAGATCGAGAGCCGCGAGCGGGTGCGGGAGATGTTCTTCAATCTCACCCTGACCCTGAACGGCGCCCCGGACGGCCAGTATGTCGTGACCTTCACGGTGCACGACCACGCCACCGGCAAGGACGGGTCGTTCGACATGCCCTTCGAGATCAAGCACGGCTGACGGCAGGGATCAGGCCTTCGCGAGGACGTCGACGATGAAATCGACGAAGGCCCGGACCTTCGGCACCAGATACCGCCGGGTCGGATAGACGACGTAGATCAGGGTCTCGACCTTCGACCAGTCGTCCAGCGCAGTCGCGAGGGTTCCGCGGGCGATGTCCTCCGCCACATAGCTGCGGGGCGTGAGGCTGAGGCCGAAGCCGGCGCGCAGCGCGTCCCGCACCGCGAGGCCCGACCCCACCTTGTAGCGGCCGTCGACAGGAACCCGGACGACCTCGCTGCCCCGCCGGAACTCCCAGTCGTCGGCATGGTCGGACAGGGTGAACTGGACGCAGTCGTGACCGCGGAGATCCTCCGGCCGCCGCGGCTTTTCGCGCCGACTGAAATAATCCGGCGAGGCGCAGATGACATGGTCGAGCGTCATCAGCCTGCGCGCCACCAGGCTGGATTCCTCCAGCCTGTCGCTGCCCCGGATGGCGACGTCGTAGCCCTCCTTGACGATGTCGACCCGGCGGTCGTCGAGGTTGAGGTCGAGCGACAGCTCCGGATGCCGCGCCAGGAAGGCCGGGATCATCGGCGACAGGGTCAGCAGCGTCAGCGAGACCGGCGCACTCACGCGCAGCAGGCCGCTCGGCGCGGTCTGCAGGGCCCCGAGCGACCGGTCGGCATCCGCGATGTCGTCGAGGATGCGGCGCACCTGCTGGTAGTAGATCGAGCCGGCCTCGGTCAGGCTCATCCGGCGCGTGGTGCGGTTCAGGAGCCGCGCCCGGACATGCCGCTCGAGCTCGCCGATGTTCTTGCTGACCGCGGCCGGGGACAGCTGCAGGACCTTGCCGGCACTGGCGAAGCTGCCCTGCTCGACCACCGTCCGGAACACACGCAATGCGACCATGTGGTCCATTGTTCACCCCCAGTGGCGAGTGTCGTCACCATAGCGACCATTATCCTGCAGGAGTGAAGGTAATACGTTACGGGCGAGAGGCAGGGGCCTCGGATGCGCGTGAGGCGGCCGTGACGATCTCGATTGCCCAGAAGGATGCGGCGGCGCCCGCCGGCCAGACGGCGGCGATCCTGACGACCGCGATCGCCCCGGCCATCTGGGGCACCACCTACTACGTCACCACCGAATTCCTGCCGCAGGGGTATCCGCTGACGGTGGCGATGCTGCGCGCCCTGCCGGCCGGGCTGCTGCTCCTGGCCTTCGTCCGCGCCCTGCCGACCGGCATCTGGTGGGGCCGAGCCTTCATCCTCGGTGCCCTGAACTTCTCGATCTTCTGGGCACTGCTGTTCGTCTCAGCCTATCGCCTGCCGGGCGGGGTCGCGGCGACGCTCGGCGCGGTCCAGCCCCTGATCGTGATCGCGCTGGCCCGCCTGGTGCTGGGCCGGCCGGTGCGGCCGCTCGCCGTCCTGGCCGGCATCGGCGGCATGGCCGGCATCGCGCTGGTCGTGCTGAGGCCCGAGGCGGCGCTCGACCCCGTCGGCATCGCCGCCGGCCTGGCCGGCATCGTCTCGCTGGCCTGCGGCACCGTCCTGTCGCGGCATTGGCAGCCGCCGGTGTCCTCCCTGACCTTCGCCGCCTGGCAGCTCACGGCCGGCGGCCTGCTCCTGCTTCCGGCCGCATTGCTGCTCGAACCGGCCCTGCCGGTCCCGACCGCGACCAACCTGATCGGTTTCGCCTGGATCAGCGTGATCGGCGCCGCCGTCACCTATATCTTCTGGTTCCGGGGATTGGCACGGATCGAGCCGAGCGCCATCGCGTCGCTCGGGCTGCTCAGCCCCCTGGTCGCGACCACGGTGGGCTGGCTGCTCCTGAACCAGAGCCTGACGCCGCTGCAGTTCGGCGGCTTCTTCCTGGCGATCATCAGCCTCTGGCTGAGCCAGCGGGCCGCCATGACCCGCTAGGCCGCCCGCCGGATCAGGGGCAGCGGATCGCGGACAGGCCGCCGTGCCCCTCCTCCGCCACCGGCTCGAACGCCCCGGTCTCCGGGTTGCGCACCAGAAGCCGGCCGGTGGCGACACCGAAATAGGCGCCATGCAGTTGCAGCTTGCCGCGCCCGACCAGGATCGAGACGCAGGGGAAGGTCATCAGATTGCGCAGGCTGAGCTCGACCGAGGCGAATTCGAGCCGGCGCAGGTAGAGGTCGCCGTCCTCCGCCTTGCGGGGGCCGAGGCCCTCCGCCGCCGGGGCGATCTGCGACATCCAGCGGCCGATGAAGTCGCCGGGCGACAGCGGCTCCTGCTCATCGGCGAAGGCACGGATGCCGCCGCAATGGGCATGGCCCAGCACCACGATGTGCTTCACCCGCAGCGCCTGCACCCCAAACTCCAGCGCGGCGCTGGTGCCGTGTTGGGTCTCCCGGTCGGGCTCATAGGGCGGCACCAGGTTGGCGACGTTGCGCACCACCAGCAGCTCGCCCGGCGCGGCGTCGAAGATGACCTCGGGCGACACCCGGGAGTCGACACAGCCGATGACCATGATCTCGGGCTTCTGCCCGGCCTCGGCCAGCATCTCGTAGCGGTTGCGCTCCGCAGCGAACCGGCCGCTGAGAAAGGCGCGATATCCGTCGGTAAGCCGTTCGGGAAACATGGCTGCTCTCACATCCACCTCGCCGCGACAAGGAATGCGGCAGAAGCGTGGCAATAGCAAACGGCGCCGCCCGCGCCAATACGGGCGTGCCGGCGGGATCGCGGTTGGATCGGTGGCGGCTCTGCTCTAAGCAGGCGGAGTCGCTGTCGAAGGCCGGGATCGGGGGACGGAATGCTGACGCTGGAGCGCATCTGCCGGAGCTTCGGCACCGTCCGCGCGCTGGACGACGTGTCGCTGTCGATCGGGCACGGCGAGATCGTGTGCCTGGTCGGCCGGTCCGGCTGCGGCAAGTCCTCGCTGCTGCGGATCATCGCCGGGGTCGACGCGCCGGACAGCGGCCGGATCCTGCTGGACGGCGCGGAGCTGGCCGGGCCGGGCGGCTTCGTCGAGCCGGAGGACCGCAACATCGGCTTCATGTTCCAGGACTACGCGCTGTTCCCGCATCTGACGGTCGAGGAGAACGTGGCCTTCGGCCTGAAGCGGCTGCCACGGGACCAGGCCCGCGCCCGGGCGGCGGAGGTGATCGACCGCATCGGCATCACGACGCTGGCCGGCCGACATCCGCACACCCTGTCGGGCGGCGAGCAGCAGCGCGTGGCGCTCGCGCGCGCCCTGGCGCCGAAGCCGGTGATCCTGCTGATGGACGAGCCGTTCTCCAATCTCGACCGCGGCCTGCGCGAGCAGGTGCGGGAGGAGACCATCGCGACGCTGCGCGGCCTCGGGACCACGGCGATCATGGTCACGCACGACCCGGAGGAGGCCCTGTCGGCCGGCGACCGGGTGGTGCTGATGCAGAAGGGCCGGATCGTCCAGGCCGGGACCGGCTATGAGATCTACGACCACCCCGCCTCGCTCTACGCCGCCGAGTTCCTGTGCCCCCTGAACCGGATCGCCGGCACCGTCCGCGCCGGCCGGGTGGAGACGCCGCTGGGCGCCTTCCCGGCCCCGCCCGGCCTGCCGGAGGGCGTCGCCGCCCTGGCCTGCATCCGGCCGCAGGCCCTGTCGCTGGTCCGGCCGGGCGAAGGCCTGCCGGGCGTCATCATGGCCTGCTCCCTGCTCGGCGAGATCGAGCAGCTGACGATCCGGGCGGAGGGCATCCCCGGCCCGCTGCGCCTGCGCACGACCGGCCGGATCCAGGCGAAGCCGGGCGAAACGGTGGCGGTGGCGACCGATCCGGCCGGCGTCCTGGTGTTCCCCGCGGACTGAGGCGGAATGCCACTGCCGAGCGAAGCGGCTTGACGGCGCGGATTCATCTATGATGGAGCAAATGCGTCTCGATTGCAGCCGATCGGCCGCAACGGGTCACAGAAGGGGGTTTCGCATCATGAAGGACGTCTCCGGGTTCAAGCTGGCGCTTCTGGCCGGCGCCGCCGTGATCGGCACCGCCGGCACCGCCGCGGCCGACATCAACATCTACACGACGCGGGAGCCGGGGCTGATCCAGCCACTGCTCGACGCCTACACCGCCAAGAGCGGCGTCAAGGTCAACACCGTCTTCCTGAAGGACGGGCTGGCCGAGCGCGTCGCCGCCGAGGGGCAGAGCTCGCCCGCCGACCTGCTGATGGCGGTCGACGCCGGCAACCTGGCCGATCTGGTGGACAAGGGCGTGACCCAGGCCATCGAGTCCAGCGTCCTCACCGCCGCGGTGCCGGCGCAGCTGCGCGACCCGAACAACCATTGGGTCTCACTGTCGATGCGGGCCCGGGTGCTGTACGCGCACAAGGACCTGGACCTGACCGCCTTCACCTATGAGGACCTGTCCGACCCGAAATGGAAGGGCAAGGTCTGCATCCGGTCCGGCCAGCACCCGTACAACACGGCGCTGTTCGCGGATTACCTCGCGCATTACGGCGCCGAGAAGACGGAGGCCTGGCTGACCGGCGTGAAGGCCAACCTGGCCCGCAAGGCCGGCGGCGGCGACCGCGACGTGGCCAAGGACATCCTCGGCGGCATCTGCGACATCGGCATCGCCAATTCCTACTATGTCGGGCTGATGCGCTCCGGCAAGGGCGGCGAGGAGCAGGTCGCCTGGGGCAATGCGATCAAGGTGCTGCTGCCGACCTTCGAGAATGGCGGCACCCAGGTGAATGTCAGCGGCGCGGCGCTGGCCAAGCATTCGCCGAACAAGGCCGAGGCGGTGAAGCTGCTGGAATACCTCGTCTCCGACGAGGCCCAGAAGATCTACGCCGAGGCCAATTTCGAGTACCCGGTGAAGGCCGGCGCACAGGCCGACCCGATCATCGCCTCCTTCGGCGCGCTGAAGGTCGATTCCGTGCCGCTGACCGAGATCGTCAAGCACCGCAAGCAGGCCAGCGAGCTGGCCGAGAAGGTCGGTTTCGACGGCTGATGAAGGATCCGGGCGCGGCGAGATCCGCGCCCGGCCTCCGACGAGAATGACGCAAGCCGTCCTGCAGCATGCCCCTGCCCTGACTGTCGCCCGGCGCGCGCCGGGACGGCGCTGGCTGTCCGCCGCCGCGATCATCGGCGGGCTGGTGGCCCTGCCGGTCCTGGCCCTGGCCTGGGAGGCGCTGCAGGGCTCCACGGGTCTGTGGCCGCATCTCCTCGCCTATGTGCTGCCGCCGGCCCTGGGCCAGACGGCGCTGCTGCTGCTCGGCGTCGGCCTCATGGTCACGGCGCTCGGCACCTCCACCGCCTGGCTGGTCACGGCGTACGACTTCCCCGGCCGGCGCCAGCTGGAATGGGCGCTGCTGCTGCCGCTGGCGGTGCCGACCTACATCATCGCCTACGCCTATCTCGACATCCTGCACCCGCTCGGCGTGGTGCAGGGCGCGATCCGGGGCCTGCTGGGCTATTCCGGCCCGCGCGAGTTCCGGCTGCCCGACCTCCGGTCGATGACCGGCTGCATCGTGCTGCTGGGCTTCGTGCTGTACCCCTATGTCTACATCACCACCCGGGCGATGTTCCTGACCCAGGCGGCCAACCTGGTCGAGGTGTCGCGCACGCTCGGCACCCGGCGCGGCCAGGTGTTCCGGCGGGTGGCGCTGCCGCTGGCGCGGCCGGCCATCGCCGTCGGCGTCAGCCTGGCCCTGATGGAGACGCTGAACGACATCGGCGCGTCGGAGTTCCTGGGGGTCCGGTCGCTGACCATCTCGGTCTACACCACCTGGGTGACGCGCTCGGACCTGCCCGGCGCGGCGCAGATCGCGCTGGCCATGCTGGTCCTGGTGGTCGCGCTGGTGGCGATGGAGCGCTGGGCCCGCCGCCGGCAGCGCTACTGGACCGCGGCGCAGCGATCGCGCGCCTTCACGCCGCACCGCCTCGCCCCCCTGCCCGGCCTCGCAGCGCTGGCTCTCGGCCTGGTTCCGGTCCTGATCGGCTTCGCCGCCCCGGCGCTGTACCTCGCGGTCGAGGCCTGGAAACGGTTCCGCTTCAACGGGATCTCCGACCGGCTGCTGTCCGAGGCGGTCAACACGGTGGCCCTGGCGGCGATCGCCACGGCCGCCGTGCTGCTGTGCGGCGTGGTCGTCGCCTACACCGCGCGGTCGCGGCCGGGTCGGGTCGCGGCGGCGCTGCAGCGCCTGTCGACCCTCGGCTACGCCATGCCGGGCACGGTGATCGCCATCGGCATCCTGGTGCCGGTCGCCGCCCTCGACCAGGCGATCGACCGGGCGGCGGGCGCCTGGCTCGGTGTCTCCACCGGGCTGCTGCTGATCGGGTCGGGGGCAGCCCTGGTCTACGCCTATGCCGCCCGATTCCTGGCGATCTCCACCGGCGCGGTCGAGGCCGGCTTCAGCCGCATCCCGCACTCCTTCGACCAGGCGTCGCGCAGCCTGGGGCAGACCGTGACCGGCACCTTCCGGCACGTCCACCTGCCGCTGTCCAAGGCGGCGCTGGCCGCCGCCGGGCTGCTGGTCTTCGTCGACTGCATGAAGGAGCTGCCGGCGACCCTGCTGCTGCGCCCGCTCAATGTCGAGACGCTGGCCACGCATCTCTACGGCGAGGCGGCGCGCGGCACCTATGAGGAGGCGGCGATCGCCGCCCTCGTCATCGTCCTGGTCGGCATCCTGCCGGTGGTGCTGCTGGCCCGGGTCGGACGACCAGATTCGTAGCGCGATGCCGATGCGCCGCCGTCAGGCCGTCTCGATATCGGTCTGCCGGAAGTCATCGCCCTTGCAGAGGACCGGTACATGGCGGGCCTTGGCGCAGGCATAGGCGAAGCAATCGCCCAGGTTCAACTGGGCGGGATGGCCGCGGCCCTTGCCATAGCGATCGAAGGCCTTGAGGGCCAGGCCGGCATCGCCATCGGAAATGGCGACGACGCCGATGCCGGCCATTCCCAGAAATGCCCGAACCTCCTCCTGCACCTCCTCGACCCCGACCTGCCGCTTGCGGCAGATCCCGAGAACGGCTTCGAAGATCGCGATCGGCGATGTGATGGGCTCGGCCCCGGCTTCCAGCCGGTCAGCCAGCCCATCGGCGTCGCTTTCCCGCGTCAGAATGGCGACAATGGCCGAGGCGTCGACGAACATCAGGCGTCACCGCTGAGATCGTCATAGAACGCTTTATCGGCCTCGAACCCGGTGGCCGGCCTGGCGGCAATACGATCCTGGATCGGACGCAGCCTTTCGCGCAGCGGCGTGATCTTCTCGGCGCGGCGAAGCTCATTTTCGACCGCGAGCCGAACGGCTTCGGTCAGCCCGATCTTCTTGCGCGCGGCAAGCTCACGAACGAGCCGGTCGGTGTGTTCGTCCCGTATGCTGAGCGGCATGGCAGCCTCCGTATATACATCAAGATAGTCTGTATTGATGTATATACAAGGATCAACCTCGCCGCCGCCGGCGCCGCCCGCCCTCGCCGTCCCCGCCCTCGCTCGTCTTCGGCGCCGGAAGCTCGACCACCGCCGCCAGGTTCGGGAAGGCGGCGGTCTTGTGCGGCAGGGCCATCGCCTCGACGAAATGCTGCTGAAACATCGGCTCGACCGCCGTCTCGATCTTTTCGACCCGGCGCACCACCTGCTCGATCTCGGCGCGGGCCGAGCGGCTGACCAGCGCGATGCGGGCGCCGGTGCCCGCGGCGTTGCCGCCGGCCACCACCTTGGTCAGGTCGCAATCCGGGATCAGCCCCAGCACCATGGCGTATTTGACGTCGATATGGCTGCCGAAGGCGCCGGCCAGGGTGATGCGGTCGACATGGTCGACGCCCAGCTTGTCCATCAGCAGGCGGACGCCGGCATAAAGCGCGGCCTTGGCCAGCTGGATGGCGCGGACGTCGTTCTGGGTGACGCGCAGCTCGCGCTCGCCGTCGCGGTGCAGGACATAGCTGAAGGTGCGGCCGTCGGCGACGATGCGGTCGCTGCGCGCCGCCATCGACCCGTCGATCACCCCGTCCTGGGTGATGATGCCGGCCAGGAACATCTCGGCCAGCACCTCGATGATGCCGGAGCCGCAGATGCCGGTGACGCCGGTGCGCCGGACCTTCTGGGCGAAGCCCTCCTCATCCGACCACAGCTCGCTGCCGATGATTCGGAAGCGCGGCTCCAGCGTGTCGCGGTCGATCCGCACCCGCTCGATCGCCCCCGGCGCGGCGCGCTGGCCGGAGGAGATCTGCGCCCCCTCGAAGGCCGGGCCGGTGGGGCTGGAGCAGGCGAGCAGCCGGTCCTTGTTGCCGAGCACGATCTCGGCATTGGTGCCGACATCGACGATCAGCCGCAGGTCGTCGGATTTGTGCGGCTCCTCCGACAGGATCACCGCGGCGGTGTCGGCGCCGACATGGCCGGCGATGCAGGGCAGGACATAGACGCGGGCGTTGGGGTGGACCTTGAGGTCGATCTCGGTGGCCCAGATGTTGATCGCCTGGTCGGTGGCCAGGGCGAAGGGCGCGCCGCCCAGCTCGATCGGGTCGATGCCCAGCACCAGGTGATGCATGATCGGGTTGCCGACCAGCGTCACCTCCAGCACGTCCTCGATCTCCAGCCCCGCCTGGGCGGTGACATGGGCGGCCAGGTCGTTCAGCGCGCCCCGCACCGCCTCGGTCAGCGCCTTGTCGCCGCCGGGGTTCATCATGATGTAGCTGACCCGGCTCATCAGATCCTCGCCGAACCGGATCTGCGGGTTCATGGCGCCGCCGGAGGCGACGACCTCGCCGGTCTCGATGTCGCAGAGATGGCAGGCGATGGTGGTGGAGCCGACGTCGTAGGCCAGGCCGTAGATCTTGTCGCGGAAGCCCGGCCAGACGGCCAGGAGGCGCTTCACCCGCTGCTCACGCACCGCCACGGTGCAGGTCCAGCTGCCCTCGCGCAGGGCCTTCTGCAGCCGCTGCACCACCCGCAGGTCGCAATCCAGGCCGGTGATGCCCCATTGCTCGGCCAGCGCCTCCTCCAGCCGGCGCAGATCGCCGGAGGGGTCGTGCATGTCGGGTTCGCGCACCTCGACATAGTAGAGCTTGACCGGCGGATCGACCTCGATCACCCGGTGCTCGGCATCCTTGCGGACGACCTGCTTGTGCACCTGGCTCTCGGGCGGCACGTCGACGACGAGGTCGCCCTGGATCAAGGTCTGGCAGGACAGGCGCCGCCCCGGCTTCAGCCCACGCTTCTCGGCATAGCGCAGCTCCGCCGCCCCGGTCTCCGACGCATGGCCGGCACGGGATTCGATGCCGTGCTTGGCGAACTGGCCGTCACCGATCTCGACCTGGCAGCGGCCGCAGATCGACCGCCCGCCGCAGACGCTGTCGACATCGACACCGAGCGACCGCGCGGCCTGCAGCAGCGACGTGCCCAACGGGAAGCGGCCGCGCCGGCCGGACGGGGTGAAGACGACCAGCGCCGTCTGCGTCGCCTGGCCTGACGCCCCTGGGCCGGGCGGCTGCCCGGGATCGATCATGTTCATCGTCAACCCGTCATCCTCGCAGCGCCCCGGCCGAGGCACCGTATCGTCATGTTACTGCGCTCGGCGCCGGCGCCCTTCGCGACCACCGCGCGCGCCCGCGGCCTCGGCGCCTTCGGCGGCCGGCTCGCGGTACTGCCGGATCCAGCGGGCGCAATGCGGGTCGTGGCCCATCATGGTGTCGGCGCCCAGCACCGCCTGCAGGCTCTCCGCATGCAGCGGGTTGGTGATCGCCGAGGTCATGCCCGCGCCGATCGCCATGGTCAGGAAGGCGGCGTTCAGCCCATGCCGGTTCGGCATGCCGAAGCTGACATTGGAGGCGCCGCAGGTGGTGTTGACCTTCAGCTCCTCGCGCAGCCGGCGGACCAAGGTGAAGACCTGGCGCCCGGCGGTGTTGATGGCGCCGATCGGCATCACCAGCGGGTCGACCACGATGTCGGCATAGGAGATGCCGTGGTCGCGCGCCCGCTCGACGATCTTCTTGGCGACGGCGAAGCGGACGTCGGGGTCCTCGGAGATGCCGGTCTCGTCGTTGGAGATGGCGACGACTGCGGCGCCGTACTTCTTCACCAGCGGCAGCACCGTCTCCAGGCGCTCATCCTCGCCGGTGACCGAATTGACCAGGGCCTTGCCCTTGTAGACCGACAGCCCGGCCTCCAGCGCCGCGACGATCGAGCTGTCGATCGACAGCGGCACGTCGGTGATCGACTGCACCAGCTGGACGCATTCGGCCAGGATGCGCGGCTCGTCCGCCAGCGGGATGCCGGCATTGACATCCAGCATCTGGGCCCCGGCCGCGACCTGGGCCAGCGCGTCGGACTGCACCCGGCTGTAGTCGCCGTTCTTCATCTCCTCGGCCAGGATCTTGCGGCCGGTCGGGTTGATGCGTTCGCCGATGATGACGAAGGGCCGCTCGAACCCGATGGCGATCTCCTTGGTCGCCGAGCTGATCACCGTGTCCGTCATGCCCTGCCTTCGGATGCTGGAGTTTCCTGGGAGAAAGGCTAGGCGCATCGCCCGCGGCCGGATCGTCTTCCAGCGTCATCGCCTGCCGCAAGCGCGTCAGGGCCCCATGCGACAAACTTTGTCAAAGCCTGGTCCACGCGCTATCCTCCCCATGATCGGGAGAGACGGCATGCACATCTCGCTGACACCCAGGCTCGAGGAACTGGTCCGGGAGAAGGTCGAATCCGGCCTCTACAACAATGCCAGCGAAGTGGTCCGCGAGGCGCTTCGCCTGATGCAGGAGCATGACGAGATCCGTCGCCTGAAGCTGGAACGGCTGCGCGAAGAACTGGCGAAGGGCGAGGCGGATTTGGTCGCCGGCCGGGTCACGGTGCTGGACGGCGACGACGCGCTGGACGATTTCTTCGCCCGCCTGTGAGGCGGCTGGTCGTCACTGCGGCCGCCGCAGCCGATCTCCAAGCGATCGGACGTTTCGCGGCCGAAACCTGGGGCCTGGACCAGAAAACCCGGTATCTCGCGCAGATCCGTGAGCGCTTTCGCCAGATCAGGGCCACGCCGGGCCTGGGTCGACCGCGGGACGACATCCACTCCGGCTTTCGCAGCCTTGCCGCCGGACGACATGTCATCTTCTATCGGGAAGCAGTGGATCTGGTCGAAATCGTCCGTATCCTGCACGACCGCATGGACCTTCACGGGCGACTGGCCGATCCGTGATCCCGCGCCGGCGCGCGGCGCCCTACCCCCTTCCGTCCGCAAAACGGTCGAGCGATCGCCGCAGATCCTCGACGCGATAGCCGCGGCCGATGACGACAACGGCGTTGTCCTCACGATCCGGCTGCTCGGGCAGGATCTCGGGCGATTGGACGACCCGACGCACGCTCTGCAGCAGCAGCCGGCCGGCCGGCGTCCGCACCACGCCCTTCACCCGCAGCACGTCGTCGCCCCGCGCATGCAGCAGCGCCGAAAGCCAGACGGTGAAGACGGTCCAGTCGACCGCCCCGGCGATAGCCAGCCGTGTCGGGAAGACGGCCGGCGGCTCCGCCCCGTCCTCGAGCGCGGGAAGGCGTTCCGGCTCGACATCCTCGGCCGCCGGGAGCACGAGGGGCACTCCCTGAACCGCGCCGCTCAGTTCGGCACCGGGATTGAGATGCCGCAGCGTCGCGAGCAGCCGGGCCAGCGCCGCCTCCCCGGCCGCGTCGGCCTTGGTGACGACGAGGCGGTCGGCCGTTTCGATCTGACGACGGCCGAGCCGGTCGGTGCGCAACTGCGCCAGACCGTGCAGCGCATCGACCAGGACGACGATCTCGCTGACGACGATATGATGGACCAGCACCGGATCCGACCGGATGGCCACGACGATCGGGCCGGGATCGGCCAGCCCGCTGGTCTCCAGCACGATGCGCTGCAGACCCGTTTCATAGGACCGGGTCCTGTCGTCACAAATCCGCCGCAGCATCTGCACCATCTCGGCCCGCGCGGTGCAGCAGGCACAGCCGCCGGCCAGCACGGCCAGCGACGAGGCTTGCCCCAGCAGCGCGTCGTCGACTGGCGTCTCGGCCGCCTCGTTGACGATCACGGCGGCATCCCGATAGAGCCCGACATGAAGCTGGTGGCGCAGCCAGGTCGTCTTCCCGGCGCCCAGGAAGCCGCCCAGCACGGTCAGCCGCAGCCGGCCATCCGCCAAGCCGGTTGGTTCAGCGCCCGCCATCCCCGCCGCCGATGAAATGGGGATCGAGCGGATCGACCGGCCGGCCCGCCATGCGCTCGGCCGCGGCCCACAGCTCCTCGAGGTCGCGCACGATCGCCTGGTGGCCGGACAGGGTCGACAGCTGGAGGCCGGGCACCAGCCCGCCATCATGCGCGGTCAGGCCATAGGCCCGCAGCACCGGCTTCAGCACCTCGGCCCGCCGGAAGCGGGCCCGCAGCCGGTCCGGCGCCGTGGCGGCGCCGGCCTCGGTCCAATGGCCGGGCGCCGCCGGGAAGCCGCAGCCGGAGCACATCGGCGCCTCCCCTGTCAGATCACCTCGGGCCGCTTGCCGCCGTCGAAGGGATAGCGCCGGCGGAAATCCTCGGCGATGTCCTCGAAGGTCAGCCAGCGGACGCCGTCATGGCCGTTGATGTGCTCGATCAGCCGCTCCAGCATCAGCAGCACCTGCGGCCGGCCGCTGACGTCGGGATGGATGGTGAAGGCGAAGACGGCATAGTCCATCTCGCGATAGACCCAGTCGAACTGGTCCCGCCACATCTGCTCGATGTCGCGCGGGTTGACGAAGCCGTGGCTGTTCGGCGCCTTCTTCATGAACATCATCGGCGGCAGGTCGTCGACGTACCAGTTGGCGCCGATCTCGACGAGGTCGATCTCCTTGCCATGCGTCATCGGCTTCATCCAGGCCTCCGCCGGCTTGGAGTAGTCGATCAGCGTCCATTCGTCGCCGACCCGGGCGTAGAAGGGCTGGAAGTCGCGATAGCCCTGGCTGTGGTCGTAGCGGAAGCCGTATTTCTGCAGCAGCGCCGCGGTGGCGTTCGACATCTCCCACCAGGGCGCGACATAGCCCCGCGGCGCCTTGCCGGTCAGGGCCTGGATCAGCTCGATGCTCTTGACCAGCACCGCTTCTTCCTGGGCGGGCGTCATCGCGATCGGGTTCTCGTGCAGATAGCCGTGGGCCCCGATCTCATGGCCCTCATCGGCGATCCGCTTCACCTGGTCGGGGAAGGATTCGAGCGAGTGGCCCGGGATGAAGAAGCTGGTCTTCAGGTCGTATTTCCTGAACAGGCGCAGCAGCCGCAGGGTGCCGACCTCGCTGGCGAACACGCCGCGCTGGATGTCCGAGGGCGAGTCGCCGCCGCCATAGGATCCGATCCAGCCCGCCACCGAATCGATATCGGTCCCGAACGCGCAGATAATGTCCTTCTTGGCCATTCTCAGCCTCCAGTGCCGGTTCTCCCCGCCCTCCTGTCCTATCAACCCGTGCGCGGCCCGTCGACCTTCCTCAGCCCGCGATGCCGCCGCTTTCGACCAGCGCCCGCAGCCGGGCGTCGTCGTACTCCGCCTCGATCTTCGCCGCCGCCGCCTCGGCCTCGGCCTGCAGGTCGTCGCCGCACTCGACCGGCTCGGACTTCTTCCATTCCTCGAGATAGCTGTCGGCGTCGCGGGCCTTGCCGCGCATGGCGGCGCGGTCGATCGCGTCCTGGAAGCGCTGAGACAGCAGCACCTTGGCCTGGTCGCGCCGGCCGGCCTTGGCGGTGACCTGGCTGGGGATGTCGCGCCAGGAGACGATGATGAGCTGGGGCATGGAGAGTCCTATGGAACAATCTGGTAGTCTAGGAGACCGGTACCGGAGATCAATTTGACCAGAGTCTCTGGAAACGATCGTCCTGATTCCGACAACCAGGGAACGAGAAGCGATGTGCGGCGACGATCTCGATACGCGGCGGAAACTGGAGCGGCTGAGGGCGGCACTGTCAGTCGGGGAACAGGATCTCGCCGCCGGGCGGATTGTCGTCATCGAGACCGACGAAGAGCTGGCTGCCTTTTTCGATCGTCTGGACCACGGGCAGGCCTTCGATGATCTGGCCGCCCGGCTCCGTGCCCGGACGGCAGGCTGTCGGCACACCCCCGCGGAAGATCTGCTGCACGAGGGCCGGGATGAGCAATGATGGTTGTGGAACGGACGGATTGCGATGCCGAAGCAAGGACGATGAGGAATGACAACCTCGCCTGACTCCTTCATCTGCCCGCATTGCGGTGAAAGTCACGAGGGGCTTCCACGGGATATCAGCTATCAGCTTCCAGACGAGATCTGGGCCATGCCGACCAAGGAACGCGAGGAAAGAGCAAAATTCGATTCCGATCTTTGTAGTTGCGAAGGCCGCTTCTTCATCCGCGGACTTCTGCAGATTCCATTTCGGCATGAGCCGGACTATTTCGGCTGGGGCGCTTGGGTGGAGGTGGAGCGATTGGTCTTCCAACGCTACCTGGAGGTCTATGATAAGGATGCGGCGGACGAACCTGCCCACGCCGGCGCGTTGGCCAACCAGCTTCCTTCATACGGCCGAGTGATCGGAACACCGGTCGAGATCCAGTTCGGCACCAGCCGCCAGCGGCCGACCATCCGATGCCTCTCAACGGCGAATTCCGAGTTGGCGATCGAGCAGCGGCAGGGCATCGACTCGGCCCGCCACCATGAGATCCTGGAGATCTACGAAGCGGAAAAGGCGGCGCGCCGTAACACGGATTGACGGCGGCGTGGCGGTTCTGCCGAAGGATCAACCCGATGCCGCCACGAACTGCGCGAACTCGCCATAGCCCGTGAAACGGTACTCATAGGCCAGCCCCAGCCGGGCCGCCGCGGCCTTTGCCTGGGCCTGCAGCGCCGGATCCTCGGTCTGGGCCAGATAGACCAGGCGGCGGTAGTTGCCGAAGATCATCGGCAGCAGCTCCGGATGGCGGTCCAGCCCCATGCCCTCGAGGATCAGCGCCTGGAAGTGGCGGACGAGATAGTCGGTCAGAAAGAAGCTGCCCGGCTCCTCCTCCATCAGCCGGTCGAAATCGGCCGTGCCGGCGAAGAAGGCGTAGCAGTGCGGGCCGCCGACACGCTCCGCCCCCTCCTCCGCCGCAACCCGGTCGATGGCGCCGCCGCTGCCGCAATCGGCATAGGCGATGCGGATGCGGCTCCAGCCCATCGCGCGGGCAGTGCGGATGCGCCGGCGCAGCCGGTCGGCGATCTGCTCGGGCCGGTTGTGCAGGATGGCGGGCAGGCAGGTGACGCCGACACGATCCGCGATGCCGTTGGCACGGATCACGGCCAGCGTCTCGCGCGCCAGGGCCCCGCAGGCGATCAGCAGCGTCCGGTCCGGGCCGGGGGCGACCCCGGCGACTCCGAACCGCTCGGGCCTCAGGCCGTCGCGGCCTTCGCCTGGTTGTGCTTGCGCCGCATGAAGTCCTTGGCCGTCTCCACCGCCACCGCCGCGTCGCGGCAATAGGCGTCGGCGCCGATTTCCCGTGCGAATTCCTCATTCAGGGGCGCGCCGCCGACGAGCACGACGTAGTCGTCGCGGATCCCCTGCTCCTTCAACGTGTCGATCACCACCTTCATATAGGGCATCGTCGTCGTCAGCAGCGCCGACATGCCGACGATGTCGGGCTGATGCTCCTCGATCGCCTTCAGGTAGTTCTCGACCGGGTTGTTGATGCCGAGGTCGATGACCTCGAAGCCGGCGCCTTCCATCATCATCGACACTAGGTTCTTGCCGATGTCGTGGATGTCGCCCTTGACCGTGCCGATCACCATCTTGCCGACCTTCGGCGCGCCGGTCTCGGCCAAGAGCGGCCGCAGGATGCCCATGCCGCGCTTCATGGCGTTGGCGGCCAGCAGCACCTCGGGCACGAACAGGATGCCGTCGCGGAAGTCGATGCCGACGATGCGCATGCCCTCGACCAGCGCCTTGGTCAGCACGTCATACGGCGTCCATTTGCGCGCCAGCAGGATGTTGACGCCCTCGACGATCTCGTCGGCGAGGCCGTCATAGAGGTCGTCCCACATCTGCTCGACGAGCTCTTCGTCGTTCAGCGCGTTCAGGTCGATATCGTCATCCGCCATGGGAACCCTCGATCGCCGGCGTCATTCCTGATGAGCCATGGCTCGCATTAACCGGGATGCCGGGTTCCGCCGCTAGCCTGGAACCGACCCCGACTGCGAAGGCGGCGACACGCCGGCGCGGCCCAGCGGCATCGCGACGCTGGACACCCGAGGCCGCCCCCCGGATGATGCGCTTCCTTCCGGCCGCGCGGTGCCCATGGACCTCCAGGACTCCCTCGTCACCTTCCTCCGCCACTTCCCGCGGACGGACGACACCACCCTGATCATCCTCAAGGGCCATCTGCTGATCGAGGAGGAGGTCAACAACCTGCTGCAGGAAATGCTGCCCAACCCAGGGGCGCTGGACGGGCTGCAGATCAACTTCTTCACCAAGACCCAGTTCGCCCGCGCCCTGATCAAGAACGAGACGCTGGACGACCTGCTGGACGCGGCGGAGAAGCTGAATCGCCTGCGCAACCGGCTGGCGCACAATCTGGAGCCGGCCGGGGTCGAGGCCGCGATCCGCGACTTCGTCACCGCTGCCGACGGCCGGATCCTGGGCGGCGAGACCGCGCCGGACCAGCAGCTGAAGCGCCGCATCGCCTATCTCTGCGGCCAGCTGCTGCGCTTCCGCACCGAATACCGGGCCGCGCGGCAGCTCCTGAAAAACCGGGTCGGCGCGACCAAAACGAAGCCGAAGAGGTCCTGAGGACGGCCATGCCGAACTGGCGCAATCGCGGCGGCGGCAAGCGCGACCCGGAGCGGGTCGAGCGGGCCGTGAAGGCGGACCGGCTGCGGCAGGACCGCCGGGCCATGGCCGCCCATGAGGCGCAGGAATCCGAGCGCGCCACCCTGGCGCTCGGGCTGCTGGCCGAGGAGATCGCCGACCGGGACGCCGGTGCGGCCGGGCAGGAAGCCGATCCCATTCCCAAACGCCGCCCGCCGCGGGATACTGGCTGAATGCGGATCGACATCTTCTTCGACGTGGTCTGCCCCTGGTGCTACATCGGCAAGCACCGGTTGCGGCGCGCCCTGGCGATGCGGCCCCTGCCGGGTCTGGAGATCCGCTGGCAGCCCTTCCAGCTGAACCCGGAGATGCCGAAGCAGGGCGTCGACCGGCAGAGCTACATGATCGCCAAATTCGGCGGGCGCGAGCGGATGCGGCAGATCAACGCCGTGGTGGCCGAGGCCGCCGGCAAGGAAGGCCTGCCCCTGAACCAGAGCGTGATCCGCCGCACCCCGAACACGGTCGAGGCGCACCGGCTGATCCGCCATGCCGGCGAGCTGGGCGAGGCCGACCGCATGGTCGACGCGCTGTTCACCGCCTATTTCGTGCATGGCCGGGATGTCGGCAACCGCGAGATCCTGATCGACATCGCCGAAGAGCTGGGCTTCGACCGCCGCCGCATCGCCGGGGTGCTGGCCAGCGAGATCGGCATCGCCGAGATCCAGGCCGCCGACCTGCGGGCCCGGCAGCTCGGCATCCAGGCGGTGCCCTGCTTCGTCTTCGACGGCCGCTACGCCGTGTCCGGCGCGCAGGAGCCCAGCGCCTTCCTGCCGCTGCTCGACCTCGCCCGCGAGCACGCCGTCTCCGCCCCGCTGTCGGAGCGGGCGTAGCCAATCACCACGAAGCCGGGTCTTCCGCAGAGGCGTGCCGATCGAGATCCATCGCATCATGCAGGATGCGACCCACGACGATCAGATCGGCTTCGACCTTGAAAAGAATGAAGTGTCTGGGAAATCGAACGACCCCGCGCTTCGAGCGGGCGCGTTCGCGGCTGTGCCGAAGATGATAGATCCGAACCCGATCGCCGATCTCGGGGCGAGGCCTGGCGCCCCTGCAATCCGGATCGGCAGCGATTTCGGCCAAGGCCGCCGCAATCAGCGTCTGGTACCGCAAACGAGCCGTTTCGCCGAACTGAAGCTCCGTGTGAGCCAGAATTTCGCCAAGCTCGCGTTCTGCCGTCAGCGAAAGACGATAGCGGCGCAAAGAAGCTTACCCGGCGCTGCGCAACGTCGCGCTAGCCCGGCGACCCACCTCCGCGACGAAATCCTCAAGCTCATCGACAGAGACATCTCGATACCGGCCTGCTTCGACATCAGCAAAGCCGACTTCGGCGGCCTCCCGCAGCCGCTGAAGCCGAAGCGCATTCTCCCGGTCTCTCTGCTCCAGAAGACGCAGCCCCTCTCGAACCACTTCGCTGGCGTTCTGATAGGCGCCGGAGGTCACCCGTCCCTCCACGAACTCATCAAGATGGTCGGTCAGGTTGATGTTTCGCGTCGGCATGCCAGCACTCCTCTTCTGATAGAGGATAGACGATACTGGCAATAATTGCCAATTGACCTACCTGGTCGCCAGATCGGCCAGGCGCTGCACCAGCTTGCGGGCGCCGCCGACGCGGTCCTGCGGCGTCTCCCAGCCGCGGGCATAGACCAGCTTCTGGTCCGGCCGCACCTTGATCGCCCCGGCCATCTTCTGGATGAAGCCGATCAGCTTGTCCGGCCGCGCGAACTGGTTGTCGCGGAAGCCGATCACCGCGCCCTTCGGCCCGGCGTCCAGCCGCTCGACCCCGGCGGTGCGGCACAGCCGCTTGATCGCCACCAGCTCCAGCAGGTTCTCGACCTCCTCCGGCAGCGCGCCGAAGCGGTCGATCAGTTCGGCGGCGAAGCCGTCCAGCTCGGCCTGGCCTTCCAGCGCCGAGATCCGGCGATAGAGGTCGAGGCGGATCTGCAGGTCCGCGACATAGGTCTCCGGGATCAGCACCGGCACGCCCAGGTTGATCTGCGGCGTCCAGCTCTCGGCCGCCTCCTCCCCGCTGCCGACGCCGGCGCGGGCAGCCTGCACCGCCTCCTCCAGCATCTGCTGGTACAGCTCGGCCCCGACCTCGCGGATATGGCCCGACTGCTCCTCGCCCAGCAGGTTGCCGGCGCCGCGGATGTCCATGTCGTGGCTGGCCAAGGTGAAGCCGGCGCCCAGCGTGTCCAGCGTCTCGATCACATGCAGCCGCTGCTGCGCCGTCTTGCTCAGCGCCTTGCGCGGCGCATAGGTCAGATAGGCGTAGCCACGCAGCTTCGACCGGCCGATGCGGCCGCGCAGCTGGTACAGCTGGGCCAGGCCGAACAGGTCGGCGCGGTGGATCACCATGGTGTTGGCCGACGGCACGTCGAGGCCGGATTCGACGATCGCGGTGGCCAGCAGCACGTCGAACTGCCCGTCATAGAAGGCGCTCATCACCTCCTCGAGCTGGGTCGCCGGCATCTGGCCGTGGGCGACGGCGATCTTCACCTCCGGCACCAGCTCCTGCAGGGTCTGGTGCGCCTCGGCCAGGTCCTCGATCCGTGGGCAGACATAGTAGGTCTGGCCGCCACGGAAATGCTCGCGCATCACCGCCTCGCGGATGATCACCGGGTCGAAGGGCAGCACGAAGGTGCGCACCGCCAGCCGGTCGATCGGCGGGGTGGTGATCAGCGACAGCTCGCGCACGCCGGACAGCGACATCTGCAGCGTGCGCGGGATCGGCGTCGCGGTCAGCGTCAGCACATGCACGTCCTCGCGCAGCGCCTTCAGCTTCTCCTTCTGCTTCACGCCGAAATGCTGCTCCTCGTCGACGATGACGAGGCCGAGATTCTTGAACGAGACCTGCTTCGACAGGATGGCGTGGGTGCCGACGACGATGTCCATGGTGCCGGCCGCCAGCTCGTCCCGCACCAGCTTGGCCTCCTTCGGCGTGACCATGCGCGACAGCTGGGCGACGCGCAGCGGCAGGCCCTTGAACCGCTCGGAGAAGGTGCGGAAATGCTGGCGGGCCAGGAGCGTGGTCGGCACCACCACCGCCACCTGCACGCCGTTGGCGGCGGCGGCGAAGGCGGCACGCAGCGCCACCTCGGTCTTGCCGAAGCCGACATCGCCACAGACCAGCCGATCCATCGGCCGGCCGGCCTGAAGGTCGTCCAGCACCTCGTCGATGGCGCGCTGCTGGTCCTCGGTCTCGGCATAGGGGAAGCGGGCCGCGAACTCCTCGTACAGCCCCTCGGGCGGCGGCAGCGACGCGGTGGTGCGGAGCGCGCGGGCGGCGGCGATCCGCATCAGCTCCTCCGCCATGTCCTTCAGCCGCTTCTTGACGCGCGCCTTCCGCGCCTGCCAGCCGGCGCCGCCCAGCTTGTCCAGCTGCACGGCCATGTCGCCGGAGCCGTAGCGGGACAGCACCTCGATGTTCTCGACCGGCACGAACAGCTTGTCGCCGCCCTCATAGACGATGCGCAGGCAGTCATGCGCCGCGCCGCCGACGGTCAGCGTCTCCAGCCCCTCATAGCGGCCGATGCCATGGTCCTGGTGGACGACGATGTCGCCCGCCGCCAAGGCCGAGACCTCGGCGATGAACTGCTCGGATTTGCGGCGCTTCTTCTGCGGCCGGGTCAGCCGGTCGCCGAGGATGTCCTGCTCGGTGACGACGGCGAGATCCGGCGCCGAGAACCCGTGTTCCAGCGGCAGCACCACCATGACGGCGCTGGCCGGGTTGGCCTTCTCCACCCCCGCCCAGGTCTCGGCCACGGCAAAATCGGCCCTGCCCTGCTCCGACAGCATCGACCGCAGCCGGTCGCGGGCACCCGGGGTATAGCCGGCGATCAGCACGCGCTTGCCGGCGGCCTTCAGCTCGCCGATGTGGTTGCGCACCGCGGCGTAGAGATTGACCTCGGGATTGGCGCGGGCCTCGGCGAAGTCGTGGCCGCGGCGGCCGCCGGCATCGGCGCCGCCCTCCGGCGGGGCGAAGGGCGAGAAATCCGCCACCGGCCGGTCGGCCAGGCAGGCCTCCCACTCCGCCGCGTCGAGATACAGCCGCTCGGGCGGGATCGGGCGGTAGGGCGGCGTCTTCGCCTTCTTCTGCGCCGCCTGGTGAGTCAGCCGCGCCTCGTAGAAATCGGCGATCTGGGCCAGGCGCTGGTCGCGCGCCTGCTCCAGCTGGTAGTCGAGGGTGACCGACGCCTCGGGCAGGTAGTCGAAGACCGTGTCGAGATGGTCGTGGAACAGCGGCAGCCAATGCTCCATCCCGGCCTGCTTGCGGCCGGCCGACACTGCCTCGTATAGCGGGTCGTCGTCGTTGATGGCGCCGAACAGCTCGCGGTAGCCGCTGCGGAAGCGGGCGATCGAGGCCGGGTCGAGGAACACCTCGCCCATCGGCTTCAGCGTGATCCGGTCGACCTCGCCGGTCGTGCGCTGCGACATCGGGTCGAAGCGGCGGATCTTCTCCAGCTCATCGCCGAACAGGTCGAGCCGCAGCGGCTCCTCCGTCCCCGGCGGGAACAGGTCGACGATGCCGCCGCGGATGGCGAACTCGCCCGGCTCGCGCACGGTCTGGGCGCGGACATAGCCATTGCGGGCCAGGAAGCCCTGCAACCCGTCGAGGTCCACCCGCTGCCCGGGCGCGATCGACAGGCTGGCCTCGGCGAAGGCCTCGCGCGGCGGCACCCGCTGCATCGCGGCGCCGATGGTGGTCAACACGACGAAGGGTCGGCCGGGCTCGCGCGCGACCAGCAGGCGGGTCAGCGCGTCGACGCGCTCCGCCACCGTCTCCGGATTCGGCGAGACGCGGTCATAGGGCAGGCAGTCCCAGGGCGGCAGCACCACGACCGGCAGGTCGGGCGCGAAGAAGGCCAGCGCGCCTTCCAGGGCCGGCAGCCGCGCATCGTCGCTGGCGATGTGCAGCAGGCCCTTGTCGCCGGCCTTGCGCGCCAGCTCGGCGACCAGCCGCGCATCCTGGCCCTGGGGCACGCCGCCGATGGTGCGGTGGCGTGCCGAGGCCCGCGCGGTGGCGGGTTCGGCCAGCACGCTCATCCGCGACCCCGCGTCCGGGCGTAGTCGATCAGCAGCCGCATGACGTCGCTGTCGCAGTCGGCCGGGACCGGCACGCGCTCGGTCACCCAGTCCCACAGGTCGGGGTCGTTGTTCTCCAGCAGCTCGCCGTAGCGGGCCAGCTGAGCCGCATCGAGTCGGTCCAGCGTTGCATCGGCGAAGCCGCCGAGCAGCAGGTCGGCTTCACGGGTGCCGCGATGCCAGCTGCGGAAGCGCAGGCGGCGGCGCAACGGCGCGACGGCGTCGCTATCGGTTGGCTCGGTCATTGGCTTAAGGTGCGTGTCCACGTACGCCCCATATAGACCCGAGCCTTGCGTCCGCAAATCCTCTTCCCGCTCTTTGCTGCCATCGAATCGCTGCACGGCATCGGCCCGAAGACCGCCCGGCTGGTCGAAAGGCTGGCCGGGCCGAAGGCGCTGGACCTGCTGTGGCACCTGCCGAGCGGCGTGGTCGACCGGCGCAAGCTGGTCAACCTGCGCGACGCCCGGCCCGGCGGCATCGTCACCCTGACGCTGCAGATCGACGGCCATATCCGCGGCTCCTCCGCCCGCGCGCCGCACCGGGTCCGCGCCTCCGACCCGACCGGCACGATCGACCTGGTCTTCTTCCACGCCCGGCCCGACTGGCTGCAGACCACCTTCCCGATCGGCCAGACCCGGATCGTGTCCGGCCGGATCGAGCAGTTCCAGGGCGGGCTGCAGATGCCGCATCCGGACCGGGTCGGCACGCTGGAGGAGCGCGAGGAGATCGCCATCGTCGAGCCGATCTATCCGCTGACCGCGGGCCTGCAGCCGCGCACCCTGGCCAAGGTGATCGCCGATGCCGTCGCCCGTGCCCCGGAGCTGCCGGAATGGCAGGACGCCGCCTGGCTGCAGCGCCGCGGCTGGGCGGGCTGGCAGGAGTCGCTGCGCCGGGCCCATGCGCCCGAGGACGGGGCCGACCTGCTGCCCGACGCGCCGGCGCGGCAGCGCCTGGCCTATGACGAGTTGCTGGCCAACCAGCTGGCGCTGGCGCTGTTCCGCCGCTCCACGCGCCAGCGCCCCGGCCGGCCGACCACCGGCGACGGGTCGCTGCGGCAGCAGGTCGAAGCCGCCCTGCCCTTCGCCCTGACCAACGCACAGCGCCTGGCCCTGGCCGAGATCTATGCCGACATGGCGGCGCCGAACCGGATGCTGCGGCTGCTGCAGGGCGATGTCGGCAGCGGCAAGACCGTGGTGGCCCTGCTGGCCATGCTGGCGGCGGTGGAGGATGGCCGCCAGGCGGCGCTGCTGGCCCCGACCGAGATCCTGGCCCGGCAGCACCGCGAGACGCTGGCGGCCCTGCTGCAGCCGGTCGGGCTGGAGCCCGGGCTGCTGACCGGTCGCGACAAGGGCAAGGCGCGCAAGGAAACGCTGGCCGGCCTGGCCGACGGGTCGATCCGCATCGCCGTCGGCACCCATGCGCTGTTCCAGGAAAGCGTCGAGTTCGCCGACCTGGCGGTGGCCGTGATCGACGAGCAGCATCGCTTCGGCGTGCACCAGCGGCTGCAGCTGTCGGCCAAGGGCGAAGGCGTCGACGTGCTGGTGATGACCGCGACGCCGATCCCGCGGACGCTGCAGCTGACCGCCTATGGCGACATGGAGGTGTCGAAGCTGACCGAGAAGCCGCCGGGGCGCACCCCGGTCGACACCCGCGCCGTCTCGGCCGAGCGGATCGACGAGGTCGTGGCCGGGATCGGCCGCCATCTCGCCGGCGGCGGCAAGGCCTATTGGGTGTGCCCGCTGGTCGAGGAATCCGAGACCAGCGACCTGGCCGCCGCGACCGACCGCTTCGACGACCTGCGCCGCATGTTCGGCGAGAAGGTCGGGCTGGTGCACGGCAAGATGAAGCCGGCGGAGAAGGACGCGGTGATGGCCGGCTTCGCCGAGGGCGGCATTGACCTCTTGATCGCCACCACGGTGATCGAGGTCGGCGTCAACGTGCCGTCGGCGACGGTGATGGTGATCGAGCATGCCGAGCGCTTCGGCCTGGCCCAGCTGCACCAGCTGCGCGGCCGGGTCGGGCGCGGCGACGCCGCGTCGCGCTGCATCCTGCTGTACTCGCCGCCCCTTTCGGAGACGGCGCGGCAGCGCCTGGCGACGATCCGCGAGACCGAGGACGGGTTCCGCATCGCCGAGGAGGATCTGCGCCTGCGCGGCGCCGGCGAGGTGCTGGGCACGCGGCAGAGCGGCCTGCCGGAGTTCCGCGTCGCCGACATCGACTCCCAGGGCGACCTGCTGGCCGTGGCCAAGGACGATGTCGCCCTGATCCTGAACAAGGATCCGGAGCTGGAGGGGCCGCGCGGCCAGGCGCTGCGCACCCTGCTGTACCTGTTCGAGCACGACAGCAGCGCGAAATACCTGCGAGCAGGATAGCCGTCCCAGAGTCTCGTGCGGTTTGGGCTCGTCGTCCGCGCCGAAATGTCGGACGATACCCTTCGCAACCGGACGCATCCGCAAGCCCGACGACGATCGGGCGAGGTGCGCCGAGCCGAGAAGGGGAAACCGCCATGACCGATATCGCCCAGGGGCGAACCGCAGACATCGACGATCCCTATCACCTCACGCCCGAAGGCGTGCGGGAGCCGCCCACGGGCTGGGCCGGCAGCCTGAGGCATCTCGGGCCCGGGCTGATCCTGTCGGCCTCGATCGTCGGGTCCGGCGAGCTGATCGCCACCACCACGCTCGGCGCCCAGGTCGGCTTCGCCCTGCTGTGGATGGTGATCTTCTCGACCTTCGTGAAGGTGGCCGTGCAGGTCGAGCTGGCGCGCTGGACCATCTCCACCGGCCAGCCGGCCCTGACCGGCTACAACAAGGTGCCGCCGGCCGTCGGGCGCCTCGGCTGGGTGAACCTGCTCTGGGCGGTCATGGCGCTGTCGAAGATCCTGCAGGTCGGCGGCGTGATGGGCGGCACAGCCCTGGCCTTCTCGATCCTGCTGCCGCTGGGCGGCGACCCGCTCGGCACCACGTCGCTGGGGATCTGGACCGCGCTGCTGGCCTGCGTCTCGATCGCCCTGCTCTATTCCAACAACTACAACCTGATCGAGCGTGGCGCCGTGCTGCTGGTCGTGGTGTTCTCCTTCGTCACGGTGGTGATCGCGCTGGGCTTGCCCTTCACCCCATACCCCTATGCCGCCGGCGACCTGGCGGCCGGGCTGGCCCTCACCATCCCGGCGGGGGCCGTGGGCGCGGCCATCGCCATGTTCGGCATCACCGGCGTCGGCGCCGACGAGCTGACCTTCTACACCTATTGGTGCGTCGAGAAGGGCTATGCCCGGTCGGTCGGCCCGAATGACGGCAGCGAGGCCTGGAAGCGCCGTGCGCGGGGCTGGATCAGCGTGATGTACAAGGACGCCTTCCTGTCCTGGTGCATCTACACCTTCTCGACCATCGCCTTCTACATCATGGGCGCCGCGGTGCTGAACCGGCAGGGGCTGGTGCCGGCCGGCAACGAGATGATCACCACCGTCTCCCGCATGTACACCGACACGCTGGGCGAATGGGCGGGGGTGCTGTTCCTGATCGGCGCGATCGCGGTGCTGGGCTCGACCCTGTGGGCCTCGATCCCGAGCTGGGCGCGGATGTATGTCAACCTGCTCGCCGTCATCGGCGCGGTGGACTGGCACGACACCCGGCAGCGGACCCGCTGGATCCGCATCTTTACCGTGGCGCTGCCGATCGTCTGGGGTCTGGCCTACATGACCGTGCAGTCGCCGGTGCTGATGATCCAGATCGGCGGCGTCGCGACCGGCATCTTCCTGCTGGCCGCGGTGGTGGCGGTCTGGTACCTGCGACGGTCCGAGACCGATCCCGACCTCTATGGCGGGACGGCGTTCAACGCCCTGCTGGTGGTCAGCAGCATCGCCATCGTGCTGCTGGGCCTCTACACCGGCGCCAACGTGCTGGGGATCAAGCTGGCCTGAGGACGGCCGGGGCGCGGCGAACCGCGCCCCGGTCCGGATCAGAAGTTCAGGATGGTGCCGACGCTGAGCGAAGAGGTCTCGAAGTCCGAGCCCTGGCGGAACTCGTCCTTCTCGTAGCGGAGCTCGCTGAACACATCGAGGCCCGGCGCCAGGTTGTAGACCAGCGACCAGATCACGTTGTGGCTGGCCTTGAGGTCCTGGCCATCGGTGAAGGTCGAGTTCAGGTTGCTGTTCCGCTCCGCCGCCGTATAGGCGTAGCCGACCGAGGCCAGCCACGGACCGGTGGTGTAGGACACGTCGCCGACGATCGAGTCGACCGCCTTGTCCGCCCGGAACGTGCTGGAGAAATGGGTCCAGCTGGCGCTGGCCCAGATGCCGTTGGCGAGGCCGATCTGGCCGGCCAGGTAATAGGCCTCGAGGTCGTGGTTGGTGCCGACGCCGTTGCCGTTATAGGCCATGCCGGAGAACCGGACCTGGGTGCCGTCGAAGGTCTGGCGGTAGTCGATGCCGCCGCCGATGACGTTCTCGTAGATGGTGCTGGTGTCGTTGATCAGGTCGTTGCGGCCGCCATTGCCGGCATGGCCGTTGCCGCCGACGACCGGCGTGAAGTCGACGCCGACCGAGAAGCCGGCAAGGCTCGGCGAGGTGTACTTGACCTTGGTGTCCTTCGAGTTCAGCCCGCCGAACTGCTGATAGGGCGCCACGGCAAAGAACGCGTCGCTGCCGCCGATCCAGGTGCCCGGGCTGCGGAATGCGTCGGCCCAGTCGCTGTCGATGCCGAAATTCGTGCCCAGCGTCTGGTGCGCATAGACCAGGAAGTCCTCGGCGATATAGGGCGCATCGCCGAAGGTGAACGTACCGAAGCCGCCCTTCACATAGACATAGGTGCGGTCGACGGTGACGTTGTTCTTCCGGTCGACATTGTTGAAGCGGATGCGGCCGCCGTATTCCAGGCCCGAATCGGTGACGTTCTTGACGTCGAACTGCAGCCGCGCGCCGCTCTCGAAATCATAGTCGCGGTCGATGTCCTGGCTGCGATTGTCGTTGAACAGGACGCCGGCCAGGAAGCCGATGCGGCCCGAGAGCTTGAGCTGCAGGCCCGAGGTCACGTTCGCGTCCGCCGCATGGGCGGCGCCCGTCGCCAGGGCAGCCGCCAGCGCGGCCCCGCAGAGTAAGCGCTTCTTCATAGGAACCTCTGATCGCAAGCGATCGTTTCGGGAATTCGCGGGGAACTTGCCGCCGGCAACACCCAAAACCAAGTGAAAACAAGGCAGTAACAAATAAGTCATATTATTTAGTGCAAATCTGCAACAGCCCGGGCCAGCGGCATCCGGGATCGCTCGCGATCCCGACAACCTTGCGCGATACCGGCGATCAGCCCAGGAAGGGGTGATGGAACGCTTCGACCCGCTCGGCGACGGCCCTGACTTCATTCCACGGCCGCACCAGGTCGCGGCGCGCGACGCCATTCTCGCCGCCCGGTCGGCGGGACGCCCCGGCTTCCTGCTGGGTGACCTGACGGGTCTGGGCAAGACCCTGTCCGCCTGGCTGGCCATCGCCGCGATGCCCGAGGACGAGGTGCTGGTGATCTGCCCGAAGGGCGCCGTGCCGCAATGGCGCCGGACCATCGCCCGGTCCGGCACCGCGGCGAAGCGGGTGACGCTGATCAATTTCGAGAAGACCAAGTCACTGCTGGCGCCGCCGCCGGTCAGCACCAAGCGGTCGACCCGCGCGAAGAACAATGAGCTGGCGAAGCACGGCACGCCGAAGCGGACCTGGCCGCTCGTGGTGATCGACGAGGCCCACCGCATCCGCAACCCGAACTCGCAGCAGGGGCTGGTCTGCCGGCAGATGGCCGCGGCCGCCGCCTTCACCATCTATATGAGCGCCACGGCCGGCCAGGCGCCGCACGAGCTGTCCTATCTCGGCCGGCTGCTGGCCGAGGCGGCCGGCGGCACCGGCGACCTCGACGGGTTCCGCGCCCTGATGAAGCGGCTGCGCATCGGCCGCCCCAAGGGCCGCTGGAAGAACTGGAGCTGGGAGCCGAACCCGGAGGACCGCCGGGTGATGGCCAACCTCCTCTACAAGGGTTCCGGGGCGATCGGCCTGCGCCGCCGGCCCGAGGACATCGCCGGCTGGCCCGAGGTGCAGCGCGAGCTGGCGCCGACCGCGCTGGACGCCCCATCCCGCCGGCTCTACGAGGCCACCTGGCGCGAGTTCCGGCGCGAGCTGGGCCTGGCGGGCGGCAGCACCCGCCGCGCCACCGGCTGGGCCGCCGACCTGCGCTTCCGCCAGAAGGCCAGCCTGCTGCGCATCGCCGGCACCGCCGATTTCTGCGAGGACCTGCTGACGAACAGGCAGCAGGTGGCGGTCTCCGTCGCCTTTCTCGAGACCAGCGCCATGCTGGCCGAGACGCTGCGCGGCCGCGGCTGGCCGGTCGGCGAGATCAACGGCACGCAGACCGGCGACACCAACGAGGCGGTCCGCATCGCCTTCCAGACCGGGCAGCTGGACGCGGTGCTGTTCACGGTGACGGAATCGATCTCGCTGCATCGCGGCGAGCTGCCGGGCGGCGAGCGCGACCGGTCGCTGGTGGTGCACGACATGCGCCACAGCGCCATCCAGCTGCAGCAGATCGAGGGGCGCTGCCATCGCGACGGGGAGCGCGCGGTGATCTATTACACCTATGCCGAGGGCACGGTGGAGGAGACGGTGGCCGCCACGGTGATCGCCCGCATGGCGTCGATGGAGGGCATGGCCGGCGACGACACCGCCATGCTCGACGCCATCGCCGCCGTGGTCGAGACCGCGGCCCTGCAGCGCGATGCCGCCTGAAACGAGACGACGATGAACGCAGACGACGTGCTGAGACGCTACAAGGACGAGGATCTGCCGGCGTTTTCCGGCATCGACCTCTCCGATGTGAACCAGGTCGGGGTCTTCGGCGAGATGCCGATCCACGTCGCTGCGAGCCGCGGCCGGACCGACGAGATCGCGGCGCTGCTGGAGGACGGCGCCGATGTGAACGCGTCGGGCGAGCTCGGCAACACGCCGCTGCACGAGGCCGTGATGCAGAACCGGTTCGAGGCCACGAAGCTGCTGCTGGAGCGCGGCGCCGACCCGAACCGGACGAACGAGTTCGGAGGGTCGCCGCTGGATGCCGCCCGGGCCCGCCAGCATGGGCGCCTGGTCCGGCTGCTGGAAGGCGGCAGCCCAGCCCGGCGCCGGTGAGGCGTCACGGCAGGGTCGGCTTCACCGAGGAGGCGCGCGGGCGGAGCTGCACCGCGATGGCCAGCGCCGACAGCAGCAGCCCGACGGCGCAGACGCCGGGCCATTGCCACAGGCTCCAGGCCAGGTTCCCCAGGGTCGAGCCCACCGCCCCGCCGATGAAGCGGGACACCATGTAGACGGTGTTCAGCCGGCTCATCGCATCCGCCTTCAGGCCGACATTACGGGTCATGTTCGACACATGGCCGGACTGGACGGCGACATCCAGCAGGATGAACCCCGCGATCAGCCCCCAGATCGACCCGCCGATGACCGCCAGCAGACCATATGTGACCAGCACCGCGATGCTGCTGAGCAGCACGGTCCGCTGCGGGCTGCCCTTGTCCGCCAGCCGGCCGACCGCGGGCACCACCACCATCGCCACCAGGCCGATGACGCCGAACAGGCCGGCGACGTCGCTGCCGTAATGCGCCGGCATGGCGTCGAGATGGAAGGCCAGCGTGGTCCAGCAGGCGGTGAACGCGCCGAACTGCAGCGCGCCGATCATCGATGTCTCGCGCAGCACCGGCTGCTCGCGGACCAGCCGGCCGAGCGAGGCCATCAGCGTGCCGTAGCGGCCATCGAAGGACGGCTGGTCCTTCGGCAGCAGGATGGATAGCACCAGCAGCAGCACGATCATCACCCCGGCGGCGATCCAGAACATCGCGCGCCAGCCCCAATGGGCGCCGACGAAGCCGGCGACGGTGCGCGACAGCAGGATGCCGCACAGCAACGCCCCCAGGACGGTGCCGACGGCACGGCCGCGTTCCTGCGGCGGCGCCAGATGCGCGGCGAAAGGCACGGTCACCTGCGGCACCACGCTGGTGAAGCCGACGGCGAAGCAGGCGATGATCAGCCAGGGCAGGCTTGGCGCCAGCGCGGTGGCGGCCAGCGCGCCGGCCGAGGCCAGCAGCAGCGCGCCGATCAACAGCCGCCGGTCGATCATGTCGCCGAGCGGCACGAACAGCAGCATGCCGAGGGCATAGCCGGCCTGGGTCACGATCGCGGCGCTGCCGGCCTCGCGCTGGGTCGCCTGGAAGGTCTCGGCGAAATCCACCAGCAGCGGCTGGTTGTAGTAGTTGTTGGCCACCACCACGCCGCAGGCGACTGCCAGGATCCAGATGGTGGACCGACCCGTCATGGTGCGTCTGCCCCGTGCCGCCGCCGCTACCAGAGATTCTTGCCGTCGATCATCTGGACCGGCACCGCGTCGAGGTCGAAATCGTCGAGCAGCCGGGCGTTGATGCTGACCTTGGGGTTGCTGAAATCCGGCCGGCCGGTGCTGAAGTCCGGCGTCTCGGTATAGGTGCCGCAGCCGCAGATGGCGCAGTGGTGATGATGGATGGTGTAGCTGCCCCACTGATAGGTCGACACCCGGTCCCGCGCGGTCAGCAGCCTGAAGTCGGCGGCCGGGTAATAGCCCCACAGCGCACCGCGCTTGGAACAGAAGGAGCAGGTACAGCGCGTCACGGTTTCCGGCGCCGCCGGCACCTCGAACCGCGTCGCGCCGCAATGGCAGCTTCCCTTGACCGTCATGGCGCTCCCCCTTGCTTGCCCGTGAGTCTTCGCCGCCAGTGTGGCCGAGTCCGGGTGGGCTATGCCACCACCGGCCGCACCTGCGGCGATGGAGCCGCCGTACTCGCATCGATCACCCCGGCCAGGGCCTCGATGGCGTCGACCATCCGGTCGGTGGCCTCCAGCAGGGCCATGATCACCGGCCGGTCCGCCTCCGGCTGGGCTGCCGGGTCGACCAGCTCGGCCAGGGCCCGGTGCCGCGCCGGCAGGTCGGACGGGATCGCCGACGCCCGGTGCTCGCGCAAGGCTGCGGCCAGCTCGCCCAGCGCGGCGGTGAGGGTGTGGACCAACGCCCCGATCGCGGCATGCTTGGCCAGGGCCGCGGCGCCATGGTCGTGCAGCGCGCTTTCCAGCGCCATGCCGGCGCGCAGGATGCGGTTGGCGTTGGCGAAGATCGCCTCGGCCCGCGCCGGCTGGCCGGGATCCGCCGGCTCGACCCGCAACCGCTCGACAGAGGCCTGGGCGTTGACCCGGGCGGCGCGGGCTGCCGTGCGGGCCTCGGCCTGCACTTTCGCGTCGGTGCCGAGCAGCGCCGCCAGATAGGCGGCGTAGGCATCGAGCATGGCGCCGATCACCGGCCGCTCCCGCCCCCGCTCCCAGGTCGGCCACAGCAGATAGGCGGCCAGCGCCAGCAGGCTGCCCAGCACGGTGGCGAGGCCGCGGTCCAGCAGCGTGTGGCCGGCCGGCTGCCCGGCCAGGCCCAGCAGCAGCACCACCACGGCGGTCAGCAGCGACACCGCCAGGCCGTAATGCACCGGCACCAGGTAGCGGAAGCCGAAATAGAGCGGTGCGAGCAGCAGCGCCTGGGCCAGCGGATGGTCGGCCACCAGATAGACGACGGCGGTGGCTACCAAGAGGCCGGCCAGGGTGCCGAACATGCGCAGCAGGCCGAAGCTGACGGTGCCGCCGAAATCCGGCTTCAGCACGATCACCACGGTCATCGCGATCCAGTAGAACTGCGGCAGGCCGATGGCGCGGCCCAGCGCCTCCGCCGCGACCACGCAGACGGTCAGGCGCAGCGCGTGGCGGAAGGCGGCGGAGGACAGCGACAGGTTGGCGCGCAGCGTCGCCAGCGGCGCGCCGGGCCGCAGCGCCGCCGGCTGCAGCGCATCGCGCTCGGTGGCCCGAAGGTCGCCGCGGGCGCCGGCCTCGGCCGAGTTGCGGATCGCCGCGCGCAGCGCGCCGGCCAGGCCGATCGCCCGCGCCTCGGCCAGGTGCAGGCGGGAGCGCAGCAGCGGGTCCTGTGCCGCGTGGCGGGCCTCGCGCAGGCCGGCCAGAGCGGCCTCGAAGCCCTTGAGCGCCGCCCCGCCCTCCATCGGCCGGCCCTGACGCAGCGCCATGCCGAGGCCGCGCAGCACCACCGCCGCCTGGCGCATCACCGCCGGCAGCGCCGAGTCACCGACCTGCCCGCGCAGGTCGGACAGGGCCAGCAGCTCCAGCCGGACGCGTTCGGCCAGGCCCAGCAGGATCCGGAACGCCTCCACCCCGCGGATCCGGGCGGCACCGCTGCGGGCCAGCAGCAGCTGCGCATCGCCCAGGGAATCCGCCAGCGGCATGAACTCCGTATCCTCCGGCATCGCCCGCGCGATCTCCGACAGCATGCGGTAGACCGAGGCCAGCGCGTCGCGCTCCGGCTGGTAGATCCGCAGCGGCCAGGCGGCGACGGAGAACAGCGTCGCCAGCAGGCCGCCGGCGAAGAACAGGCCGGAAGCTGCCCAGGGGTCGAAGCCGTGGCCGGCCGTGCCCGCCGTCACCACCAGCACGATCAGGATGGCGGTGCCACCCTGCATCGCCACCGGGCCCAGCGCCACCAGCATGGCCAGCAGGAAGGCCGAGACGGCGAGCACCGGCAGGAAGGGCAGCCAGTGAGTGCCGAGCGAGAAGCCGGCCAGGGCCGCCAACCCGGTGCCCAGCGAGATCAGCAGCATGCGGCGCAGGCGCAGCGCATGCGGCCCCGGCGCGTCCGACGTGACGACATTGAGCGCGCCGCCGGCCACCGCGAGGCCGACATCGGTCTGGCCGAACAGCACGCCGAGGATCACCGGCAGCGCCACGGCCAGCGCGTTGCGCAGCGCCACCGGCCACGGGATGGTCGCGCGGTTCCACTGCACCAGCGCCATCAGGAGCGCGGACCGCCGCCGCGGCGCCTCCGCCGTCACCGCCATGCCGCGCGCCCCGCCCGAACGATCATCCACTCGCCTTCTTCGAGTCGCTCCCGGGGCATGATGCCCGCCGATGCTTCACGGCGTCGACCGTCGATCCCGTCCCGGCGGACATCGATTCTTCATCTGCCCGCAACAGATCCGTCATCCCCGCTCCCTATCATCCGCGCGCCGCGAGACGCAGCGGAACCGGATACCGGCCGCGGCACCGAAGCTCGCTTTTTTCGACACGTCCGATTGCCGCCGCTCGTCGGCCCGCCGATGCGCGGGTGATTTGCCATGACGTGCGAGGCGATCGGCAGCAGCAAAGGAGCCGACCGTGCGGGTGGTCCAGATCACCGATACCCATCTCAGTCCCGGCAAAAGCCATTTTGCGCCGAACTGGGCGCCGCTGGCGGAGTGGCTGCAGGCCGCCCGGCCGGACCTGGTGGTCCACACCGGCGACCTCAGCGTCGACGGCGCGGATGTCGAGGCCGATCTGGAGCATTGCGCCGGGCTGCTGCGCGCCCTGCCCTTCCCGGTGCTGTCGGTGCCCGGGAACCACGATGTCGGCGACCTGCCCGGCACCCGCCAGCCGGCCAATGCGGAGCGGCTGGAGCGCTGGCGCCGTATCATCGGGCCGGATCGCTGGGTGCATGACCAGCCGGGCTGGCGCCTGGTCGGGCTGAACAGCCAGGTCATCGGCGGCGGCGACGCGGAAGAGGCGGCGCAATTCGCCTGGCTTGAGGGCGTGCTGGAGGCCTGCGAGGGCCGCGGCGTCATCGTCTTCACCCACAAGCCGATCTTCGTCGACACGCCCGACGAGGGCGACACCGGCTATTGGAGCATCCGCCCGGCGCAGCGCCGCCGCCTGCTGGAGCTGTTCGAGCGGCACGGCGTGGCCCTGGTCGCCAGCGGCCATCTGCACCGCGCCTGGACCGGCGCCCATCTCGGCACCCGCTACATCTGGGGCCCGTCCTCCGGCTTCGTCGTCGGGCCGATGGAGCGCGACATGCCGGGCGACCGCATCCTCGGCGCCGTGATCCACACGCTGGACGAGACGGTGTCGAGCGAGATCGTCGCGCTGCCGGAGCTGCGGCCCTTCGTGATCGACGATGTGATCCACGAGGTCTATCCGCGCCACCAGCCGGCCGAGGCCACCTCGTGACCGGGCTGGCGCTGCGCCGCGTCAGCAAGGCCTTCGGCGGCAACCGCATCCTGCAGGACGTGACCATCGAGGCCGCGCCGGGCGAGTTCATCGCCCTGGTCGGCCCGTCCGGCTGCGGCAAGACCACTCTGCTGCGCATCGCCGCCGGGCTGGAGCATGCCGACACCGGAACAGTGCAGCTGGGCGACCGCGACATCACCGCGCTGCGGCCCGCGGCCCGCGACATCGCCATGGTGTTCCAGTCCTACGCCCTGTATCCGCATCTGACCGCCGGCCAGAACATCGCCGTGCCGCTGGCGATGCGGCGGCTATCGACGGCCCAGCGCCTGCCCTTCATCGGCAACCTGATGCCCGGCCAGCGCGCCCTGCGCGCGGAGATCCAGACCTCGGTGCGCGAAACCACGGCCAGCCTGAGGATCGACCATCTGCTGGACCGCAAGCCCGGCCAGATGTCCGGCGGCCAGCGCCAGCGCGTGGCCCTGGCCCGCGCCCTTGTGCGCCGGCCCGCCGCCTTCCTGATGGACGAGCCGCTGTCGAACCTGGATGCGAACCTCCGGGTCCACACGCGTGGCGAGATCGTCGAGCTGCACCGCCGCGCCGGCGTCACCACCCTCTACGTCACCCATGACCAGTCGGAGGCGCTGAGCATGGCCGACCGGGTGGCGGTGATGATGGGCGGAAGGCTGCTGCAGCTGGACACGCCGTCCCGGGTCTATGCCGACCCGGCCCATGTCGAGGTGGCGCAGTTCATCGGCAGCCCGCGCATCAACCTGCTGCAAGCGGTGCTGGACGAGGCGCGCGCCGCCCGCATCGGCGGCCGGATCCTGGTCGACGGGGTCGAGGCCGCGCCCGGCACCGCGGTGACGCTGGGCGTACGGCCGGAGGCGCTGCGGTTCCTGATGCCGGGCCAGCCCGGCCTGGCGGCAACCGTGCGCCGGCTGGAGTTCCTGGGCTCCGAGCTGCTGGTCTTCCTGACCCTGGCCGATGGGGCAGAGCTGGTCGCCAAGACCGCCCCGGCCCTGGCGGCCGAGCTGGCGCCGGGCGCCGCGGTGACGCTGGCGGTGGACGCGGCCGATGTCCTGGTCTTCGGCCCCGAGGGCGGCCGGCTGCCGGTGGCGCCGGCGACGCTGCGGATCGCCGCCCATGGTTGATCTCGCCCTCGACGACGGCACCGCCCGCCGGGCTGCCCGGGCCGCGGCACGGGCGGAGGGCCTGGCCGCCTGGCGCCTGTCCGCCCCGGCGGTGCTGCTGCTGGCTCTGCTGATCCTGGCCCCGACCCTGGCGGTGCTGGGCTTCAGCCTGACCGACTACGAGCTGGGCTATGACGGCATCAAATTCATCGGCCTCGACAACTACGCCGAGCTGCTGGGCGACCGCACCTTCCTGATCTCGCTGAAGAACACCGCGGTCTACACCGCCATCGTCACCCCGGCCTCGGTGGTGCTGGGCCTGGGCGTCGCGCTGCTGATCGAGGCGGAGACGCGCGGCCGGGCGCTGTTCCGCACCATCTACTTCCTGCCCGTCGCCTCGCTGCTGGTGGCCATGGCGACGGTCTGGCAGTACCTGCTGCACCCCAGCATCGGCCCGGTGAACGAGATGCTGCGCCTGCTCGGCCTCCCCGGCCCGAACTGGCTGGGCGACAGCAAGACCGTGCTGCTGAGCCTGGCGCTGATCGGCGTGTGGCAGTCGGTCGGCTTCAACATGGTGCTGTTCCTGGCCGGGCTGACCGCGATCCCGCGCGAGCTGTACGCCGCCGCCGAGGTCGACGGCGCCGCCAGCGCCTGGGAGCGGTTCCGGCTGGTCACCTGGCCGATGCTGGGGCCGACGACGCTGTTCGTGATCACCATCAGCGTGGTCAATGCGGTGAAGGTGTTCGAGACCGTCGGCACCCTGACCCAGGGCGGCCCGAACAAGGCGTCGGAAGTCCTGCTCTGGACCATCTACCAGGAGGGCTTCGTCTATCTCCGGGTCGGCTACGCCTCGGCGATGACGGTGGTGTTCCTGGCCGTGCTGGTGGTGCTGATGCTGCTGCAGTACCGCGTCCTCGACCGCCGGGTGCACTACGCATGACCGCCTGGTCCCCACTCCGGTTCGTCCGCCTGGCGCTGCTGTCGCTCGGCGCCCTGGCCTTCGTCGCGCCCTATCTGTGGATGCTGTCGGTCGCGCTGAAGCCGCAGGACGAGATCTTCTCCTCCTCCCTGTCGCTGCTGCCGCAGCGCTGGGCGCTGGTCGAGAACGTCACCAAGGCGCTGACCCGGGTGCCGATGGGGCAGATCCTGCTGAACGGCGTCATCGTCTGCGGCCTGATCCTGGTGCTGCAGGTTCTGGTCGCCGTGCCCTGCGCCTATGCCATGGCCAAGCTGCGCTTCCGTGGCTCCCGGGCCATGGTCACGATGATCATGCTGGGCCTCTTGGTGCCGATCCACGCCATCGCCCTGCCGATCTATGTGGCGCTGTCGGCCACCGGCACGCTGAACACCTATGTCGCGCTGGTGGCGCCCTTCACCATCTCGGTGTTCGGCATCTTCCTGTTCCTGCAGTTCTTCCGGGCGATGCCGGACGACCTGATCGCCGCGGCGCGGCTGGACGGGATGTCGGAGCTGGGGATCGTCTGGCGGGTGATCGTGCCGAACGCCTGGCCGGCGATCACCGCCTTCGCGATCTTCTCGGTCGTCGCCCATTGGAACGACCTGTTCTGGCCACTGATCGTGGTCAGCGACACGAAGATGGCGACGCCGCCGCTGGGCCTGCTGTTCTTCCGCGCCGCCGAGGCGGGGGACGACTACGGCGCGCTGATGGCGGCGACGGTGATCGTCACCCTGCCGCTGGTCGCCGCCTTCCTGGCCGCCCAGCGCCGCTTCATCGAAGGCATCACCCTGACCGGGCTGAAGGGCTGACCCGGTCGCGTTTCTTCCTACAGAGGGGCAATCCGTGAAACTGATCCGATCCGCGCTGGCGGGCCTGGCCCTGGCGGCGAGCCTGGCCGGCGCCGCGAGCAACACGGCCTTGGCCGAGACCACCCTGACCGTCCATTACCCGATGCCGGGCTTCTTCAAGGACGTGATGGACACGATCTCGCAGAAGTTCATGTCCGAGCATCCGGACATCAAGATCGTGTTCGCCAGCCCCTCGCCGACCTATGAGGACGGGCTGCAGCTGATCCTGCGCCAGGCCGGCACGGCGGAGATGCCGGACATCACCTTCATCGGCCTGAACCGCCTGCGGGTGGTGGCGGAGCGCGGCATCTCGGTCGACCTCAAGCCCTTCGTCGACAAGGACGGCCATATGGCCGAGCAGGGCTTCAGCGACCACATCCTGGGCCTGGCCCAGTTCGGCGGGCAGCAGGCCGGGCTGGCCTTCGCCACCTCGAACCCGATCATGTATCTGAACGCCGACCTGGTGCGGAAGGCCGGCGGCAACCCGGACACCCCGCCCAAGACCTGGGACGAGGTGCTGGCGCTGGGCGCCAAGATCAAGGCGCTGGGCGACGGCGTCGACGGTATCGACTTCCGCTGGCAGGGCGACGACTGGATGTTCAGCGCCCTGCTGTTCGGCGCCGGCGGCGACATGCTGTCGGCCGATGAGAAGAAGGTCGCCTTCGACGGCCAGGAAGGCCTGGCCGCCTTCACCCTGGTCCAGCGCATGGTGAAGGAGGGCGGCATGCCGGTCTTCACCAAATCGGCGGGCGAGCAGGCCTTCGTCGCCGGCAAGGTCGGGCTGGAGTTCCAGACCACCGGCGCTCTGCGCAA
The DNA here is from genome assembly GCF_002195995.1 of Inquilinus limosus. Classification (GTDB taxonomy): domain Bacteria; phylum Pseudomonadota; class Alphaproteobacteria; order DSM-16000; family Inquilinaceae; genus Inquilinus; species Inquilinus limosus_C. The sequence goes on from NZ_NHON01000003.1 coordinate 46,652, forward strand.
CACCATCAAGAATGTCGGCGACAAGTTCGAGATGCGGACCGCGCCGATCCCGCTGCTGGATCCGGCCAAGGGCCAGCTGCCGACCGGCGGCAACGCCGCGGTGATGCTGACCCGCGACCCCGCCAAACAGCAGGCGGCGTGGGAGTTCATCAAATTCGCCGCCGGCCCCTACGGCGCCTCGATGGTGGTGCCGGGCACCGGCTACGTCCCGAACAACGAGCTGGCGGCCAAGTCGCCCGAGTATCTCGGCGACTTCTACGCCAAGAACCCGCTGTTCCGCGCCGGGCTGGAGCAGATGCCGAAGATGCGTCCCTGGTACGCCTTCCCCGGCAGCAACGGCGTGAAGGTGACCCAGACCATCGTCGACAACCTGTCGCGGGTGGTGGAGCAGAGCGCGACGCCGGAGGAGGCCCTGGCCGATGCCGCCGACGAGGTGCAGAAGCTGCTGCCGCGGCGCTGAATCGTCGCTACATAGAGAGAGGGCCGGACAGCCGTCCGGCCCTTTCCGTTTCCGGGATCTGCGCCATGTCCGCCGACGATATCGCCTGGAGAGTCGAGGAAGCCTGCCAGAACGCCTGGCCGTCGCCGCGGCAGGTGCTGCTGGGCGGCTGGCTGCTGCGCGCCTCTGGCGGCACCACGCGACGCACCAACTCGGTGAACCCGCTGCGCGGCGGCCCGCGGGATCCCAGCGGTGTCATCGCCGCGGCGGAGGGGATCTATCGCGGCCTCGGCCAGCCCTCCCGCTTCCGGGTGCCGTCGATCGCCGGAGGCATGGACGGGCCGCTGGAGCGGGCGGGCTACGCCGCCGAGGGCGAGACCACCACGCTGCTGGCCGACCTCGCCGACCATCGGCCGCGGGACTGCGCCCATATCGTGCTGTCGGGCCGACCGGACGAGGACTGGCTCGCCTTGCGGTCGACTGCGGCCGACCCGATCTTCAACGCGATGGTCGACAGCATCGTCCTGCCCAAGGCCTTCGCCGCCTGCCGCATTAACGGCCAGGTGGTGGCGAAGGCCTATGGCGTCGTCCACGACCGGCTGCTGGTGCTGGAATCCGTCGAGACCCACCCCGAGCATCGCCAGCGCGGCTACGGGGCTCTGACCGTCGGCCATCTGATGGATTGGGCCCTGACCCAGGGCGCCGGCGGCGCCTGCCTGCAGGTGGTGGCCGACAATGCGCCGGCCCAGGCGCTCTATGCCTCGCTCGGCTTCCGGACCGAGCTGTACCGCTACCACTACCGCAGCAAGGCCACGGCCGCCGGCTGACCTGCGAGACCCGTCATTGCGAGGAGGCGAAGCCGATGAATCCATCCAGGGGCCGGTTCGCAATGGCCCCTGGATAGCTTCGCTGCGCTCGCAATGACGTCCTTTATTGAGGCTCGCCTTCGTCAGATCTTCGCGGCCAGCTCCGCCAGCTGATCGGCGCAGATGCCCCAGCCTTCGTGGAAGCCCATCTTCTCATGCGCTTCGCGGTCGGCGACGGTCCAGTGCACCGCGCGGGCGGTGTAGCGGGTCTTCCCGCCCTCGTCCTCGAAGGTGATGATGCCGGTGAAGAACGGCTTCTCCGACGGCTCCCAGGCCTTGGTGTAGGCGTCGGTGAAGACCAGGCGCTCGTTCTTCACCACTTCGAGATAGACGCCGCGGTTCGGGAACTCGGTGCCGTCCGGGCCGCGCATCACGATCAGGTTGGAGCCGCCCGGCCGCAGATCGACCTCGATCACCGGGGTGGTCCAGGGCCGCGGCGTGAACCACTGCTTCATCAGCTCGGGCTCGGTCCAGGCGCGGAACAGCTTCTCGCGCGGCGCGTCAATCAGGCGGCTCAGGACGAGCTCGCGGTCGGAGGCAGGGGTGGCGGTCACGGGGGATCTCCTGGTTCGGCGTAAAGCGTTCGATGCCCCAAGGACGGCCCCCTGACCAGGGTTCCGACACGCCCCCTCAAAAAAATCAGCCGACAGCGCGAACCGCCAGGAAGGCCTCGCGCAGCCTTTCGGCCACGGTGGGCCCGCTGCGCCGGCGCGGCTGGCCGAGATGGGCGCTGCGCAGATCGTCCATGAACTCGTCCCACAGCGCCGGCCCGCCTTCCTCCAGCAGCTGGGCGCGGATCGCCAGGTCGGGGGTGACCGGCATGTGCCGGCGGCCCCAGGCGCCCATATGAGCCAGCAGCGGCACCAGCTGGATCGACTTCTCGGTCAGGCTGTAGATCGCCTTCTGCTTGTGGCTCTCGTCGTCGGTACGCGTCAGGAACCCACCCTCGGTCAGCCGCTTCAGCCGGTCGGCCAGGATGTTGGAGGCGATGCCCTCCTCCGACCGTGTCAACAGCTCGCGGAAATGCCGCCGGTCGCCGAACATGATGTCGCGGATCACCAGCAGGCTCCAGCGGTCGCCCAGGGCTTCGAGGGTCAGATTGATCGGACAGCCGGATCGCGGTTCACTGCTCATGCGGGGTCGCTCCTTTTCCGCTTGCAATATGCAAGCGGAAAATCTAAGAAGCAACTAGTTGCTATATGCAATCAGATAAACAGCAAACCAGGAGGACAACACCCATGCGCAAGGCCATCCTGTCGATGTTCATCAGCCTGGACGGCTACATCACCGGGCCGAAGGGGGAGTTCGTGCCGCCGCAATGGTCCGACGACCTGGCGACGCACTGGTCCGGCTACTCCCTGGAACGGGCCGGCCACCTGCTCTACGGCCGGGTCAATTTCCTGTTCAACAAGGGGTTCTGGGAGCCGGCCGAGACCGATCCGAACAGCCCGGCCGCCGGCGTTCCCTGGGCCGCGGTGATGAACCGGCTGCCCAAGACCGTCTTCTCGACCACGCTGGCCGGCGATCCCGGCTGGAACGGCACGGTGGTGCGCGATGACCTGGAAGGCGCCGTCGCACGGCTGAAGGCGGAGGGCGACGGCGACCTGTACATGTTCGGCGGCGCCGGCATCGCCCAGAGCTTCGTCGCCCGCGACCTGTTCGACGAGTACCGGCTGATGGTGACGCCGACCCTGTTCGGCGACGGCCAGCGGCTGTTCGCGCCGGGCTTCGACCGCATCGACCTGAAGTTGATCGAAAACCGGACGCTCGACACCGGTGCCGTGATCCTGCACTACCGGCGCGAGCACGGCTGAGCCCGTCTAGGGGATGAGCACGACTTTGCCCAAGCTCCGGCGCTCCTCCAGCACCCGGTGCGCCTCGGCGGCCTGGTCCAGGCGGTAGCGACCGCCTACGGTCACCGTCAGCGTGCCGGCCGCGGCCAAGGCGAACAGTTCCGCCAGATCGGCCCGCAGCCCTTCGCGAGTCAACAGCGGCAGCAGGGCGAAGCCCTTCAGCGACTGGTTGCGGAACAGCATCCCCTCCAGCTCCGCGGCCGTGAGCTCGAACCGGCCGAGCGCGGCGAACACCAGCTCGCCGGCCGGCGCCAGGGCGTCGAGACAGGCCTTGGTCACGGCGCCGCCGACGGTGTCGTGGACGATGTCAGCGCCCCGCCCGCCGGTGGCATCGCGGACCAGCGCGGCCCAGCTGGGCTCGCGATAGTCGATGCCAAGGTCGGCCCCGAGGCTGCGGGCCGCCTCCAGCTTCTCCGGCCCTCCCGCGAGGGCGATCACCCGCTCGGCGCCGGCCCGCCGGGCCAGTTGGAGCAGCATCGACCCGACGCCACCGGCCGCCGCCGTGACCAGCACCGTCCGGCCGCGCGGCGGGCTACGCTGCACCAGATGCAGCGCCGTCAAGCCCGGCACCAGCAGCGCCACGGCCTGCTCGAAGGACAGGCCGTCGGGCACCGGCACGACCGACGCGGCATCGACGGCGACATGTTCGGCGTAGCCACCGGTGGGGCGTCCGATCGCGAACAACGGCACCGCGACCCGCGCGCCGAGCAGTGCCACCTCGACGCCGGGCACCATCGGCAGCTCGGGTGTCACGGCGTAGAGGTTCCGGCGCATCAGCGTCTCGAAATAGTTCACCCCCGCGGCCCGCACCCGGACCAGCACCTCGCCGGGGCCGGGCTGCGGGGCCGGCCGCTCGACCGTCTCGAGCACCTCGGGCCCGCCGAAGCGGCTGAACTGGACGGTTTTCATGGCCTCACCCGGCGTTGGACAGCGTGAGGCGCCTTTTGCCAGTATGCCGCTTGGTGGCTCTACACACCCTTTCGTTCGATACTGACCAGAAGGTGACCATGGCCGAGACGATCAAGCGGCTGCCAATGCTGCCGGTGGAGCGCGCCTTCAAGGTGGTCGGCGGCCGCTGGAAGGCGGTGATCCTCTACCACCTGTTCGAGGGCCCGCGGCGGCTGTCGCAGCTCAAGCGGTCGCTGCCCGAGATCAGCCAGAAGGTGCTGATCCAGCAGCTGCGCGAGATGGAGGAGCACGGCCTGGTGCACCGCGAGATCTTCCGCCAGGTGCCGCCGCGGGTGGATTATTCGGCCACGCCGCTCGGGCTGAGCCTGGAGCCGGTGCTGCGCGCGCTGTGCGATTGGGGCCAGCGCCACGCCGCCGCGCTGGACGAGCTGGACCGCCTGGCGGAATGCCGCCTGCGCCCTGCGCAACCCGTGGCCGCGTTGCCCGCAGCCTAGTCCGCCGGCAGCGCCCCGCGCTCCAGATGCGAGCTGAGCACGATGTAGCTGCGCGTGCCCTGGACGCCGGGGATGTCGTATATCACCCGCAGCAGGTCCTCCAGCCCCTGGGCATCCTGGGTCCGCACCTTCAGCATGACGCAGGTGTCGCCGGTGACGGTGTGGATCTCCTCCACATCCGGCAGCTGCGCCAGGTCGAGCATCTCCGGCGACTTGCCCCAGCCGGTGGTGTTGACATGGATGAAGGCCAGGATCGCCTTGCCGAGCTTGCGCCCGTCCAGCGCCGCGACCGTGGCCTTGATCACACCGTCGCGCTTCAGCCGCTTCACCCGCTCATGCACCGCCGGCGGCGACAGGTTCAGGGCCCGGCCCAGCTCGGCATAGCTCAGCGTCGCATCGGCCGCGAGCAGCCCTAACAGCTTTCGGTCGACCGCGTCGACGGAGGGGGCCTCGGCGGGCCGGCGCCGAACCGCTTTCGTATTTTCGATGACCACGAGAATCGCCCTTCATGACCGAACCTGGTTCGGCGATTATTGTCTCATGCCCGAACACCATCAAGATCAGAGCGCCGTATCGCTGCAGACCGTGATCCTGACCGCCGGCATCGCCGTGGTCGGCTCGAACTCGCTGGTGCTGAGCCCGATCCTGGGCGACGTCGCCGCGGCGATGGCGGCCACGCCGGTCGCCGTGTCGCGCGCCATCGCCGCCTATGGCGGGGCCACCGCGCTGTCGGCCTTCCTGCTGGCACCGCAGATCGACCGCATCGGCCCGCGCCGCGCCCTGCTCGGCGGCATGGTCGGGCTGGCGGCGGCGACGCTGCTCTCCGCCTTCGCCATGCACTGGCTGATGCTGGCGGCGGCCCAGGCGCTGGCCGGGCTGGGCGCCGGGGTGATCCTGCCCTCGATCTACACCCTCGCCACCACCATCGCACCGCCGGGCCGGGAATCCCGTGTGCTGGGCCGGGTGCTGACCGGCTGGTCAATCTCCATGGTCGCCGGCGTACCGGTTGCCGCCCTGGTGGCGGAGACGCTGGGCTGGCGCGCCGTCTTCCTGGTGCTGGCCGGCCTGGCCGCGCTGGCGCTGTTCGGCATTGCCCGGCTGCCGGCGCCGCTATCGCACGATCGGCGTGCGAGGCCGGGGCTCAGGGCGCTGGTCGCCCCCCTCGCCTATCCCGGCGTGCCTGCGCTGCTGGCGATCTGCCTTGCCTTCATGGCGTCCTTCTACGGCGTCTATGCCTTCATCGGCGACCATGTGCGGGCCGGGCTCGGGCTCAGCGCCGGCCAGGCCGGGCTGATCGTGCTGACCTACGGCATCGGCTTCGGCGCCGCCAGCCTGGGCGACGGGCTGGTCGACCGCATCGGGCCGCGCCGGCTGTTCCCGCTGGCGCTGCTGGCGGTGGCCGCGATCTACGCGCTGATGCTGCCGGCGACGCACAGCTTCGTGGCGATCGCCGCGCTCACCGGGCTGTGGGGCTTCGCCAACCATTTCGGGCTGAACATCCTGGTGCTGCTGCTGTCCCGGGCCAAGCCCGAGGCGCGCGGCGCGGTGCTGGGGCTGAACAGCGCCGTCACCTATCTCGGCACCCTCACCGGCACCGGCCTGGCGGGGATCGGCTATGCCGCCGCCGGCTTCCCGCCCCTGGCCATCGGAGCGGCCGCCGCTTGCCTTGTCGCCGCCCTGGTCGCCGCGACGGCGCTGCGGCCGCGGCCCATCGCCGGCCCTGCGGCATCCTGACCCTGCCCGCCGGCTGCAACACGACTGACACATTGACCGAACAGCCTGGGAAGGCCGGACATGCAGTCTGGCGCTGAGCGGGGCCGCATCCCCGCGGAGGTAGAGCATGCCCAGGCTTGCGGGGCTGGCGACAGCCGTCCCCGACCATGTGATCACCCAGGCCGAGGCACGCGAGGGCGCCCGGCGCGTCTTTGCCGCCCGGCCGGCGCTGTTCGAACGCATGGCCCCGATCTACGAGACGGCCGGGATCGACACCCGCCGCTCCGCCGTGCCGCTGGACTGGTACTTCGCCCCGCATGACTGGCACGATCGCAGCACCGTGTTCCTGGACACGGCGCTGGACCTGCTGGAGGACGCGGCCCGGCGCTGCCTGGACGAGGCCGGCATCGGCGCCGGCCAGGTCGACGCCATCGTCACCATCTGCTCGACCGGCATCGCCACGCCCGGTCTCGATGCGCGGCTGATGGAGCGGCTGCCGTTCCGGCCCGACACGGTGCGGCTACCGGTCTTCGGCCTCGGCTGCGCCGGCGGCGTGCTGGGCCTGGCCCGCGCCGCCGCCCTGTCGCGCGCCCTGAACGGCACCGTGCTGCTGCTGGTGGTGGAGTTGTGCGGCCCGACCTTCCGCCGCAGCGACCTGACCAAGAGCAATGTCGTCGCCACCGCCCTGTTCGGTGACGGCGCCGCCGCAGTGCTGATCCGGCCGGAGGACGGGGTTCCGGCCCTGGGTCCGACCGGCGAGCATCGCTGGCCCGGCACGCTGGACGTGATGGGCTGGTCGGTCGAGACGGACGGGCTGGGCGTCATCTTCTCCCGCGACATCCCCACGTTGGTGCGCAACGACATGCGGCCGGCGGCGGAGGGCTTCCTGGCCCGGCACGGGCTCGGCCTCGCCGACCTGTCCGGCTTCGTGTTCCATCCCGGCGGCACCAAGGTGGTCGAGGCGCTGCGCGATGCCTTCGACCTGCCGGACGCGGCGATGACGGCCGAGCGGGCGGTGCTGCGCCGCTACGGCAACATGTCGGCGGTGACGGTGCTGTTCGTGCTCGCCGAGAAGCGTCGGCAGATGGCCGGGCGCTGGCTGCTGAGCGCGCTGGGCCCCGGTTTCTGCGCGGGCTTCACCGTGCTGGATTGCGGCTGATGCTGGGCTGGGCGCAATGGGTGGCCCTGCTGGTGGCGGCACAGCGCCTGGCTGAGCTGGCCTATGCCCGCCGCAACGAAAGCCGGCTGCGCGCCCGCGGCGCGGTCGAGAGCGGCGCCCGGCACTATCCGCTGTTCATCCTGCTGCACGGCACCTGGCTGCTGGCGGTGCTCCTGCTGATCCCGGCCGATCAGGCCCCGTCCTGGCCGCTGCTGGCGCTGTTCGTGCTGCTGCAGGCGGCACGGGTGTGGGTGGTGGCGACGCTGGGGCCGTACTGGACCACGCGGGTGCTGAGCCTGCCCGGCGCGCCGCTGGTGCGCCGCGGCCCCTATCGCTGGATACGGCACCCGAACTACGCGGTCGTGGCGGCGGAGATCGCGGTGCTGCCGCTGGCCTTCGACGCCTGGACGATCGCGATCGTGTTCTCGCTCGCCAACGCCCTGCTGCTGCGCCACCGCATCGGCATCGAGGAAGGCGCCCTGGCCCGACGAAGCTGAGAGACCTCTGAGGCGGGACGACGCAGGCCGGGGAACGATCCGCCGCCCCGATGGTTCGGTCCATCAGGCGTCGTCGACAACAGCATTCCGGAGCCATGGCCGAGGCATCCCTCCGCAGCCGGCAGCAATACTTCCCCGCCCTCACCGCGCTGCGCGGCATCGCCGCGCTCTGCGTCGTGGTGTTCCACTATTCGGTCGGGTCCTTCCCGAACCTGCACCTGACCGACACGACCTTCTTCGTCGGCAAGAGCTATCTGTTCGTCGACCTGTTCTTCGCGCTCAGCGGCTTCATCCTGATGCATGTCTATGGGCGCAGCTTCGCCGACGGTCCCTCCGCGACGACGGTAGGCCCGTTCCTGCGCGCCCGCCTGGCGCGGCTGTACCCGCTGCATCTCGCGATCCTCGGCGGGTTCGTGTTGCTCGAGCTGCTGAAGCTGGCGATCGACGGCCCCGGCCTCGGCGCCTTCGGCGGCACTCACACCCTCCCCACCCTGCCGGGCAGCCTGCTGCTGCTGAACGCCACCGGGATCTACGACACCCTGACCTGGAACGGCCCGTCCTGGTCGATCAGCGCCGAATGGCTTGTCGGCCTCGCCTTCCCGCTGCTGGTGCCGATCGTCGCCCGCCTGCGCCCGGCCGGGCTTCTCCTGCTCTACGTCGCGACCCTGGCCGGCTTCGCCCTGCTCTCCGCCGGGCCGCGGCTCGACCTCGACCTGACCAGCGACTGGGGCGTGCCGCGCTGCTTCCTGGGTTTCACCGGCGGCATGGTCCTCTACCGCGTCTGGCGGGACGGCGCGCCGGGCTGGATGGCGACCGATGCGGCGGCCCTGGCCACCGCCGCCGGTATCGTCCTGGCGATGCACCTCAACACGCGCGGCGTCTTCATCGTGCCGCTGTTCGGCCTGCTGATCCTGTGCCTGGCGCAGAACACGGCGCGGGTGGGCCGGGCGATGGCGACGCGGCCGATGATCTTCCTCGGCGAGATCTCCTACGCCGTCTATCTCGCGCAGATCCTGGTGCTCGACAGCGTGCATCTGGGCTGGCGCCTGGCAACCGGGCACGAGTTCGAGGAGGCCGGCTTCTCCGCCCTGCAGTCCCTGGGGATCATCGCCCTGATGGTGGCGGCGCTGCTGCCGATCTCCGTCCTGCTGCATCGCGCGGTCGAGGTGCCCGCCCGCGGCTGGCTGCGCCGGGCCGGCCTGCCACGCCCGCTGCGGCCGGCGATCGTCCAGCGTCCGGGCTGAAGACCGCAGATCGGTCTGGCGGGCACAGCCCGCCGGCCCTATTCTGGGTCGCCTCAAGAATGAGACGAATCTGTGCCTGCCAACGACGCCCGCCCCCTCGACGGGATCGATCTCCTCGCGGTCGCCCCGGCCGCCCTGCGCGCCGAGCTGCAGAAGCAATGCCGCTGGCAGCGCTTCGCGCCGCATGAGCAGATCATCGATCGCAACGATGATCCCGACCATGTCTACTTCCTGGTCGAGGGCAAGGTCCGGGTGGTGATCTATTCCGCCTCCGGCCGCGAGATCACCTTCGACGACCTGTCGGCCGGCGCCAGCTTCGGCGAGCTGTCGGCGCTGGATCGGGCGCCGCGCTCGGCCAATGTCATGGCGCTGACCGAGGCCACGGTCGGCGCCCTGCCCACCGCCATCTTCCGCAGCGCCGTGACCGAGAATCCGGCCATGGCGCTAGCCTTGATGGTGCATCTGGTCGGCGTGGTCCGCCGCGCCAATGAGCGGATCATGGAGCTGAGCACGGTCGGGGCCAACAACCGGGTGCATGCCGAACTGCTGCGCCTGGCGACGCATGGCGCGCAGCCGGACGGCAGCGCGGCGATCCGGCCGATCCCGGTTCATTCCGATATCGCCAGCCGGGTCAGCACCACGCGCGAGACCGTCGCGCGGGTGCTGAGCGACCTCGCCAAGTCCGGCATCGTCGTCCGCGCCGCCGACCACCTGCAGGTCGCCGATCTGAGCCGGCTGGAGCGGCTGGTGGAGGATGTTCGTGGCGAGTGGTGACGGCGCGTCCCGTGATGACGGCCCGAACCGCTGGACCACGCTGAAGATCAAGCCGGTCTACGAGAATCCCTGGATCAAGGTCGACGAGCACGACGTGCTGACCCCGGCGGGCACGCCCGGGATCTACGGCGTGGTCACCTACAAGAACCTCGCGATCGGGGTGGTGCCGATCGACGACCAGGGCCGGGTCACCCTGGTCGGGCAGTACCGCTATGCCCCCGGCGTCTACAGCTGGGAGATCCCGGAGGGCGGCGGCGACCCGACGCTGCCGCCGGTCGTGTCGGCCCAGCGCGAGCTGCGCGAGGAGACCGGGCTGGAGGCCGCGCATTGGCACGACCTCCTGACCATGCATCTGTCGAACAGCGTCTCGACCGAGATCGCCCATCTGTTCGTGGCATGGGGCCTGACCCAGGGCGAGGCCGAGCCGGAGGAGACCGAGGATCTGGCACTGCGCACCGTGCCGCTGGCCAAGGCCTTCGCCATGGCCGCGGACGGCCGGATCACCGATTCGCTGACCGTCGGCGCGCTGCTGCGGCTGCAGGTGATGCTGCTGAGCGGCACCCTGCCCCCTGACTTGGCCGAAATCCTGCGGCGGGCGGACGCGCCGGCCCGGTGAAGCGCGTCCTGTTCGTCTGCGGCCGCAACCTGCGGCGCAGCCCGACGGCGGAGGCGATCTTCGCCGATGCCCCGGGCGCCGAGACCGCATCGGCCGGGCTGAACCCGGATGCCGAGGAGCCGTTGACCGTCGAGCTGGTCGAATGGGCCGACCTGATCTTCGTCATGGAGACGGCGCAGCGCGCCAAGCTGTCTGCCCGCTTTCGCGGCTCGCTGAAGCGGGCCCGGGTGATCTGCCTCGACATCCCCGACCGCTTCGAATTCATGGATCCGGAACTGGTGCGGCTGCTGCGCGCCAAGGTCACGCCCTTGCTGCGGTGAGCCGGCGACGTCGGCAACCGAAGCATCAAGGAAGCGTCATCGTCCTGTCACGCCCCGGGCCCTAGGGTCGGCGCCCTCGGAAGACACAAGAGACGATCGATGATCCGCATCACCACTGTTCCGGCCCTGCTTCTCGCCGCCGGCCTGCTTTCGGCTCCCGCGTGGGCGGAAGACCCGAAACCGTATCCGGTCGAGGCGGTCGCCTCCTTTCCGGCGCAGCAGGCGCGGCAGGCCGTGGCGGTGGATGCCGACTCCTTCTATGCGATCGACAGCCGGGCGATCGCCCGCTACGACAAGGCAACCGGCGCCAAAGTCTCCGCCTGGGCCGAGGCCAAGGACGGGCCGATCATCCATCTGGACAGCGGCGTCGTGGTCGACGGCAAGCTCTACACCGCGCATTCCAACTACCCGGAATGGCCGATGACCAGCTCGGTCGAGATCTGGGACGCGGCGACGCTGAAGCATGTCGGCACCCACAGCTTCGGCATCGACCGCGGGTCTCTGACCTGGGTCGACTATCACGACGGCAGCTGGTGGGGCGGCTTCGCCAACTACAACCGGGTGTTCGACCGCAGCCCGCTGGCCTATGGCAACAAGTACAACACCCAGATCGTCCGCTTCGATGCCGACTGGCGCGTGGCCGAGGCCTGGGTGCTGCCGCCGGAGCTGCTGGAGAAGTTCGGCGATATGAGCAATTCCGGCGGTTCCTGGGGACCGGACGGGCGTCTCTGGATCACCGGCCATGACGAGCCCGAAGTCTATGCCCTGGCGCTGCCGGAGGCGGGCTCGGTGCTGCGCTGGGTCGGCACCGCGCCGCTGGACATCGCCGGCCAGGGCGTCGCCTGGGACCGGACGCAGCAGGCCGTGATCTGGGGTGTGGTCCGCGACAAGCAGAAGGGCGAGAACCGCGTCACCGCCGCGCGGGTGCGGCTGCCATAGACTCCCGATCCGTTACCATGCCCGGCGCTGGCCCATCACCTGGGTCGGCGCCACCGGCCGCGGCGCCCGCTCGCCCCGCGGCGAGTGGTTGAACAGGGCGCGGTAACATTTGGCGAAATGCGAGGCAGAGGCGAAACCGCAGGCCACCGCCACCTCCAGGATCGGCATCGAGGTCTGCGCCAGCAGGATCTGGGCGTGCTTCAGCCGCGCCTCGAGATAGTATTGCGACGGCGTGCAGTTCAGGTAGATGCGGAACAGCCGCTCGAGCTGCCGGGTCGACAGCCCGGCGGCCCGGGCCAGCGCCGCCCGCGGCAGCGGCTCGGCCAGGTTGGCCTCGATCTCGGCGATCGCGGCCAGCAGCTTCGGATGGCTGACGCCGAGACGCTCGCGCAGCTCCATCCGCTGCGGCGCGTGGCCCTGGCGCGGCCGGGCGTGCAGGAACTGCTCCGCCACCTGATTGGCGAGGTCGATGCCGTGAGCCTGGGCGATCAGGTAGTGGGTCATGTCGAGCGACGCCGTGCCACCGGCCGAGGTGAAGCGGTCGCGGTCGATCTCGAACAGCCGCCCGGTGACGTCGAGCCGCGGGAAGGTCTCGGTGAAGGCGCTGAGATTCTCCCAGTGGATGGTGCAGCGGTAACCGTCAAGCAGCCCGGCCCAGGCCAGGTGATAGGTGCCGGTCGAGACCGCACCGATGCGCGAGCCGCGGCGGGCCATCCGCCGCAGCCAGGCCAGGATGCGCTCGTCGCGCCCCTCCTGCGGGTCGAGCCCGGCGACGACCACGATCATGGTGAAGGAATCCTCGGGCCCGATCGCGCCCTGCGCCATCAGCACACCGCTGTTGCTGGCGGTGACCGGCTCGCCGTCCACCGAGAGCAGCCGCCAATCATAGAGGGTACGCCGCGCCACCCAGTTGGCGGCGCGGAACGGCTCCAGCACCGCCGACAGCGCCATCATCGAGAAGTTCGGGACCAGGAGGAACGCCACGCGCTGCGGCGGTTCGGTCATCGGATCGTCGGCCATGCCCTGGTCTGCTGCGCTTCCCGCGGTTTCCGGCATCCGGCCACAGCGCCGCGGCCGGCGCAACCCCCCTGCACGGCCGCCTCAGCGCCGGTCCCGGTCGCGCGGACGCCCCCGCAGGATCAGGGCCACGAAGCCGCCGATCAGCAGCAGGGCCGCGATCGCGGCGCCGGCGGCGATCCGCACGGCCTGGCCGCCATCGACCCCGGCCATGTCGCCGGTGATGGCGAAGCTCCAGACACCGATCCCGACGAGGAAGGCGGCGATGGCCGCGATCAGCAAGGCGATACGCATGGAGAGGCCGGGATGCCCTTCGGATGGACGACGGGATCGGCATCCTGCCAGCACCCTCGGCCCCCCGTCGAGTGGCCGCTGCCCGGGCGTGATCATTGCCCGGGCAGCGGCGGCCGGTCAGGCCAGGTCGAACAGCAGGAACTCCGCCTCCGTCTCCGCCGTGATCCGGAGACCCGGCTCGCCCTCGACCGCGGCCCCGTCGCCTTCCCGCATCTCATGCCCATCGAGGGCAACGACCCCGCGGGTCAGTTGGACGAAGGCAGCCCGGCCCGGTGCGATCAGGTGCTCCACCGCCTCGCCGGCGGCGAGGCGTGCGACGAACAGGCGGGCATCCTGGTGGATCCGCAGGACACCGTCGCCGGCCTCCGGCCCCGCGACCAGCCGCAGCCCGCCGGTCGGCCCCTCCCCGACGCTCAGTTGTTCGTAGCCCGGCGCCAGGCCGTTGCGATCCGGATGGATCCAGATCTGCAGCAGGTGCAGCGGCCCGGTCGCCGAAGGGTTCATCTCGGCATGGGTGATGCCGGTGCCGGCGGTCATCCGCTGCAGGTCGCCGGCGCGGATCACCGCGGCGTTGCCGAGGCTGTCACGGTGCTCGACCGCGCCCGACAGCACATAGGTCAGGATCTCCATCTCCGCATGGGGATGCGCCGGGAAGCCGGCGCCCGGGACGACCCGGTCCTCATTCAGCACGCGCAGCGACCGGAAGCCCATGCGGTCCGGGTCGTGGAACCGGCCGAAGGAGAAAGTGTGGCGGGCCTCGATCAGCCCGGTCTCGGTGCGGCCGCGCGCCATGCGATCGTGCAGCGTGATCATCGTGACCTCCGTTCGGTGATGACACGCGGAAGATCGCGATGGCTGGCCCACAGCGAAAGCGGCAGATCAGGAAACCCGGCGTTCGGACGTGGCGAACGGCAGCCCCTGCTCCCACGGCGCGGCCTCACCGCAGCTCTCGGCCAGATGGTCGATCAGCGCCCGCACCCGGCGCGGCAGATGCCGGGTCTGGGGATAGAGCGCGTGGATGACGTCGGCCACCGGCTCGGCATCGAGCGCCACCTGCTGCAGCCGGCCGTCGCGCAGGGCATCGGCGACGATGAAGGTCGGCAGCACGGTGAGGCCGAGCCCGGCGATGGCCGCATCCCGCGCGGCCTCGCCGTTGTTGACGGTGATCCGGTTGCGCATCGCCACGCTGCGCGGCGGCCCGCCGGCGGCGAAGGGCTCGAACTGCCACAGCCAGGTGGACGACACCTCGGCCGCGCCGATCGCCTCGTGCTGCGGCAGCTCGGCCAGGCTCCGCGGCAGCCCCGCCGCGGCGGCGTAGCCGGGGCTGGCGCAGACCACGCGCCGGCTGGCGGCGAGGCGCCGGGCGATCAGCGCCGAATCGCGCGGCCGGGTGATGCGGATGGCGAGGTCGTAGCCCTGCGCCGCCAGGTCGATCATGCGGTCGTCGAGGTCTAGCGTCAGGGCCAGCCGCGAATGGCGGCGGGCGAAGTCGAACAGCACCGGGCCGAGATAGAGCGTGCCGAAGCTCATCGGTGCGGCGACGCGCAGGGTTCCGCGCAGGTCGCCGTCGCCTTCCGCCACCTCCTCCGCCGCCTCGTCGAGCTGGCGCAGGATGCTGCGGCCGCGCTCGTAGAAGGCCAATCCCCGGTCGGTCGGCAGCACCCGCCGGGTGGAGCGCTGCAGCAGGTCCCCGCCCAGCGCGGCCTCCAGATCGCTCACGCGCTTGCTGACCACGGATTTCGACAGGTTCAGCCGCCGTGCCGCCGCGCTGATGCTGCCGCTGTCCACCACCTGCAGGAAGGTGGCGATATCGTCGAGCCGGTATCGCATCGTTCGATCATATCGAACGCCGGCTTCGGGGAAAGGCGTATTCTCCTGACCGGTCGTCGTGCCGATCTTGGGGCAGAGCGAAACCGCGCCGGCAACCCCGGCGCCCGAGATGGAGATGACCATGGCGACCACTGAGGCGACCAGCCTGGCCCGCCCGCGCGGCGTGACCCGCACCCTGCGCGGCCGCCCGGCCAGCGACGGCGCCGGGGTGAAGCTGACCCGCGTGATCGGCCAGCCCGGCCTGCCCGACCTCGACCCCTTCCTGATGCTGGACGAGTTCCGATCCGATGAGGCGGCCGACTACCTGGGCGGCTTTCCGGACCATCCGCATCGCGGCTTCGAGACCGTGACCTACATGCTGGCCGGCCGCATGCGGCACGGCGACAACAAGGGCAATGTCGGCCTGCTCGGCCCCGGCAGCGTGCAGTGGATGACCGCGGGCCGCGGCATCGTTCACTCGGAGATGCCGGAGCAGGAGAACGGGCTGATGTGGGGCTTCCAGCTCTGGGTCAACCTGCCGGCGGCGGAGAAGATGGTGGCGCCGCGCTACCAGGACATCCCGGCCGATGCGGTGCCGGAGGTCGCGGCGGCGCCAGGGGCCCGGATCCGCGTCATCGCCGGCCGCTTCGGAGCCACCGTGGGCGCGGTCGAGGGCGGCACCACCCAGCCGGTCTATCTCGACATCGAGCTCGAGGCCGGCGCAGCGGTCGACGTGCCGCTGCCGGACGGCCACGCCGGCTTCGCCTATGTCTATCAGGGCGCGGCCGAGGTTGGCGGAGAGACGCTGGAGCGCGGCACCCTGGGCGTGCTCGGTGCCGGCGACGGCGTGCGGGCAACGGCCAAGGCCGGCCCGGCGCGCCTGCTGATCGTCGCCGGCAAGCCGCTGCGCGAGCCGGTGGCGAAATACGGCCCCTTCGTGATGAGCACCGAGGCGCAGATCGCCGAGGCGATCGAGGATTTCCGCGCCGGCCGGTTCTGAACGATCGACGGGCGGCGGCTTCTGCCGCCGCTCGTCCCATCGCATGGCAACGGTTCGACCGCACGAGCGGCGCCGACGCGGAGAGCTTGACCGCCATAGGGATCTTATGTTGCCGTACGCATCGATCTTCATTTTATTTCATAAAATCGAATAAATGAAAGACACGGAAGAGATAAAGCCACTGACCAGCGCCCGCGGCATCGCCGCCTTCATTGTCGTCCTGTTTCATCTGCAGGCGACAATCAACGAGCTCTGCAGCCGAGCGGTTCTGCCGACCAGCTTCCAGACCGACCATATCGGGATCATCTCGGACGGCTATATCGCCGTGGATTTCTTTTTCGTTCTCAGCGGCTTCATCATATCCAGAGCGAACCGATATCTGTTCGAAGACAGCCTTCGTCGAAACCACTACGGATATTTTCTGACGAAACGATTGGGCCGGCTGTTCGCGCTCAATGCCGCGACGCTGGTGGTCCTTCTGCCGCTCGAATTCCTCAAATACTTCAGCAGCGCCGGCAACACACCGGCCTTTGCCGACACCAACACCATCGGCGCCTGGTTCGAGAACCTCTTCCTTGTCCAGACCTGGTTCCTGGGCCATGGCCCAAGCTGGAACACCGTCGCCTGGTCGATCAGCGCCGAATGGGCCGCCTATATCCTGTACCCGGCCCTGTTCTTCATCCTTGTCCGCTGTCCCGCCATCGTGCTGGCCCTGGTTGTCGGAGCGGCGGTCGCGGGGCTGGCCTGGCTCGAATCGACCAGCCCGTCGGGGACGTTGAGCCTCACCGACCATGGCGCCGTGCTGCGCTGCCTCTGCGGCTTCGTGCTCGGCATGCTCACCGAGCATGTATCGCATTCGCCGGCGATGCCCCGGGCCGTCCCCTGGCTGAGATCGGGTGTGAGCATCGTTCTCGCGGTCCTCGCCGTGCTGGCCGTCATCGTCTTCGGTGCGGCTGACTGGGTGGCGGTCCCGTTCTTCTGCGTCATCGTCCTCGGCCTTTCGGTGGCCGGCCCCGTCCCGGCTGCGGTGATGTCATGGGGGCCGGTGCACCGCCTGGGGGTCTGGTCCTTCGCGCTCTACATGACCCATTTCATCGTGCTGCGGGTCTACAAGGTCGTGGCGTTCTGGGTGTTCGGGCGCTGGCCGTCGCCCCCGGCTCTGGTAATCGTCAGCCTGTGCGGCGCCCTCGCCCTCTGCATCGCCGTCGCCTGGGCAGCGAATCGATGGATCGAGCGCCCGGGATATCGGGCCGTGCGGCAACTGGCGGAGCGGATCCGTCGCCCCGGCCCGCCCTCCGACCCGAAGCCGGTGGCGACGCCGGCCTGAGGCCTGTCATCGCCAGCCGCAGTGCCGCTGGCCGTAGTCGACGATCGGCAGCAGCCAGTCCACCCAGGCCTGATCGGCGCTTTCGACCCAGCCGGGCGTCATGGGCGGTTCGGCGACAACGAGGCAGACGCTATCGACGCTGCCGGCCCTCGGCGTAGCGGCGCAGCCACTCACGGCGAGCAGCAGGAGAAAGCGACCGCAAAGCCTGGTCGCGACGGATCGTGTCGAGCACATGGGTCAGGGTGTCCTGTGTCTGCCGGGCGGCGACGCTGGCCCGGCCGGCCGCGAAGACGCGCCAGAGCATGAGGGAGACGGCGGCGGCGCCGAGCAGGGCCAGCGCCGCCCAGCGGCCGAGCCTGGAGCCGAGCAGGCCGGCGACGACCGCGATCATCGTTTCCTCAGCACCAGCCAGGCGACCAGCCCGGCGGCGGCAACCGCGCCGATGACGACCAGGACGACGGGCGGCAGGGCCGCGATCTGCTGCACCACCGGCAGCGCGGGGGCCAGCTGCTGCAGCCCGTCCAGCGCGGCGCCGACCACGGCCGTGCCGCCGGCGGCCACCGCCACCGTGGTCTTGGCCCGGTCGGCCGCGCGGCTGACCACCGCCCGGCCCGGCGGCTGCACGCCGGCCCGCAGCAGGCCGTCGTCGATCACCGAATCCGGATACGCATTCCGGCCGTTCTCATGGGTGATCAGGGCCTTCACCAGCGGCGCCAGATGCTGGTAGCCATGCAGGTCGAGCACGGCGTCCGGCCCGAAGCCCGTCAGCGCCGCCACATGCGCGACATAGGCGCCGGTGTCGTTCTCGTGGCCGGGGGCCCAGCGCGAGATGACGCCGCGGATGGTGCGCAGATCGTGCCGGTCCTGATAGGCGATCAGCAGCGCGGCCAGGGCGCGGATGCCCCAGACCGGGGCGGAGAACACCTCGAACCGGCCGCCATTCTGCCGGAACTCGATGGTGCCGCGGTATTCGGCCTCCGACAGGCGCCCTTGCCACGGGTTGGCGGCGTTCCGCTCGATGTTGCCGGGATTGTTGTTCCGCTCACCGCGGGTCGATGCAGCCATTCCGGTCTCCTGAACGTGAAGAGGCCCCGCGCGAGGCGGGGCCCGTCGTGGAAAAGGCGCTGCCACCCGCCGCCGGCGGGCGCTAGGATCTGTGCCGATGCTGATGAAAGAGGGCGATATGAGCGGATGGACGAGGCTCGCCGGCATGGCGCTTCTGGCCGGGCTTTCGGCGTGCGCCGAAATCGGGCACACCCCTCCTCCGCCACAGGCCAGGCAGCCGAGCGTGCTCGACCGTGCCGTCGCCCCGGCGGTGAAGCAGCTCGGCGGGCGGATCGCGCCGCAGGGCGGCATCGAATTCCCGGCCCAGCCGCCCCGTTGAGCGCCGGGCGTCGCCCGGGGACCACACCCCACGCCGGCGAGGCTGGAGACGTGACGGAGCGTCACGCCGCTTGACACCTTCCGGCACCCCGCCAGAGGATCATGCTCCGATATTCAGAATCATTTGTTCGGGAGCAGGCGATGCCATCAGCAACGGATCGGCAATGGCAGCGATGGGGGAAGGAAAACCCCTACTACGGCATCGTCGGGATCGAGACCAAGGAGTTCGAGAGCCGGTGGCGCAGCCGGTTCTTCGAGACCGGCAAGATCCACATGGATCATGTCTTCGAGCAGCTGGCCCGCTACGACGTCGCGCCCCTGCAGTACGGCAAGGCGCTCGATTTCGGCTGCGGCGCCGGGCGCCTGCTGCTCCAGCTCGTCGATCGATTCGATGGTATCGTCGGCGTCGACGTCTCCCCGGATCAGTTGGCGCTCACCAGGCAGAACGTCCCCTCCGACACGCTTCGGGTGTTTTCCTCTCTCGACGAGCTGGCGAGCGAGGCCGGAACCTTCGATTTCGTGAACACCTTCGTCGTGCTGCAGCACATCCGGCCAGAGCAGGGCTACGCCATCATCGACAAGCTTCTGAAGCTCCTCCGGCCTGGCGGCTCGTTCGCGCTCCATTTCACCGTTGGCGACGTACGAGATCGGCGGCGGCGCCTGAACTGGCTCCGCTATCGGCTGCCGCCGCTGCATTGGGGCTATAATCTCTCGCGCCGACGCCCCTGGAATGAGCCGATCATGGAGATGAACAAATACGACCTGGCGACGATCGGCGCGATCATGATGCGGAACGATATCGGCCGCTTCGGCTGCACATTGTTCAACCACACCGACAACACCGGCATGCTCTGCTTCGGCCGACGCGAACCAGGGATCAATGTGCTGCCGCAGAATATGGAAGACAGCAAAGCGGCTTGTCTCGTTGGAGGAGGCACACGTGCCACGAAGCTGCACTGAATGACCCCTGGGAAAGCAACATCCGGCCGCTTGGCCTATGTCGACTCCATGCGCGGCATCGCCGCCTTGCTCGTCGTGCTCATGCACAACGTGCAGCCTGTCGCCACCGGGCCAGTGCGCACACTGATCTATGACATCATCGACCCCGGCAAGGTCGGTGTAGTGATGTTCTTCGCGATCAGTGGCTTCGTCATTCCCTTCAGCTTTCCGACTGGGCCTGCGTCGCTGGAGCGATTCCTCATCTCGAGATTCTTCCGGCTGTATCCGGCCTATTGGCTATCGATGGCCGCTTACCTGATATTACTCTTCATAACCGGCGCTACCCTGCCTTCGCTCGTCAATGTCTCTGCCAACGTGACGATGGCCCAAATGGCGCTTGGACAAGCCAACATTCTCGGCCTTTACTGGACTCTGTTCGTCGAGTTACAGTTTTACCTTATATGTGCCATGGCTTTCGTTAGCGGTCGGCTTCATCGTCCGAAATTTACCTTCGGCGCTAGCGTTGGTATGGTTGTAGCTGCGGCGATCCTCGCCCTGCTGCGCTTTTACCTCGAGCGGAAGGTTCCCGTCGCCGTCCCCTTGTCGTTGAGCATCATGTTCTGGGGAACCTTGTGGCGGGAGACGGTGGTCAACGATTCTCGCGAGCACCGCACCTATGCGCTCATAATGCTCGCCCTCTTTGCTGTCGCGATTCCGACAATTAGTCTATTGGCGTACGATACCGACCTCGGCCTGGAAGAGAACTGGGTGCGATACGCGATCTCTTATATCTTCGGTGTTGCGTTATTTATATTTTTCTCAATAGCAGTTCGTATCACTGGGAAGATTTTCGTCTGGCTTGGAGCCATCAGCTACAGTCTCTATTTGTTCCATTTCCCGGCGAAGCAGACCGTTTATCTGATCCTTGCCGCTGTCGGCATCACACCTCCGGTATGGCTTGGCATTCTGATCTCGATTGCGTTCGCCATTGGGGTAGCGGGGCTCATCTTCGCCTGCCTGGAGCGGCCCGCGATCGAATTGGGGCGCAAGGTCGGTGGGATGGTCGCCGCTCGACGCGAACTGCAGGCGGCTAGGCAACCGTTGGCGATGATTGGGGCTGGCAATCCCTCTGGCGACCAGCGAAGATCCGTCGATTCATAGCGGACTATTGCCGATGGCCATACTCTCCGATTTCAGCCTCATCAACCCGAGGTCGATCACTCCATTGAAGGCGATCGCAGCGGCGTGCCTGGTATGGCTCGCCTTTTATCTGCTCGCGCCGATCAAGCTCTATACCGCCAACTCCGACTATCCCTATCTGCTGCTCGGGCTTTGCTTCGCAGGGTTGCTGCTTGGCCTAATTCTCTTTGAGCCGCGCCACCGTCCCACCGTCGCGGTCGATCGGAACGAGATTCTGCTCACGCTGCAGCGCCTCTACGAGATCACGTTCATTCTGGCCGCTCTCGGCGTCGCCTTGCGACTGGCGGACTGGGTCTTCCTCCGGGGCCTGACGATCGACACCGAGTTCATGCAGAACCGGGAGAAGATCGAATCTGCCGGATCGAATGCTCTGTCGATGCTATCCACCGTGTTGATACCATTCACCTTGACACCGTACATGATGCACGCGGTCGCGAAGCGCAACGGGCTTCGGGTTGGGTCCTCGTGGAAGAGTATCGGCCTTGCAACCCTCTGGCCCCTCCTGACGATCGTGATCGGATCGCGGTCGAGCATGTTCATGAGCCTTGGCATGCTGGTCATGGTACGGCTCATAATATTTCCCCGGACCTCAAAGCTGATACTAACCTTCTGCGCGCTATTGGCGGTTGGCCTCGTCTATGTCGGCGGCTTGCTGTTCATCGCAAGACTCCAAGATATCGGCCTTAAAGTCGAAAACGTCATCAGACTATCAGCATTCACCCATCTCGCCCCCGTCACTCCAGATTACTTCAACATAAGATCTAGCCTATCTGAATGGGGACGCAATACTCTCTTCATTGTCATGACATTTGTTCAATATTATATGCACGGAACACCAGAATTTGCATATCTTGTCGAACACTATGACAAAGACATGCAGTTCGGCACCTACACATTCACGGTTTTCGCCAGACTGGGCTACACTCTTTGGGGCACCCCCTTTGACGCCAATGCAGCCCTGATGTTGACCCCACGGCCAGGGATTTACACTACCCTGTTCGGCCCGTTGTATGTCGATTTCGGGCCGTTTACTCCGGCCTTCTGCGTAGTTCTCGGCGGCTTCATCTCATGGACGCGACGCCAAGTCCTTCTTGGAGAGATCGCCGCTCTTCCTCTGTATATCTGCTTTCTCATGCAGGTCACTGCTGCGATCGTCATCAATGCTTTTCAGAGCGCCTACGGTGTCTTCTACAACCTAGCCTTCCTGGCTTTATGGGTGGCTTTCAGCCTTAATAAGCATCGGGCGCCTGCGAGGCGAGCCCAAGCCCTGATCTAGTTGCACCATCGGGCAATCACTGCACGATCCGGACATGCGGATCGCCACCGATCCGGCCTCGCATCCGTGCCGGCTGCCCGGTCACAATCGAGTTGGGTGGAACATCCTTGCTGACAACCGCGCCGGCACCAATCACCGATCCGGCACCGATCGTCACCCCACCAAGGATAATGGCATCTGCTCCGATCCAGACGCCATCGCCCACCGTGATCGGCTTGTACACATGTGGATATGGAAGCGGCGCTGAGAAGTCGAGGCCTGCCGTCTCAACGTAGACACCCTTGGATAGATGTACGTGGTCGCCCAGCCGGATCTGTGATGCTGCACCGATGGTGCAGCGCGGGCCGATGATCACCCCTTGGCCGAGAACTACCCGCTCCGGGTATTTCACCTCGGCGGACCAATGGCAGAAGCAGTTTGATGCGTGCGGGAAGATCGCTGCCGTACGAGCGGCACTCGCAATCTTGCCCGATAGCCCGCCCAACCGGCCAATTGCCAAAGTGACTGCTCGTGCGGGAGCCGATCGGAAAATTGCTCGTAGAAGGCTCAATATTTATCATCCCCTTCTATGCGCGCACAGTCTTGCGACAGCGGAAAAGAGGAGGATTATGAACATATCTGGCCTAGCAGACGGCATACCATTTTTGACGTTGGCGACGAAAAGTCGGTCACGTCCCATCCACGGTATTGGCTACCCAAGCCGCCACGACCTCGGCGTACTGGTGGATGCCGGCCTGCGACGGATGAAGCATGTCGCCGTTGTCGAGTGTCTGCATGCCGGTGTCCGCATCCGTCGAGACCAAGACCTCGGAACTGGCAAAGGCGGTCACTTGGTTGATGTGCGCCCAGATCGGCAACGCCTTCACCCGAGGATGGTTCAGAGTCCGCTTGAACTTCAGGATCTTACGGATGGCCAGACCGTAGGCATCGTTCCAGCGCGTATCGCCGGCCGCCATCCGCGGTAAGGTCGGCAGGCCGATCGCGATATTGATGCCCGGCACGGCGGCGAGGATCGAGCTTACCATGATGGTGACGCCCTTCTCGATCCAGTCGGCCGCCTCGGTCGGGGTGTAAGAGGCTATGTCGTTGGTACCGAGGCAGATCCAGACATGGGTCGGCGGCGTGATGCCCGTGCCGGCCAAGTAGTATGCAAAATCGAAGATCCTTGAGTTGTAGATCGAGCCGGGTGGGTCGCCGATGGTCGCGAGCCTAGTCCAAGGGTCCAACAGCATCCTCTCGGAATTCGTCGCCGCCAAGTATGTCGCGAAGTTGGTAACCGGCGTCAGGTAGCCGGTGCGGGCTCGGATGTGATCGGTGATGGTCGAGCCGGGCCGCCCCTCATTCACCCCACTGATCGTACCAGACATGGTCGCGGTGTTGCCGCGTGCGGCCAAGATTGCCTGCACGTACTGTGACAGGGTCTGCGACATGATTGAGTCGCCGATGCCCATGACCCGAACGGCGCCGGCGCCGGACGCCGCAGCCTTATGGACGGTGATAGACGCCGAGCGGTAGGAGCGACCGAGCCCTGCCCCGCCAGCGGCATCGCTATACCGGTGCATCCAGATATTAGCACTGGAACCGAGTTCC
The DNA here is from genome assembly GCF_002195995.1 of Inquilinus limosus. Classification (GTDB taxonomy): domain Bacteria; phylum Pseudomonadota; class Alphaproteobacteria; order DSM-16000; family Inquilinaceae; genus Inquilinus; species Inquilinus limosus_C. The sequence goes on from NZ_NHON01000003.1 coordinate 70,310, forward strand.
GCCGGCTCGATCACGAAGGATCCGACCTCCTTCGTCTGCTCGTAAGGTTTGGCAGCGAGATCGTTGATGTTCGGGTTGGGCGAGAATAGGGTTGTCAGTACGCCCTTCCGCTCGGTGCGACGCTCATAGATGTTGTCGATGTGCAGCGACTGTTTCCGACCAATGATCCCCCAGAAGTCATCCCCGTAGAGAAGCGATGGCACAGGGTCCGCGATGATGGCCTGGGCCTCGAGATTGGAAAGCCGAATGCTGTTGGCCGGTGTTGTCGGGAAGTCGCTCAACTCGATCCATTGTGCCCCCTGGCCGAAAGAATCCTGGACGCCGGCTAGGCGAACCTCCGGCACGCCGGGGGCGAGTCCGGTGCCCAGGAGAGCGTAAATATATTCGCCAGCCGCCGGGTTGTTGGTCTGCCAATCCGGCATGACCGAGGCGACGCTGTAGATAGCGGCACGGGCCGACAACGTCTTCTCGAGCACGAGCGGGATGCTCTGAACAATTATCCCGTTCGATTTGTAGAACCGAATCGTCGGCGCCCCGAAGGTGTTGTCGGCCGTTGCCTCCAGCCAGACGCGGGCGAAGAACGGCTTGCCGGCCCGATTGTCGGCGATTTTGTCTCCCACATAGGGCCACGACAGTGAGGAATCAATCGACCGGACGGCACGCGTGAAGCCGGCGGCAATCAGCGCCGCGTCGGCCACGTCGACCATTTCGAGGCGCGACGGTCGGTTGTCCCAGACGAACGGTGCCTGGATCAGACGGTCGCCCTTGCCATGGGCGAAATCACTCTTACCGGCGGCGAGCCCCATCCGGCCGACGTGTGGCCATGGGGAATAGAACTCGTTCCCCCAGCTCCAGCCGAGGACCATGCCGATAGTCGGGTCGACTGTGAGAGGTCCCGCGCCGCTGGCGGTTGCCTTGTACTGGTTCGCCCGGAGGTCCCACCAATAGGTGATGATCGCTGTCGGCGAGGACGCGACACTAAACTCCTCATAGCGGCCGCTCGCCGGCACGGTATGGCTGAAGACCATGCTTTCGTTGCGAGTCGAGGCGTTCGGGATCAGCACTTTGTTGTCGGACCGGGAGTGGATCATCGGTGCGGTCAGCGCAAAGGCGCTAAGGATCGCCGTCGGATTGAGCTCGCGGATTTTGAACGGCGAGCACCAGGATCCAGTGCTGGCCGGGAAGCTGACCAGCGGCACGATCTTATCGACGTTCGTGGTGGGCAGAGTGAAGTCGCCACCGGTGGCGCCGATCACCTTGTATGTGTTGTCGGTCAAGTCGAGGTAGATGAAGCCGCGCAGAGCCTGCGGGATCGCCAGCTTGACCCAGCCCGTCATCTCGGTCGAGTCGGGGCTGATGGTCAGGTTGGCGGCAGCAGCACCAGGCGTATCAACGAAAATGCCACGCGGAATGTAGGCTTGGTTGGTCCCCCCGCCGAGCACATTGAGACGGTCGATGATGATCTCGCCGTTCAGCACCACGACCCGACGCATGATGTTGTGCGTCAGCTCGACAAAGTCCTTCAGCGACTGAATGCGATCTGTCCCAGAGATCCACTGGTTGGTCGAGTCATTCCAGACCCAGACGGTCGGATAGTTGTTCGCCTCGACCGGGTCGGCCCAGAGCAGCGCTGGTGTTCCGTCGGCCTGGGTCAGATCCGCATCCATCGCCGCCTTGTTGGGATACGTCTTCATCCCGTTGGCCGCGGCGATCGCCTGGATGAACCGCAACAGGCGCCGGATGTCCTGCTTGCTCGGCTCCTTCACCGAGCCATCGGCGTTGAAATCGGCCCACACCTCGTCAACGGTCGGAATTGCCATGACCGCATCACTCCATCAGGTTATCCGGTGGTGGTCGCCGCCAGGCGGCGTCAGGACGCGGCACCGATCGCCGCGAGATAGTCGTGCAGCGCGTTCCGCAAGGCCGAGATCTCGGTGGCGCTGAGCCCCGCCCCCCAGCAGGCCACGGCGACCCGGGCGTTGGAGTAGCCGGAGCCGCCACGCAGCACATGGAAGGCCCCGGCCACCGGCGCCGCCGAGGTCCGGCTGATCGCCCCCAGATCGGCCACGTCCTGGTAGGCGTGGTAGCTGGCCGCGCTCTGCCGGCTCCACGCGTAGAAGCCCGTGCCGTCCCCGCCCTGTGCCGGCGCGTCGGCGCCGGCGGCGTTGGCCATGCACCACAGCACGGCAGCCGGGTTCCGGCAGGCGATCAGCGCCTGGCCGCCACCCGCCTCCCGGAACGCGCCCGACACGGTGCCGGATGAGGCCTGATGTACCCATACCGCCAGATGCGCGCTGTTCTGCTGCAGCTGGTTGGTGCCGACGGTCGCGTTGAAGCCTCCGGCCAGGTAGCCCCCGGCCGTGGCCCCGGCCCCGCCGCCCAGCCAGCCGCGATCGGTCGTGAAGCCGGGCGCCGTCGAGCCCGCCGATGTCGCCACCAGCGTGAAACTGCCCGGCGCCCGGACATTCAGGCGTGAAGCCTGCTCATGATGTGCGGCCAGCAGGTGCAGGCAATCCAGCTTGGACCAGAGGCCGGCCGATTTCAGGCTTTCGACCAGGGTCTTGATCAGCGTCTGCCGGGTATAGGCCGGCCTCACGGCCATGGCCGCGATATAGGCCCACGCATCGCCGTCGATCGGATTGACCGTGATGGTCACCGCCCCGGACGCCACGCTTTCGTTGCCGGCGGCGGTCTGCGTCGCCGTCATGGCGTTGGCGCCGGTCCCGAGATCGGTCGACGGCGTGACGGACCAGGCGCCAGTGCCGGTCGCCGTCCCGGTTCCGACCTGCACCGCATTGGCATAGAGCCGGATCGCCGCGCCCGGCACCGCACCGCCGCCCGACACCATCGGCCGCAGCTCATAGGTCGCGGCCGGCCCCGCCGGGTCCGTGATCACCGGCGCGGCCGGGGCCAGCTCCGCCAGCACCCGTCCGGTCGGCTCGCTTTTCACGCCGGACCAGTTCTCGGCGGTGGCGAAGTACCACCAGTCGCCGAGCCCCGGCGTGTCGACCACGCTGCGGGTCGAGTTCGGCCCGCCATACAGCACCCCGACCTGTGTCGCGCCGGGATAGCTGTCGCTGGCGCTGCGCCAGAACCGGAGCGCGGCGTGGTTGGGGCTGTTCGGTGCCGTCGCCGTGACCGTTACCTGTCCCGGGCCCGGCACGCCGGCCTGCGCCGTGAGGCCGAAGGGCATTCCAGGCGCCACAGGATCGGCCGTCGCCGTGAACTGCACCGGGCTGTCCTCACCGTCCGGATCCCTCGGGGCCCAATCGCCCGCCGTCCGGCGCGGCCCGAGGAAACGCGCCTGCGCCTCATAGAGCTGACCGTCGGCCAGCGCGCCGGTCTCCACCCGGCTGGCGTCCTGCTCGGCCGTCAGGATCATCCACGGCGAGGCCGGCTGCGTGACCGGCCTGTACCGCGCCTCGCCGACGAAGACGCTGCGCGGCGGCGGCTTCCACGAGATGATGCCGATCGCCGCATAGTTTTGCCCGTTGATCGCCCGGTGATCGATGGTGACGGCGACATCCTCCGGGAGCGGCATGTCGCCCTCGCCACCGCCGCCGGCCGGGATCGCCGCCGGCTCGGCCTCGTCCTCATCCGCATCCCAGTCCCACCAGCCGTCATAGCTGGTGACCTCCATCTCGACCGACATCGTGGTGCGGTCCAGGCGCATCGACGTGATCTCGAAGATCTGGTCGATCCCGAGTTCGGTGAGCGTCAGCCGCACCCAGCGCTCGCCCCAGGCGTCGAGCAGCGCCAGCGTGCCGCGGATGCGGCCGGACCAGGCCGGGTTCCCGCGTTTCAGGGTGTATCGGGCAACGCGCTGGGCCTGGCTTTCGGACGGCACGAAGCGCAGCTTGATCTGGCTGCTCTCGGTGCCGTTGCGCTCGATCGAGGCCGGGTCGAGCTGGATGCCGGCCTCGACCTCCGACCAGTCCTGGTCCTGGCTAACATAGGTGGCGCGCACCTCGTTGATCCGCTCGATCGCCGCCTTGCCGGCCGAGAAGTCGTATTCGAGGACCTGATCATCGCTGATGGTGACCGAAGCCGCGGGCATGCCGGGCACATCCGGCGAGTCCGGATCCCCGATCTTTCCCGCCCCGACCGTAAGCCCGAGCTTGCCGTCCGGTGCCTGGGTGATCCGGCCGCCGCAGGCGTCGAGCAGGTCGGACAGCACGGTCTTGCGGTCCTCCGTCAGCTCATAGGCGCCCCAGACGCACCAGCGCTTCTCCGGCACAGAGGCATTGCCCCTGCGCGGCACGAGCTGGTCGCAGACCTGCGCCGCGACCTTGAAGCTCTCCAGATCCATCTGGTCCAGCTTGAAGCCGAACCCGACCGGCACGCCGTTCTCGGTGCGGGTCAGGTAGTCCAGGACCACCAGGGCCGCGTTGTCCGACCAGGCATAGCCCGGCTCATCGCCCGCAATCTGGTGGGCCGCCGGCCGCGGATCATAGATCTTGGCGCCTTTCAGCGTCGCTCGATAGGCCGGGGGACCATTCGGGAAGACCTCCTGCTGCTGCTCCGGCTTGAGGTCCGCATATTTGGCGTAGGTCGCGCACAGCCCGCGGCCGCGATGCTTCGGGGGGTCTTCTCCCGGCTTCGGCAGCCAGTGATCCACACCGAATGCGATGGTCTGGTCGGGCGAGCCCAGATGGTTGATGACATAGACGGAACTGTCGGTGCCGGATCGGAACTTGTTGTAGCCACCGCTGGTGACCGCCCCGCCATGGGCGGCATCGACCGTCACGACCTCATCGTTCAGCCAATGCTTCTCGATGCTCGCGACTTCATGGGCGCAATGGCACAGCAGGACCTTCAGGTCGCCGCCATCGCCGACATAGTCGATATAGGCGCCGCCCAGCCGGTAAAGGCCGTAGCAGCGCACGCGCGGGGGCACCGCCTGCTTGACGACCTGGCTGCCGTCCTGGAATTTCGGCCGTGGCGGCTGCGGCGCCAGCAGGGTCTGCGCCAGGGTGCCCACGATCGACAGGCCGACACCGATTGCCGTCCAGGCGACGGTTCCGAGGCCCAGGAAGAGTCCCGTCGCGGCGGCGCCAGCCGCGATCGCGCCGCCGGATGCCGCGGCAGTGCCGACACCGATGGCGATGACGATTGCGGGTCCCATTACGGAAGCCTCCAGGCGGCCATCGCCGAGGGCGCGCGCCACAGGCCGTCGCCGAGCTTGGCCAGCCAGCCGAGCTGGCCGCGGATGGCTGCGGATGGCTCGACATCGCCGGACGGGCTGACGGCCAGGATCACCCCGATGTCGCCGGCGACGGCTTCGGAGGGATCGATCCGGGTCGCACCAATGGACTGCATGCCTGCCGCCAGCATCTCCTCCATCCCTCCGCTTCGACGCAGCAGTCGCTTGAGGCCCAGCACCGTGCGATAGCGCCCGCGCCATACGGCCATCGGGTCCCGCCGGGTCTGCGACATCACCCAGTCCGCCGCCCATGTGCAGCAATCCATCCGGCCGGGCTGGAACGCGCCGGACGCACCGACGCGGCAATGCACGGCGAGATCCGCTAGAACTCCGGCCATGTCACCGTCCGATCCACCATTTTCGGAATGAATTCGAGGGCCTGGTCGCCCGGGAAGCGCCGCTGCTGGTCACGGTCCGTCAGCATCCCGAACGGGGCACGGCTGCGCTGCGAGAAGATCGTCTCGCAGGGCAGCGAGATGGTGCGCAGCGTCGGGCCGGTGGCGGTGAAGCTGGGCTTCTGCATGATCCAGGTGCCCAGCCGGACGAGATTGTCGAGCGGCACCAGGCCGGACCGGGCGGCATCGAAGAAGCCGATCGAGATGATCAGGTTGCGGCCCTCGATCTCGTCGGCATCGGCATCCTTCCCGGCCGCCGCCACGACCTTGGGGTCGACGCCCGACAAGGTCAGGTTCAGCTGCGGTGCCGTGCCGTTGATCGCCTGCTCCAGCCCTTCGATGGATTGCAGAGGGTTGCCCTGCTTGTCCTGGCGATGGCCCATGCCGCGCCAGGTCACGCCGTCGCGGTCGAGCGGGCCGTCGCCTTCCCACACATGCATCGGGCCGCTCTTGAACTCGAAGGTGACGAACAGCGAGCAGACGACATGCTGTCCCCGCGCCTGCTCGCGGATCGTCTGTGTGAACAGCTGCATCACCACATCTCCACGAGGTCGAGCGTCGCTGTGCCCATGCGGGCGAGCTGGAGTTCGAATTCGCCGCTGTCGTCGACCGCCAGGCGCATCGGAACGCGGGCGCGGCACCATTCGACGGGGGCGCCGTCGGGCGCCTCCACGCGCAGCTTCGGCCGGATCTCCAGGCGGGTCGTCTCCTCCGGCAACGGGGCGACGCCGACGACGACATACAGGTAGCCGGCAATGCCGATGAATGAGCCCTCCAGCACCGGCAGCACCGTCGATCCGTTCGCGATCTTGAGGAAGATCGCGCCGGCGGGGGCAGCCTCGGCCATGCCCGGCGGTGCACCGCCCTGCATGAAGCCGGCGCCGTCGTCGTGCCGGGCCTTGTCGCGGTAGGGAATGTCATGGATGGCCGGGGCCAGCCGATTGCCGTTCCGGCAGTCGCACGGCCCGACGCGGACGCCATTGGCCCGGCCCTCGAGGCGCGCCATCAGCGACCGCATGGCCCGGATCTTGGCCGGCGTGTGCAGCGGCACCGTCAGCCGCGCCACCCAGCGGCCGAGCCCCGATCCCACCACCTGCTCGCGGCCGGCGATGGTCTCGCCGCCGGAGCGGGTGCGGGCGTCGATGCGGAACATCTCCGCATTGGCCACCAGGATCGAGGGCCAGTCGTAGATGAGGATCGGATTGTCGGTCATGCGAAGCGGATCCGGTGCTGGCGGTTGATCTCGGGCACCTGGGCCAGGCCTTTCTTGACGGCGGCCGCCGCGATCTCGGCGATGGTCCGGTCGCCATTGGCGCCCGCCAAGCTGATGTTGAAGTTGATCGGCGGACCCGACCCGTTGCCGCCGCCGGCCGCGGCCTTGATCACGTGGTTCGGGATCACCTGGCCGGGCACGGAGGGGGCGAACCATTCCCGCCCGGCCTCGCCGACCTGGTACAGCCGGCCGGGCAGCGCCTGGCCACCACCGGCCAAGCCGCCGCCGAACAAGCCGCCCAGCCAGGACAGGCCCGATCCGATCAGGGTGGCGAGGCCACCGCCGCCGGCAGACGGCTGGTCGATGGGTTTCGGGAACGGGCCGAGAATGCCGGCCCCACCAGAAACGGCGCCGAAGATCTGGTTGAACACGCCCCCCAGCGCGCCCTGGCCGAACAGACCCTTCGCCACCAGATCGAGCAGGCCTAGCCCGATCTTGTCCAAGGCGTCATTGAAATCCTTGGCCCCCTTGATGCCATCCTTGAAGACATCACCGACCGCGCTGATGGCGTCTCCCACCTCCTTCTGCCGCGCCTTCGCGTCCTCGGCCTTGTCCGCCGTCTTCTCGTAGGCCTCTCCCGCCTGGACAATGGCCCGTACCACCACCTCCTGGGCCGCCTTCTCGTCTCCCAGAAGCGCGATCAGCGCCGGCTTCAGAGCCATAGCCTTCGTCTCGGCCTGGAAGTACTTCTCCAGCGGCGTCAGGGTCTGCTCATACAGGCGCCCGGCGTCCTCCAGCATGGCGCCCTGCGCCTTATCGGCATCCGACTGCACCGCTCTGGAGGCACTGCTCCGGCGGACACCGGTTCCGGGACGGGATGGGATTTCGAAGCCGGCAGGGTCCTTGTCGCTCGAATACTGCCTCATGAGCTCTATGAAGGCGCTCTGCAGATCCCGGGTCGCGAAGGTGACCGACTGACCGCCGAACGACAGCCCGGTCTTGGGAAGCATGGACGCCCGCAGGTCCCTGAAGGCGTCGACGGCATTGCGCAGGAACCCGGCCCGGTCGGCGGCATACACCAGCCCGTCGCCGAAGCCATAGGCTGCGTCGGCCGCAGATTTCTGCGCCTTTTCAACCAGTTCGATCGCCAGCTTCAGCGCAGTCGCTTGTTTCTCCAAGGCGTCCACCGAGCCGATATTCTGGTCGATCGCGGTCGTGAAGACCGCCACGTCGTCCTTGCCGGAAATCGCCTGCGCACCAAGCTCGTCCAATCTTTGCCGGATCTCGCGCAGGCGTTCCGCCGAAACCGGCGCCTTGGAGTTGATCTCCTCCATGAGAGCGAAGATCTCACGATCCGTGGCATCGCCGGCTCCTTCGCGGATGCGCGCGCCGATCGAGCCTCCCCGGATGCCGAAGCTGTCGGCAGCGATCTTGTCCTGGAGACGCTGCATCGCCGTGGCGTTTTCTGTTGCCGCGGCTTGCAGATCATCCATCGCCTGCTTGCTCTTCTTGCCGAAGTCATCAAGACCCAGGCCGGAAATCTGCATGTCGTCCAGGACGCCGCGCAGGCTGTTGCCCACCTTGTCGAATGATGCCGCGGCCCGAATTCCCGCCGCTTCCGCGCTCTCGCCGAACAGATCGACATTCGTCAGCAAGGTCTCGAGCACCGTCGCGGCCGCGCCCAGCACGGTCCCCCAGGTCCCGAAGATCGGCAGAAACTCCGCCGCCTCTCCCAGGAACAGCTCCAGCGCGCTCCTTCCCTCGACCAGGCCCTTGACCAGTCCCGGCACGCGGGAAGCAGCTGTCTCCAGCGCCTTGCCGATTCCGTCGGAGCTCTTCTTCGCGGCGTCCTCGGCCGCCGCCATGTTGCGGGTGGTGACGGCGGCGACTTGCACCATCGCCTGGTTGTAGGGGCCGACGACGGCCGTCACCTCGACGACGATCTGGTCTGCGGCTTGTGCCATGGGGACACCTCAGCGAGAATCGGCTCGACATCGAGCGGGGACCATGGGAAGGTCTGACTCTATTTTTGGTGGGGGAATGAATGATAAAATCTATTTTATGTGTCGTGGCGGTTTCGACCGCCGCTGTCCTATGTGCGCCGGCCTTTGCGGCCACCCCGGAGCAGTGCAAGAACCTTGCGGATGCGTACCTTCAGGCGTTGAAGTATCAGGGCAAGGGAATCGCGCAGGCCCAGGAGTTGCTGCGGCAGGAGTTGGTCGTGCTGGCCACCGTTGCCCGCCTGAAGATGCAGTATCCGGAGATCAAGGACGAGGATCTCGACAGCCTCCGGAATCTGGCGAAGGACATGAAGCAAACTGCCGGCGCTCTCACGCCCGAGGGCGACCCTGACATTCATCAGCGCGGTGCCCTTGCGATCCACGAGCTTTGCCCCTGACACTGCCGCGGCGAGGCTCGCGGTGCAGAACAGAAGGGACGCCGGTGCCGGTCTCACCGGCGTCTCTGTCATCTGACGCCGAGGATCGATCCCCTATCCGGTTACCAGGCCGACCTGCCGCGCCCGGGCTAGCATCTCGTCGAAAGCTTCGTCGGAAGGCGGAGCCACGGCCGCGGCGCCGGCCGGATCCACGATCCGGGCATAGGCACGGCCGGCGAGGAGGAACTCGGCCAGGCTCATCCGGCCGACGTCGAGCGGCGAGAGGCCGAGCGCGAAGGCTTGCCCGGTGAAGGCCGCGACGTCGATCCATCCGTCCCGTCGCCCGCCGCGGCCCCGGCTTTTCCCTCCGCCTCCTCCGCCGCCTCGGCGACGCCGAAATAGGCCGCCATCATGACCGCCTGCGCCGTCACCAGGGCGTTCGCCGGATCTCGCGGGTCGGCCAGCGGACGACCATCGATATAGGTGTCGACCAGCTCTCGCGCCCGTATCGCCGGCATCCCGCCGCCGATCAGGCCCAGGCGGATGGTCTCGACGATGTCGCTGATGCGCCAGCGCCGCTCGACCAGTAGGCGCTGGGCGATCTCGCCCAGCCCCGCATTGCACAGCCGCTGCAGCTCCTCGACCTGCTTCAGCTTCAGGGCGAAGAGATAGGTCCCGTCCGCCCATTTCAGCTCGATCTCGGCGGCGATGTTCGGCTGCGCCGTCATCACGCCGCCGCCGTCCAGGCCGGCTTGCCGTTGAGGGTGATGGCGATCTGCACCGTCGCCCGCTGGCCGCGTTGGGCTGTGACCTGATAGTTCGTCAGGATCGCCGGTGCCTGATAGTAGCCGCCGAAATCGGCCGCGGTGACGTCATAGACCCAGCGGACGGTCTTCTCGGTGCCGCCGAAGGCCCAGTCCTCCCAGGTCTTGCGGGCGTTGCGGTCCAGCACGCCCTGGCCGCTCAGCGTCATCTGCAGCGCGGTGATGTCGGTGATCTTCCAGGCCGGATCGTCCGGGTTGTCACAGTCCGGGATGATGCTCTCATTGGTGTCGCTGGCGATGGTCATGCCCAGCTCGGTCAGGCCGCAGGGCGCGGCGAAGACCTCGGTCGGGGCCGCCCCGTTGCCGAGCAGGATCATGACGTCGGAAAAACGGAAGGTCTTGGCCTGGGCCATCGGGATCTCCTCGAACGAGAAAGCCCCGCGCGACGGCGGGACCGGGCGTGCCGCGAACGGCACGGGATGACGGAACGGCGCCTATACCGCCGCGATGCTCTCGAACTCGATCACGCCGTGGGTCACGCCCTGTTCGGCAGGATCGTCGAGCAGACGGGACTGCCGCCATTGCAGCGACACCAGCGAGCCTTCGGGAATTGCGGGATCGGCTTCGTCCAGCGCCGCGACCACCGCGGCCGCCAGCAGCTCTGCCGAGGCGCGGCCGTAGTCCTTGGTGAAGGCGTCGACCTGCAGCCGGACCAGGCTGCCTTGCACCGCGCCCGTGGCCTCCCAGGGCGACGCGATCGCGGTGGTGCAGCGCAGGAAGGGATAGGCCGGCGCGGCCGGGACGTAGTCGTAGATCCGGGTGCCGACCAGGGCCACCACGCCGGGATCGGCCAGCAGCGCCGCGACCACCGCGCGGCGCAGTTGGCCGGACAGGTCACGACCGCTCATGTTCGACCCCAGGCTTGGACACCCGCCGGCCGACGCCAGCGGCCTCTGCGGCCACGGCCGCGGCGGTCGGGACCAGTAGCGTCGCTCCCTCCCTGTAGGCCAGGGTCAGGCGTCGCGATGGCCGGTAATCGAAATCGGCGGTAAAATGGATCCAGGGCATCTAGTCTCTCCATGAGAGCGCGGGCGCCGGGCGTCATTTTTTTGCGAGGCCGCGGCGGACGGCCTGGCGGAGCAGCTCGACCGCCTTGTCCCGCGTCTTGGCGACGGCCGGCCGCAGATAGGGGCGCGCTGCCACTCGCGAAGTGCCGTATTCGAGATCACGGGCATAGGGCGCGGTCGAGATCACATGGACCTCCAACTCTCCGCGGCGCTCGATACCGATGCCGCGATGCAACAGGTCGGTGTCGGCCTTCGGCGACTCCCCCGGCAGAGACGGGATGTGGCCCGGTCCGCTCTTCCAGTCGGCGGTGATGCTGGCCAAGGCCTCTGCCGTGACCAGCCCAGCCGCGGTGACCAGCGCCTGGTCAGCCTCCTCACGGACGGCCGCGCCGGCCCGCTTGAGGCGTGCGAGCTGGCGATCGACACCGGTGACGCGGGCCATCAGGCCGGCATCCCGGTCAGGATCCAGGCGGCGCCGGCCGGGTCGCGCTCGACCGCGCTGATCCGCCAGCGGCCGCCGGCCAGGGTGATCTCGTCATCCGGCGTCGGCTCCGCGGCGACGCCGGCCTGCAGCACGATCAGGCGGGCCGCCCGGTCGGGAATGCCCCAATCGGCCCGCTGCCTGTCGCCGATCTCGTCGCGGTGGCCCTTGACCGGGACATCGGCGAAGACGGGCGGCAGGATCACCCCGCCCCCCGCATCCTTCGCGGCGACATGCAGCATGCCGTCGAGCAGCAACGGCCCAAGGGCGGCGCCGAACGCCGCCCGGAGAGATCCGTCGAGCAGGGACATGGCTAGACCACCGTCACGGCCGGAACGTTGCGCTGCAGCAGTTCGAGGAAGCGGCGGCCATAGCTGGTCGAGCCTAGCGCGCCCGGCTCCGCTTCCGCGGAGTGGGGCCGCTCCAGCTCCAGCGCGCCGCTGCGCATCCGGCTGAAGCCGCCGGCAGCGAACGCCGCGGCCTCTGCGCCGCTGCCCTGCCCGTCCAGGGTCAGGATATGGGCGGCGAGCAGCAGCCGGCCGAGCCGGGCATCGGGCACGCTGGTCCAGTCGGCGCCGGCCAGCAGCGCCGCCTCGTCCAACGCCGTCTGGACCGTCGCGTCGGCAACCGCGGCGAAGCCCGGGAACCGGGTCTTGAGATCGGCGGGGGTGAGCCCGTCCATCATCGGCCTCCCCGCCCCGGCCGCCGGGCCCGTACCGCCTTCTCCTCGCCGGCGGGCGGGTCGGTCACGGCCAGCAGCCCGGCCTCGGCCTGCTGCCGGACGCTCTCCGCCTCGGCCTCGCTGAGGTCGAGCTCGACGGTCTCGCCGGGTTCGACCAGCCGCGCCCGGCCGCGCGCGTAGAGGAAGCGCGGGCCGGGCGAGATGTTGGCGATGCGCATGGCCGCTCTCCTCTGATTAGATGCCGTCGCCGTAGCGGAACGCCTTCGGCCGCCGGATCTCGACCCCGCCGGTTCGGAAGATGCCGGGGACGTCGAACACCAGCGGGCCGGACTGCCACGGCGCCTGGAAGCGATGCGGCATCGGCAGGTGCAGCTTCACCACCTGCGGGTCGCGGCGATAGGCGACCATGCGGGCGGTGTTGCCGGCACCCGCCGTCTCCAGCCCGCGCACGGCCCGGATGGTCAGCGGCGCGCCGGTGATGGCGGTGTAGGTGTTGTTGCGGCGCAGATGCTCGAGGATGGTGACGTCGCTGGTGGCGGTGCGGGCGATGGTGGCGATGGCGTCGAACCGCGCCACCGGCAGCAGCAGCGTGTCCGCCATCTCGACCGTCAGCGACCCGGTGTAGACGCCGGTCAGCAGCGCGTTGATGTCGCGCAGGATCTGGTCCGGCGTCTTGGCCGACCAGGCGGTGGACGCGCCGGTGCCGTCATTGGCGACCAGGCCGGCGGTGACGTTCGGATCGTTGATCAGCCCGGTCCAGCCCTTGGCGGTGCCGCTGGGCGGCACGCCGCGCAGGGCGACGCCGTCCATGAACTCCTCATAGGCGCGCACCGCCGCGGCAGCGCGGTCGGCCGACAGATTCAGGCCCGGCACCAGCATGGCCTGGCCCAATTCCTCTGCGGTATAGCGATATCCCACGGCCGCCATCTCGACCGGGTGCTGATGCTCGCTGCGCTCGACATCCGCCAGCGGCATGTCCTTGCCGAAGTGGTTGAACCAGTCGGCCTGGCCGAGCTTGTCGGTGGAGAAGAAGGTGACGCTCTTGGCCCAGGGATTGGCCGAGGTGTCGACCGGCACCAGGGCCGGGTACTGGATGTCGGGATACTGGATCTCGTAGGCCTGGGCCTCGATGGCGGCGGTCTGGGACACCAGGAAGCCCAGCGCCTGCTGGGCGTCGAATGCGAACATGGAAGGCTCCTTCGAAGGGGCTGGGCGGTGGGGATCAGGCGGAGGGCAGTGCGCCGCCCAGCCGCAGGATGGCGAGGCCGCCATTGGCGGCGCCGGTCATCCAGCGGGCGCCGGCGATGGCGAAATGGGTGGCATCGGCCGGCAGGCTGGACAGGATGCCGGTCGCGGCGTCGAACACGACGTTGTCGCCCGGGGCCACCGCGCCGCCGGTCGCGACCCAGATGTCGCCCTCGGTCAGCACGGCGATGCCGGCACCCTGCGGGTAGGTGTCGCCATCGGACGGGTCGAGCACGACGTCCCGGATCGAGACGCCGACGAAGCCCGTGGCGGCCGCGGCGCCCAGCACCGCGCCCTTGGCGCCGGCGCCCTGGCCGACGGCGAGGCCGAAGCCGATGCCGGAAGCGGTCTCGACGATGCGGGTGTCGGCATCGGCATTGGTCAGGTTGGCGACCATGCCGGCGACCGCCGGGCGGATGGTCTCGCTGTAGCTGTTCTGCGCGACGGCCATGTCCGTCTCTCCTTTTATCAGTGGCAGGCGGCGGTTCAGGCCGCGGTGGAACCGGTGGAGGTCGTGGTCCGCCAGGCCTGGGTCAGGCGGGTGTCGCGCCGGCGCAGCGCCTCGCCCCGGGCATCGCCCGGCACCGGACGGGTGGCCAGGGCCTGGCGCAGCGGGTCGGGCCGTCCGGCCGGGGTGGCGGCAGCCAGCACCCGGAAGGCGCCCTCCACCGCGGCGTCGCTCATCTCGCGGGCGGCGGCGTCGCCGATCCGGGCGGCCACGGCGGCCCGGCGGATTCCGGCCTCGCCGAGGGTGTCGACCGCCAGCGCCTCGCCGCCGATCCGCCGGGCCTCGGCCACCAGGCGGGCCCGGGCGGCCACCGCCTCGTCCAGCCGGGCCGGGGTCAGCTCGGCATCGCGCAGCCGGGCGGTCAGGGCGGCGATCTCGCCATCCTTGGCCTCGAGCGCCGTCCGCAGCGCCGCGACCTCGTCGGCCGGGGTTGCGGCGGGCGCGGCAGGCGGCACAACATTCCAGGCATCGCCGATGCGGCAGGCCGGGCCGGCGCGGGCGGCGTCGACCACGGCCAGGTGGTTGGCGCGGATCCGGCGCTGCACGGCGTCGTAAGGCTCACCCGCCGGCGTGGTGCCGGCGGTCCAGTCGATCTCGGCGGTGTAGCCGACGCTGAGCTGGCGCTTGCCGGCGGTGACGGCGTCGATCGCGGCGCGGTCCATCAGCACCAGCGGCACGCGGACATAGTCGCCGTCCCGCGCCACCTCGCCGCCGACCTGGCCGACGCTGAGCGCCTTCCAGTTGGCGGAGGTCACGGCCTCGGCCGGATGATCGAGGGTCACCGGCCGGTGGGCCATCGACGCCAGCGCGTCGGCGGCGAATACCTCCTCCTCCGGCCGCCAGACCCTGACGGCGGCGAGGTCGGTGCGCCCCATCTCGGCGCCGCTATAGGTCTGGATGCCGGTGCGGGAGATGCGGGCGGCCGCGACCAGATAGCCGTCCTGCGTGGTGCGCCGGTCGCCGACCAGCGTCACCATGTCGGTGATGAGCATGGGATCTCCTTGGATTGGGGGGCGGTGCCGTCGCAAGTCGACCGCCAATAACGAACCGTCATCCCCGTGACAGCGGGGATCTCGTCACGATCGATCTCAAGGAGATCCCGCGTGTGCGGGAATGACGGCAAAGAGGCGAGGTTGGGTTCGCTTTCGACAAGCCCAACCTGCTCATGTGGAAGCCGGCTTCAGGAGCGGATCAGATGACCCGGATATCGGTGACCATCAGGTCGGCACCGGCCCCGAGGAAAAAGGAGAACCTCGCCTTGACGGCGCCCAACGGCGCCGAGGCCACGGCGCGGAACCGCAACCACGAGGTGAAGCCGTTGGTCGCGAGAACGGAGCCGGTCTGCGTGGCCACCGGGGGCGTCCTGATCGGCTGGCCATTCTGATCGAAGTATTTGAACTCGTGGTCGTCCGCGTCGATCCAGCGCGGATAGATGCGGAAATATCCAGAGGCGGCGCCCGTGTATTTCAGCCAAAAATCCACGACGTGATCATATCCGCTTTCGACTGCCAGAGGCGCATCGGTCTGAATCTCCACACCGGTCGTCGTCGCATGGATCCGGATCGCCTCATTCGCGCCCATCGGTAGGTCCGACGTCGCTTTGTAAAAGCCCCCCTGTCCATAGCCGACGCTAGCCCAATGGCCCTTCGACGTAAGATCGTCGGTGATTGGCATCGACCGGCCGGTCGGATCGGCGAGCACGAGTCGGTTCGGGCCTTCCCGCAGGCGGTACGACTGTGCCGTGGAGTTGTCGATGGCGAGATCGGTACAGGTCATTCGACCGCCATGGACGAAATAGGCCGCCTGATCCGTCGAATCGATACGCCACTGGTGGACCGTCGTATCGCGAAACACGATCTCGTAATCCGGCGCCTGGCTGGCATCGACAAGATTGTGCAGGCTTCGATCGACAACCCCGTCGTCCCGACGGATCACCACATCGTCCAACAGCAGCCGCCCGGTGGCGCCCGGCGCTACCTTGAACGGGATGGGATTTGACCATCCCACGGGGAAGACGTTGGGCCAGCCATAGTGGCCATTGCGGCAGGACCGGTAGGTCACATCGCCGGTCAGATAATCCGAGCAGGCACGCTCGACATCGCAGTTCTCGACGACGATACCGCCACCCCAAAGATTGTAGCCGGCCGTGACCGCCCGCTGGATGCTACCGCCGATCAGGCGGACCAATCCGGCCCGGTTCACGAGCGTACGGCCAGCCGCATCGTCCCACCATGAAGCGCTGGCCTGGGTCCTCTGCGCCACGAAGATCGAGTCGTGGAACTGCAGGTACGCGTTCAGGGCGTTGCCGACGAAGGGCACCATCACCCCGACCGGGGAATAGCCGTGGATGTGGAACTCGCTCTGCGGATACCGAGGCTGCGGCGCGTCCCCGTCATGCGCGCCCCAGACGATCCCGGTTTTCATGTTCCGGATTCGGAGACCGTCGATATATCCATATTGGGTCGCATCCCTATTGATATTAATCGGATTATTGTATTTATCCAAAACCTGCTGACCATCTTTGTTGACAAGATAAACATCTTCGCTCTTGCATCGCAGAGCGCATCTATAGTTCAGAGCATAGATGGGTGATGTCTTGTCACCATCGGAGATAACGCCGGCGTTAAAAATTCTGCCCTCGCGCCAGTTGCGCAGGGTCAGCACGGCATCGGCCGCGGTCGCTGCAATTCCGGTCAGGAAGAAGCCGGCCATGTCGATGATCTGGTAGAGCATCGAGGCGGTGACCGACGTCACCCGGTAGGTCCGGGTGAACCGGACCCGGTTGTAGCCCAGCGCGGTCTGCACCGCGTCGGTATCATCGACGGTGCCGTTCTCCCACCAGGAAGGAGTCACGAACACCGCCTCGGTGATCAGGCCGTCCGGTCCCGCACGCCCCCCATCCCCGAACACCACGGTGCCGCCCCAGCCAGCCTCTCGGACGAAGATCCGGATCGGCGGAGCCGTGAACGGCCCGGCAAAGGTCAGTTTCGGATATGAGACGCGTGCCGTATAGGGGACGTCATAGGACACATCGTTCTCATCTTTCAGGGTGATGGTCTTCGGCACATCGGCCGTTCGATCGTCCTTGATCCGAATCTGCCCACCCGGCTCCACGACCACTGGAACCTCAACAGTCAGTTCTCCCGAGCCGGAGACGGAAACGGGGCTGTCGATGACCAGACCAGCGTATCCCGCGAGGTCGTTAACCGCCGTCGCCAAGTCGGCGTAGATCGGGTTCGATGACGTCCTGAGCATCATGAATCGTCTCCATCGGAATTGAAGAGGAATGACCGAAGGCCAAGTGATCGCGACGTATCAGGCCGAGACCTACTCACTCTCCGGCAGGCCCGGATACACGCGGTCCTCGACCAACTGGCCCCGCACCGCGGCGGCCAGCATTTCGGGCGGCACCAGTGCCGTCCGGGCATAGATCTCGGTCGCTTGCGCCTTCTTCAGCCCGATCTCGGCCCGGTCTTCGGCCCCGAGCTGCCATAGTGGCGCCCAGTCGTACCGGATCTCCGGCGGCCGGGTGCCGAGCGCGCTGAGGATCAGCGCCTCGTCCAGCCGCTGCAGCGCCGGGCCCAGCGTCACCCGCTGCTCCGCCGCGATCCGGTCGTAGTAGTTGCGGGTGTCGCCCTCGCCGGTCGCGTTCAGCCCGGCCGGGGCCTGGCCCAGCAGCCGGGTGGCCGGGATGTCGGCGGCGCCTGCGGCGATCTGCAGATATTGCTGCATGATCTCGGGCAGTTGGGCGAAGCTCAGCTGCTTGCGGTCCCACTCCTCCTCCTTGTCGATGACCAGGGCATTCACCAGGCCCTTCATCGTGTTGGCCAGGGTGAACCGGTCGACGAGCTTGCTGGCGTAGTCGGGCTGCGCCAGATGCTGGGTGAGCTGCGGGATGCGGATGACGTCGAGCTTGGCTTCATGGATCAGCGTCGCCACGCCCTGGGCGGCAAGCCCGGCCTGGCGGATCGCATCCATCATCGCCTGCAGCACGCTGTCGCCCCAGCCGTCGCCGGCGGTCCCGTCCGGCAGCTCGGCGCCGGGCAGCCGCACGACCCGGCTGGCATGCAGCCGCACGCCCGCCTGCCCCGCCCCCGACCCGCCGGCCGATGCGACCTGGTACCAGCCGGGCTCGCCGAAGCCGGGCGACAGGACATCGCGGTCGATCTCGCCGGGCGAAATCTCCCAGCGATGCATGACATGCAGGTAGCGCAAGCCCCCGCGGCCGAGCGGCGGCAACGGCTGCGCCGGGTCGCCGTCGCCCGCGCCCAGCACCAGGGCGGCGCCGCCGTAGAGCCGGGCCAGCCGCAGCGCCCGCGCCACCTTGCGCTGGACGCCGAGCCGCGCCTCCTCCGCCTCGATCGCGGCGATCTGCGCCGGATCGGCATGCCAACGCCGCCATTCCCGGGTCATGTCGAAGGGCGGCACGTCGATCACCTTGCGGGCGATCCAGTCGCCGCGATAGGCGGCGTCGAGCTGCCCGCGATCCTGCATGACCTGCAGGAACCGGTCATGCGCGAGCTTGTCCCTGGCGGTGAACAGGCCGGCAAGGACATTGGTCAGCGTGTCCAGAAACAAGGCTGGCCTCCGAGAGCCCCATCGGCTCGGTTGTGATGTTGCTCAGATGCCGGTTCCGACCCAGCTCAGCGAGCCGTCGTAGCTGCCCCGCTGCCGCCCCTCGACCGCATAGCGCAGCGCGTCGATGACATGATTCTCGCGGTCTTCCAGCCGACGCAGCTTCGCCCCGGTGTGCGGGTCGGTGCGGTAGCTGTAGAGCGCCAGCTCGTCGATCAGGTGCCGGCAGCGCGGATGCACCAGGATGTCATGGCTTTTCAGGAATTCGACACCGTCCTCGACGGAGCCGGTGCCCTTGACCGCCGCGCGGATGTTGGGGAAGCCGTGGCGCTGCATGTAGCTGATGGTCTCGGGCCGAGCGCTGTCGGCGGTGATCGGCCAGCGCCGGGCTTCCGGAATGGTGTCGAACAGGGCCGGCGTACGGTCGATCTCGCATCCGACCGCATAGGCTTCGTGGTCGACGAACAGCGTCCGCTCCTCGACAAAACAGCGCACCAGCACGGTCGGGTCGGTGCTGAAGCCCCAGTCGGCGCCGAACAGGAACCGGGTGCCGGCCGGCGGCTCGAACGCCTCCGCCCGCCAGTTCGAGAACACCCGCGTGTCGCTGATGCGGCGATAGCCGCCCAGCCAGATGTGCTGGTGCTTGTCCGGATCGCGCTGCCGGTCCCACTCCATCTCGGCCTTCAGCACCTCCGGGAAATTCGGGTTGTCCGACCAGTTGGCCTCGACTAGGAGGGCGCCAGGCGGCGGCGGGCCGCCGCGGAACAGCACATCCACCGGATCCTCCGCCCGCGTCGGGTTCCAGGAGAACCACAGCTCCGACCCCGGCTTGCGAATGGTCGGGCGCAGCAGCTCGAGACTGCGGGCCGACAGCGCCTGCGCTTCCTCCACCCAGGCGATGTCGTAGCCCTCCAGCGACTTGATGCTCTCCGCCGTGTGATTCTGCATGCCCTGGAAGATGATGCGGCCGTCGCCGGGCCCGAGGATACGCTCCGCCTGGACCCGAAAATGGCCGCCGGCGCCCAACGCCTGGATCTTGTCCTCGATCAGCCGCTTCACCGACTGGTCCAGCGACCGCTGCACCTCGCGGATACACACGGCCCGCACCGGCGCCGTGTCGACGCAGCGCCGCACCAGCAGCTCGGCGAAGACATGCGACTTGCCGGAGCCGCGGCCGCCATGCACACCCTTGTAGCGCGACCGATCGAGCAGCTGCCGGAACTTGAGCGGCAGATCGGGCGAGGGCAGCCCTGCAGTGCCCTTCACGGGCAGGATCTCGGCCTCGGGCGGCAAACTCCGCAGCCGATCGAGGTGCCGCGACAGCTCCTGCACCTCCTCCGGCATGCACAAGCCTTTCGCCAGGACGAACCGGGTCCTCTCCTGCAGCTTCGCCACCGCGGCCGACGATACCGGCTGCCGCCGCAGCCGCCGCTGCTCCTCCTGTCGGAAAGCCTCGATCAGGACCCAGGGCTTCCTCAGCAGCTTCGAGGCGGTGTCCTTGGGCTCGGATCGCGTATATCCCGCCTTCCGGGCCGCATCGGCGCCATTGCCGGACCCGACATAGGCGCTGGCGAAACGGCGCTGATTCCTATTCGGCGTTCTCCGCTGCTGCGCCATGCCGCCCCCACGCCTCCAACCCGGACACCGGAACGAAAGCGCCCGCCGCGGCGGTGCCGGGCGGGCGCAACTGTCTGACTGTATCTGAACTATGCCACGCGACGCGGCATCGTGTCAAGAACAAAAAGCGAACACCCTTATCTCTCGTGCGCAGCCCGCCCGGGCAGATGGCGAAACCCCGAAACCGCGACCGGGAAAGACTTCGGACATCCGCTCAGGCCATGGCGCCGCGGGCCGCGATGGGCCACAGGCATTCGACCCGGCCGGACCGGACCCCGACATACCAGTCGTAGCGGTCGATCGTCGGGTCGCAATGCCCCGGCACCAAGCGCAGCATCTCGCCGAGTCGGGGCCGGTCGGCGCCGGGCTCGATCACCAGCCGGCCATGCTCGTCCGACGGGCCCTCGTAGCGGATGCCGTCGCGGCCCGAGACCAGGGGCATGCCGCTGTCGGTGGGCAGCGCCTTGTGCCCGGCATCGACCACGGCGGCACCGTCGCGCGGCACGCTCATCACCGTCGCCAGCACGGACAGCGCCTGGCGGAAGGGCGGCGGCGGGTCGTTGCGGGCATAATCCGCATCCATGAAGGCGTAGGAGCCGACCTGCAGCTCGGTGAACACGCCGCTCGCCGCCTCCAGCGCGAAGGTGCCGGTGCCGGCGCCGCCGATGATCGGGCAGTCGAGGCCGGCGCGGCGCAGATCCTCCACCGTCCGCTCCGCCGCCTGCGCCGCTTCGGCGATGGCGGCGGCGCGCTCCTCCGGCGATCTCTTGTGCTGGGCGCGGCCGTGATAGGCCTGCAGCCCGCCGAAGGCCAAATGCCGGCTGGCGGCGATGCGCCGGGCCAGGGCCACCGCCTCCTCCCCCGGCGCCACGCCGCAGCGGCCGGTGCCGACATCGATCTCGACCAGCACAGTCAGCCGCGTGCCCGCCGCCTCCGCCGCAGTCTCGATCGCCGCCACGCCATCGGGATGGTCGGCGCAGACGGCGACCTGCGCGATCCGGGTCAGCGCCGCCAGCCGCGCCAGCTTGCGCGGACCGACCACCTCGTTGCTGACCAGGATGTCCAGCACGCCGCCCCAGGCCAGGATCTCGGCCTCCGCCACCTTCTGGGTGCATTGGCCGACCGCGCCGCGCGCCAGCTGCCGATGGGCGATGACCAGCGATTTGTGGGTCTTGGCATGCGGCCGCAGCTTCACCCCGGCCGCCGCGGCCAGCCCGGCCATGTGGTCGAGATTGGCCTCGAAGGCGTCGAGGTCGAGGATCAGGGCCGGGGTGTCGACCTCCTCCTCGCGCATGCCCGGCTCGGCCGGCGGCGGCTGCAGCATCGATCGCACTCCCTGAGGCTTGGGCCTAGGCCGCCATCGGCCGGGTCGCGCCCTTCAGCTCGCGGAAATTGTCGCGGATATGGGTCGCCGCCCGCAAGGCCAGGGCCGAGATCGTCGGCGTCGGGTTGACCACGCCGCCGGTGGCCAGGACGCTGCCATCGACGATGAACAGGTTCGGCACGTCCCAGCTCTGCTGCCATTTGTTCACCACCGAGGTCTCGGGGTCGCTGCCCATGCGGCAGGTGCCGATCATGTGCCAGGCGGGGGTGCGGTAGACGCCGTCCTTGTCGCGATAGTCCTGCAGCTTGACCTCGAAGGCGCCGGCGGCGCTGCCGATGTCGACCAGCCGGTCGAGCATGTAGTTCATCATCCGCCGGTCGTTCTCGCCCGGCGCGTAATGCATGGTCGCGACCGGGATGCCGTCAGCATCGCGCCTCACCGGGTCGAGGGCGACGCGGTTCTCCGGGTTCGGCAGGTCGTCGCCGATGGCATAGACGCCGATGCCGTGGCCGAAATGGCGCTCGAACCACCGATGGTGATCGCGGCCCCAGGGCGCCTTGGTCTCGGTGATCCAGCCGGCGGCGACCTCCGCCGCGGCCGAGGTGCTGGTCAGACAGTTGAAGTTGAAGCCGTTGACGAAGCCGCGGCCGACATCGGTCTCGGCGAATTGCCGGCTGATCAGCGAGGCGACGTAGCCCATATGGCCGTCGATCGGCTCGTCCACCCAGATCTCGGCTCCCACCAGCGTGTGGTGCAGCAGATTGCGG
Organism: Inquilinus limosus; assembly: GCF_002195995.1. GTDB lineage: Bacteria > Pseudomonadota > Alphaproteobacteria > DSM-16000 > Inquilinaceae > Inquilinus > Inquilinus limosus_C. The sequence continues at coordinate 92,528 of NZ_NHON01000003.1, forward strand.
CCGACCTGGTCCGACTGGTTGGCGAGATTGTCCGACGCCAGCAGCAGCCGCGGCGTGCCGACGCCGTTGGCGGCGACGACCACGATCTCGGCCGGCTGGAACTCGGTCCGGCCGGTCTCGCGGTCGATGTAGACGGCGCCGGTGGCGCGGCCGTCCCTGCCCTTCTCGATCCGCAGCACCCGGGCGTGGATGCGCAGCTCGGTCCCGGCGGCCAGCGCCTTGGGCCAGATCGACAGCGAATACTTGCTCATCGACCCGCGCGGGCAGCCATTGCAAATGCCGCAGCCATTGCAGCCCGGCCGGCCGTCATAGTCCTCCGAGATCACACCGGCCTCGGCCGGCCACCAGTGCCAGCCAAGATGGTCGAAGGCCTGGGACAGGCGGCGCGCCGCCTTGGTGAAGGGCAGCGGCCCGGTCGGGCAGGCCTCCCGTGGCGGCATCGCCGGGTCGCCGGCCAGGCCGCTGACGCCGATCATGCGGTCCGCCGCCTCATAGAACGGGGCGACGTCCTCATAGGCGATCGGCCAGTTCGGCTGCAGCCCGTGCTCGTCGCCCTTGCGGAAATCCGACGGCCGGTAGCGCGGCCAGATCGCGCCATAGACATTGGTCGACCCGCCGACACCGTTCCACATCAGCACCTGTGAGCTGTCGGTGACCACCGGGTAGTCGTCCGGATGGCGGCGGCGGTTGATGTCGGCGTTCCACCGGGTGCGGCGCTGCCAGGACCAGTCGGAGCTGTAATGCGGATGGTCGCCGGCCTCGACCCAGGAGCCCTGCTCGAGGCAGACCACGTTGAGCCCGGCCTGGGCCAGCACCACGGCGGCGAGGGATCCGGTGGCGCCGGCGCCGATGATCAGGATGTCGCAGGATGGCTTGGTCATCGCTTCAGGCCCCAGGCTTGCGTGCGGTCGCTGTCGAGATCGAGGGCGGAGATGTCGACCGGGCGCACATCCCCGGTCGGCAGCCAGCGGCCGCGGCCGTGCTTCGGGGCGTCGCGGGCCGGATCGAAGCGCTGCAGCGGATAGCCCTTCACATGCGGCCGCAGCCGGTAGGGATGGCCCTGGGCGTTGATCACCGCGACCACATAGGGGCTCTCGTAATAGGCGTAGTACGCGGCGTCGCGGACCCAGCCGAACAGCTCGGGCTCCGCCGCCTCCAGGGCCTGCACGATGGCGATGCGCCGCTCCTCCGGCTGGTCGGCAAAGGGACCGCCGGCCTGCAGGATCGCCTGGGTGAGCCGCGTGAGGTCGCTCTCGCCCCGCTCCTCGACCAGATGGATCGCCAGCGTCGACTGGACGCCGATGGTGGCTCCGGAGGGCCAGTCGCCCTCGCCCGGCAGCAGCAGGTCGACCAGGTCGGCCAGCAGCCGCGCCGAGACGGCGGAAGAAGGTGTGGTTGTGGTCATTTCCCGGTCCGGGTGATCGAGATCATCTTGAGTTCGGTCATCGCCTCGAGCGTGTGGCGCCCGCCGAGCCGGCCGATGCCGCTTCGGGTGCCGGTGCCGCCGCCGAAGGGCAGGTGCAGCTCCCACCAAGTGCTGCCGGCATTGACGTTGACGATGCCGGCCGGGATCGCCTCGCCGAAGCGCAGCGCCCGGTCCATGTCGGCGGTGAACAGGCCGATGCTAAGGCCGTGCTCGGTGTCCAGCGCCAGGTCCAGCGCCTCCGCATCGTCGTCGAAGGCCAGCACCGGCACCACCGGGCCGAACGTCTCCTCCCGGTTGATCCGCATGTCGCGGGTGACGCCGGTGATCACGGTCGGCTCGAAGAACAGGTCGCTGCCCAGATCCGGCCGCGGCTTGCCGCCGGCCAGCACCGTGGCGCCGCGGGCGACGGCGTCGTCGACATGCTCGCGCACCTTGGCGGCGACCTTCGGGTTGTTCAGCGGCCCCATGGTGGTGCCCTGCTGCAGCGGGTCGCCGAGCTTGTGCCCCCGGGCGATCTCGGCCAGCCGCTGCGCCAGGGGCTCGACAATGCTGCGATGGGCCAACACCCGGCCGGTGGCGGCGCAGACCTGGCCGGCGTTGAAGAAGGCGCCGCTGGCCGCCGCCGCGGCGGCGCGGTCGAGATCGGCGTCTTCGAACACCAGCACCGGCCCGTTGCCGCCGAGCTCCAGCAACATCGGCTTGCCGGCGCCGCGCTCGGCGATGCGCTGGCCGGTGGCCGGGCTGCCGGTGAAGCCGATGCCGTTGGTGCCGGGATGGGCGACGATCTCGTCGCCGACCACCGCCCCCTCCCCGATCACCAGGTTGACCACGCCGGGCGGCAGCCCCGCCTCCTCGATCGCGCGCATCAGCTCGACCGCGGCCATCGAGGTGGTCGGCGCCGGCACCCAGACGATGGCGTTGCCGGTGGCGATGCCGGGGGCGAGGTATTCGACCGGGATGTTGACCGGGAAGTTCCAGGGCGTGATCACGGCATAGACGCCGCGCGGCTGGCGCAGGGTCAGCACCAGCTTGCTCGGGTCCTCCGCCGGCAGGGTCTCGCCGCGCAGCTGCTTGACCAGCTCGGCCGCCAGCCGGAAGCCGTCCGCCGCCTTGCCGACCTCGCCATGCGCTTCCTTGAACGGCTTGCCCTGCTCCAGGCTGAGGGTGCGGGCGATGCGGTCGCGGGCGCCGTCGATCTGGGCGGCGATGGCGAGGCAGGCCTTGGCCCGTTGCCACACCGGCGTCGCGGCCCAGCCGGGCTGCGCCGCCCGTGCTGCGGCGATGGCGCGGCGCGCCGTGTCGCGGCTGCTGCGCGGCAGCCGGCCGATCGGCTCGCCGGTCGCCGGGTTGGTCGCCGGCATCGTCTCCGGCTCGGTTTCCCAGCGCCCGCCGATATGGTTGGCGAAGGTCTCGATATCGTCGCGCTGCATCACTTCGTTCCTTCCGCCGGGTGCCACCAGCGCCCGTTGACCACGACGCCCTCGGCGAAGATCCGCCGCTTGGCGGTGACGACCTCGCCGCGCACATCCTCCAGCGGGAAGGCGCCGTCCTTGAGCGACAGGATGCTGGCGTCGCCGACGCTGCCGGTCTTGAAGGTGCCGAGCTCGGGCCGGTTCAGCGCCTTGGCGGCGTTGACGGTCGAGGCCGCGATCACCTCGTCCAGCGGCATGCCGAGTTCCAGGAACTTCGACAGCGTCGTCACCTGGTCATAGGCCGGGCCGTTGATGCACAGCGCATGGACGTCGGAGGAGATGGTGTCGGGCTTGAAGCCCTGGGCCAGCATCGCCCGCGCGGTCTTCCAGCCGAACGACCCCTTGCCGTGGCCGATGTCGAACAGCACGCCGCGCTGCCGCGCCGCCAGCACCTCGGGCTTGATCGTGCCGTCGCGGCTGACCGGCGAATTCGGGAAGGGCCGGAAGCAGTGGGTCAGCACGTCGCTCGGCCGCAGCCGGTCGACCACCGCCTCGTAGGAGGGCGGCGGCTCGTCGATATGGACCATCAGCGGCAGGCCGGTCTCGTCCGCCACCTGCAGGGCGACGTCGAGCGGGGCGATGCCGGCCGGGCCGCTGGCGATGCGGCCGATCCGCACCTTGATGCCGATGATCACGTCGCGGTTCGCCTCCGCCACCTCGACCGCGTCCCGCGCCGCCATCAGCCGGATGTCGTGGCTTTCCCCGACCATGACGCGCTCGGAGAAGGCGAAGATGCCGGCGAAGGAGACGTGCAGATAGACCAGGATGCGGATCTGGCTGGGGTCGATCACATGCTTGCGGAAGCCCGGGAAGTTGCCGGGGCCGGCGCTGCCGGTGTCGACGCAGGTGGTGACCGCGCTCCGCCGCGCGAAATCCTCGGCGTCGATGCCGAGCGAGGTGCCGCCCCAATAGACATGGGTGTGCAGGTCGATCAGCCCCGGCGTCACGATCAGGCCGGACACGTCACGGACCGTGCCGCCGCCGGGGTCCAGCCCGGCGCCGACCGCCACGACCTTGCCGCCGGCGAAGGCGACATCGGCGACGCGGTCGATGCCCTGCGACGGGTCGATCACCCGTCCGTTCCGGAGCACGAGGTCGAAGGCCATGGGATGCATGCTTCCTCGGAGTGGGATCAGACCCGGGCGCCGCTGGCGCGGTCGAACAGGTGGATGCTGCGGTCGGCGGCGGTCAGGGTCAGGCTGGCGCCGGGGCGGAGGCCGCCGGGGTCGCCGCAGGTGGCCTTGACCATCCGGTCGCCGATCTGGACGTCGAGGAAATGGATAGGGCCCGCGGGCTCGATCAGCGCCAGCTCCCCGGTCAGGGACAGCGCCCCGTCCTCCGGGCCGGCCGACGGCGTCAGATCGTGCGGGCGGATGCCGACGACGCGGCTGTCATCCTGGCCGCCGGAGACGGCGGAGCCGGGCAGGAAGTTCATCTGCGGGCTGCCGATGAAGCCGGCGACGAACTGGTTGGCGGGCTCGCGATACACCGCCATCGGGTCGGCGAATTGCTGCAGCACGCCGTCATGCATCACGGCGATCCGGTCCGACAGGACCATCGCCTCCTCCTGGTCATGGGTGACGAAGATGGTGGTCACCGCCAGTTCCCGCTGCAGCCGCTTGATCTCGGTGCGCATCCGCACCCGCAGGCTGGCGTCGAGGTTGGACAAGGGCTCGTCCATCAGCAGCGCCGCCGGGTTGCGGACGATGGCGCGGCCGACCGCGACGCGCTGGCGCTGGCCGCCGGACAGCTCGGCCGGCGACCGGTCCAAGAGCTCCTCCAGCCCCAGGAGCTCCGCCGCCCAGGCCACCTGGCGCTTGATGTCGTCCGACGAGACCTTCTGCTGGCGCAGCGGGAACGCCATGTTGTCCCGCACCGCCATATGCGGGTAGAGGGCGTAGTCCTGGAACACCAGGGCGATGTTGCGGTCGCGCGGCGCCAGGCCGCTGATGTCGCGGCCGTCGAACAGGATGCTGCCGGTCGAGATCTCCTCCAGCCCGGCGATGCAGTAGAGCAGCGTGCTCTTGCCGCAGCCGGACGGGCCGAGGAAGGAGATGAACTCGCCATCGGCGATGTCGAGGTCGAGCCCCTTCAGCACCCGGTGCTGGGCATAGCTCTTGGAGACGGCGCGGATGTTGATCGAGGTCATCGGGGCCTCCCGGCTCAGCCCTTGACGGCGCCGGAGAGCGCGCCTTGGACGAGGTAGCGTTGGAACAGGAAGGCGACGAGCACCGGCGGCGCGATCGACAGCACGCTGGCGGCGAACATCGGCCCGTATTCGTAGAAGCGCGCCTGGCTGAGGAAGCCCGACAGCACCACCGGGATGGTCTGGGCGTTCGGCGTCGAGGTCAGGATCAGCGCGAACAGGAACTCGTTCCAGCTGACCAGGAAGCAGAAGATCGCGGCGGCGATGATGCCCGGCCGCGCCACCGGCAGCAGGATCTTCCACAGCATCTTCAGCCGCGAGCAGCCGTCGATCAGCGCCGCCCGGTCCAGGCTGGCCGGGATGCCCTCGAAATAGCTCTTCATCATCCAGGCGCTGAGCGGCAGCAGGATGCTGCTGTAGGCGATCACCAGCCCGGTGCGGGTGTCGATCAGCCCCAGCGTGCGGAAGATGACGAAGAAGGGCAGCACCAGGGTCAGCGCGGGCGTCATCCGCGTCAGCAGCAGGCCCCACAGGCTGATCCGGAAGAACCGGGCCTTGCCGTGCCGGGCGAAGGCGTAGCCGGCCAGGGTGCCGAGGGCGACGCTGATCGTGACGACCACCACGCCGACGACGAAGCTGTTCAGCAGCGACAGCGGCACGCGCTTGGCCTGGACGCTGGTCTCGTTGCCGCTGGCCAGCTCCGGCGCCAGCACCGCGGTGAAATTCTGCAGCGTGAAGCCGCTGGGCACCACGGTCGGCGGCGTGCGGATCAGGTCCGAGGCCGGGGTGATGCTCATCAGCACCAGGGCGATCACCGGCAGGGCCGACCACAGGAAGATCAGCAGCGCGGCCAGGGTGAAGCCGATGCGGCCGAGGACGGCCTCGACCCGGCGGGGCAGCCGCAGCCGCGGCCGGTAGGGCGGCAGCGTCACCATGGCGTGGCGCCGGCCGGTGGCGGCGCGGCTGCCCTCACCGACATCGCCTAGCACGGCGGCCGCTCGGCGGCGCTGCCGCGGCCCCAGCACCAGGAAGTACAGGATCGCCAGGACGAAGCTGAGGATGGTGAGGCCGTAGAGGATCGCCGCCCCTTCCCCGAACTTCAGGAACTGGAAGGAGTAGAGATAGCCGAGCCAGGCGAAGACCGTGGTGGCGGCGCCAGGGCCGCCGCGGGTCATGATCCACAGGATGTCGAAGGCCATCAGCGAGTTGATCGTGGCGATGATGGCGATGAACAGCAGGTTGGGCTTCAGCCAGGGCAGCGTGATGGCGAAGAAGCGGGCGACCGGCCCGGCGCCGTCCAGCATCGCCGCCTTGTGCAGGTTGCGCGGCATCGACTGCAGCCCGGCCAGCAGCAGCAGGGCCGTCAGCGGCGCCTGGTTCCAGACCTGGGTCAGGGCGACGAGGTTGAGCGCGCGGAAGCCGTCGCCGAGCCAGGGGGTGACCAGGAAACCGAGGCCGAGATCGGTCAGCAGGCCGTTCAGCGTGCCGTAGTCGCCGGCATAGACGAAGGACCAGAGGACGCCGACCGAGACCGGCGCCATCGCCCAGGGCACCAGCATGACGCTGCGCAGGACGCCGCGGCCGACGAAACGCTCGTTCAGCACCAGCGCCATGCCCATGCCGATCAGCGTGGTGCCGATCACCGAGAAGGCGGCGAAATAGGCGGTCCGCCCCAGCGCCGCCCAGAACTCGGCATTGCCAAGCATGCCGGCATAGTTGTCGAGCCCGACGAAGATCCAGCGCTTGGTGATCGGGTTGGTGCGGTGCAGGCTGAGATACAGGCTGTAGGCCAGCGGCAGGCCGACGACGGCGATCACGATCGCCAGCGTCGGCGCCACAGCACCGTAGGCGAAGCCCGGGATCCGGCCGATGCGGCGGCGCGGGCGGGACATGGCAGTGGCTTGCGGGATGGTGATCGACACCGGTCCGCCCCTCTCGCAAAGGGTCGCGAAAGGCGATCGCGGCTCGGCCGGGCGGCCCCGCGATCGCCGCTCCTGCTGGCTACTGGTACTGCTGCTTCAGCTCGGCCACCTTCTTGCCGAGCGCGTCGACGATCTCGTCGGTCGACATGGCGCCGCGGATGTAGTCCTGCACCCGCTGCATCATGAACAGGTCCCATTCCGGGAACCAGATCTGCTTGGCGATGTCGCGGGAGGTGGCGAGCTCGAGCTGCTTGTTGGTGACGTCGAGGTCGCGCCACTTGCCGAAGCTGGCGACGACCTCAGGGTCGGCCATCACCTCCTTGTAGGCGGAGCCCAGGCCGAAATCGAGCGCCCAGCGCTTGATCACGTGGTACTGGCCGTCCTTGGACTTGCCGCCGAAGAAGCGCAGCAGGTTCCAGGTGCGATCGACGTCGCTCGGCTGCGCCCCCATCATGTAGACGGCGGTCCAGGCGAAGGTCGACTTGGTCTTGCCCGGCATCAGGGCGTTCCTGACCTTGCCCGCGGCCTTGGACAGCTTGGGATCGTTGGCGACCTTCTGGTCGTAGTCGTGCAGCACCATGAAGGTGTGCCGGCCGGTGGCGTAGCTGGGCACACCCTCATTCGGCAGCGTCATGATGTCGGCCGCCACCAGCTGCTCCTTGTACAGGGCCTGATGCGTCTCCAGCACCTTGCGTAGCGCGGCGTCGTCGACGAAGTCGCCGGCGGCGTTGAAGACCGGCGCGCCTTCCGCGTACCAGCAGGAGAAGATGCTCCAGGACAGCTCCGGCCATTTCTGGCCCCAGGCGCTGTTGTAGGGCGCGTCCGACACGCCGTCCTTCTTCAGCTTGCGGCAGGCGTCCAGCAGGGCATCCCAGCTGTCAGGCACCTGCAGGCCGGCCTTCTGCAGATGCTCCTCATTGTAGATGAAGGCGTTATGCCCGGCGTAATAGGGCAGCCCCGCCAGCTTGCCGTCGGGCAGCGACATCGACTTGACGCTGACCGGGAACATGCCGGCCTTCATCTCGTCGACCCCGTCCAGCCCTTCCAGGTCGCGGGTCCACTCCGCCGTGCACCAGCGGGCGATGTGGTCCTCCTCGGCATACAACATGTCGATGCGCTGGCCGCCGGTCAGCTTGGTCTCCACCACCGGGTGGTAGTCGCCGGTCACCAGCTCGTAATTGACGGCCTCGTCATACAGCTTCTTGAAGGTGTTGACGTTCTCTTCGACGATCTGCGGCTGGAACTGCCAGCCGATGAAGCTCAGCGGCGTGGCCGGCGCGGCGCGGGCCCAGCGGCTGCCGAGCCCCGTGGCGGCGGCCCCTGCCCCCAGGGCGGCGCCCTGCAGCACGCGCCTGCGGGACAGCAGATAACGACCCAGCAGATCCTTATCCATTCGCCTCTCCTGTGATTCTGGGCTTGCTTCCAACCGACGGGAACGACCGCCGGGACGGGCTCGCTTCATTAGTATGTTTGTTCTAGCTCCAAACAAACTTGCCGTCAACACGGAGGACGTGTCACAGAGCATGAATCCGGGAGGATGGCGCCGGGTGGTCCACGCCCGCGCCGCTGCCGATACAATGTCACGGGGCCGGGCCCTGCCCCGCCCTTCAGGAAGTGCAGGCCATGTCGATTGGAAAGATGTCAGGCCGGGCGATGGACGGCGGTGCCGGCGAGGGGGCCCCTCTGCCCGGCTCGTCCGCGGAGGCGATGAAGCCGCGGCCCCCGTCCCTGCTGTCGCCGGCCAGGATGGGCGACCTCAACCGCAGCCGGCTGCTGCAGTCGCTGTTCGACCTCGGGCCGACCAGCCGCGCCGACCTGGCCCGCCACATCGGCGTCAACCGCGCCACCATCACCGGCATCGTCCAGCCGCTGATCGATGACGGCATCCTGGTGGAGGGCGAGCCGGCCTCGTCCGGCGGCACCGGCGGCAAGCCGGCCCGGCCGCTGCAGTTCTCACGCGATGCGCCGCAGATCGGGGCGGTCGACCTGCGGCACGGTTCGGTGCGCACCGCGCTGGTGTCCTGGACCGGTGAGATCACGGCCGTCGAGCGCGAGGCGTTCCCGACAGAAGGCGGCGATCCCCGGGCCGCGGTGGCGGCCGTCCTCGCCAGCCTGTCGCGCACCCTGTCGGCCGCCCGGCAGCCGCCGCTCGGCATCGGCGTCGGGGCCACCGGCATGATCGACACGGAGCGCGGAGTCATCGTCAAGGTCAACCTGGCGCCGGTGCTGTCCGGCCTCGGCCTCGGTGCGGTGCTGGAGGGGGAGACGGGCCTGCCGGTCTATCTCGACCACCATCCGCGGGCGCTGCTGCTGGCCGACCGCTGGTTCGGCATCGGCCGCAGCCTGCGCACCTTCGCGGTGCTGTACCTGTCCGACGTCATCGGCGGGGCGCTGCAGCTGGACGGGCACCTGCAGAGCGGCCCGGCCGGCGCGGGCGGCGAGCTGGGCCACACCTTCGTCCAGCTCGACGGCGAGGTCTGCGCCTGCGGCCGCCGCGGCTGCTGGGAGACGGTGGCGACCATCGGCTGGCTGCGGCGCCAGGCGCGGGCCGCCGGGCTGCCCGGGGATATGACCCCGGCCCTGCTGGCCGGACAGGCCGAGGCGGGGTCGGACGCGGCCGCGCGGCTCTTGGACCTCTATGCCCGCAACATCGCTGTCGGCATCGCCAACCTGCAGCAGACGCTGGCGCCGAACCATTTCGTGCTGCATGGCGACGTGGTCGAGGCCGGGGAGCGGCTGCGGGCGGCGATCGAGGCCCATGTCGGCCTGCTGGTGCCGCCGCGCCCCGGCAGCGAGCCCCGCGTGCTGCTGACCGACCAGAGGGGCCGCGCCACACTGCGCGGGGCGGCGGGCATCGTGCTGTCTCGCCGGCTGCAGTTCCAACTCTGACAGCTGCGGCCGGCCAGATCCGACCTCACACCGGCGCAGCCTGGCGGCCCGGAGCCAAAACGCCCTACGGCTGCCGGTCGGCAGCGGCCGCACGGCGGCCCGCGATCTCCGGATGATCCAGCGCGCTGACATGCCGTGCATCGGCACCGCCCGGCGCGCCCCAGCCGGTCACGGCGGGGCCGAAGAAGTCCTGGTTCGCGGCCCGGAACGCAGCCTCCGCCGCCGGCAACTCGTCATCGGCATAGATCGCCTGCACCGGGCAGACCGACAGGCAGATGCCGCAATCGATGCATTCCTCCGGGTGGATGTACATCATCCGCCCGCCCTCATAGATGCTGTCGACCGGGCACACCTTCTGGCAGGCGCCGTCCTTCACGTCGATGCAGGCGGAGGCGATGATGTGGGTCATGGCGCCCCCTCACCGCCCCTGCCAGCGCGGCGGGCGCTTTTCCTGGAAGGCGCGAACGCCCTCCTCCTGGTCCGCCGACCTCAGCGCCTCGACCAGGGCCGGCAGGCGCAGCGACTGGGCCTGTGCTGCGGTCAGGCCGGCCCCCGCCCGCACCATCTGCTTGATCGCCCGCACCGACAGCGGCGCGCAGGCCAGGATGTCGGCGACCCAGCGGTCGACCGCCGCATCCAGCCCCTCCGGCGCAGCCACCTCGTTGACCAGCCCCAGCCGCAGTGCCTCCTCCGCGCCGATGCGGCGACCGGTCAGCAGCAGGCCCATGGCCTGGACGTGGCTCAGCCGGCGCGGCAGCAGGGCGATGCCGCCATCCAGCGCCAGCCGGCCGACCCGCGGCTCCGGCAGGCCGAAGCTGGCGGATGCCGAGGCCACGACGATGTCGCAGCCCAGCACCATCTCCATGCCGCCGCCCAGGGCATGGCCGTTGACCCGGGCGATCACCGGGATGTCCAGCGTCTCGCGCAAAGCGATGCCGCCGAAGCCGCCGGGCCGCGGCGCCGCCCAGTACTCCAGCCCGCTGACGCCCGACCCGTCCTTCATGTCGGCGCCGGTGCAGAAGGCGCGGTCGCCGGCGCCGGTCAGGACCACGGCGCGGATGGCGCGATCCTTCTCGATCGCCTCCCAGATCCGGATCAGCTCCGCCTCGGTCGCCCGGTCGACCGCATTCATCCGGTCCGGCCGGTCGAGGGTGACGCGGGCGATCTCGCCCTCGACCGTGAAGCGCACCGTCATGACAGCACCCCCGCCTCGCGCAGCGCCCGGATCCGCGAGGCCGGGAAGCCGGCTTCGGCCAGCACCGCGTCGCCGTCGGCGCCCAGCGCCGGCGGGGCGTGGCGGATGCGGAAGGCCGACGGATCCATGGTCAGCGGCGACCCGATCAGCGCCAGCGGGTCGCCCGGCTCATGCGACACGACGCTGCCATTGGCCTTGGTCTGCTCGTGCACCAGCGCGTCGGACAGCTTGAGGACGGGGGCGCAGAGCAGATCCTGCTCGTCCAGCCGGGCCAGCCAATGCTCCGTGGTGTTGCCGGCGAAGCGCTCGCGGAACAGCGCCTGCAGCTCGGCCTTGTGCCTGACCTGGCCGGCGAAGTCGGCGGTGCGCGGGTCGGCCGACAGATCGGGCAGGCCCAGTGCTGTGCAGATGTCGCGCAGCGGATTGGCCTTGAAGGCGCCGACCAGGACGACGGCGCCGTCGGTGGTTGGAAATGCGCCGGTCAGCGGATAGGCGCCCCAGCTGAAGTCGCGGCCACGCTGCAGCCACATCGCCGCTTCCTGCATCTGCATGGCGAGCATGGATTCGAACAGCGACACCGAGACCTGCTGGCCGCGGCCGGTCTTCTCCCGCTGCAGCAGCGCCAGCAGGATCGCCTGCACCAGATGCATGCCGGCGGAATAGTCGCACAGCGAGGTGGCGTAGATGGTCAGCGGCTCGTCGTCGTTGCATTTGCGCATCATCACGCCGGACAGGGCCTGGGCCAGGATGTCCTGCCCGCCCTTGTAGGCCAGCGGCCCGGCCTGGCCGAAGCCGGAGCCGAAGGCGCAGATGATGCGCGGGTTGATCTCCGCCAGCCGGGCATAGCCGAAACCCATCCGCTCCATCACCCCGGCGCGGAAATTGTTCACGACGATGTCGGCGCCCCGGATCAGCTCGTAGACGACCTGCTTGCCCTCGTCCTGGCGCAGGTCCAGGGCGATCGACCGCTTGTTGCGGTTGAGGCTGCGGAACACCGGGTTGTTCGGCCCGTCCGGATCGTCCGGGATCGAGCTGCGCGACAGGTCGCCGGCACCCGGCCGCTCGATCTTGATGACGTCGGCGCCGTAATCGGCCAGCACCTGGGTGGCGCTGGGGCCGAGCATGACCTGGGAGAAGTCGATCACCCGGATGCCGGACAGCGGCTGCACTCCGTCGCTTTGCATTCTGCTCGTGCCCCTTCCCTATTCCGCGGCTTCCGCCACCTGCGCATTGGCCGCCGGCCGGTCGCCCGGATCGGCCCCCTGGGCCCGCAGCGTAGCCTGCAGCCGGGCGACGTCCACCCGGTCGACGGTAACGCCGGCCTGCAGCGCCAGCGCCGCCGCCACGCCCGCGGCCTCGCCCATCGCCATGCAGGGCGGGATCTCGCGCGAGATGCGCTGGGCGGCCGAGGTGGCGGAGTAGTGCCGGCCGGCGACCAGCAGCTGCGACACGTCGCGCGGCAGCAGCGACCGGTAGGGGGTGTAGTAGTCGCGGCCGCGGGCGACGCTGTCGGCGAAGTGGCGGCGCTGGGTCACATCCTCCTTCGACACGACATGGACGCCGTCCAGCAGGCGGGACTGGCGCACGCCGACCTGCGGCGCCACGTCGACGATGAAGGCGTTCTCGAAGCCGGGCATCTTCTCGCGGGCATAGGCGACCAGAGCGGCGATGCGGTCGCGGCCCTGGAAGTCGGCCCGGGTCAGGTCGTCGACCTTCAGCCCGTCGAAGCCGGCCATGTGCGGGCAGTTGCACCAGACCACGCCGGCCAGCGGCGTCTTCAGCCACCACTTGTCCCACGACCCGCCCATGATCCGCTTGGCCTCGCGGTCCAGCGCGGCGAAGGCCTCCGGCTCCTCATATTCGAAGCGCTCGGCCGCCGCGGTGTCGACGCCGCCGAGGCGGAACACGGTGGTGACGATGAAGGCGCCCTGGATGAAGGGCGCGCCGGCCGAGGCGGCGACGTCGAGATCGCCGGTGGCGTCGACCACCGCCGCCCCCATGATCGCCTGGCGGCCTTCCTTGCTGTCGCAGATCACGCCGGTGAGCCGCCCATCCTCGACGATGGCGCGGGAGAACCAGCTGTGCAGGCGCAGGTTGACCCCGGCCTCGCGCACCAGATCGTTGGCCACGCGCTTGTAGCCGTCGGGGTCGAAGGCGGCGGCGTAGCAGATCGGCTGCGGCTTGATGTGGGAGTGGAAGTCGAACACGCCCCAGCGCGACCATTTCCGCCACATCGCCGGGTCGGACCGGCGGTCGGCCTCCGGCGGCGCGACGCACAGGCCGATCCGCTCCATCCGGTCGATCATCTCGCCGCACAGGCCGCGGACGCTGATCTCGTCGCCGTTGGACATGTCGTCCAGCACCAGGACCATGCCGCCCGAGGCCAGGCCGCCGAGATAGGCGTAGCGTTCGAGCAGGATCACCGACAGGCCGTTGCGGGCGGCGGCCACGGCGGCGGAGATGCCGGCCGGCCCGCCGCCGACGACGACGAGGTCGGCGCGCGCCGCGACCGGGATCCGGCCTTCGGGTTCGACAATGGTGTCAGGCATCGTGGCCATGCTGATGGCTCCGCATTGAAGAGATCGGGGGTCGGGTCGCGCGCGGGGTCAGGCGGCGCGGACGTTCCATTTCAGGAAGCGATGCTCGGCCCAGCAGATCACGCCGAAGAAGCTGGCCGAGAACACCGAGCCGACGACGATGGTGGCGTAGAGCAGCGGCGAGTCGAAGTTGTAGGTGGCCTGGATGATCAGCGCGCCGATGCCCTTGGTGGCGCCGATCCATTCGCCGACGATGGCGCCGATCACGGCGGTCGATGCCGCGATCTTCAGGGCCGAGAACAGATAGGGCAGCGCGTTCTTCAGCCGCAGCTTGACGAACACCTCGCGCGGCGAGGCCGACAGGATGCGCATCAGCTCCAATTGCTGCGGGCTGACGTCGCGCAGGCCGCGGGTCATGTTGACCAGGGTCGGGAAGAAGCAGATCAGCGCCGCGATGGCGATCTTCGGCTCCATGCCGTTGCCCAGCAGCAGCACCAGGATCGGCGCCTTGGCCACCACCGGGATGGTGTTGATCATCACCGCCACCGGGAAGAACGCCTCCTCCAGCGTCCGCTTCCAGACGAAGGCGACCGCGATCAGGATCGCCGCGGCATTGCCCAGCAGGAAGCCCAGCAGCGCCTCGATCGCGGTCGGCACCAGGTTCGACAGCAGCATGCCGGATTTGGCGACCAGCACCTTGGCCACCGCGCTGGGCGCCGGGGCGATGAAGGGCTTGATGCCCAGCAGCGGCACCGCGATCTCCCACAGCACCAGGATCGCGGCCACGGCCAGCACCGGCAGCAGCCGGCGGCGCCAGGCCAGGAAGCGCTGGGTGCCGGCGAAGGCGGCCTGGGCCTCGGCATCCTCGGCGAAGGCGCCGGACATGGCCAAGGTGGCGGTGGCAGTGTCGGTGGCGGGCGCGACCATCAGCAGGCCTCCAGCACGCGCCGCAGCCGGGCGGCGAGGTCGACGAATTCCCGGGTCTCGCGCACCGGGATGCGGCGCGGCGACGGCAGATCGACCGGCACCAGCTCGCGTACCCGGCCCGGCCGGGCGGCCAGCAGCAGCACCTCCTGCCCCAGGAACGCCGCCTCGTAGATCGAATGGGTGACGAAGAGGATGGTCGTGCCCGTCTCCTCCCACACCCGCAGCAGCTCCTCGTTCAGCCGGTCGCGGGTGATCTCGTCGAGCGCGCCGAACGGCTCGTCCATCAGCAGCAGCTTGGGGTCGTTGGCCAGCGCCCGGGCGATCGAGACGCGCTGGCGCATGCCGCCCGACAGCTCATGCGGAAAGGCGTTCTCCCAGCCGCCGAGGCCGACCAGTTGCAAGAGCTCACGCGGGCTGCGCTGGCCCGGGCGGGCCCGGCCGCCGCCGACCTCGAGCGGCAGCTCGACATTCTGCAGCGCCGTGCGCCAGGGCAGGAGCGCCGCATCCTGGAACACGAAGCCGATGTCGCGCCGCTCCCGCGCCGCCGAGGCGCTGCCGCCGAGCACGCGTACCGCGCCGCGTGTCGGCGGGATCAGGTCGGCCACCACCCGCAGCAGGGTGGACTTGCCGCAGCCGGACGGGCCCAGCAGGGTGACGAAGCCGCCGGGCCGCACCGACAGGTCGATGCCGTCCAGCGCGGTCACCGTGCCGCGCTCGGTGGTGAAGCGGACCGTCACCCGGTCCAGGCGGATGGCGGGCTCCGCGGCCGGTTCGGCGGCGGGCGGCTCGGCGCGGACCGCGCGGTCCAGGGCGATGGCGGGCATGGGCGCCTCCCCTCAGCCGATCTTCGGGCGGTTGTCGCGGGTGGCGTCCAGCACCGCGGTGCTGATCACCGCGTCGATCGGCGGCGTGCCGGCGGAGAACTGGTCGAGCCCGGCATAGAGGTCGATCTGCTCCTGCCACACCGCGGGGTCGAAGCAGCCCCAGCCATCCTGCTTCGTCTTCTCGGTGAAGACGTAGTCGAGCAGGGTCTTGCAGGCCGCCATCTCGTCCTCGCGCACCGCGTCCGGATATTCCTGCAGGAACAGGTCGACCGCCTGCTCCGGGTTCTGGCGGGCGTATTGCCAGCCGCGGCCGGCGGCGCGCAGGAAGCCGGCCAAGAGGTCGCCCTGGCCCTCGATCGTCTCGGCGGTGGCGTAATAGGGCATGGCGTAGAGCCGCACGCCCTGGTCCCACAACCGCATGGTGATCATGTCGGGGCCCAGCACCTTGAGCGCGGTGCGGTTGGTCTCCCACCCCGTGATGCAGTCGACCTGGCCGGTCAGCAGCGGCGACATGTCGGCGCCGATCACCACGACCTCGACATCGCCCTCGGCGATGTTGTGCTTGCGCAGCAGGGCCGACAGCAGGATCCGGCCGGTGGCCTGCACCCCGACCTTCTTGCCCACCATGTCCTGCGGCGCGCGCACCGGCGCGGCCGGCAGCGAGAAGAAGCTGTAGGGGTGCTGCTGCGCCCCGACGGCGAAGCATTTCACCGGTATGCCCTGCGATGCCGCCAGCAGCAGCGAGGGGCTGGAGGAGACCTGGCCGATCTCGAAGCGGCCGGAGGCGACGATGGCGACGCCATCGATGCTGGGCCCGCCCGGCTGGATCGCGAAATCGATCTTCTCCTCCTCGAAATAGCCGAGGCGCTTGGCCACGATCTCGCCGAGCTGGTTGTCATTCGCCAGCCAGCCGAGCTGCATGTTGACGGTGCGGGTGCCGGTCGCGGCCCGCGCCAGGCCGGGGATCACCGTGGGACAGGCCAGCCCGCCGGCCAGCGCCAAGCCGGCCTTCAGCATGTGTCGCCGGCTGGCGGAGAGCGTCGTCGCCATGAAGCCATCTCCTTCTTCGGGGTCGCGTTGGACCCGGAGCTTCCCTGCCGATGCGGCTCTTGGCGGTGTCGCTCGTCGTGGCTTCCTGGGGCGACGCGTCCGCGCTCGGATCGAGAACTTTAGGAGTGCTTCGGCGCGCTTCGGAAGAATAGAATTTCGCGCGAGGTGATGCCTTTTCGGCATCACCCGGGGACGGGTTTTCGGGGGGACGACCGGCATGCATGCGGTGGTGCTGCGCTATCTCGACCATGTCGCGCGGCTGGGGTCGATCCGGCGGGCGGCGGAGGCGCTGAACGTCGCCTCCTCCGCCGTCAACCGGCAGATCCTGAAGCTGGAGGCGGAGATGGGCGCGGCGCTGTTCGAGCGGCGCGGCAACGGCGTGCGCCTGACCCCGGCCGGCGAGCACCTGCTGCGCCATGCCCGGCACACGCTGGCGGAGTGGCAGCGCACCTGCAGCGACATCGCGGCATTGTCCGGCGACCTGCATGGCGAGGTGCGGATCGTGGCGATCCCGTCGCTGCTGGTGCGGGTGGTGCCGCGGGCGATCGAGGCGGTGGCGGCGCAGCACCCGCACGTCACCTTCCGCGTCATCGACGCCGATCCGGCCGAGCATGTCGAGGAGATGCGGGCCGGCCGGCCCGACGTGGCGCTGCTGTTCATCGACCGGCGCCAGCGCAGCTATGAGCTGGCGGCCCGGCTGCGCACCGCGCTGGGCGCGATCATGCGGCCGGACCACCCGCTGGCCTCGCTGAGCGGCGTCACCCTGACGCAATGCGCCGACTACCCGGTGGTGATGCTGAACGATCCCTGGCTGCTGGATGCGGTGTCGGAGAGCGAGTTCATCCACAGCGGCGCCCAGTTCAGCGCCCGCATCCTGTCGAACTCGCTGACCGTGATGAAGGCGGCGATGCGCTCCGGCCTCGGCATCGGCTTCTTCACCCCGACGGGATTCGTCGACGAGATCCGCACCGGCGAGCTGGTCTGCGTACCGCTGATGGAGCCCGGGCTGGCGGGCAGCGAGATCGGGCTGTTCGTGCACCGCGACCGATCGGCGGCCCCGCACATCAAGGTGCTCGCGACCGAGCTGGGCCGGCAGTTGCAGAGCCTGGCGCAGGATATCGCGGCGACCGGGCGGCTGGGGGCATGAGGAGTTCCGCCGCCGGCGGTCCCCGCGTCAGCCCTCCGTCGCGACGAAGGCGCGGCGGCCTTCCACCAGCGTGGCGACGACGTCGGGCTGCGGCGTCCCGCCCGCCCCGGGGTCGACCAGCAGCAGGTCGGCGCGGCGGCCGACCTCGATCCGTCCGCGATCGGCGAGCCCCAGCGCCTCGGCCGGGTTGGCGGCGACGAGGTCCCAGGCGCGCTCCAGCGGCAGCGTCCCCTCCCCCGCCAGGCGGAAGGCCGCGTGCAGCGGGGCCGGGTAGTAGTAGTCCGAGGTCAGGATGCTGCACAGGTCCGCGCCCACCAGCTCGGCCGCGGCGGGGTTGCCCGCCTTGTGGCTGCCGCCGCGCAGCACGTTGGGGCCGCCCATGACGACGTGCTCGCCCTGGGCCCGGGCGTCGGCGGCGACGGCGCGGGCCAGGGGGAACTCCGCGATGCGCGCGCCCAGCGCCCGGTAGCGTGCCCGGGTTTCGAGATCGGCATCGTCATGGCTGAGCATCGGCACGCCGGCCGCGGTCGCCATGCCGGCGAGCGCGGCGACCGTGGCGTCGAGCTCGGCCGCGCGCTCCCCGACCCGGCGCATCAGCGCGCGGAACGCCTCGGTGGAGAGGCCGGTGCGTCCCGGGTAACGCGCCGCCTTCTCCGGGTTCGCCAGGTCCTCCTCGATATCGGCCAGGTGGTCGTTGAAGGCGACCACGCCGATGGTGCCGTCGGCGATCAGCGGCGCCACCTCCCCCAGGCCGTCATGGTTGTGCACCTCGAAGCGCAGATGCAGATGGGTGTCGCAGCGCAGGCGGCCGCGCAGCTCGCGCAGCGCCCCGGCCAGCGCCAGGAAGGTCTCGCGCCCGCGCAGCCCCGGCTCCCAGGAATAGGTGACGCCGTGCAGCGCCGTGGTGATGCCGAAGCCGGCCATGACCCGGTCCGCCTCGTCCAGCGCCAGCGCCGTCGGGAACCGCACGCCCGGCCGCGGCATCAGCGATCGCTCGAAGGCGTCGCCATGCAGGTCGACGATGCCCGGCAGCATCAGGCGGCCGCGGCCGTCGAGCCGGCCATCGGCGGCGCGGCCCTCCGAGCCCGCGATCTCGGCGATGCGCCCCGCCTCGATGCGGATCACCGCCTCCTCGAAGCGGCCATCGACCAGCGCGTGGGCGCCGACAATGGTCAGCGAGGGGGCCGGCCCGCGGGCCGGCGAGGGCATGGCAGCGAGGCCGGCCGTCCTGTCGTTCATGATGGAACCTTCAAGCATGCGTGCACGGGCCCGGGGTGATGGCAGGCGCTCAGAGACCGCTTGGAAATGCGCTGGCGCGGCGGTCTGATGGCGGCTTCTCCGCTTCCGGTGCTCACGCACCAATGTGCGCTGCGCTCCGGTTCTCGAAACCACCACCAGCCGACTCACGCCAGCGCATTTCCAAACGGTCTCTCAGACTTAGCCCCTCCTTGTGGCAGCTTTCTTACAACCGATCGAGGCCGGCCTGGGATGCGGGCAAGGCAGTGCTGCGCCATCCGGAGGGCGCCCGGCATACACGCCCAGGAAGCGCCTGGGTCCGGGGGTGCTCCCCGATCACGGGACGCCGATGGCGCGGGGCCGGGGGCCGCGCTCCCCCTTCTCCGGGGCAGGATCGTCGCGCCCGGTCAGGCGATAGTGATCGGCCAGCGTCTTCAGCCCATCCTCCAGCACCCCCATCACCCGGTCGCGGTGGCGCCCCTGCCTGCCGGCCACGGCCGAGACGTCCTGCTCATGGCAGCACACCGCCTCCACCACCGCCCCGACATGGGCGCCGAGGCAGCGCAGCGCCGATTTGTAGGCGCGCAGGGTTTCGAGCTGGACCTCCCCCGGGGTCAGCACCATGCCGGTGCCGCGGATCCCGGTGGGCAGCTCGCCGTCGCGGTCCTGCACCCCCAGCACGCCGATCTCGAACTGGCCGCGCAGCCGCTGCCCGGCGGAATGCATGCGCGGGCTGATCGAGCCGCGTGCCGCCAGCCGGTCGATCGGCGCCTGCACCAGCCGGCCCGTCGGCGCGCCGATGGCGGTGCCGGTCGGCCGGTCGACGATGCCGGCGGCATGCCGGGCGCGCTCCGGCGTCTCCCGTGCCGCGGCCTCGGGCCCGGCCACGGCATCCCGGCCGCAGCCGATTTTGTGTCGCGCCATGCTTCCCCCTGCTGGGTTCGGATCATCGATGACGGAGACGGCCGGCACAGCGGCTCATCTCATTGACAGGGAACAACTTCCGGCGTCGCTCGCTTGCTTAGACGGAGCACCGGAGGTCACATGTCGGAGTCCTTGAGGCAGGCCGAGGCGATCCACGCCTGGCTGCGGATCTATCTCCTCAACTGGCAGGAGGGCCACCAGCCCTCCCCGCTGGAGATGGAGTGGATCGCCCGCGCCATGCGGATCGCGCATGAGGGCGGCAGCCTCGGCCGGATCCATGACTGCGTCCTGGCCGCCATCACCCGACGGACGCTGGCGGAACCGCCCGAGCCCTATGGGCTGGAGCAGTTCCGGCGGGACTTCGCGGCGTTCCGCGATGCCTATTTCAGCGGGCCGGACGCCGCCCGGATCTGAACCGGCCCGCCGGCCATCTCACCAGGCCGCCATCATCGCGGTCGCGCAACCGGTCGGCGACTGCCGGGCCGGCGGGCGGATCCGGACCAGCGGGCCGGCCGGCTCGGGATGCTCGTGCCGGGCGAATTCGCGGCGCCGCACCGCGGCGTCATAGGCCGCGGCGCTCTCCCGCGTCGGCCGCGGCCAATCCGCCGGATCGACCCCGGACCGCAGCCTCAGCCGGGCCAGGAGCAGCATCCGGCTTTTCCCGGCAAGCCGCCGTTCCGTGCGCCGGCCGGTGCCGGCGATCTCGAAGACCCGCCGGCTCTGCCGCCCGATGATGGTGATCCGGCCGGCGCGCTCCAGCCGCCGCAGCTCGTAGCCGATCTGGCCGGGATTGCGGCTGAGCCGGTGCCCCGCCGCCTCCAGCGCCGCCGTCAGCTCGGGGGCCGAGGGCGTCGGCGCCCCCTCCTCCGCCGCGGCCGCGATGATGGCGAGCAGCGCCCGGCTGCGGTCGCTGAGCGGGACCGGGACCGCGTCGCCCATCAGGCGCCCGTCCCCGGCACCGGCGTCGCCGCCGGGCTGACAAGGGTGAAGGCCGACCCGGTCGCCAGCACGCAGGCGCTGCCGGTGGGCTGGATGCCGAGCACGGTGAAGCTGGCGCCGTCGTCCGAGGCCAGGACCTCGATGACGAAGCCGCGGTCGGACAGCATCCGCGCCACCGGCGCCTCGTGGTAGCGCTCGTTGAGCGCTGCGGCCACGATCTCGTAGGGCGCGCAGGGGCTTTCCGCCTGGGCGGCCGCCGGGGCCGGCTGGAGCGCGGACAAAGCGAGGGCGAGGCCGGCCATCGGGCCGGCCGACAGGGGTGCGAGGGACATGGCGGAACTCCGGAAAGGAAGGGCGGTCAGCCGGGCCGCCACGGTCCGTTGCGGATGGACAATCAGCCGGCGTCGCCGAGGCGCGGCGGCGCCGGACTGTCCGGCAGCCGCGGGATCACCCGGATGGGCCTTCGGACGGGATGAAATCGATCAGAGCCATACGATGAATATTCCCCAATATGGGGAATTAAGTCAAGTCGATCTTTCCCATAATGGGGAATTACAAACCAAATCGGATCCGCTAAGATCCCCATAATGGGGAATGGATTGAAACAGCTGCGTCAGGCCCGGGGCTGGACGCATGAGCAGGCGGCCGAGGCCATGGGCGTCTCCCGCGGCCAGCTCATCAAGCTCGAGCGCGGCGAGCGGCGGCTGACCGCCGACTATATCCGGCTGGCCGCCGACGCTTTCGGCGCCAGCGAGCTGGAGGTGCTGGGCACGCCGCGCGCCGTGCGCCTGGTCGGCAAGGTCGGCGCCGGAGCGGAGGTGCATCTGTTCGACGGCGACATGTCGTCCGAGCGGATCGACGAGGTCGAGGCCCCGCCCGGCGCGGACGAGGCGACGGTGGCCGTGATCGTCGAAGGCGATTCCATGTTCCCGCGCTATCTCGAGCGCGAGACGATCTACTACCGCCGGGCCGACGCCGCCGGCGACCCGGCCGGCCTGATCGGCCGCGAGGTGGTGGTCCGGCTCGCCGACGGCCGCACCTTCGTCAAGGTGCTGCGCCGCGGCTCCGGCCCCGGCTATTTCACCCTCGACAGCTACAACGCCCCGCCGATGGAGGATGTGGTGGTCGAATGGGTGGTGCCGGTGAAATGGGTGAAGCGGGACTGAAGGCCGACGCCGACGCCATGGCAATGCGGCTCCCGAATGATTGTGACCAAAAACCCATCACCATAGTTCATATGTGACAAACGCGCATCTCCTGTCCGGGCGATGCCGCCCGCGCCGTTCCGCGCCAGATTATCCCGCCATGCCCGGCCCGGTGGCCGGGCACGACGGACCTGGAACGGGGGGGGAATCGTCATGCCGGTGCGGAAATGGGGCGGTGAGAAGGTCGTCGGGATGGGCGATGCCGATATCCGCGGGTCGGATGTCGTCGGCCTCGCGGATGGCGGCTATGTCGTGGTGTGGGCGGACAACGACAGCTCGCCCCAGCATGTCCTGGCCCAGCGCTTCGACGCTTCCGGCAACGCCGTCGGCGCCCAGATCGTGGTCATCGGCGAGAATCCGAACGGCTTCTATTCGGAGCCGCAGGTCGCGGCGCTGGCGGATGGCGGCTTCGCCATCAGTTTCACCGAATCCGTGCTCGGCGACAGGAACGCATGGGTGAACACCTACGGGGCCGACGGCACGTTCCAGTCCGCAGAGAGTTTCGCGGCCCCGGCTGTCTTCGAAAGCCAGGGCACGATCAGCGCGCTCGGTACCGGCTTTCGCTCCGCCTACAAGTCGGGCGACGACATCAGGATCGGCGCCACGGTGGTCAACAGCGACGCGACGGCCGGAATCCAGGAAGCGCCGTCGATCGCGGAGCTGTCCGGCGGGAATCGCTACGTCGTCACCTGGATCGACCATGAGGGGGGCAACAACTACCGGTATCGCGTCTTCCATGCGGACGGCACCGCCATCACCGCTTCGACCCAGGTCAACGACACGGCGGGTGCCCCAGCCGGGGGCAGCAACCCGGCGGTCGTGATCGGCCTGGCCAATGGTGGCTTCGCCATCGCCTGGGGCGAATTCTCGACCACCCTGCAGGACCGGAGCGGCACCAGCATCCACGCCCAGATCTACGATGCCGACGGCGCACAGGTCGGCGCCGAGTTCCTGGTCAACTCGATCTTCGCATCCCATCAGGGCTTTCCCGACCTCGTCGCCCTCGCGGATGGCGGCTTCGTCGCCGTCTGGTCCGATGCCTCCTCGGGCGTCAACAGCGCCGACTACAATATCGTCGGCCAGCGCTTCGACGCCTTCGGCGCCCGGGTCGGCGGCCAGTTCACCGTCAACACAGGCACCGACGGCGCCGGGGGGCAATTCTATCCCCACATCACGGCGCTGGCCGACGGCCGGCTGGTGGTGGCCTGGCACAGCTCCGCCGCCGACGAGATCCGGACCCAGATCATCGACCCGCGCGACGGGCTGGTGACCGGCACCGAGGACGCCAACACCCTCTACGGTCACGACTCCGTCGGCGACGAGATCAACGGCCTCGGCGGCGACGACACGCTCAACGGCCTCAATGGCGACGACGCGCTCTATGGCGGCGACGGCGCCGATGTGCTGCGCGGCGGCGCCGGCGCCGACACCCTCGACGGCGGCGCGGGGACCGATACCGCCAGCTACTTCACCGGCGCGGCCGGGATCTCGGTCAATCTCGTCACCGGCATCGGCAGCGGCGGCGAGGCTCAGGGCGACGTGCTGGCCGGGATCGAGAACCTGTCCGGCAGCCAGGGCAATGACAGCCTGGTCGGCCACAGCGGCGCCAACACGCTGCAGGGCTGGAACGGCAACGACGTCCTGACCGGCTCCGGCGGCCAGGATACGCTCACGGGCGGCACGGGGGCCGACCGCTTCGTCTATGGCAGCGCGGCGCAGAGCCCGGTGGGCGCCGGCTCCGACCTGATCACCGATTTCAGCCATGCCCAGGGCGACAGGATCGACCTGGCGGCGATCGACGCCAGCACCGGCGCCGCCGGCGACCAGGCATTCACCTTCATCGGCACCGCGGCCTATTCCGGCGTCGCGGGACAGCTGCGCTATGCCTCGGGCGGCGGCGTCACCACGATCGCCGGCGACCTCAACGGCGACAAGGTGTCGGACTTCCACATCCGGCTCACCGGCACCATCGCGCTCGTCGCCGGCGATTTCGTGCTGTAGCGACCGTCGGGAGAAGGGTGGCGACCCCGGCTGGACTCGAACCAGCGACCGTCCGCTTAGAAGGCGGGTGCTCTATCCAGCTGAGCTACGGGGCCGTGTGCGGCAGGGCGCGCGGCGCCCGGCGCCGGCAGCCGCGCTCAGCGCGGCCGCGGGCGGAAATTGTCGGCATAGTTGCGCGGCACCACCCGGCGCTCATGCTCCGGCAGCACCGAATAGGCGATGCTCTTGCGCTCGGCGAAGGCGATCGCCTCCTCCTTGCTCGGGAAGGTGAGCTGCACCTGGTTCAGCGTGTCGCCCGAGGCGACCCAGCCCATCAGCGGCTCCGGCCGGCGCGGCGTCGCGGGCTCGTATTCCAGGACCCAGTCATGGACCTTGCCGCGGCCGCTCTGCATCGCGGATTTGGAACGACGGTAGATGCGCGCCTGCATGCCTCGGCCGACCCTCTGACTGATCCCCGGCGCGGCCACGAGGATTCGCCGGCCGCCGCCCGGGCCTCCTCCTACCATCAAGCTCGGTCGATGGGAACAGCGCTGTGGGCCGGGGGGCTCGGACAGGATGGTCGGGGCGGAGAGATTCGAACTCCCGACATCCTGCTCCCAAAGCAGGCGCGCTACCAGACTGCGCTACGCCCCGACGGCCCGAACGCCGCAGGTTTCCTAGAGGTTTTGCAGTGGGTTGGCAAGGAGCATCTGCAGGCTCAATGAGAACAAAACAGCATCCACCCGAGCACCCTAAAGCCAGGAGTCCCGACATAGTCCCGACCAATGTTCCATATTTGTTCACACAACCTCAATGACAAGGCCCTGGACCGCCACCGACGCAAACACGAGTCGCCGACCGCCAATTTCCCGGCGCAGGTGACGATGGACAAGTCGATGCCGGTGGGCGGCTACGTCATCGCGAGCCTTGCAAGCGGCATCTTGCCGCTGCGTCCACCCCTGGCCCATTCAGCCGCTATCACCGACTCAGCTTCAAATCGGGGACATGCAGCCAACGACGCTCGCGCGTACCGACTCACGATCATCGGACCGAGAGTCCAGACTCAAATTCAACATGAAGGCTCTTCGGGAAGCCAGCCGTGTTGCGACGGGCCGTATCGCGATCCTGCACGGCCCGGGCATCGTCAAGGGCGCTGCGCTGCCATCTTGTTGATCGCGATGGCAAGCTCGTCCGCAAAACTGGACAGGGCGAGTCGTGCCGTCTCCATCGTGCCGGCAGAGGATCGCAGATCGTAGGCCGGCGGGCTCTGGCGCGTCACGAAGCCACCGAGGATCTCTCCGGTCCGGGAATCCGTGAATTTCCCGGCGATGGTGACGGTACCGACAAAGGCGGCAGGCATGCCTTCGGCGGATTTGAGCGCAGTGACCCCGAGCCCCACGGGCGTCAGCCGGGTCAGCGACAGAACCGGCCGGGTCTTGGATACGCCGGCAAGGGTCAGTTGCAGAGTGACGATGCCGGGCCCGGGGCGGGAGACGATGTTGCGACTGCGGGCGAGGGCCTTCGTGACATCCCGCGTCAGCTCCTGGGCCAGCAGGCTCTGATCCTGCATCGCCGTTTCCCCGAAATCCGTATCGGCGCCCCTGTAGACGCCCGCGGCCGGGATGTAGAAGCCGTGATATTTCGAGATATCGAGCGTCGGCGAGCGATAGACGAAGGTGTTGTCCGCGAGGCCCGCCGGGACGTTCGGGTTCGCAGCCGTCGGCGCCGCGAGCGACATCTCGGCCCCGAGGCCGGCCGTCGTCTCAGGCGTGGTCGAGGAACAGGCGGCGAGGATGAACATCGCCGCTACTGCCGGAATGCCTGCCGTCTTCATGATCGTCCCCTTGTCTTCGCCTGGCGGCTGGCTGCCTCCGGGCCTGGATTGGCATGGTCAGGGCCTGCCGTCAGCGTGCCTCGGCGACGAGCCTCCGATGCTGCGTCTTCGCTGCAGAACCGCGACGAAGGACGGTCCGAACAGCATCGCGAGGCAGGTCCAGCACCGTTGGGCGGTTATTCGGATCCGTGCTTCGCGACGGGCCGGCTGCACATCGCTCCAGCCCCGCGGGGTCATCGACGCCGCCTGATGCCACCGCCGAACCGCCCGCCTGCCTCCGACCTCTCCAGCCGCTGCTGGCCGAGGCCGCGCGCCTGGCGCTGGCCATCGAGGCCGCCGAGCTCATCGCTGTTGCGCTGCACCGGCTGCCAGCCGTCGGAGCCATGCTTCTGCCAGCCGTCGTCGGTGTGCTGGTAGACGTTGCCGTCATGGCCGGCATAGACGTTACCGTCGTTCCACGCCATGCCGGAATCGGTGCGCGGGTTGATCACGGCCCCTGTGCTGTCGACCGAGCGGTCGCCGTCCCGGACATTGCCGGTGACGGTCGTCTGGGCGGCGCCGATCCGGCCGGTCTGCGCATTCACCCCGGCGACCTGCCTGCCGGCCTGGTAGTCGCCGGTGTCGACATTGCCGGTGATGCCGGCACGGCCGGCAACGGCGACACCGGTCGAGGGGTTGGCGAAGGAACCCTGCCGCCCCGCGGCATAGCCGCCGGTGTCCCAGTC
This sequence comes from Inquilinus limosus, assembly GCF_002195995.1. GTDB lineage: Bacteria > Pseudomonadota > Alphaproteobacteria > DSM-16000 > Inquilinaceae > Inquilinus > Inquilinus limosus_C. Next base: position 118,906 of record NZ_NHON01000003.1, read on the forward strand.
GAAGGCCCCGGCCCGGCCGGCCTGGCCATGGGCACCGGTGTAGGGGTTGAAGCCGGAGACATGGCTGCCGCTCCAGCTCGTGTCCGTCCAGCCGTTCCAGCCGCTGGCATGGGTGACCGTGCCCGCGCCCCAACGGCCATAGACATTCACCTGGTTGACGTCGACATGGCTCCAGTTCACGTAGCCGCCGTCATAGCCCCAGTACGGCCCCCAATAGGGCGAGGCCGAGCCCCAGAGCGCCCCGGCCGCAAAACCGAAGGCGAAGCCGGTCGCAGCCCCCAGGCCGAAGCCCGCGCCGTAGCCATAGGTTGCCGGATAGCCGTACCAGACATCGCCCGAGACATAGGCCGGATAGGCGTAGCCGGTGCCGTAGACCACGGTGCTGGCGGGATCAACGACGACACCGAGATAGCCCGGCGTATAGCCGGCCACCACGATCTCCGGCGTCGCCGAATAGATCCGGACATAGGTGGCGTAGTGCAGCGGCGACGAGGCCGGGATGGTGTAGATCACCGCCGGCACCGCATCGGCGACGCGCCACGGGCCCGCCGGCACCAGGGCGACGAACCAGACGCCCTTCGACACGGCATAATAATGCTCCGCGTCGACCCGGATCACCGGCACCGGCGTATTCACGGCGTAGGCCAGGGGCGTGCCCTGGATCGGCTCGAACTCCGGCGCGCCGCCAGCATAGGACACCTGCAGGCCGGCCTTGCTGCGCGAGACTGTGGCGGTCTGCGGGATCGAGGCCGCGATCACCGCCTCCTTGGCCTGCGGCGTGCCGGCGACGGAGACCAGCACATCGGCCTTCGGATCGTCGGGCGGGATCTTGGCGAAATCGGCCGGCAGCGAATCCGGCGGCACGAAGCTCCACGGCCCGTCCAGCCCGGTCGACCGGAACCAGCGGCCGGAGACCAGCACGTAGGTGCCGTTGGTCGAGGGATCGACGAACACCGCATGGTCGGCATTGGTCATGGTCAGCAGGCCGACCCCGGCCACCGGCGCGACCTGCGGCGGGCCGCTGGTGACGACCAGCTCGGTCGGCTGGGTCACGACCAGCAGGGAGGGCGGCGTCGCCGGCGGCTTGCCGTCCTCGGGCAGCAACGGGTCGGGCGCGACGGACCGGACGGCCGCCTTCGCCGCCGCCTGCAGCGCGGCCGGGGGCGCTGCCGTCACCACCCAGGTCCCGTCGAGCGTGGACGCCGCGTACCAGGCCCCCGCGGCCTGGACGTGGAAGGTCTTGTCCTCCTGCAGGATCAGGGCGCGGGCGTTCACCACCCGCTGATAGCCGGCCGCCCCGTCCACCGGGTGCAGCAGCGGATCGCCGTCGATCGACACCAGCACTGTCGGGGCACTGGCGAAGACGATCTTCGGCGGGTCGTTCCGCACCGGCACGCCGGCCTGCTTGGCGATCTGCTGCTGCGCGGCGTAGCTGGTCTGCAGATGGTCGAGCGTGACGGTCATGCCGTCGGCCGGTAGCCGCGCCTGCAGCGCCTTCTGCAGCTCCGGCGCCTTGTCGGGCGCGGTCGGGACCTCGACGCCGTCGATGGCGATCCCGTGCAGCCGGACCAGCCCGGCGGTCTTGTCGATATCGGTGTCGGCGCTGAACCGGGCGACGCCGTAGACCGGCTGGCCGCCCTTGGCGCCGATGGCGATGGCCGCCCGGCCAGAGAGACGGTCGCCGCTCCAATCCTCGATCTGCGGCTGGTAGATCTCGACCCGCTGACCACCCTGGTCGAAGTCCCGTGGCCAGGACAGTGCCGTCACGGAGTCGGCCGGAGCCTGGGCCCTGGCGTCGGGATATGGCCATCCCAGCGCCAGCAACCCGATGGCGAGCACGCCCATGGCACGACTGATTTGGCCCATGATCTCTCCAAGGTGACAGCCGCCAGGTCCGGACATTCGGTGCCGAGTGGCTCGGCTCCTCCGCTCAGAACGGCAGGATGGCTTTCAGCGAGCCGGCGTTGCTGGAGGTGCGGTCGGAGAACTCGCCATCATACTGCAGCCGGATGTCCATGCCCGCCGTCGTCAGGAGCTGGACGCCGGCGCCGATGCGCGCCACCACATCGTCGATCGGCAGCGAGGTGTCGAAGCTGCCGGTGCCGGACGGCGCGCCGGTGAAGCGGGCCTTCGCCGACCAGTCGTCGTCGCTGAGGACCGTGACGCCGGCATAGGCGTAGGGCCGCAGAATGGCGTTGCCCGCCGCGACGCGCCCGCCGACCTCGAGGGTGGGCGAGAAGGCGAAGGTGAACTGGTCGCTGTCCTCCACCTTCAGGCCGAGATCGCCGCCGCCGCTTTCACGGTAGCCCGGCATCCGCGAATAGATCGCGTCGAGGTCGACATAGGGCTTCAGGTACATCTCGGAGAAGGCGAAGGTCCGCGCCACCCGCAGCCGGGCCGCCCCGGCGAACACATCCGGGTCGCTGGAGACGGTGTCGGCGAAGCCTGGAATAGCGATCCGGCGCTTGATATCGAAGCTGCCGTAGCTGCCGCTGAGCGCGCCGGCGATCTGCCAGGCCCCCATCTCGCGCTTCACCGTCAGGCCGAGATAACCGCTGCTGCCGTCGCCGTCGACCCGGTTGTCATAGCCCTCCAGCCAACTCTGCTGATACGCGCCGGACATGCCGACGAACCAGCCCGGCGCCACCTCGTGCTGGCCGCCGACCTGGTAGGTGATGCTGTCGTTCGAGAAGCCGGAGATGCCGGCGTCGGCGGTCTGCTGGGTGGAGCGGCCGGAGACCTGGGCCCAGGCGCAGTCGGTCTCGCCGGTCAGGGCGTCGGCGCCGCTGAACACCGGGCAGCTCATCAGCCCGGTGTTGAAGCGGGCCATGCCGGCCTGCAGCTGCGCCGCCGGGGCCAGGACCACGCCCGGAGAAAGGTCGGACAGCATGCCGGAGTAGACCTTCGAGCCCTGCTCCGCTGCCGTACCGAGGGTGGCGAACAGCGTGCCGAAGCTGTCGGTGCCGCCGGCGTCCCAGACGCCCTGCAGGCCGTGGGCGACGCCGGACTGGCTGTCCTCCAGCCGCATCGACGCCGCATCGAAATCGGCCGAGGCGACCGACAGGCGATAGTCGTGCCCGGCCGGGGTCAGCGCGAAATCGTAGATCGGCGAGGCCTCCGGCGTGATCGCGCCGGCAGCGGCGCCGTCGACCGTCAGCACGGTCAGCTCGCGGTCGGGCCGCAGGCTGGTGGCCTGCAGGTCCAGCGTGCCACCCAGCTGCGCGTCGCCGCGCACCAGCAGCCGGTCGGCGCCGAAGCTGTTGAAGTCGGTGTCGACGACCAGGGTGCCGGCCGCCCCTTGGGTGAAGTCGCCGGTGATCTCGGTGCCGTCGATCGCACCGGAATGGCCGACCACCATCCGGCCCTGGTTGTTCACGTCCGCCTGGTACAGCGACGCGTCCACCAGCGTGTGGCTGGAATAGTTGTTCACCGTGCCGGCGGCGCAGCCCGAGGCGCTGTCCGCGGTTGTGGTGCAACTGCCGTCGGCGTTGCTCAGCAGGATGTTGCCGGAGATCGTGCCGTAATTGTCGACCGTCAGCACGCTGCCATCGGCGGTTTCGGACCTGCCGTCGTAGCGGATGGCGGTGCCCGAGGCGGCCGACACGCTGCCGCCGGCATTCACGGTCAGCACATTGTTCTCACCGGCCACCACCCAGACACCGGCGCCTGCGCCCGACCCGCCGGTGACCGTACCGTTCACCGTGCCCGTGATGGTGCCCATGAAGCCGGGGCCGTTGAGGCTCGTGCTCTGGGCAAAAATACCGATCGAGTCCGCGCCCGTCGTCGTGAGTATGCCGGACTGGGAGACCGTCACGTCGCCGGACGCGCTGGTGCCATCGAAACTGGATGCGGTGGAGCCATAGATCGTCTCGCCGTTTCCCGAGACGCTGTAGATGCCGCCGCCGCCGCCGATGGACTGCGCAATGATGCCGTGGGCCCGATCGCCAGTGGTGGTGATGTTGCCGTCCACGGTCACCGAAACGGCGTGGCCCGAGCCGGAACTGTCGGAGAAGGCGTAGTTCGAGGCGCTTACGGAGCCGCCGGTGTTCCCGGCGATGCCGCCGCCGCCACCGATGGACTGCGCGATCAATGCGTGCGCCCCGTCGCCCTCGGTGCCGATGCTGAAGCCGCTGAGTTGAACCGTGACGTCTCCCCCGTCTCCGCTCGCCCCGTCCTGTCCGCCGAACTTCAGGGGCGTATTCGCGGTCACGGTACCCGCGCCGCCGATGCCGCCGCCGCCGCCGATGGACTGCGCAACGATGCCGTACGCATCGTTGCCGGCGGTATGAAAGCCCCCAGTCAGCGACAGGCTGACCGCCTCGCCGTTGCCCGTTGCGCCGCCCGACCCGCCGACCGTGAGGCTCGACACGCTGTCGGACGACCCGCCGCCGCCGAGGCCGCCGCCACCGCCGATGGACTGCGCCAGGACGGCGTAGGACCTGTTGCCCATCGTCTGGATGCCGGACCAGGGCGCGGTGAAGCCGAGCGTGACGGTCCCGCCGTTGCCACCCGATCCGCCGGAGCCACCGACGGAGAGGTCGATCGTGTGGCTGTCGTCATCGGTCGCCGCCTCGGAACTCCCCGCCCCGCCAACGCCGCCGCCACCGCCGATGGACTGGGCGACGACGCCATGGGCGTCGTGCCCCGTTGTCAATACGGCGAGCGCGCTTGGGGAAATGATCGTGACGGCACCGCCATCGCCGGACGAACCGGAGGAGCCGCCGATGCCGCCCCCGACGGTGATTCCACCCGACGCGCTGTCGGAGCCGTCGCCGCCCTGGCCGCCGCCACCGCCGATCGACTGCAGGAGCACACCGTAGGCCGCGAATCCGGACGTGCTGATGACATAGCTGTCGTTGCTCCCGTCGGGATCGTCGAACGTGGCATTCACTGCGCCGCCGTCTCCGCCCGCTCCGCCATGGCCGCCGATCGCGAGGGCGATGGTTGCCGTCGCGTCGCTTCCTGCCGCGGTGGAGGTGCCCCCGGCCCCGCCGCCGCCGCCGATCGACTGCGCGACGACGCCGTCCGCCCAGTCTCCGGTCGTCGTCACATGGCCCTTGTCGACGATGACATCGACCTCGCCGCCATGTCCGCCGGTGCCTCCGGCTCCGCCCAGCGAGGCGGTCAGGGTATACTTCGTGTCCTCGTCACCGCCTCCGAAGCCATCGCTGTCGGAGCCCGCATCGTTGCCGACCGAGCCTGCGAGACCTCCCGAGCCTCCGATGGACTGGGCGAGAATGCCGTCCGCATCGCCGCCGGCCGTGGTGATCGTGCCGTTCGCGGTGACGCTGACCTTGCCGCCGGTCATGCCGTCGCCGGTGTTCGAGCCGATATTGACGGTCACGCTGCCGGAGATCGGATCCGCATCGTCGTCGCCGCCATCATCGTCCGCGGCCGCCGCCTCACCCTCTCCGTCGCCGCCGGCAACGGATGCGCTGCCGGACAGGCCGATCGTGCCGCCCTGCCCCGTGCCGCCGCCGCCGCCGATCGACTGCGCCAGAACGCCGCGAGCGCCCGAGCCGGTTGTGCCGATGTTCGTCCCGTCCTGGAGAACCACCGTGGCCGAGCCCGGCGTGCCGCCACTGCCCCCGGCACCGCCGAGACCGATATTGGCGCTCAGGTTGAAGCCGCCGCCGATCTGGTCGTTGCTCGCGCTGCCGACGCCGCCGTTGCCGCCGCCGCCGCCGATCGACTGCACCACGACTGCGTTGGAATAATCGCCCGCGGTGTAAACCGAGGCGGTGTCGTCGAGCGACACACTGGCGGCTCCGGTATCGCCACCGGCACCGCCCGAGTTGCCCACCGCGGTGGAGATGTCCGACGAGACCGTGTCGACGTCGCCGATCGTGCCGGCGAACGATGAGGCGCTGCCGCCGTTGCCACCGCCGCCGCCGATCGACTGGGCGAGCACGCCGATCGATCCGTCGCCGCCCGTCTGGACATGCGCATTGCCCGTCAGCGTGACCGCCGCCGTGCCGCCCGCGCCGGCCACCCCGCCCTTGCCGCCGACCGACGTCGTGATGCTCGCGGCAAAGGGTGGAAGGTCGAGCTCCGCGCCCGGAAAGGCGAGGGTCATCGCATCGGCGACCGAGGTGCCGCCGTTGCCGCCGCCGCCGCCGATCGACTGCGCCACCACGCCGTGGGAGTCGGTCACCCCGTCGATGACGTTGCCGCTCGCGTCGAACCCCGTGGAAATATGGGTGGAGGTGATGCTCACGCTGACCGTGTCGCCGGACCCGCCGGAGCCTCCCGAGGCGCCGACCGAGGTGTTGATGCCGAGGCCCACCGAGGCGCTGTAGCCGGCCGCCGAGCCGCCGTTGCCGCCACCGCCGCCGATCGACTGCGCCACGACGGCGGACGAATGCGCCCCGGTGGTCGTGAGGGCGCCCCCGTCGAGGTCCACCGTGGCGAGGTTGCCCGCGCCGCCGCCGCCGCCGGCGCCCCCCACCTGCACCGGCAGAATGTCTTCCACGTCGGCCGACTTGGCGTTGCCGCCGTTACCGCCACCGCCGCCGATCGACTGCGTCAGAAGGCCCGGCGCGTTGTTGCCCTGCGTCGTGAGCGTGAGGTTGTCGAAGGTCATCAGCGCCGGGCGGCCGTCCGAGCCCCCGGCCCCCAAGCCACCGATCTGCAGCGTCGCGACATCGAGTGCGCCAGCGCCGTTTGCAGTGCCGCCGTTGCCACCACCGCCACCGATGGACTGGGCGATCGCGCCGGCGGAGAAGTCGCCCGACGTGATGATGGTCGATCCGCTCAGCGCCGGTGCCTTGTCGCCGTCGTCGCTCGGGCTGCCGTCCACCTCACCGGTGGAGTCGGTGTAGTCGCAGCCATCGTATGTGTTGCTGATGCAGGCATGCCCGCCATAGCCGCCGCCGGAGCCCGATCCGCCGATGCCGAGGCCAGCGCCGACCGACACGTCGACGACGTTGCCGCCCGAGCCGCCGCCGCCGCCGATCGACTGTGCGACGAGGCCGGGCGAGAACTCGCCGGTCGTCGACACGGTGCCGCCGACGTCGAAGATCCGCGCGATGCCCGCATCGCCACCCGCGCCGCCGGAGCCGCCGACAGCGGCGATGCCGGCGGCCCCCGCTCCCGTGCCGCCACCACCGCCGATCGACTGGACGAGGATGCCGACAGCGGCGTCGCCCTTCGTCGTCACGTCGTTGTTGTTCGTAACGTAGGCGATTGCCGAGTTGTTGGCGCCAGCCCCGGCGTTGCCGCCGACGCTGATCGCACCGCCGGCGGCACCGGCCGCGCCGCCGCCGCCCGACAGCGTCTGCGCCACGATGCCGTTCGCACCGTATCCCGATGTCGTCACCGCACCGGTGTTGTTCACGATCACGTTCTCGCCGCCGCCGCCTTCACCGCCCTGACCGCCGAGGGCGAGAACGAACCCGACGCCCACGCCGCCCGCACCGCCGGACCCGCCGATCGACTGCACGAGCAGACCATGCGCGTACTGGCCATGCGTCGTCACATCCGCGCCGGACGTGATCTCGACCACTCCGGCATCGCCGCCGTTGCCGCCGTCGCCGCCCGAACCGGCGAGGACGTTGGTGAAATCTCCGCCGAGGCCGCCGCCGCCGCCGATGGAGTGCAGCGTCACGCCGGCGGCATAGTCGCCCTGGGTGGTGATCGTCGTGCCCGATGAGGCGTAGACGCCGACGTCGCCGCCGTCGCCGCCCGCGCCGGCCGTGCTGGCATTGCCGCCGCCGATCCCGCCGACGGACTGGCCGAGAACGGCATAGCCATCGTCGCCGTCCGTCGTGATGGTGGCGCCGTCCTCGACATTGATCTGGATCTTGCCGCCGTAGCCGCCGGCCCCGCCGCTGGTGCCGTCGCCTCCGTCTCCGCCGTTGCCGCCGAGGCTGCGGGCGGCGACGCCCATGATGCCGGCCCCCGACGCCGAGATCGTGGCGGCGTTCTGAACGGTTATCGTGGTGGTGCCCTCACTCTCGCCGCTGGCGTTGATGCTTGCGCCGCCGCCGGCGCCGCCATCATGGTCTTTGTCGGGGCCATCTCCACCATCGCCGCCCTGGGAGATTGCGTACATCCCGGCCGAGGCGCCCTCCGGCGCCCCTCCGTTCGAGAGCGACGAGGAAACCGTGATGTCGCCGTTGGTCGTCAGGGTGATCGGGCGTCCGGACTCGCCTTTGCCGCCCGGGTCGGAGTTGTCGCCCGAGGCGATGCCGCTGCCGCCCTGGCTGCGGGCATAGATGCCCTGAACGCCATCCGATGTCCCGTCCAGCCCCTTCCAGTAGAGGGAGATCGCGGCGTTGTTGGTGACGGAGATGGTCGCCCCGGCGCCCCCTTCGCCATTCTCCGTGCCGCCGTTGCTGCCGTCGCCATGGGCATTGATGATGCGGGCCTGTCCGGTCCCCGTGAACGGACTGCTCTCGCTGCCGATCTGAATCGCGCCGTTATTGGTGATGGTGATCGTCTTGGCGTCGCCGCTGTTGCCGCCCTGCTGGTCGCCTGCGCCCGTATTCATGTCGCCGCCCGCGCCGGCACTCGCGCCGGCGTCGATGCCGTTCACCTTCGGCGTGGAACCCTGCGCGGCCGAGGCATCGATGATGATCGTCCCGTTGTTCGTGATCGTGATCGTGCCGCTGTCGCCGCCGCGTCCGCCGTCATGTCCATTGTCGCCCGGCTTCGCCCCGGCGCCGCCATTCGCCTGCACGAAGATGCCGGTGACCTGGCCCCAGTCGTTGGTGTTGCTCGACTCGCCCTGCAGCGTGATGTTGCCGGTGTTGGTGAGCGACAACGCGCCGCCGCTATACGCGGTTGCATCGGTCGTGCCGCCGTTGTCATTGCCTGCGGAGCCGTCCAGTTCCAGATGCAGGATATTGGACTGATTGGCGGTGGACGCGGTGATGTTGGCGCCGTTGGTGAGGCTGTACGGGTAGTCGTCCCAGAACGTTCCGGTGTCCACGACGCTCACCCCGGTCGTGTCCGCTCCGCTCTCCACCGTGCACGAGCTGCCGCCGTCCTGGGGAGTGGTGCAGGGGTAATAATTCTGTGCCACGGCCGGGGCGAGCGACCAGAGGCCGGCGACGACCGCAACGGTGCCCAGCAGGCGGCCCCGGGTTGCGACACGGCCGACATGGCTGTGGGCCGGTATCGCGCCAATCTTCCGCTCGATAGCAGCCAGGGATCGGGCTCCTGCGGCGTTCCGGCCCTCGTGACCTTTCGACTCGACCATATCGGCCTCCTGCCTGAATCCGATCGACCTCGCGCCGACGCCGGTTATTTGCGTTCGGGGGAGAGGTGCTATTGATTCCTTGTGAAGACGCGAAATATCCTCTTCACCGACGGTAGTCCTAACCTCATTGCCCAGCCGGGGCGCGCATTAATCGATGAAACGGCCAGTCCAGTCGATGAAGCGACATGCCGACGATCACTCGCCGCATCTTGGCGGGCAGCCTTCGGCAACAGATGCGACGGACGAATGACTCCGTCGGTCCTTGGCGCCTAGCGGTTCGGACATTTCGTTCGCGCATTGCACGAGAGCCGGCCGGGGCTACGCCCTTGCGCCCGCTACGACGCGGGCTCCACGGAGATTGCTTCGGATTCGACGAAGGAGATCTGGACCATGTCGCCCACCTGCAGCTGATCCAGCAGCTGCCGAACCCGCGGCCTCTGGACGAAGACCGTGCGGACGCCGCCTGCCGGCCCCATGAACATGATCGTGTGCTGGGCGGGGTTGAGGCCGACGACCTGCGCCTTGATCCGGGTCACGACCGATGCATCGCCATAGGGGAGCTCCCCTGGCTCGGCCAATGTCGCCTCTGCCGTCTGCGTCGCCATAGGCGCCGAACCCGCCACCGCCTTGGCGATATCGATGGCCACGGCCTGGTAACGGCTGACATTGACGCGGTCGCCGGGCCGGACCTGCGGAAGGTTGATGACCTGCGGTCCGACATGGACGGCCGTGATGCGGCCGTCGCCGTCCTTGAGCGTCACCGACCGGCTCTCGAGATCGATGGCCTGCACCGTCGCGGTTGTCGTCATCAGAACGCCCGCGCCCGCTCCCTCCTGGGCGGCGACGGGCGAGACGCCTATGGCAAGGCCGACCAGGCACGCCGCAATGCAGCCCAATGGCCGTGCAGGGGCTCGAAATCCGGTCATGTCAGCCTTCCTCTCGTCGTGTTGATCAAACGAGGACGGAGCAGGTTGGGGGCCGGCCGACATGCCGGCGCCCAGTTGCACCGTCCGAGGGTCAGGGCGTCAGCTCGCACCGACTGGCGGCGACGCTCGCCTTTTGCGCCCAGCAGAAAGATGCTATCGGTTCCTTGCTGGCGGACACGAAGCATCATCCGCTTGACCAAGGTCCTAATATCGTTGCGCCGGTGGGCGCCTGCCCAATTCGATGAAACGGCCGATCCAGTCGATGAACCGACATTTCCACGGCCGGCCGGTCGCCGCATCATGGCGGACCGCCCTTGGCGAGAGATGCGATCGGATCTCCGCCGGATATCGGAGACTGGCTGACTTGCCCCCTTTCGCGGCTGCGGATGGAGCGACGGACGGTGCCCCGTCGCCACCGATTTCATTCTGGCGCGCGAACGCGGCAGCCTGGATCTTCATCGCCTTCTTCGGCCTGGTCTCGCGGCTCGCCGCCTTCAACGACGTCGCGCTGACCGTGGCGCTGACCCTGGTGCTTGACCCGATCGGCTTCCTGCTGACGAGCGCAGCGTACAAGCTCTATCTGCAGCGGACCCAGCATCGCGGGGCTGTCATCGCCGCCTGGGCGCTGGCATGCTCCGTCCTCGGCGGGATCCTGCAGATGGTGATCGCCAATGCGCTCAAGGACGGCCTGTTCCCCGACATCCCCGTAGGCAACATGGCGGCCAACGACGCCGTCCCGGCGGTCTTCTACACCGCGGTCTTCCTCGGCTGGTCGCTGGCCTATTTCTGGATCCGGGCGGCTGTCGACGCCCGATCGGAGCGGGTGCGGCGCAGCGAGGCGCAGGCGGCCGCGACCCGGGCTGAGCTGCAGCGCCTGCGCCTGCAGCTCGACCCCCATTTCCTGTTCAATGCGCTCAACACCGTGGCGGCCGAGATCCCGGACAATCCCGATTCCGCGCTGGAGATGACCCACCGCATCGCCGCCTATCTCCGCTATTCGCTGGACCAGCAGACCCGGCCGGTGTGCCCGCTGACCGACGAGATCGAGGCGGTGCGCGCCTTTGTCCGCATCCAGGAGCTGCGCTTCGAGGGCCGCCTGCGCTGCGTCGTCGAGATGGATCCGGCGGTACGAGCCGTCGCCGTGCCGCACCTGATCGTGCAGGGGCTGGTCGAGAACGCAGTGAAGCACGGTCTGCGGTCATCCGCCGAGATGCTGGAGATCCGCGTGACCGCCCGGCGGACGGCCGACGACGCCGTGGTGATCGAGGTCGTCAACCCCGGCCGGCTGGCCCCGCGCGTGGGCGACCGGCCGGGCGTCGGCCTGGCCAACACCAGGCGCCGGCTCGAACTGCATTATCCGGCGCGCCACGAACTGTCCCTGAGCCAGGAGGACGACCTCGTGATGGCGCGGCTGCTGCTGAGGGGGGATGCATGCTTCGCGTGATGGTCGTGGATGACGAGCCGCCGGCGCGCCGCGGCTTGCGGCGGCTGCTGCAGGCACATCCGGATATCGAGGTCGTGGCCGAGGCCGGCACGGTGTCCGAGGCGCAGGCGCAGGCCACGGCGCTGCGCCCCGATGCGATCTTCCTGGACGTCGAGCTGACCGACGGTCGCGGCTTCGATCTGGTCGCACAGCTGTCGCCGGCGCCGGCGATCGTGTTCGTGACCGCGCACGACCTCTATGCGGTCAGGGCGTTCGACGTCTCGGCGCTCGACTTCCTCCTGAAGCCGGTCGACCCACGGCGGCTGGCCGTGACGGTCGATCGGCTGCGCCAGCACCGGCAGGACACGTTGCGCGCGCCGACCTCCGGTCGGGAGCGGCAGGACGACGTCGAGCTGGATGGCGATCCGCAGCGCGACGGGCCGCAGCAGCGCATCCATCTGCGCATCGACGGCAAGTCGGTGATCGCACCGCTCGGCACGGTCGCCATGCTGGCGGCGGAGGCGGATTTCACCCGCGTCTTCCTGATGGGGGCGCGGGACTATCTGGTCTGCCGGCTGCTCCGGCACTTCGAAGCCCAGCTGCCCACGCCTCCCTTCGTCCGCATCAGCCGCTCGCTGATCGTCAACCTGGACCAGCTGGAGCGGGTGGACTGGCAGGAAGCCGGGCGCTGCAGCCTGTCGCTCGGTGACGGCATTGGACCAGTCACGCTGGGCCGCATTGCCGCCCGGCGACTGCGGCAGAGCCTCGAGACCCGCCCCATGATGATCGTCTGATGTACTGACGCCACGCTCAGATGCAACAAGCGCCGCCGTTCTGGGGCGGGGCTCTGTGTCAGATGTCGATGTGGATGGAGTTATAACAAAGTTGGTTGCGGGGACAGGATGCCACCGATGTACACGCAGTCTTGCTATTGCGGTATAGGCGCATTTACCTGCAGCGCTGACCCGGCCGAGAGCTCATAGATGTTAATCGGCACGGGGGCTCGGCACCGATGGGCATAATCATATCTCCTTGATTCGATTGGCTCCTGCGAAGGGGCCTCCACGGCGCCGATTGACACCCACGCCGATCAATGGATTTGGCGGAGCAAATCGCTGTAGAGAACACCACGGTCCGTATGGGCTCGAAGAGATTGCGGATGTGGCCTTGTCGCAATCGCCTCGCGAACCTCTCTTGGAGAGTAGCCGTAGATCTGCCGGAAGCTGCGGCTGAACTCCGCAGCGCTTGAGAAGCCGGCTTCATAACCGATTTCCTTGATCCGGAGGACTTCGCTCAGATCCGCAAGCCTCGCATGGGCGTGGGCGAGGCGCCGCCGCTTGATGAAGCGGTCTACGCCGCCGAAGGGCTCGAACAGCCGATAGACCTGTCGCCGCGACATGCCGAAGTGCCGGCCGATCTGGTCTGCCGACAGGGAGGAATCATGGAGATGATCCTCGACGTATCGCTTCACCCGCTGGACCAGGACCTGAGCGATCGGCCTCTGTGCTTCCATCAGAGCATCTCGCGTCGGAGCAAGACAGGCGGCAATCATCGCCTGCGTGGCGGCAACCATGTGAGGCGCATCGGCCGGGGTAAATTCCGACATCCGATGGGTAAGGCTGATGATGTGATCCGCGAGAAGCCCGGCGAGCGGGCCGGGTACCGACCGGGCATTGAGGGGTTCGGCCAGCGCCGAGGCTCTGCCCAGGCTATCCCGCGGCAGAACGATAAAGCTTATGTCGGCATCAGTGTGCAACCCCTCCCATGGCTGCCCGTGATCGTGTGTGAAGACCTTCCCAGACGGAATATCTTCCAAAAGAGATATCTTGCCGCGTCGGTAAACCAAGAAGCAGAAGTGATCGATCGGATTCCTGCGAATCTCTGAAGCTGAACGAATATAGCTGGAGGCTGCGACTCGTCTCGTTGCAACCAACATAGACCCTAGAACGGCCATACGATCTTCCATATGGAACCCATGAGCCGAATCATCGTTGGCAGGAACGATGTGCGCGAACTCGCTTTCGTATGCGACGGCAGCCTCAGCCTGCTCGGCCGGCGACAAGCCTCGGGTCGAAAACGACACCGGTGACGGATTCCGTATATTTTCTTGATGCGCCGTGTCCATGATCGGTGCTCCCAACTGTCTATGTCGAGCTGTCGCCAAGCATGGCGTCGCCGCTGGCGTGACGGAGTTGGCACTTCTCGGTAATTGTGATCTCGAGCTGCGGGTTGCTGATCGCGAGATCCGTCGCCACCAGCGGCCCGACTGCGGCTGCTGGAGCCTTCACCAAGCTTCGCTTTTTACCCGGCTCCGCTTGAGCCAGATGGTCCGCAGGCGAGTTGTGGGTTCAAAATCGTGAATCGTCTCCTGCACGGTTGATTTAAACATTTAGATCAAATTTTAGATAATTTGCAACAACCGCTATAGGCCTTTTTGGCCTATCCGTGACAGGCGTGTCAAAGTGACGCTAGAGAATCAAGAAAATCCAATGGGTTAGAAGCATAGGCAAGCAACCGGACAGACTGGCGGCGGCCAGTTCGGAGCAGGCGATGGCGAGATCAGTAAGCGGGAGATGGCCGTTCCCTATCAACCAGGACCACTTCGTCGTCCGGGTCAGCGTGGTCTAGTGTGGCCTCGTGGGAGCATCGGGTCTGCAGGGCACACGAAACGGATTTGGCTAAAATTGCATACAATCTGGCACGCATCGCCAACACTTCATGCGCCCCCTGGAATCGAACAGATATATATTCAAATCGAACTCGTACCGAGGGTCGGGAATGGCCTCATCGCCAAACCTATTGGTCGTTATTGCATGACACTCCAAGCGTAGCTTGAAATCAAAGACAGTTTCTGCGGCCGAAGATACTGGGCGGAACGCCTTCCAGTACTATCAGAAATCGAGCGTCACCTGCTGATGACGGTGCGTGACCGCTCGCTCGGGGCGGAGACAACGACCAATCCTGCCCCAAACCTCGAGTTCTGATGAAAATAAACCTTGGGAAGGCTACTTTAAATGACGATCTCTCCTGAACTGAAGAACATTCTTGGAATTCAGCACGAATTCTATGGAACAGAAGCCAGAGATGAAATTACAGGCACTGCTCAGAATGACTATATTGAAGCTAAAGGAGGCGGGAACGGAGCTTGGAATGGCGTTTTCACCGGTGGGAATGGCTACGAGAAACTGAATGGAAATGGCGGAAGCGATACGATCGGCTATTCCGAGTCGTCCGGGGGCGTCACGGTAGATCTCGGAAAGGTTGAGGCTTATTGGGCAGGCTCATCGATTGTTTACGCGGGTCTCAATTTCACCATCGGAGCGGCGTGGCGCACCATTGAGGCTTTTGTCAAAACTGTGGTTTCTCTTGGACAGGTCAACGACTGGGATAAGGTTTTTGAGAACAACTATTTTACCGCTATTCATGCCTCGGGCGGCGACGCCAATGGGACCGATGGGAACAATGTCGATGTCGCCATTGGATTCGCCAATGTGGTGGGATCCAATTACGACGACAGCCTGACTGGCGACGTGGAGAGCAACAAGCTGGTTGGCCTGGACGGCACGGATATCTTGAACGGTGGGGATGGCGACGATCTCCTGATCGGCGGCAACGGGGCCGACAAGCTCGACGGTGGCGCCGGCATCGATACCGCCAACTATCAGCTCTCCACCAGTGCCGTGACGGTGAACCTGGCCAGCGGAACCGGCGCCGGCGGCGAGGCCGAGGGCGATACCCTGGCCAATATCGAGAATGTCGTCGGCAGCCGGAGCAACGACACCCTCATCGGCAATGCCGGCGCCAACACGTTGCAGGGCGGAGACGGCAACGATGTGCTCCAGGGCGGTGCCGGCGCGGACCGTCTCGACGGCGGTGCCGGCGTCGACACCGCCAGCTACTACGCCAGCAATATCGGGGTCTCGGTCGATCTGTCGACCGGCAAGGGCAGCGGCGGTGAGGCCCAGGGCGATGTCCTGGTGGGGATTGAGAACCTGTCCGGCAGTCAGGGCAACGACACCCTCGTCGGCGACACCGGCGCCAATACGCTGGCGGGATGGAATGGCAACGACGTGCTCCGCGGCGGCGCCGGCGCGGACCGTCTCGACGGCGGTGCCGGCGTCGACACCGCGAGCTACTACACCAGCAATATCGGGGTCTCGGTCGATCTGTCGACCGGCAAGGGCAGCGGCGGTGAGGCCCAGGGTGATGTCCTGGTGAGGATCGAGAACCTGTCCGGCAGTCAGGGCAACGACACCCTCCTCGGTGACGGCGGCGCCAACACGCTGCAGGGGTGGAGCGGCGACGATGTGCTCCGCGGCGGCGCCGGCGCGGACCGTCTCGACGGCGGCGCCGGCACCGACACCGTGAGCTACTTCACCAGCAAGGTCGGGGTCTCGGTCGATCTCGGCGCCCACACCGCCTCAGGCGGCGACGCCCAGGGCGATACTCTCGGCAGCATCGAGGGGCTTCGCGGCTCGGCCTTTGCCGACAAGCTGACCGGCGATGGCGGCAGCAACACCATCGGCGGCGGCGACGGCAACGACGTGATCGATGGCGCAGGTGGTGCCGATAACCTCTGGGGTGAACGTGGCGATGATTCGCTTCAGGGTGGCGCCGGTGACGACAAGCTCACCGGCGGCGACGGCGCTGACGTGCTCGACGGCGGCACCGGCATCGACACGGCCTACTACGACAAGAGCGGCGGCGGCGTGACCATCGATCTCGGCAGCCACATCGCCTTCGGCGGTGAAGCCCAGGGCGACACGCTGATCAACATCGAGAACGTCTACGGCTCGGCCCTCACTGACAGTCTGACCGGGGATGGTGGGGCGAATTACCTCGTCGGCCTCGGGGGGAACGACACCCTGGTCGGAGGGACCGGGAACGACCGTCTCGACGGCGGCCTGGGGAACGACAAGCTTGAAGGCGGGGCCGGGGCGGACACTCTTCATGGCGGCGTCGGGGCTGATGCCTTCGTCTATCGCAACGTGTCCGACAGCACGGTCGGTGTCCTCGGGCGCGACGTCATCGACGACTTCCAGGCCGGCGACAAGATCCACCTGGGGATGATCGATGCCGACGGCAATTCCAGCAATGGCGACACCGCCTTCACCTTCACCGCCGGCGGCACCTTCACCGGAACCGGCCATGAGGTGATCGCGGTCGACGGCGGCAACGGCATGACCACGGTCTATGGTGACCTCAACGGCGACCGTCAGGCTGATTTCGCTATCAACGTGCAGACGGACCACTCCCTGACCGCAGCGGATTTCCTACTATAGCTGCGGGCCTCGGCACCAACCGGGGGCGGGGAAACCCGCCCCTTTTTTGGGCCTATCTCGAGGAGTGGCTGTCGAGGCACGGGTCACGATCGTCTAGCACTGAGTCAGATCGTTCAGTCAGGATCAACCCAAACGCCAGAGATATCCAATTGCTCGCGCAATTGGAGCCCGGCCGACCTTTCCGATCCCAGATCGCAATCCGTGCTCGATCGACCGAGACCGACCTGCAATCCGCTCACGGGTCTATCCGTGCACGGTGCACCCGGTCACGCAGGACTTTGCAGCCGCCGGTTCAGGTGAAGCAGCAGGATGCTCGCGGCGCCCGCGAAGAGCGTCAGCAGGAAGGTCAGGGCCATGATGACGTCGATGTTGTGCAGGCCGATCGCGTTCATCAGCAGGAAGCCCAGGCCCCGCTGCGACGCGAACATCTCGCCCAGCAGCGTCCCGATCAGGGTCAGCGAGAAGCCGATCCTGAGGCCGGCGAAGATCTCCGGCATCGCCGCCGGCAGCAGCACGCGGGTGACCATCTCGAACGGCCCGAGGCCCATCACCCGGCCGCTCTTCACCAGGACCGGGCGGATGTTGCGCACCGCGCTGATGGTGAACAGCGCCACCGGGATGATGCCATGGATGGTGCCGAAGGCGATCTTGGCGGAGATGCCGAGGCCGAACATCAGCAGCAGGATCGGGTACAGCGTGATCTTCGGGATCGAATAGGCGGTGACGAGCATCGGCTCGAACACGTCGTTGGCGAAGCGGTTGATGCCGAGGATGAAGCCGATCGCCAGGCCCCCCGCCACCGACAGCGCCAGCGCCACGCCGAAGGCCGTCGCCGTCTCCGCCAGATGCGGCCAGAACATGTCGGAGCCCAGCAGCGTCGCCGTGACCATCACGGTCTGCAGCGGCGAGCGCAGGGCAACGTCGCCGACCATCCAGTACAGCCCCTGCCAGATCGCGAGCAGGACCAGGATCAGCACCGCGCCGTTGCGCGATGAGCGAAGGGACGATGCGGTCATGCCAGCCCCCGCCGCGCCATCAGCGCCTTCTCCCACCGGCCCAGGGCGGCGTTGAGGGCGCCGGCCACCACCAGGACGAGGACGATCAGCGGGTACATGGTCGCGTTGTCGAAATTGTTGTAGGCGAAGCTGATCTCGTAGCCCATGCCGCTCGACGACATGATGAACTCCGCCCCGATGATGCCGATCAGCGAATAGGCCACGGCCAGCTTGGCGCCCGACAGGATGTAGGGCGAGGCATAGGGCAAGGTGATGCGCCACGCCGTCTCCAGCGTGCCGAAGCGGGCGATCCGGGCCGACTTCATCAGCACGCGCGGCACGCGGTCCAGCCCGTTCAGCGTGCTGACGATGACGCCGACGACGCCGAGCGCCGTGCCGATGAAGATCTCCGGCGCGTCGCCGAGGCCGAACAGGATGATCAGCAGCGGGTAGAAGGCGAAGATCGGGATCGCGTAATAGGTCGCGAACAGCGGGTCCAGCGCCTCGCGAACCGCCTTGACGCGATGGATCGCGATCGCCGCGGCGACGCCGATGGCCATGGCCAGCAGGAAGGCGATGGCCGCGTTGCCCAGCGTCTTGGCGATCGCCGCGTTGAGCGAGCCCGAGGCCAGCATCCGCCAGATGTCCAGGACCATGACATGGGGCGGCTGCATGGTCAGCTTGTCGATCACGCCGGTGAGGCAGAGCACCTCCAGCAGCGCGACGAGGCCGATGACGAGGCCGATCCGCCAGAGCGCCGCAGGCTTCATGGTTGCCTCCCGCCGCCCGGCCTGCCGATGGCCTTGATCGATTCCTCGCGCAGCGCGCCCCACAGCCGGGCCGTGATCGTCCCGAACCGCTCCTCCTGCACGATGCGGCTGTCGCGGTCGCGCGGCCAGCCGGTCTCGACGATGTCGATCAACCGCCCGGGCCGGGCCGACATGATGCCGATGCGGTCGGACAGCATGGTCGCCTCGTCCAGCGCATGGGTGATCAGGAAGATGGTGGCGCCGGTCTTGCGCCAGAGATTGAGCACCTCGTCGCCCATCAGCAGGCGCGTCTGCTGGTCCAGCGCGGCGAAAGGCTCGTCCAGCAGGATCAGCCGCGGCTCGGTCACCAGCGTGCGGGCGATGCAGACTCGCTGGCGCATGCCGCCCGACAGCTGCGACGGATAGCTGCGGGCGAAGGGCGCCAGCCCCATCATCGCCAGCGCGCGCTCGATCCGGGCCTCGCGCTCGCCCTTGCCCAGCTTCATCCGCCTGAGGCCGAAGGCGATGTTGTCAACCACCGACAGCCACGGGAAGGACGCATCCTCCTGGAACACCACGCCGACCCCGTCCGGGATCTGCCCGGCGATCGGCCGCCCCTCGAAGGCGACCTCGCCGCGAGAGGCGGTGGACAGGCCGGCGATCAGCTCCAGCAGGGTCGACTTGCCGCAGCCGGACGGCCCGACGACGGAGAAGAACTCGCCGCGCCGCAACTCCAGGTCGATCGGCCCCAGCGCGTGGATCGGCTCCGCTGACTTGCCCGGCGGGGGGAAGACCTTGTCGACACCCCGCAGCGAGACCTGGGCCAGGTTGGTCATCATGTTCATTGCAATGCCTTCAGGTCGTCCGGCAGGAACCGGGTGTCGACGAGGCTCTTGGCGTCGACGTCGCCGGAGATCGCGCCGACCATCTTCTGCACCTCGATCGCCTTCTCCAGCCCGCCGAGATGGATCTGCCCCGGCCCCCAGTAGTCGAGCCCGTCGGTCTTGCTGGAGATCAGCGCGCGCACCGCGTTCCGCGCCACCTCCGGCTCCAGGTTGTAGGCCTTGGCGACGATGTCGCCGGCCTCGTCCGGATGGTCCTTCATGAACTGCACGGCCTTGATCCGGGCGCGGATGACGCCGCGGATGAAGTCGCCCTTGCTGTCCGCCTGCGACATCGAGGCGACGCCGACCACATTGGCGATCGGCGGCAGGATCTCGGTCGCCCGGGCGATCGGCCGGTACTGGTCCTTGTATTTCGACCACAACGGCTCGGGCACCGGTGCGGCGTCGACCAGGCCGGAATCCAGCGCCGCCACGCCCTCGCCGAAGCCGCCGGTCTTCACCAGCTCGACATCCTCGGTCTTCAGCCCGCCGGACTGCAGCACCAGGGTGGCCAGCGCCTGGCTGGTGGAGCGGGGATTGGTGTAGCCGATTTTCTTGCCCTTCAGGTCGGCGACGGTCTTGATCGGGCTGTCGGGCTTCACCGCCCAGACGAATTCGGCGACGGTCAACACGTTGTCGCTGATGATCTTGACGTCGGCGCCCTGCTGGATCGCCGCGATCACCGCGTTCGGGTTGACCTCGGCATAGGGTGCGCTGCCGGCCAGCATGTTGCGCAGCGTCGTGCCGCCGCCGGCCGAGGACAGGATGCCGGTGACGTCCGCCCCCTCCTCCTTGAAGAAGCCCTTGGCCATGGCCACCGCGAAGGGCATGCCGTTGGCCGAGACGCCGTAGTTGCTGACCACGATGTCGTCGGCCCGGGCGGTGCCTGCGGCGACCGTGCCGGCCAGGGCGCAGGCTGCGGCGATCCGTGCCAGCGTCGAAAGCGCTCTTCCCATCTGATCCTCCCTTGTTGTCTGCCGGCGGCGGGACCGTCCGCCGCCGTCGATGATTTCGCGATTACACCGTCTCGGCCGGCGCGCCCGCCGTCTCGATCGCCCGCCAGCCGGACAACTTCACCGCCCGGTCCAGCCCCGCCCGTGCCGGCGCGGCCTGGGCGAAGGGCGTCAGCGCCTCGATCCCGTCGGCATGGCGGCGCAGGGCCGACAGCCCGTCCTGCAGGGCGCCGACGGCGCGCAGCAGCAGGCTGGAGGGGTACGACACCTGGGTGAAGCCCATGGCGCCGAGATCGCCCGGCGACAGCCAGGGCGTGTCGCCGCCCTCGAACATCGCGGCGGACAGGAAGGCGCCCTTGAACGCCGCCCCGACCCGGCGGTAGTCGGCCTCGGTCCGCAGCCCGGCGATGAAGACGCCGTCGACGCCCAGCGCCAGGAACCGCTCCGCCCGCCGCATCGCGGCGTCGAGGCCGAGCGGACCGTAGGCGTCGGTGCGGCCGATGACGAAGGTCTCCGGGTTGCGGCGGACCGCCAGCGCCGTGCGCAGCTTGGCCTCGATCACCGCCTCATCCGCCACCGCCGCGGCCTTCTCCGCCCGCTGCTGCTTGCGGTCGCGGTCCTGGTCCTCGAGCAGGAAGCCGCTGACCCCGATCGCCTCATAGGCGGCGACGGTGCGGGCCACGCTCTTGACATCGCCATAGCCGTCATCGGCATCGGCGAGGAACGGCAGGCAGGACGCGGCGGCAATGTCACGCAGCCCCTCCACCATGTCGGTCAGGCCGATCAGCCCGATGTCGGGATAGGCGTGGCGCGCCGCCAGCAGGGCCGAGCCGCCGACCGTGAAGGCGTTGAAGCCGGCATCCTCGATCAGCCGGGCCGACAGGGCGTCATGCGCCAGCGGCGTGACCAGCGGCGTCTCGCGCTCGAGCGCATGGCGGAAGGACGGTCTGTGCACGGGTCTCATCCCTGTTCGGCGGCGTAGAGCCAGGCGCGGTCGGCGCTGGCCGTGGCGTAATAGGCCTCGATCTCGTCGGCATGGCGCAGCGTGGTGTCGATGGCATCGTCGCCACGGATCAGCGGCTGGGCCAGCGCGTCCGGCACCTGGAGGCCGTAGCTGGTGCCATCCGGCGCCGCGATGGTCCGCGCCGGCAGGTCGACGCGATAGACCGGGCTGCCGGCATGGCGGCTGGCGGATTGCGCCAGCGCCGCCAGCGTCGCCGGATCGACCAGCCCGGCCAGCAGGCCGCTGCGGAACGCGTTCTCGTAGAAGATGTCGGCGAAGCTGGGGGCCAGCACGCAGCGGATGCCGAATTGCAGCAGCGCCCACACCGCGGCCTCCCGCGATGACCCGCAGCCGAAATTCTCCTCGGCCAGCAGGATCTTCGCCGACCGGAAGGGCGGGCGGTTCAGCACGAAGCCCGGCCGCTCCCGCCCGTCCGCGTCGTAGCGGTCGCCGCCGAACAGGCCGCGGCCGTAATCGGCCGTGGCCGTGCGCAGCCAGGCGGAGGGGATGATCGCGTCGGTGTTGATGTTGGCGGACAGCATCGTCGCCATGACGCCTTCGACGGCGGTGAAGGGCTGTCTCATGCTGGGCGCATCTTTCGGACGTCGGCAATGCGGCCGCTGAGCGCGGCGGCGGCGGCCATGGCGGGGCTGGCCAGATGGGTGCGGCTGCGCGGCCCCTGGCGGTTTTCGAAGTTGCGGTTGGAGGTGGCGATGCAGCGGGCGCCGGGCGGCACCACATCCTCGTTGATGCTGACGCACATCGAGCAGCCGGCGTCGCGCCATTCGAAGCCGGCGTCGCGGAACACCCGGTCCAGCCCCCGCGCCTCAGCCTCGGCCTTCACCTTCATCGAGCCGGGCACGACCAGCGCCCGCACGCCGGGCGCCACCCGCCGGCCGCGCGCCACCGCCGCCGCGGCTTCCAGGTCGGACAGCCGCGAATTGGTGCAGGAGCCGATGAAGGCGATGTCGATCGGGATGCTGTCCAGCGGCGTGCCCGGCTCCAGCCCCATATAGCGCAGCGCCGCGGCGGCGAGATCGCGCCGCCTGGTGTCGGCGAAGGCGGCGGGGTCGGGAACCCGCTCGTCGACGCCGCAGACGTCCTGCGGTGAGGTTCCCCAGGTGACCTGCGGCGCCACGCGGCTGCAGTCGATCGCGACCTCGCGGTCGAATTCGGCGCCGTCGTCGCTGCGCAGCGCCCGCCAGGCCCGGGCCGCCTGCTCGAAGGCCTCGCCCTTCGGGGCGAATTCGCGGCCGCGGACATAGTCGATCGCCGTCTCATCCGGCGCCACCAGGCCGAACCGGGCGCCGAACTCGATCGACATGTTGCACAGGGTCAGCCGCGCCTCGACCGGCAGCGCCTCGATCGCCGCCCCGGCGTATTCGACGGCGCAGCCCCGGCCGGCGGCGATGCCGTGCTCGCCCATCACCCGCAGGATCAGGTCCTTGGCGGTGACGCCGTCCCCTGCCCTGCCCTCGAACCGGACCCGCATGCGCCGCGGCCGCGTCATGGCCAGGGTCTGCGTCGCCAGCACATGCTCGACCTCGCTGGTGCCGACGCCGATGCCGATGGCCCCGAGCCCGCCGACCGTCGAGGTGTGGCTGTCGCCGCAGGCCAGGATGCAGCCAGGCAGCGCCAGTCCGAGCTCCGGCCCGATCACATGCACGATGCCCTGGCGCGGATCGTCCACGCCGAAATGCCGGATATGGCTTTCGCCGGCATTGCGGCGCATCAGGCCCAGCAGCTCGCGCCCGGTCGGGTTGCTGTCCTCGGTGCGGCCCGGCGCGGTCGAGACGATGTGGTCCTGGGTCGCCACCGTCAGCTCCGGATGCCGCACCGCGCGGCCGGCCCGGCGCAGGCCCTCGAAGGCCGGCGCGCTCGTCGTCTCCTGCAGCACATGCCGGTCGACGAAGATCAGGTCGCGGCCGTCGTCCAGCCGGCGGATGAGGTGGGAGGTCCAGATCTTCTCGAAGACCGTGAGCGGCGCCACGCCGCGCGGCTCACCGGTCATGGCCGGGAGGTCCCGCCAGGGCGGGCAAAGGGGGCTGGCGCAAGGCTGGCATCATGGTCCTCCCTGCCGGCGGCTGCATCGGCAGGCCGTCCCGGCGTGGTCCCTCACGGCTCGTGCCCTGCAGAAATCGGTGGGCAGTGCCATGTGTATGATGAAGGCTAGCGCCTGCCTTCCGCGACGAATAGAGTCAATTTGCTCATATTTCTCTCAGGAAAAGTCAGAGCAGATGAACCGCCGCCTGCCGCCGCTGAACGCCCTGCGCGCCTTCGAATCCGCCGCCCGGAACGGCAGCCTGACCCGCGCGGCGCAGGAGCTGTCGGTCACCCAGGGCGCGGTCAGCCGCCATGTCTCGCAGCTGGAAGAATGGATCGGGCTGAAACTGTGCGCGCGCATCCGCCGGGGCATCGAGATCACGCCGGAAGGCGCGGCCCTGGCCGCGGTGCTGGGCACCGCCTTCGACCAGATCGAGACCCAGGTGCACCGCCTGCGGCACCACCGTCCGGCCGGCAACACCCTGCGCATCAAGCTGCCGCCGACCTTCGCCATCCGCTGGTTCGTGCCCCGGCTGGCGCGATTCCATGCGCTGCACCGGCAGATCGACGTGCAGATCACGACATCGCACCAGACGGTCGATTTCGATCGCGAGGACATCGACATCTGCATCCATTCCGGCCCGGCGCCGCTGACCGGCCTGGCCTGCCGCCGGCTGTTCGGCGAGACCCTGCTGCCGGTGTGCAGCCCCGGCCTGCTGCAGCGGACCGGCGCGCCGGCCGACCCGGCCGACCTGTCCCGCCACGTCCTGCTGTGCTCGCTGCACCGGCCCGACGATTGGCCGACCTGGCTGGACGCGGCGGGGGTGACCACGGTCGACGGCAACAGCGGGCTGAAATTCGAGAATTCGGCGTTGGCCTATCAGGCGGCGGTCGACGAGCTCGGCATCGTCATGGCGCAGCGCGCCTTCGTCGAGGAGGATCTGCGCACCGGCCGGCTGGTCGAGCCGCTGGGGCTGCGGATCAAGACCGGCAGCGGCTACTACCTGGCCTATCCCCAGCCGCAGCGCAGCTCTCCCCTGGTCAAGGCGTTCGAGCAGTGGATCGTCCAGGAGGCCAGCGCGATGGAGGAGGCCGGATGATCGCTGGCCTTCGCTAGAACGGAATGAATTGAGGTCCGGTCACATCAGGGACTGAAGGACGTCGAGAGTCTTCGCATTGCCTCTCCCGCAAGCGAGAGCTTTTCAGAACGCTCGTTCCTCACCGTCATTGCGAGGAGGCGAAGCCGACGAAGCAATCCATCGGTCCGCACGAGCTGCACCATGGATTGCTTCGCTGCGCTCGCAATGACGGTGTTGGGAATTCGAAAAGGTCTCGCAAGCCGCAGGGGCAACGCCAAATCCGATCCCCGGAGTGATCTGACCTAAAATCATCCTGCTCTATCGGGAGAAGGCCAGCGGCAGCCCCGGCTCGGGCCAGTCCATCGCCACCAGCTGCCCGGTGCCGGACAGGGTGATGTAGGCGGTCCTCCGGTCCGGCCCGCCGAAGCAGATGTTGGTGGCGATCGGGTCCGGCAGCGCGACCTGGCGCAGCACGGTGCCATCCGGGGCGATCACGGTGATGCAGCCGGTGATCAGCGTGGCGACACAGATATTGCCATGGGCGTCCACCGCCATGCTGTCGAAGCGCTGATAGCCGGGCAGGCCGCAGACCAGCCGGCCGCCATGCGGGGACGGGAACGGGTGGCGCTTCGGCTGCCCCGGCGCCTCGAGGTCGAAGGCCCAGAGGCGGCCGGTCTCGGTCTCTGACACATAGACGGTCGCGTCGTCCGGCGACAGACCGACGCCGTTCGGCGTCTCCATCGGATGGGCGACCTCGACGATGCGCGAGCCGTCGGCCAGGGCGTAGTACAGGCCGCCATGGTCGCGATCGCGCTCGCGGTGCTTGCCGTAATCGGTGAAGTAGAAGCCGCCGGACCGGTCAAAGACAATGTCGTTCGGGCCGCACAGCGGATGATCGCCGCAGCGGTCGTAGAGGGTGCGGACCTCGCCGGTGGCGGGATCCAGGCGCTCGATCCGCCCGCTGGTGTAGTGCGGGTGGACGCCGCGGCGGGTCCGGTTGTAGCCGGCGACGGTCTGGAACAGGAAACCGCCATTGTTGCAGACATAGAGCGCCCCGTCCGGCCCGACCGCCAGCCCGTTCGGCCCGCCACCGAGCCGTGCCACCACCTCGACCGTGCCGTCGGGCCGGACCCGGCTGACGGTCTCGCGCTGGATCTCGACGATCAGGATGGAGCCGTCGGCCTCGACCACCGGCCCTTCCGGGAACTGGAGGCCGCTGGCGACGACGCGGATGTCCGGCATGCTGCTTCTCCCTTGCTTCAGGCCAGGATCAGGGCTGGCCGGCCTTGACCGCGTAATCCTGCACGAAGCGGTTGTCGTAGGTCGCGCTCAGATCAATCTTCGCATCGGCGATGGCCGGGTCGAAGGCTGCCAGCACGGCACGGACCAGGACAGCGGAATCCTCGGTCATCATGCCGTCGCGCGAGAGGCAGCGGCGCAGCTTGGAATAGGCCCGGGCGAACAGCGCCTTGTCGGTGACCATATAGTCCTGCGGCACGCTGTCGGCCACCTCCTCCGGCGACGCCGCGGCCATCCAGCGCTCCGCCCGCACGATCGCGTTGGCCACCGCCTGCGCGGTGTTCGGGTTGGCCTCGACGAAGTCGCGGGTGCTGTAGATCGCGGCCTCCGGATAGTCGCCGCCGAAGGCCGTGCGGTTGCCGTCCTCGCTGCGCATCTCGATCAGCGGGGTCAGGTCGCCGCTCTCCTCCAGGATCGTCGCCACCGGATCATTGGTCATCAGCGCGTCGACCAGCCCGGCCTTCGCCGCCGCGACCGCGCCGGAGGACGCGCCGATGCCGACGATCGACACGTCGTCGGGATGCAGCCCGGCCTTGGCCAGCAGGTAGTTGACGCCCATGTGGAAGCTCGATCCCGGGGCGCTGACGCCGATGCGCTTGCCCTTCAGGTCGGCGATCGACCGGATCGTATCCTTGTTGGCCTTCGTCACCCCGAACACCCAGTCCGGGCAGTTCGCCTGGATGGCGAAGGACACCAGGGGCTGGCCCTTGGCCGCCATGCTGATGGTGTTGGAATACGCCCCGGCGACGATGTCGGCGCTCCCGCCCATCAATGCCTCCAGCGCCTTGGAGCCGCCGGCGAACACCCCGATCTGTACGTCGAGGCCCTCATCCTTGAAGTAGCCGCGCTGGGCCGCCACCAGGAAGGGCAGATAGGGGAAGCCCGTCCCCGCGGCGGCCAGGTGGATCTCGGTCTTCTCCGGCGCGGCCTGGACGCCGGTGGTGCCGGTCCAGGCGAGCAGCAGCGCGGAGCACAGGGACATGGCGAGGACGCGCTTCATCAGACCCTCCCGTTGGTGCCGGCCGGTCGCTGCCGGCCGCCTTGGAGGGAACTGTGGCACGGCCCCGGCGGCCGGCCGCCGACACCATTGGGAAGGCCGCCATCGCTGATGGCGATGGTTCCAGGCTAGGCCGTCCCGCGCGTGGTCAGGTGCTGGACCAGGACCTGGACCGGCGGCGGCAGCGACGCCGCGTCCCGGGTGCAGATCTTCCAGTGCCGCAGGGCCCAGGCCTCGTCGAGCCGCACCGCCACCACCTGGCCGCCCTCGGTGTAGCGCGCGGCGTGCAGCTCGGGGACCAGGGCGATGCCGAGCCCGGCCTCGACCATGCTGCGCGCCGGCTCGAAGCCGTTGACCCGGATGCGCAGCCGCAGCGGCTGGCTGAGCTCGGCCCCCGCCCGCATCACCAGGGAATCGAGATAGCTGCCGGTCTGCGGCCCGACCAGGTCGTAGCGGGCGATCTCGGCGAAGGTCAGTTTCTTCGCGCCGCACAGCGGATGGTCCGCCGGCATCAGCACCATCAGGTGGTCGCTGCGATAGGGCAGGATGCGCAGGTCGGGGAACAGCAGCGGCCCGCCGAAGATGCCGATATCGGCGGCGTTCTCGGACACCGCCCGGCAGACCTCGCGGCTCAGCCCCTCCTCCAGGTCGATGCGGATGGCCGGGTGCAGGGCCAGGAAGTCGCGCAGGTCGTTCGACAGGTACTGCACGATGGTCGAGACGCTCGCATGCAGGCGGATCTGGCCGCGCATGCCCTTGGCGTGGTCGACCAGCTCCCGCTCCATCTGCATCAGGTCGCGCATCACGATATGCGCATGGCGCAGCAGCGCGTGGGCGGCGGAGGTCAGCTCCAGCCCGCGATTGCTGCGGTGGAACAGCGGCGCCCCCATCCGCTTCTCCATGTCGGACATGCGCTTGCTGACCGCCGAGGCCGCGATGTGCTCGACCTCGGCCGCGCGGGCGATGCTGCGGTGCTCGCAGACCGCGACGAACAGCTTCAGGGACAGCAGGTCGAACTGCATGGCGCTCTCCACGCGATGGGCGTCGGGCACTGTGGCAGATCCGGGCGTCTCTGCCATCGCCGTTCGCGATGGCAGGCTTGCCGATCACGATTCCGGCCCGGACGCGGCCTGCGGCAGCATGGTGGAAATCGAACCGCCAACGCCTTGAAGCGCACTGGCCCTGCAGGTCCGCCGCTTCACGATGCCGCCGCATGGGAAGGAAGCCGTGAGCCCGGACGCGAGCCCAACGCCGCAGACCCTGTTCGACAAGATCTGGGGCCGGCATCGGATCATGACTCGGGAGGATGGCCAGGACCTCCTGTTCATCGACCGCCACTTCATCCACGACGTCACCGCCACCGCCTTCGACATGCTGCGCCAGCGTGGGCTGAAGCCACGGGCGCCGCACCGCATCTTCGGCACGCCGGACCATTACGTCCCGACCCATCGCCGGGACATGGCGGCGGTCAACCACCCCGAGCGCCGCGCCATGATCCAGGCGCTGGAGCGCGACGCGGCGGAGTCCGGCATCACCCTGTTCGGCCTCGGCGACCCGCGCCAGGGCATCGTCCATGTGGTCGGGCCGGAACAGGGCCTGAGCCTGCCTGGCATGACCATCGTCTGCGCCGACAGCCACACCTCGACCCATGGCGCGCTCGGCGCGTTGGCCTTCGGCATCGGCGCCACCGAGGTCGGTCATGTGCTGGCGACCCAGTCGCTGTGGCAGCGCCGGCCGCGCCGCATGCGCGTCTCGGTCGACGGCACGCCGGCGCCGGGCGTGACCGCCAAGGACATCATCCTGGCGATCATCGCCGAGATCGGCGTCGCCGGCGCGGCGGGCCATGTCCTGGAATATGCCGGCAGCGCCATCCGGGCGCTGTCGATGGAAGGGCGGCTGACGGTCTGCAACATGTCGATCGAGGCCGGCGGCCGGGCCGGCATGATCGCGCCGGACGACACCACCATCGCCTATCTGGCCGGCCGCCCCTACGCACCGCAGGGCGCCGCCTGGGACCGGGCGGTGGCGGACTGGCGGGCGCTGCGGTCGGACGACGAGGCCGCCTTCGACCGCGAGGTCGCGCTGGACGCGGCGGCGATCGCTCCGATGGTGACCTGGGGCACGACGCCCGAGGACGCCGCCCCGATCACCGCCCGCATCCCGGACCCGGCCGAGGCGGCCGATGCCGGCCGGCGCGACGGCATGGAGCGGGCGCTGGCCTATATGGGGCTGGTGCCCGGCACGGCGCTGGAGGAGATCGGCATCGACCGGGTGTTCATCGGCTCCTGCACCAATGGCCGGATCGAGGATCTGCGCAGTGCCGCGGCGGTGGTCGAAGGCCGCAAGGTCGCGCCCGGCGTCGAGGCCTGGGCGGTGCCGGGATCGCAGCAGGTCAAGGCGCAGGCCGAGGCCGAGGGGCTGGACCGGATCTTCACGGCGGCCGGCTTCGACTGGCGCTTCGCCGGGTGCTCGATGTGCCTGGCCACCAATGGCGACACGGTGGCGCCGGGGCAGCGCTGCGCCTCGACCTCCAACCGCAACTTCGTCGGGCGGCAGGGGCCGGGCGCGCGCACCCATCTGATGAGCCCGGCGATGGCCGCGGCGGCTGCGGTGACCGGCCGGCTGACCGATGTCCGGCGGCTGCTGGCAGGAGGCTGA
This sequence comes from Inquilinus limosus, assembly GCF_002195995.1. Lineage (GTDB taxonomy): Bacteria > Pseudomonadota > Alphaproteobacteria > DSM-16000 > Inquilinaceae > Inquilinus > Inquilinus limosus_C. Next base: position 148,399 of record NZ_NHON01000003.1, read on the forward strand.
GCATGGACCGTTTCGAGCGGATCGAGGCCGTGGCCGTGCCCATTGCCCGGGTTAATTGCGACACCGACCAGATCATCCCGGCGCAGTATCTGCAGAAGCTGCGCTCCGAGGATTTCGGGCGGTTCCTGTTCGCCGAATCCCGCTTCCGCAAGGACGGGTCGGAGGTGCCGGACTTCATCCTGAACCGCCCCGCCTACCGCCCCGCCCGCATCCTGGTCGCCGACCGCAATTTCGGCTGCGGCTCGTCCCGCGAACATGCGGTCTGGGCGCTGCACGACTACGGCATCCGGGCCGTGATCGCCCCCAGCTTCGGCGACATCTTCTTCAGCAACAGCCTCAAGAACGGCCTGCTGCCGATCGTGCTGCCGCAGGCGGTGGTGACGCCGCTGCTGGAGCAGCTGGAGTCCTCGCCGGGCGCCATGCTGGCGGTCGACCTGCCGGCGCAGGAGGTCGCGCTGCCGGACGGAGGCCGCCACCCCTTCGACATCGAAGCCTTCGCCAAGACCTGCCTCGTCAACGGCATCGACGAGCTCGGCTACACGCTCGCGCAATCCGGCCGGATCGATGCGTTCGAGCGCAGTTATGACGGCGGGAGCATCTAGCCGCTCCCGGTTCCAGACCAAGGAGAGAGATTCCGTGAAGATCGCGATCATGGCCGGTGACGGCATCGGCCCCGAGGTGGTTCGCCAGGCGCTGAAGGTGCTGCGGGTGGTGGCGCCCCAGGCCGAGACGGAGGACGGGCTGATCGGCCACGCCGGCATCGATGCGCATGGCGTGCCGCTGCCCGACGAGACCCTGGCCCTGGCCCGGCGGTCCGACGCGATCCTGTTCGGCGCGGCGGGCGTGGCGGACGAGGCCAGCATCCCGCGCGAGCGCCGGCCGGGCACCGGGCTGCTGCAGTTGCGCGAGGCGCTGACCCTCTACGCCAATTTCCGCCCCGCCTTCATGTTCCCCGAGCTGATCGGCGCCTCGACCCTGAAGCCGGAGGTGGTCGACGGGCTGGACCTCATGATCCTGCGCGAGCTGAACGGCGACGTCTATTTCGGCAAGCCGCGGGGCATCGAGACCCGCGCCTCGGGCGAGCGCGTCGGCATCAACACCATGCGCTATTCGGAATCCGAGATCGAACGGATCGCCCATGTCGCCTTCCGCACCGCCCGGCAGCGCCGGCGCAAGGTCTGCTCGGTCGACAAGGCCAATGTGCTGGAGGCGATGCAGCTGTGGCGCGAGGTGGTCACCCGCGTCGGCCAGGACTATCCCGATGTGGAGCTGACCCATCTGTTCATCGACGCGGCGGCGATGGCGCTGATGCGGAATCCCAAGCAGTTCGACGTCATCGTCACCGGCAACATGTTCGGCGACATCCTGTCCGACGCGGCGGCGATGCTGACCGGGTCGATCGGCATGCTGCCCTCGGCCTCGCTCGGCCTCGACCGCAAGGGCCTGTACGAGCCGGTCCACGGCTCGGCCCCTGACATCGCCGGCAAGGACCTGGCCAACCCGCTGGCCGCGATCCTGTCGCTGGCGATGATGCTGCGCCAGAGCTTCGACCTGGAGGACCAGGCGCGGCGGGTGGAGGCTGCGGTCCGATCGGTCCTCGCCCAAGGCTACCGCACCAGCGACATCCACCAGCCCGGCACCCGGCGGGTGGGCACCGAGGAGATGGGCGACGCCGTCGTCCGGGCGCTGGCGGCCTAGCCGCCACGCGCCACCAGGCATCAACCAACAACAACGCGACAGATGGAGGAAAACAGGTGAAGCTCGGAACCACGCTCGCGCTGTGCGCCGCCCTGGTCCTGTCGGGACCGGTGGCCGCGATCGCCCAGGACCAGCCGGAGAAATCCGAGGTCCATATCGGCGCCGCCTCGGTCGGCATGACCTACCTGCCCCTGCTGCTGGCCAAGCAGCTCGGCTATTTCAAGGACGAAGGACTGGACGTCACCATCGCCGCCTTCTCCGGCGGGTCGAAGGCGCTGGAGGCGCTGATGGGCGGCAGCACGGACGTCGTCGCCGGCGCCTATTCCAACACCATCACCATGGCCGCGAAGGGCCAGACCCTGGTCACCTTCGCCGCCCAGGTGAATTGCCCGGCCTGGATCTTCGGCATCGCCAAGAAGAACGAGGGCAAGGTGCACTCCGCCGCCGACCTGAAGGGCATGCGGGTCGGCGTCAGCGCGCCGGGGTCGAGCACCCACATGGCGCTCAACTACATCCTGCACAAGGCGGGGCTGCAGCCGGAGGACGTGTCGATCATCGGCGTCGGCCAGGCCGCCGGCGCCGTGGCGGCGATCCGGGCCGGGCAGATCGACGCGCTGATCGTCAACGATCCCTCGGCCACCATCCTGATGGACAGCGGCGACCTGATCCCGCTGGCCGAGATGCGCACCGAGGCGGGCAACAAGGCGGTGTTCGGCTCCGACTATCCGGAATCGAGCCTGTACACCACCAAGGCCTTCATCGACGAGAACCCGAAGACGGTGCAGGCGGTGACCAATGCCATCGTCCGGGCCGAGCACTGGATCGCCCAGGCGACGCCGCAGCAGGTGGCCGACAATGTCCCGCCCGAATATGTCGGCGACGACAAGGTCCTTTACGCCAAGGCGTTCGAGAACAGCCGGCGTTGCCTGTCGCAGACCGGCGCGCTGTCGGCCGAGGGCGCGCAGACCGTGCGCGACGTGCTGACCGCCTTTGACCCCGGCATCGGGTCGGCGTCGATCGACCTCGGCGCCACCTACGACAACAGCTTCGCCGGCAAGGCCGCGGGCCGGACGCCATGAGCGTCGCGGCCCGCAAGATCGGCGAGCAGCCTGTGGCCGAGAGCGCGCCGCATGCGCTGCGCTTCGACGGGGTGACCTGCACCTTCGCCAGCAACGAGGGCGCCGGCAAGACCTACACCGCCGTGCGCGACGTCAGCCTGACGGTGCAGGAGGGCGAGTTCCTGTCCGTCGTCGGGCCGACCGGCTGCGGCAAGTCCACCCTGCTCAACGTGGCGGCGGGGCTGATGCGCCCCTCCTCCGGCACGCTCAGCGTGTTCGGCCAGCCCCTGACCCAGGGCCTGAACCGGGATGCGTCCTACCTGTTCCAGGTGGATGCGCTGATGCCCTGGAAGTCGGCGGAGGACAATGTCGCCGCCGGCCTGCTGTTCCACGGCAAGCCGAAGGCCGAGGCCCGCGAGATCGCGCGCGAATGGCTGGTGCGGGTCGGGCTGGACGGGCACGGCAAGAAGTACCCGCACCAGATGTCGGGCGGCATGCGCAAGCGCGCCGGCCTGGCCCAGGCGCTGGCCCTCAACCCGCGCATCCTGCTGATGGACGAACCGTTCAGCGCGCTCGACATCCAGACCCGGCAGCTGATGGAGGACGAGCTGCTGCAGATCTGGTCGGCCGACCGCAAATCGGTCGTGTTCGTCACCCACGACCTGGAGGAGGCGATCTCGCTGTCCGACCGCGTCCTGGTGCTGTCGGCCGGGCCCGGCACGCGGCCGATCGCGGAGTTCGAGATCGACCTGGAGCGGCCGCGCCAGGTCGCCGAGATCCGGATGACGCAGCGATTCCTGCAGCTGCACGCCGCCATCTGGGACGTGCTGAAGGGAGAGGTGCTGAAAAGCTATGCGCGCAACCGCTCTTGATCCCCGCAACCACGCGCTGGTGCTGGCCACCCGGCTGGCCCTGCTGTTCGGCTGCCTGTTCCTGTGGTGGCTGGCCACCGCGACCGGGCTGCTGTCGACCTTCTTCTTCGGCGACCCGCTGGGGGTGGCCCGGCGCCTGTGGATCTGGTTCTCCACCGGCTCGGTCTTCCTGCATCTCTACACCACCCTGCTGGAGACGCTGCTGGCCTTCGCCATCGGGACCATCCTCGGGCTGGGCATCGGCCTCTGGCTCGCGCTCAACCCGTTCCTGGCCGCGGTGACCGACCCGTTCATCAAGGCCTTCAACTCGATGCCACGGCTGATCTTCGCGCCGATCTTCGCGCTGTGGTTCGGGCTCGGCATCTGGTCCAAGGTGGCGCTGGGCGTGACCCTGGTGTTCTTCGTGGTGTTCTTCAACGTCTACCAGGGCGTGCGCGAGGTCAGCCCGGTGGTGCTGTCCAACACCCGCATGCTGGGCGCGAATTCGCGCGAGCTTCTGCGCCACGTCTACATCCCGTCGGCGATGAGCTGGGTGTTCTCCAGCCTGCACAACGCCGTCGGCATCGCCTTCGTCGGCAGCGTGGTCGGCGAGTATCTCGGCTCGGAGAAGGGCATCGGCTACCTGATCCTGCTGGCCGAGGGGGTGTTCGACATCAACGCGGTGATCGCCGGCATCCTGCTGCTGACCGTCTTCGCCCTCGTGCTCGACACCGCCGTGTCGGTGTTCGAGGAACGCTTCATGCGCTGGCGGCCAACGGCCGGCCAGACCGTGGGCGCCAACGCCTGAGCCGGCGCCCGCATCGCAACCCCGTCACCAGAGGTCCTTCCGTGCAGCTCAACTCGATCAATCTCGACGGCCGCGTCGCCGTGGTCACCGGCGGCGCCCAGGGCATCGGCCGCGAGATCGCCGACCGCTTCCTGCGCTCCGGCGCCCGGCTCGTGATCTGGGACGTCAATGGCGACGGGCTGGAGCCGGCGAAGCGCGAGCTCGCCGCGGCCACCGGCCGGGACGACATCCACACGATGCGGGTCGACATCGCCGACCATGCCGGCGTCGAGGCCGCGGTGGCCGGCACCGTCGAGGCGCTGGGGCGCATCGACATCCTGGTCAACAACGCCGCCATCGTCGGCCCGAACGCGCCGCTGGCGGAGTATCCGGTCGATGCCTGGCGCAGCGTGCTGGAGGTCGACGTCAACGGCACCTTCCATTGCTGCCGGGCGGTGGCGCCGGTGATGATCGCCCAGGATTACGGCCGCATCGTCAACGTCGCCTCGATCGCCGGCAAGGAGGGCAACCCGAACGCGGCGGCCTACAGCTCGGCCAAGGCCGCGGTCATCGCCATGACCAAGTCGCTGGGCAAGGAGCTGGCCGGGCACGACATCGCCGTGAACTGCGTCACCCCGGCCGTGGCGCGGACGCCCGGCGCGATGGAGCAGGCGCCGGAGCACATCCAGTACATGCTCAGCCGCATCCCGCGCGGCCGGTTCCTGGAGCTGGCGGAGGCCGCGGCGATGATCGCCTGGCTGGTCAGCGCCGAGAACTCCTTCGCCACCGGCGCGGTGTTCGACCTGTCCGGCGGCCGGGCAACGTATTGAGCGACCGGAGTATCGGAATGTGTGAGCTCCGCCTCTTTGGGGCGGCGCTTTGAATCAGATCTCGATGTGGATCGAGTTATAACAAAGGTGGTTGCGTGTCCCCGCAACCACCTACGCTCATACATGGCGATGCCGCAGCCGAACCAGATGATGTAGTCGGGCGTCACCAACTTCTTGATCGGTACGGCCGGCTCTGGCCGCTGTTTCACCGGCTCGACAGGCTTTCCGAGGCTGTCGAGGGCGTTGTAGGCCTGATCAATCAACGCCGGCAGGTCATTCGCCGCAACATTATTATGAGCCACATGCGCGGCAACGATCTGAACAGTCAGCTTCCGTGTCTCGTCCGCCGTTCCCTGTTGCAGGCCGACAGCTGTTCCTCCCGCCATTTCTGTTCTCCTTGAGAATCAACGAACGACTGCTGTCGAAGCCGCTCAGCGAGTCCAGGAATTTCAAAAGCTCTTACAGGTTATTCTCGCCTGGGCCTCTTCTGTGGGGTACAATAGCTGCAATCACGTCGATCATTTATCGTGAGGTCGACACCATACTGTCGGGCAGTTTTCCGAGGCGCTGGAGATCGGCGACGACGGAGGGCAAAGGTGGCCAGGGGAACTCGTCATCGTCGGATCGGGACTGACTGGCGGAGAGCACCATGGCGAGTTTGGCGGCGGCACCGGCCAAGCTGGCGGCGCGCGCTTGCCAGATAGTCTCGGTAAGGGCATCCCAGCGATCCTCCACCTGACCGAGACCGGTCGCACCTGCGGCCATCTCCCAACAGCGACGGTGCGCTTCGAACTCGCGGTGCAGCCTTTGGCGGAGCTCCTCCGTTCCAGACCGCAAGATCACGACCATGAAGAGGATCGGCCGCTGCTCATGTCGATGGCCAAGGCCGCAAGGCGCCTGGATATCTGCAACAGCACGCTGCAGACACACGTGGCCGCCGGCGACATCCCCTACGTGCTGATCGGTCGCCGAACCAAGAAGTTCAGACCGGAAGATCTGGAGCTCTTCATCGAGCATCGCCGCCGTCAGGAGGTGCCGTGTCGGTCTACAAACCGAAGGGAAAGCCGTACTATCACTACGACTTCATCGTCCGGGGCCTACGATTTCATGGCAGCACGGGCACGAAGAACCGAGCGGCGGCACAGCAGGTCGAAGCTGCAAAGCGCATAGAGGCGGCGACCGGCGCGATCCGGCGCCGGCCGATGACGATGAACGAAGCGGCCGAGCGGCTCTACCAGGAGGTCGCTCAGCACCAGGCCTCCGGCGACGACGTCGACCGCTGGCTCGCGCGGCTGGTGAGGCGTGTCGAACCGGGAAGGCTGCTGTCCGACATAGACGACGATCTGGTGGCGAGGATCGTCGCGGAACGCCGCGGGGACAGGGCGCGCAACAAGAAGGCGCCGGTCTCGCCGGGGACGGTGAACCGGGACACGACGGAGCTGCTGCGCCGGATCATGCGGCGCGCGGACTAAGGTCTGGAAGGTCGATGTCGGCGACATGCCGGACTGGGGCCAGCACCTCCTCGAAGAGCCGGAGGAGCGCGTCCGCGAGGTGTCTTATGACGAGGAGGATCGGATCTTCGCCAGCCTGCGGCAGGATCCGCACCCGATCGTCCGCTTCGCCATGATCAGCGGCTGCCGCCTCGGCGAATGCCGGCGCCTCACCTGGGCCGATGTCGACTTCGATCGGATGGAGATCCGCATCACCGGGAAGAGCAAGAGGCCTGGCGGCAAGCTTCGCATCGTGCCGATGACGCGCGCCATGGCCGCTTTACTGCAAAGCTGCCGCGGGCACCATCCGGTCCACGTCTTCACCTATGTCTGCGAAAAGCCGCGGACGAGCCGCGACGGCACGGTCGTCCGCCGCAAAGGCGAGCGGTATCCGATCAGCCGGGACGGGTGGCGGCGCCTATGGGCCGACGCGCTCGACCATGCCCGGGTGAGGAACTTCCGCCTGCACGATACCCGCCACACCAGCGTCACCCGCGGCCTTCGGGCCTCTGGCAACCTGAAGGCGGTCCAGAAGCAGCTCGGCCACGCCGACATCAAGACGACGGCGAAATACGCCCATGTGCTGGTCGAGGACATTCGCGACATGATGGAGGCCGCGTCCCGACAGGGCTTCCGCAGAAGCGGAAAAAATCGTTGAAGATCAAAATATTAGGCGATAGAGCCTACCTGTTCCCAAAGCAGGCGCGCCACCAGACTGCGCTACGCCCAGAAGCCAAACACCGCAGTTTTCCCAGAGGGAACGCCTCACTTTTGCAAGCATCGTGTGCGGGTGGACGGGAACAGACCGACGCTGATCGGCATGCGCCGGTTGAGAAGGCCCTTACATGGCTTCGGCCGGCATTCAGCATCCGTTCCGTCCTTCGCGCCCCGACGTCCGGGCGAGCCCATCCTATCCCGGGCCGAGCACGGCCCTTGTGCGCCGGGCCCGGCTCGGGTATCGATGCGCGCGACGATCCAGTCGATCTCCTGCCGTTAGACCGGCCCGCAGCGATGCGGCGCCGCAATTTGGCATTTCGGAAGGTCGGAATCCCCCAGGAGCAGTGTCCGCCACGGCTCGAAACAAGGGTCCTGTGCGACATGTCCTTTTCCCCCGCCCCCGCCAGCCTGCTGCGCGCCCTGTCCGAGCGCGGCTATGCCGAGCCCACGCCGGTCCAGGCGGCCGTGCTGCAACCCGACAATGCCGACCGTGACCTGCTGGTCTCGGCCCAGACCGGCTCGGGCAAGACCGTGGCCTACGGCCTGGCCCTCGGCAGCACCCTGCTGGGCGACACCGAGCGTCTCGGGCCGGGCGCGGCCCCGGTCGCGCTGGTGATCGCGCCGACCCGCGAGCTGGCGCTGCAGGTCCAGCGTGAGCTGGAGTGGCTGTACCAGCCGGCGGGAGGTCGCGTCCTGGCCTGCGTCGGCGGCATGGATGCCCGGCGTGAGCAGCGCCTGCTCGCCGCCGGTTGCCACATCGTCGTCGGCACGCCCGGGCGCCTGCGCGACCATATCGAGCGCGGCCAGCTCGATCTTTCTGCCTTGCGCGCCGTGGTGCTGGACGAGGCCGACGAGATGCTCGACCTCGGTTTCCGCGAGGATCTCGAGGCGATCCTCGACGCCGCCCCGGCGGAGCGGCGGACCCTGCTGTTCTCGGCCACGCTGCCGAAGGAGATCATCGCTCTCGCCCGGCGCTTCCAGCACGATGCCCTGCGCATCGCGATGTCGTCGCGCGACGAGCCGCACCGCGACATCGAGTACAGGGCCATGCCGGTCGCCCCGCACGAGGCGGAGCGCGCCGTCGTCAACATCCTGCGCTTCTTCGAGGCGCGCGGCGCCATCGTGTTCTGCTCGACCCGCGAGGCGGTCCGCCGGCTTCAGGGCAACCTGCTCGAACGCGGCTTCGCCGTGGCGGCGCTGTCGGGCGAGCTGAGCCAGGTCGAGCGCAACCGGGCATTGCAGGCGCTGCGCGACGGGCGGGCGCGGGTCTGCGTCGCCACCGACGTCGCGGCCCGCGGGCTCGACCTGCCGGATCTCGGGCTGGTCATCCATGCCGAGCTGCCGCGCGACAGCGAGGTGCTGCTGCATCGCAGCGGCCGCACCGGCCGGGCCGGCCGCAAGGGCGTCTGCGTCATGCTGGTGCCCTACAACCGCCGCTACCAGGCCGAACGCCTGCTCGGCGCGGCCCGGGTCGAGGCGACATGGTCGCCCCCGCCGGCGGCGGACGAGATCCGCGCCCGCGACCAGGCGCGGCTGGCCCAGGAGACGATCCTGGCCGAGCCGGCGACGGAGGAGGATCTGGCCGGCGCCCGCGCCCTGCTGGCCGAGCGCAGCGCCGAGGACCTCGCCGTCGCCCTGGTCCGCCTGCATCGCAGCCTCCTGCCCGCGCCGGAGGAGCTGTCGCCGCCGCCGGAGCGGCCCGCCTCCGCCGAACGGCGCCCGCCCCGTCCCGACCGGGAGGGCGGCGGCGACTCGGTCTGGTTCCGGATGAATGTCGGCCGCGCCAACAATGCCGATCCGCGCTGGCTGCTGCCCTTCCTGTGCCGCCGCGGCCACGTCACCAAGGCCGAGATCGGCCGGATCGAGATCGCCGAGCGGCAGAGCCGGGTCGAGATCGCCCGGCACGCCGCCGGCCGTTTCGCCTCCTCGATCCGCCGGCCGGATGCGCAGGACCGGCATATCCGGATCGAGGAGGATCGCGCCCACCGCCCCTCCCCCCGGCACGCCGCGCCACGGGCGAAGCCGCCGCGGCACTGACCGTCCGGGCGGCCTGCCGTCAGCCGGCACGCTTGCGCCGGACGATGAGCCCGGCGCAAATGCGGTGTCCTCCGCAGACCGACGGCCACAGATGCTGCTGCCCCGCGCGATCCTGTTCGACCTCGACGAGACCCTGATCTCCGCCTATGGCCGACCGGAGGCCGCGTGGCTCGCCGTCGCCGCCGAGCTCTCCGAAGCGCTGGCGCCCTGGTCCCCCGCCGACATCGCGGCGGCGGTCGGCGCCTTCGCCCGCGGCTTCTGGGCGGAGGCGGAGCGGCATCGGATCTGGCGCCAGCGGATCGGCGAGGCCCGGCGGGTGATCGTGGCCGGAGCGTTCGAAACCCTCGCCGCCACCGGCCGGCCGGCGCCCGCCCCCGATGTCCTCCACCGCCTCGCCGACCGCTTCACCGCCTATCGCGACGAGCAGATGCGCCTGTTTCCCGATGCCCACGCCGTGGTCGACGGCTTCCGGGCGCGCGGTGTCCGGCTGGCGCTGGTCACCAACGGCGCGGCAGAGGTCCAGCGCGCCAAGATCACGCGCTTCGACCTTGCCCACCGGTTCGACCACATCCAGATCGAGGGCGAGCACGGCTTCGGCAAGCCGGAGGAACGGGCCTACCGGCACGCCCTGCAGGCGCTCGGCGTCGCCCCCACAGAGGCGTGGATGGTGGGCGACAACCTGGAATGGGAGGTCTCGGCGCCTCAGCGCCTGGGCATCCACGCGATCTGGGTCGATGGCGCCGGCGACGGGCTGCCGGCCGGCTCGACGATCCGGCCGGACCGCGTCATCCGCGCCGTGGCGGAGCTGCTCCTCGACACGTCGGCCGGCACCGCCGCCTGACGCCACCCACCCTGCCCGTCCCGGCGCGCATCCTGTATGATCGCCGGCAGTGCGCGACCGAACGCGCCGTACCCCGCAGCAGGGAGGAGGCCATGACCGCTCAGGTGAAGCCGATTCCGGACGGCTACCCGACCATCACCCCGTATCTCATCGTCCGCGGGGCCGCCGCGGCGATCGATTTCTATCGCACCGCCTTCGGCGCCGTGGAGCGGCTGCGCATGGATGCCCCCGGCGGCGCCGTCGGCCATGCCGAGCTGCTGATCGGCGACGGCCTGGTGATGCTGGCCGACGAGATGCCGGAGATGGGCTGGTCCAGCCCGGCCGCGATGGGCGGCACGCCGGTGTCGCTGCATCTCTATGTCGAGGATGTCGACGCGGTGGTGGAGCGGGCCCTGGCCGCCGGCGCCACCCTGTCGCGGCCGGTCGCCGACCAGTTCTACGGTGACCGGCTGGGCACGGTGGTCGACCCCTTCGGCCATGTCTGGAGCGTCTCCACCCATATCGAGGACGTCACGCCGGAGGAGATGCGGCGGCGGGCGGAGGCGCTGTTCGGCGGCAAGGCATAGCGCCCGGTCATGGTTCCCTGTTCCGTTTGCCGTAGAGGCGATCGGCCTCGTTCACGATGGCCTGGCGGATCCAGTCGTCCTCGACCTCCTCCGGCCGGATTACGGCGACGCCCTGCCCATGCCACGCCGCGGCCCGCATCCGGCGCAGCTGCTCGATCTCCGTCGGCGGGCGCGGCTGGCGGCGCGACAGGCTGCTGCGCGGCTCGCTCATCGCAGCCACCTCATCACCTCGGAGGCGTGGCCGCCGGCGCCCCGGAGAGCCGGCCCACCGCTGCGCAGGGCCAGCGCGGCGGCGATCACCGCCTGCAGCCGGCGGCTGTGCTCGACCAGCACGACCAGGTCGTCGACCAGCTGCGCCAGCGCTTCGGCCGGCAGCGCCGCGACGACCGCGACCGGCATGCCCTCGATCTGGTCGAGGGTCGGCAAGGTGCTCATGAGGATCTCCCTATCCGGGGATGGTTTGCGGGGGTCAAGGCTGCTCCTCCAGGATGTGCAGCCGGACCAGCAGGTCGTAGTCGACGCCGGCGATGCCGCGCCGGGCGGCTGCGGCGACGAAGCGGGGCCAGTAGCGCACCGGGACCGACCGGCGCACCCGCATCATCCGCAGATGCTGCGGCGACACGCCGAGATCGGCGGAGAGATGGCCCTGCCTCGGCCAGCGGGTGAACAGGTCGTCGAAGCTCGTGATGATCGTGTCCATGTCATGACGATACGTTTCGTATCTAGTTAATGCAATACGAAATGAATTGTTCTCACGTTACAAAACGTGCTAAATGCCCGGCATGCTGGAGCCGCATCAACGCCTGGTGCTGGCCCGGACCAAGGCCGGTCACGAGACCGCTGCGGACGCCGCCCGCGCCTTCGGCTGGAGCCCGATCACCTATCGCGCCCATGAATCCGGGCTGCGTGGCCTGCGCCGCGACGCCGCCGGGCGCTATGCCGCCGCCTTCGGCGTCTCCGAGGCCTGGCTGCTGACCGGTGAGGGCGCGCCGGCCGGGCTGCGCCCGATGGTGCCCGTGGTCGGCCATGTCGGCGCCGGGGCCGAGGTCCACATGTTCGAAGGCGACCAGTCAACCGAGCGGATCGACGAGGCGGACGCCCCTCCGGCGGCCGACGAGCACACCGTCGCCGTCATCGTCCGCGGCGATTCGATGGCCCCCGCCTTCCGCGACCGCGACATCATCTACTACCGCAACGTCCAGGCCGACCCGGACCAGCTGATCGGCCGGGAATGCGTGATCCGCCTGGCTGATGGCCGGACCTTCGTGAAGATCCTGATGCGTGGCAGCGCCGCCGGCCTGTTCACCCTGTTCAGCTACAACGCGCCCCTGATCTCCGATGTCGCGATCGAATGGGCGCTGCCCGTGAAATGGGTCATGCGCGACCAGCCGTGAGATACGATACGTATTGACTCGCGGAAGAATGATACGTAACGTATTCATCGGCTCTGTCATGAGCCGCTTTCCTCCCTGACCTCGCCGGGGCCGCAAGGCCCCGGTCTCTTTCCGGGCCCGCCGGCCTGACCAAACGGTCAGGATCGGCCTTGCCTCGCCCCGCGATCCGTCCCACTCTGCCCGGCAACAGGGATAAGGCACGCGACAAGAGGAGAGCGCCGGCCATGACGATCGCACTCAAGGGCGGCACGGTGGTGAACGCCGACCGCAGCTTCCGCGCCGATGTGATCTGCGATGACGGCAGGATCGTCGCCGTCGGCCCCGACCTCGCCGCCCCGACCGGCGCCCGGGTGATCGACGCGTCGGGCAGCTACCTGATGCCGGGCGGCATCGACCCCCACACCCATATGCAGTTCCCGTTCATGGGCACGGTGGCGGCCGACGACTACTACACCGGCACCGCCGCGGCGCTGTCCGGCGGCACCACCATGATCATCGACTTCTGCATCCCCGGGCCGCAGCAGAGCCTGCTGGACGGCTATCGCCAATGGCGCGAATGGGGCGAGAAGGCCGTTTCCGACTGGTCGCTGCACGTCGCCATCACCTGGTGGTCCGACCAGGTGCGGGAGGAGATGGGCACGCTGGTGACCGAGCACGGCGTCAACAGCTTCAAGCACTTCATGGCGTACAAGAACGCCCTGATGGTCGATGACGACGTGCTGATGCACAGCTTCACCCGCTGCCGCGAGCTCGGCGCCCTGCCGATGGTGCATGCCGAGAACGGCGACATCGTCTGGCTCTTGCAGAAGACACTGCTGGAGGCCGGCATCACCGGGCCGGAGGGCCATGCCCTGTCGCGCCCGCCGGAGGTGGAGGGCGAGGCCGCCAACCGCGCCATCATGATCGCCGGCGCCGCCGGCGTGCCGCTCTATGTCGTCCACACCTCCTGCCGCGAGGCGCATGAGGCGATCGCCCGGGCCCGCGCCAACGGCCAGCGGGTCTATGGCGAGCCGCTGATCCAGCACCTGACGCTGGATGAGAGCGAGTACCGCAACAAGGACTGGGCCTATGCCGCCGCCCGGGTGATGAGCCCGCCCTTCCGCTCGAAGGACCACCAGAAGTCGCTGTGGGACGGCCTGACCTCCGGCAGCCTGCAGGTCGTCGCCACCGACCATTGCGCCTTCAAGACCGAGCAGAAGCGGATGGGGATCGACGACTTCACCATGATCCCGAACGGCACCGGCGGCGTCGAGGACCGCATGGCCGTGCTGTGGACCCACGGCGTCAACACCGGCCGGCTGACCCCGAGCGAGTTCGTCGCCGCCACCTCGGCCAACGCCGCGAAGATCTTCAACATCTACCCGCAGAAAGGCGTGATCGCGCCCGGCGCCGATGCCGACCTGGTGGTCTGGGATCCGGCCGCGACCAAGACCATCAGCGCCGCCACCCAGCATTCGAACATCGAGGTCAACGTGTTCGAGGGCATGGAGGTGCGGGGCCTGCCGGTCATCACCCTGAGCCAGGGCAAGGTGGTGTGGGAGAACCGGGAGCTGAAGGTGCAGCGCGGCGAGGGCCGCTTCGTGCCGCGCCCCGGCACCGCCCCGGTGTTCGAGGCGATGAAGATCCGCAACGAGCTGCGGCGGCCGGTGCCGGTGCAGCGCGACCCCAGCGTGCATGTGACGCCATGAGCATCGGCCTGAACGACGCGCTGCAGCGCTACCTGCTCGATGCCTCGCTGCGCGAGCCGGAGATCCTGGCCCGGCTGCGGCAGGAGACGCGGCGGGCCGCGGCCGACCGCGCCGGGATGCAGATCACGCCCGAGCAGGGCCAGTTCATGGCCCTGCTGGCGCGGCTGATCGGCGCCCGCCGGCTGGTCGAGATCGGCACCTTCACCGGCTACAGCGCGCTGGCGGTGATGCTGGCGCTGCCGCCGGAGGCGCGGCTGCTGTGCTGCGACGTCAGCGCCGAATGGACGTCGATCGCCCGGCGGTATTGGGACGAGGCCGGCGTCGGCGACCGGATCGAGCTGCGCCTGCAGCCGGCGCTCGACACGCTCGATGAGCTGGTGCGCGCGGACTGGGCGGGAACCGTCGACATGATCTTCGTCGACGCCGACAAGGACAACTATCCGGCCTACGTCGAGGCGGCGACCGGCCTCCTCCGCCCGGGCGGGCTGCTGCTGGTCGACAACGCGCTGTGGAGCGGCCGGGTGGCCGATCCGGCCGACCGGTCGGCGGGGACCGAGGCGATCCGCCGGGTCAACGCCATGCTGCGCGACGATCCACGGGTCGATTTCTCGCTGATCCCGATCGGAGACGGCGTGGCATTGGCACGGAAGCGGGAGCCGGGAGAGGGCTGAGGCCCCCTCCCCTACAGCACCCCCGCCGACAGCTTGCTCACCACCTCGGCCGGGCGGCGGGTGTCGGTCTTGGCGAAGATGCTCTTGAGCTGGCTGCGCACCGTCAGCGGCGAAACACCGTCGACCGCGGCGATCCCGGCCGCTAGAGCGGGATGAATTGAGGTCGGATCACGCCACTGCATCCGGCACCGGTTCACAGGATGACGAGCGTCTTCACATTGCCTCTCCCGCCTGGCGAGACCTTTTCAGAATTCCAAACACCGTCATTGCGAGCGCAGCGAAGCAATCCAGGGGCCAGTCCGCACCGGCCCCTGGATTGCTTCGTCGGCTTCGCCTCACGGCGAGAGGTCGCGTTATGAAAAAGGTCTCGCAAGCGGGAGAGGCAACGCCCATCCATCGGCCGTGATCTCACCCAAAATCATCCTGCTCTAGCTGCCTGCGGCGGCCTTGACCGATCCGGCCGTCCAGCCGCCGCCCAGCGCCTTGTAGAGGGCGACCGCCGCCTGCAGCCGGTCCGACTTGGCCTGCACCAGCTGGTCGCGGGCGGAGAAATAGCTCTGCTGCGCGTTCAGCACGGTCAGCAGGTCGACCGCGCCCGCCGTGTACTGCGCCTCGGACAGGCGGAAGGCCTCGCGCGCCTGAGTGACCACCTCCTGCTGCGCCTGATAGGCCAGGGCGGTCTGCCGGGTGGCGATCAGCGCGTTCTCGACATCGCCGAAGGCGGCCAGCACGGTCTTCACATAGGTCTGGCCCAGCTCCTGGTACTGCGCCTCGGACAGCTGGACCTGGCCGCGCAGCGCGCCCCCCTCGAAGATCGGCTGGGTCAGCCCGGCGGCGAGGCTGTAGAGCGTGTTGGCGGAGTTGAACAGGGTGCCGAGCGCGGCGCTCTGGAAGCCGCCAGACCCGGTCAGCTGGATCGAGGGGAACAGGGCGGCCTTCGCCTCCTTCACGTTGAACCGGGCCGCGGCCAGCAGCGCATCGGCGTTCTGGACGTCCGGCCGGCGGTCGAGCAGCGAGGACGGCAGCCCGGCGCCGATGGTCGGCACATCCAGCCCGTCGAGCGGCTGGCGGCCGAGCGACAGCCGCTCCGGCGGCTCGCCCAGCAGCAGCGCCAAGGCCGTCTCCGACTGCTGGCGCTGCTGCTCCAGCGGCGGGATCACGGCCTTCTGCTGCGCCACCACCGTGCGCTGCTGCGCCACGTTGAGGGCCGAGGCGGCGCCCGCCTGCTCCTGCGCCAGCACGATGTTCAGCACCTGCTGGGCGTTGGCCAGGTTGTCCTTGGCGATCGCCAGCCGGTCCTGGAACTCCAGGATCTGCATATAGGTCGTGGCCGTGCTGGCGGTGACCGTCAGGGCCACGGTGTCGCGGTCGTAGCGGCTGGCCAGGGCCGAGGCCTGCGCCGATTGCAGCGCCGACCGGTTCCTGCCCCACAGGTCGATCTCGTAGCTGGCCGAGAGCTGGGCCGAGAACTGGTCGCTGACCGTCCGGCTGGTCGTCGAGGAGCCGAACCCGCTGACGGTGCGCTCGGGCGAGACCGAGTGCGAGGCGTCGCCATTGGCGCCGACGCTGGGCAGCAGCGGCGCGCCGGCGATCCGCGCCTGGGCGTCGGCCTGCAGCACCCGGGCGGCGGCGGCGCCGATGTCCTGGTTGTTGCGCTGGGCGGTCTGGATCAGCCGGTCGAGCTGCGGCGACCCGAAGGCCCGCCACCAGGCGGTGTCCGGCCAGGAGGTGCCGGCCGGCCCCTCGGCCTTCCAGCCGCCCGGGATGTCGAGAGCGGGCTTGTCGTCCTCCGGCCCCGCGCAGCCGGCGAGGATGGTGATGGCGACGATCGCCGCGAGGGAACGGGAGAAGCGGGTCGGGCGCGGCATGGTCACTCGGCAGAAAGGGCGACGACGGGGTCGAGGGTGGCGGCCTTGCGTGCCGGCATGTAGCCGAAGATCAGGCCGGTGAGGAAGGCACAACCGAAGGCCAGCAGCACCGGCCCGGGCGAGAACTGGATCGGCGTGCCCAGCGCCTGCAGCGCCGCGGCCACCGCCAGCCCGCCGGCGACGCCGATGGCGCCGCCGATCGCCGAGACCACCACGGATTCGGTGATGAACTGCTGCAGGATGTCCCGCATCCGGGCGCCGGTCGCCATCCGCACCCCGATCTCACGCGTCCGTTCGGTGACGCTGACCAGCATGATGTTCATCACGCCGATGCCGCCGACCAAGAGCGAGATGGCGGCCACCGAGCCGAGCAGGATGGTCAGGGTGTTCTGCGTCGCCGACACGGTCTCGATCAGCGACGACATGTTGCGGATCTGCACGTCCTGGCGGCGGTGCCGCGCCTCGAGCAGGTCCTGCGCGTCGGCCTGGGTCTCGTTGATCCGCGCCACATCCTCGACCTGCACCGTGATCGAGCGGACGAAGCGCTTCCCGAACACCCGCAGGCTGCCGGTCGACAGCGGCATGAAGGCGATGTCGTCCTGGTCGGCGCCATAGGGCGTGGCGCCCTTTGCCGCCATCAGCCCGATCACCTGGAACGGGATGTTGTTGACCAGGACATAGCGCCCCAGCGGGTCGACGCCGTCCGGGAACAGGATCCGGGCCACGGTCTGGCCCAGCACGATCACCGGGGCGTAGCCGGCATCGTCCGCGGCGGAGACGAAGCTGCCGCGTTCGACCGGCCAGCTGCGGGCCTTGGTGAAGTCCGGCGTCGTGGCGTCGGCCTGGGTCGAGTAGTCGGTGTTGCCGTGGCGCAGGGTGACGGTGCCGGTCAGCTCCGGCACCGCGGCGGCGACATTGGGCAGGCCGGCCAGCGCCCTGGCATCCTCGGGCACCAGCGTCGCGATCACGCCGTCGGCCGTGCGGTTGTTGCTCTGCGCCGGCCGGATCAGCAGCAGGTCGGTGCCCATGGCGGAGATGCGGTCGACCACCGACTGCTTCGCCCCGTCGCCGATCGCCAGCATGGCGATCACGGCGCCGACGCCGATGACGATGCCGAGCAGCGTCAGGACCGTGCGGAACATGTTGGTGCGCAGGGCCCGCAGCGCCATCTTCACCGCCTCCGCCATGTCGGCCACGCCCAGCTTGCCGGCATCGCCGCCCTGGGTCACATCGGCCCCGGCCGAGGCGACGGCCGGCGCGCGCGGGCCGCTGTCGCCGACGATGCGGCCGTCGCGGATCTCGATCAGCCGGTGCGCATGCTCCGCCACCGCCCGGTCATGGGTGATCAGGATGACGGTGCGGCCGGCATCGCTCATCCGCTGCAGCAGCGCCATCACCTCGGTGCCGCTGCGGCTGTCCAGCGCGCCGGTCGGCTCGTCGGCCAGGATCACCCGGCCGCCATTCATCAGCGCCCGGGCGATCGAGACGCGCTGCTGCTGGCCGCCCGACAGCTGGTTCGGCCGGTGGTCGGTGCGCTCGGCCAGGCCCAGCGAGGCCAGCAGCTGCTCCGCCCGCTCCCGCCGCTCGGCGGCGGCGATGCCGGCATAGATCGCCGGCACCTCGACATTCTCGGCCGCGGTGGCCGACGGGATCAGGTTGTAGCTCTGGAAGATGAAACCGAAGGTCTCGCGCCGCAGATGCGCCAGGGCGTCCCGGTCCAGCGTCGCCACGTCGGTGCCTTCGACCGTGTAGGTGCCGGTGGTCGGCCGGTCGAGGCAGCCGAGGATGTTCATCAGCGTCGACTTGCCGGAGCCGGAGGTGCCCATGATGGCGACGAACTCGCCGGCATGGATGTCCAGCGAGATGCCGTGCAGCACCTCCACCGCCAGGTCGCCGTTGACATAGGTCTTGGTGACGTCGCGCAGCGACACCAGCGGCCGGGCGGAGGCCGGGCCGGACATCGTTGCCGGCGTCCGGTCACCGGCTGCCACCGGCGGGGGCTCGCGGATATCCATCAGACCCTCGGGCGCCGGGCCGGGCCGGGAGCCGCGTCGACGCCCTGCCGGCGGGAGCCGGTGATCACCTGCTCGCCGGGTTCGAGCCCGCTCAGGACCTCCGCCTGCGCCCGGTTGGTGACGCCGACGGTCACGGTGCGGGTCTCGACCGACCCGCTCGGCTTCAGCACGCGGACCGTGGCCCGCCCCGGCGCGGCCGAGGAGGTGCCGGGCGAAAGGCCCGACAACGCCGCGACCGGCACCAGCAGCGTGTCCTGGGCGGCGGCCGAGACGAAGAACACCTGCGCCGTCATCTGCGTCATCAGCGCGCCGTCCTGGTTCGGCACGTCGAACAGCGCGTTGTAGAGCACGACGTTGTTGACCACCTCCGGCGTCGGCTGGATCTGCCGCAGCGCGCCGTACCAGCGCTTGTCGGGCATGCCGAGCGTGGTGAAATAGGCGGTCATGCCCAGCCGCAGCCGGCTGACATCGGCCTCGGAGACCTGCGCCTCGACGGTCATGGTCGTCAGGTCGGCGACCTGGACGATGATCGGCGCCGACTGGTTGGCGTTCAGGGTCTGGCCCCTGCGCGCCGATTGCGACACCACCGTGCCATCGATCGGCGCATAGATCTTGGTGTAGCCGAGATTGGCCTCGTCGCCCTTCAGCGTCGATTCGATCTGGCGGGTCTGGGCATCGATCGCGCCCAGCTGAGCCTGGGCCGCGGTCAGCGCCGCCTCGGCCACCTGCACCGCGTCGTCGCTCGTGGCGCGGGAGGCCTTCAGGTTGCGCTGCCGCTCGGCCTGCTGCCGGGCCAGCACCAATTGCCCCTCCTTCTCCGCCCGCTGGGCGGCGAGGTTGGCGAGTTGGGCTCGGTCGGCCTCGACCCGCGACTGGTAGACGGTGGGGTCGATCTCGGCCAGCAGGTCGCCCGCCTTCACCCGGTCGCCGATCGCGACATGCAGCGTCCTCAGCTGGCCGGAAACCTGGGTGCCGACATCGACATAGCTGACCGGCTGCAGCGTCCCCAGCGCCGTGATCGCGTCCTCGATGTCGCCGCGCTCGGCCGTGGCGGTGAGCCAGAGCTGGTCCGGCGCCGCCGCCCGGCCCCAGCGATACCAGGCGCCGCCGGCCACGATGAGGCCGAGGACCAGCAGCGCCAGGAACAGGAAGCGGCGCCGGCGGGAGGGCCTGGCGCGCCCCGCCTTGGCCGATCCCGGCGAGGACGGCGATACCGTCTCCCGCAGCCTCGGCTCGATCTCAGTCCTGGTGTCCGGCATTCCCCCTCGGCCCGCAATCGTGTCGCCCCTTCACGGTCCGGCTGGCGAATTCCGGCGCGGGGGCCGGCTGTCGTATGGCTGGTCTGGCCGAGGCAAGCCCATTATACCGGTTTCCGGGTCTTCCGGCCCCAGACTCCGACACGGCTTTCTCCGACACGGCATTCGAGGCAGGCATGGCCCGTGCGGCCGCCATCGCGGTCTTCGGCATTCTCCTGGCGGCCCGGGCCGAGGCCGCGCCGGCCTCCTGCGGGCCGCATGACGTGGTGGTCGACTATCTGGCCCGCACCTTCCAGGAGATGCCGGCCGGCGCCGGCACCGCCAACAGCGGCGGCCGGGTCGAGCTGTTCACCGCGCCGAAGGGGCGGAGCTGGACCCTGCTCTACACCGGGCCGGATGGGCAGGCCTGCATGATCGCGGCCGGCCGCGGCTGGGCCCCGCCCCTGCCCGGCCCGGACGACGAGACCGTCAAGCCGCGCTGATCTCAGCTCTTCGTCGCGGCGATCAGCGGATGGACCACCCGGTCGCCCGGCTTGATGTCGAGGAAGCGGGCGATGCCGCCGTTCAGCTCCAGCACCGCCTTGGCCGGCCCCTCGGAGGTGCGCGGATCCAGGGTCTGCGGCGGCGCCTTCTCGACGATGTTGGCGATGGTGCCGTCGGTGCGGATGAAGATCATGTCGAGCGGGATCAGCGTGTTCTTCATCCAGAAGGCCCGCGGCTCGGGCCGGTCGAACACGAACAGCATGCCGGCATCGGGGGCCATCTTCTCGCGGAACATCAGGCCGCGCTCCTGCTGCGCCGGCGTCAGCGCCAGCTCGACCGTGAAGTGGAAGCTCTTGCCCGCCGCGGTCTCGATGGTGAGGTCGCTGTCCTTCGACGGGGCGGCCGGCGCCTCCTGCGCCCGCACGGGGCCGATGGCGAGGAGAACCAGGGCGAAAGCGGCGAGCAGCGTCTTCATCGGTCGTCCCATTCCGTCAGGGGCCATCTCGTCACGGCGCCATGGCGGCGCGGATCACGTCCTGGACCTCGGCCCGAACCGGGCCCGGCCGGGGAGCATCGTCCATCCGCTCGAACCAGGCCGGCTCGGGCGGGGTGCCGCGGCGGCGCGACCAGGACAGGCCGGCCAGCACCGCGCGGGATTCCGCGGTCAGCGGCGCCGCCGGGTCGAGGCCGTTGAGCACCGCCCACACCCCGGCCCAGCAGCGGCCGACGGTCCAGGGATTGTAGCCCCCGCCGCCGAGTACCAGGAGACGCGGCGCGACGTCGCGCACCGCCGCCACCACATCCCACAGGGCGCGGTTGGACAGCGACAGGCGGCTCAGCGGGTCGTCATGCAGCGCGTCGGCGCCGCATTGCAGCACCACGATCTGCGGCCGGAAGGCCTCGACCAGGGGCAGCAGCGCCTGGTCGCGCACCGCCGCCATCTCGCCGTCGTTCAGCTCGCGCGGCACGGCCAAGTTACGGGCATTGCCGCCGCCGCGGTCGTCGACCGTGCCGGTGAAGGGCCAGCGCTTCGCCTCATGCACCGAGACGGTCAGCACCCGGGCGTCGCCGGCGAAGGCATCCTGCACCCCGTCGCCGTGATGCGCGTCGACATCGAGATAGGCGATGCGGTCGACGCCCTGGTCCAGCAGCGACAGGATGGCCAGCACCGGGTCGTTGAAGTAGCAGAAGCCGGAGGCGCGGTCGGGCCGGCCGTGATGCAGCCCGCCGGCCGGGCTGTAGACCACCGCCCCCTCGGCCGCGAGGCCGGCGCCGAGCAGGGAGGAGCCGCAGGCCGTGGCCGGCCGGCGGAACACCTCGCCGAAGATCGGGTTCTCGACCCCGCCGAGATTGTGCCGCTGCCGGCGCGCCGGATCGAGATCCTGGTCGCGCTCGGCGTCCTGCACCGCCGCGACATAGTCCGGGTGGTGGAACCGGGTGAGGGCCGCGGTCTCCGCCAGCGGTCCGACGCGGTACTGGCCATCCGCCAGCCAGCCCTGGGCGCGGATCAGGTCGAGGGCGGTCGACACCCGCGGGATGGCCAGCGGGTGCTTCGGCCCGTAGCTGGAATGCCGATAGACCTCGCTGCCGATCAGGATCGGCCGCGCCGCCATCGCCGGGTCAGGCCCCCTTGCTCGCCGGCTTGCCGTCCGCCGGGGCCGCCGGCGGCGCCTTCTTGCGGAACAGCTTGTCCTCGCCCAGGAACAGCAGGATCGGCGCGGCGATGAAGATCGAGGAGGTGGTGGCGACCACGACGCCGATCAGGATGACGACGGCGAATTGCTGCAGGGCCTCGCCGCTCCAGATCGCCAGCGGCAGGCAGGCCAGGAAGGTGGCCAGCGAGGTGCCGATGGTGCGGTTCAGCGTCTGGTTGATCGACAGGTCGATCAGCTGCCGCAGCGGCATGGCCTTGTACAGGCGCAGATTCTCGCGCACCCGGTCATAGACCACGACCTTGTCGTTGACCGAATAGCCGAGGACGGTCAGCAGCGCCGCGATCGAGGTCAGGTTGAACTCGAAGCCCGAAACCACGTAGATCCCGACCATCTTGGTCACGTCGAGGATCATGGTGACCACGGCGCCGACGCCGAACTGCCACTCGAAGCGGAACCAGATGTAGAACAGCATCGCAACGAGGGCGAGGCCCAGCGCCAGCATGCCGTTCGTGAACAGCTCGCCCGACACCGTGCCGCCGACGGAATCGCTGGCGCCCACGACGACGCCGGGCACCTTGTCGATCAGCGTCTGCTTGATCGTCTCATAGGCCTTCTGCTGCAGCTGGTCGGTCGGCTGCGCTTCCATCCGCACCAGCACGTCGTTCGGCGACCCGAACTGCTGCAGCTGGGCCTGGCCGAAGCCGAGATCGTCGATGTCCGACCGCAGCACGGAGAAGTCGGCCGGCTGCGGCGTCGTGATCTGGAAGGTGATGCCGCCCTTGAAATCGACGCCGTAGTTCAGCCCCGGATGGAAGAACAGGATCACCGACGCGATGCTGAGGAAGGCGGAGGTGGCGAGGCCGAGAATCCGGCCCCGCATGAATTGGATCTTGGTGTCGTCCGGGACGAGACGGAGCCAGAACATCACGCTTTCCTCAGCACGGGCAGGACGGTGGGGCGCTTGCGGCGGATCCAGCTGACCATCATGAGGCGCACCAGCACGATGGCGGTGAACATCGAGGTCAGGATGCCGATCGCGGTGGTGACGGCGAAACCGCGCACCGGGCCCGTGCTCAGCGTGTACAGGATCGCCATCTTGATCAGCGAGGTGATGTTGGCGTCGAAGATCGTGCTGAAAGCACGGCTGAAGCCCGCATCCATCGCCGAGAACGGCGATCGTCCCCGTTTCGTCTCCTCGTGCAATCGTTCGTTGATCAGGATGTTGGCGTCGACCGACAGGCCGAGGGTCAGCAGCAGACCGGCGATGCCGGGGAGCGTCAGTGTCGCTTCCAGAAGCGACAGGACCCCCAATGTGATCACCAGGTTCATGACCAGGGCGATGTTGGCGAAGATCCCGAACAGGCCGTAGGCGGCCGTCATGTAGGTGATGACCAGGAGGAAGCCGACCGCGACGGCGATGATGCCGGCCTGGATGGCGTCGGCGCCCAGGTCGGGGCCGACCGTCCGCTCCTCGACGATGGTCAGCGGCGCCGGTAGCGCGCCGGCGCGCAGCAGCACGGCCAGGTCGTTGGCGCTCTGGGCGGTGAAGTTGCCACTGATCTGGCCGCGCCCCCCCAGGATCGGCTCGTTGATGTTCGGGTAGGTGATGACCTTGTCGTCGAGCACGATGGCGAAGGGCTTGTTCACATTCGCCTGAGTGACTTGGCCGAAGCGGCGGGCGCCGGCGCTGTCGAACTCGAAATTCACCACCCACTGCCCGTTCTGCGAATTGGTGCCGGCACGGGCGTCGGTCAGGTTGGCGCCATCGACCTCGATGCGCTTGCGCACCGCGATCGAGGTGCGCTCGCCGGGCCGCGGGTTCTCGATCGGCAGCACCTCGGTGTCCGGCGGCACCGGCTGGCCCGGCTGGTAGTCGAGATTGACCAGGTGGAAGGTCATCTTCGCCGTCTGGCCCAGCAGGCGGCGGATGCGGTCGGGGTTCTGCTCGCCCGGCAGCTGCAGCAGGATGCGGCTCGATCCCTGGCGCGAGATCAGCGGCTCACGCGTGCCGCTCTCGTCGACGCGGCGGCGGACGATCTCGATCGACTGCTCGACCGCCCGGGCCTCGCGGTCGCGCAAGCCCACCTCGGTCAGGGTCAGGCTGGCCTTGCCGTCGCCGCCGACGCCGATGTCGAGGTCGCGTTGGCCGCCGGCCAGCGGATCGACGGCGCCGGTCGCCAGGTTCTCGGCGAGCAGCGTCCTGACCCGGTCGGCCTGGCTGGGGTCGGCCAGGGTGAAGTTGACCGAATGGTCCTTCACCGCCAGGTCGCTGTAGGTGATGTTCTCGCGCCGCAGCAGGCTGCGGATCGAATCCTGGATGTTTGAGAGGCGGCCGTCGATCACCGCCTTCATGTCGACCTCCAGCAGGAGGTACGAGCCGCCCCGCAGGTCGAGGCCGAGATTGATCTGGCGCGCCGGAACCCAGGAGGGCAGCGCGTCGAGCGTGCTGCGCGGCAGGATGTTCGGCAGGCTCAGGATCACGCCGAGGAGGCACACCACCAGGATGGTGACCTTCTTCCACGGGGCGAAATACATCATCGACGGCAAGCTCTCAAAATTCGGTCGGTTCGGGCTGGCCCGGCCGAGGCGTCACAGATCCGGACCGGCAAGCCGGACCGCAGGGCGCGCACGGTACAATGCGCGCACCGGTTTAGCCATGGCGAAGTGGCAAGTCCATGGCACCGGCGTCGACAAGCCGCGCCAGATGCGCCGCCACGGCCGGTGAGGCGTACTCCGCCAGCAGGTCGGGGCCGAGCGCGGCGGTGGCGATCGGCCGCCAGTCCCGCGTTGCGGCGGCGCTGCCCGGGAAGGCGATGCGGTTGCGCTCGCCGCCGCCGATCGCGGGCGCGATGAAGACATGGGCCAGATCGACGCGGCCGGCCTCCAGCAGCAGGCCGAGCAGGCGCGGGCCGCCCTCGACCATGACCGAGCCGACCGGCCGGCCGAGCCGAGCCACGGCGGCCGGGCCGGCCAGGGCGTCGAACAGGGCCTCGACCGGCGGACCGTCCGGCAGCGCCAGCATCGCCGCCGATGGCGGCAGCAGGGCCTCGAGCGCGGCGGCCCGTCGCGCGGCCTCGGCCCCCAGCAGGAACACGGTCGGCGCGTCGGCGGAGAGCAGCCCGGCCTTCCAGCGCTCCAGCCGCTGCGGCAGCGCGGCCAGGGCCCGACCGTTCGGATCGTAGACCAGGCGCAGGGGATGGCGGTGCCGGTCGCCGGCGGCGTCGCGCACGGTCAGGGCCGGATCATCGGCCAGAACCGTGCCGGCGCCGACCAGGATGGCGTCGTATTTCTGCCGCAGCCAATGGGTGTGGGCCCGCGCCGCCTTGCCGGTCAGCCAGCGCTCGGCGCCGTCGTCATAGGCGAGCTGCCCGTCCAGTGTCTGCGCCCATTTCGCCGCGACAAGGGGGCGGCCGAGCCGCTGCCGCAGCAGGAAGGGCGCGTGCCAGGCCGCCGCCTCGGCCGCCAGCGTGCCGACGCTGACGGCGACGCCCGCGGCCTGCAGCCGCGCCAGGCCGGCGCCGTCGACCAGCGGGAACGGGTCGCGCAGCGCCACCACGCAGCGCGCCAGCCCGAGCGAGGCCAGCATGTCGGCGCAGGGCGGCTGGCGGCCGTGATGGCTGCACGGCTCGAGCGTCACATAGGCCGTGGCGCCGCGGAAGATGGAGCGATCCGGCACGGCCTCGACCGCGACGCGCTCGGCATGGCGCTCGCCGATCCGCTCGGTGGCGCCGCGCGACATCACGCGGCCGTCGCGGACGATGACGCAGCCGACCACGGGGTTCGGGTCCGACAGCCCGTTATGGGCCATCGCCGTCCGCAGCGTCTCCAGCATCCAGGCTTCGTCGTCGCCCGCCGCCCGCGTCGGCGGCGCGGCGGCGCGCAGCGGCTCCGGCAGCGTGTCGCGGAGGACGCCGCCGAAGCCGAAGCCCGGCTGCAGCGAGATCCCGGCCGCCAGGGTCAAGGCTTGCCCAGGCGGCGCAGGCCGCCGATCGCCCGCGGCAGCGCGTCGATCTGGTCGGACATCTCCGCCAGATCAATGCGATGCGCGTGCTTCCTGACCTTGGCTTCGAGATACTGGATGTTGTGCTCGGTGACGAAGACGCCGGTCGGCACGATCTCGGCGATCTCGATCCCGGCGGCCTCGAGCTGCTTGGCCTTGTCGGGGTTGTTGGTCAGCAGGCGGATCCGCCTGACCCCGAGCGCCAGCAGCATCTGTGCCGCCGGGGTGAAGTCCCGCATGTCGTGCGGAAAGTTCAGCCGCTCATTGGCCTCGAAGGTGTCGAGCCCCTGGTCCTGCAGCACATAGGCGTCGAGCTTGGCGTAGAGGCCGATGCCCCGCCCTTCCTGCCGCAGGTAGAGGACGAAACCGCCCTCCTTGCCAATGCGATGCAGGGCGTCGTTCAGCTGCGGGCCGCAATCGCAGCGCTGCGAGCCGAAGACGTCGCCGGTCAGGCATTCCGAATGCACCCGCACCAGCGGCACGTCGCGACCCTGCGGCCCGAGGGCGATGGCGAAATGCTCCCCGCCGTCGCTGAAGCCGCCGAAGGTGTGGAACACCCCCTTCCCCGCCCCGTCCAGGATCGGGATGGTGACGGTGGTGCGGATCTCGACCCGCGGCGGGTTGACCGGTGCCTGCATCGAATACCCCGACGGCCGCGCCGCGACCGACCTCGTGAAACCGTGGCGCACAATATCGGTGGCCGGCCCCGATATTCCCAGCCCCGGCGAACGGAGATCGGCTATGCGGGCTATGTCTGCAACGCCCGGATCTCGTTCACCGCGGCGATCCGGGTCCCGTCCCAGTGATAGGACAGGTGCCGCTCCTGCATCACCGGGGTCAGCACGCTGCGCGGCCGGAACACCGCGGCGCACTGCCCGCCGGGATGGCGGACGCTGTCATAGGCGATGCCGGACGAACCCTCGCCATGCAACTGCCGGCCCAGCGCCTGGCCGGCCGAGTAGTCGAGCGGATCGTAGACGCCCGGCAGATCGTCGCCCAGGCCACGGATGTCGTGCAGGTCGCCGGACAGGCTGTTGATCAGCACCCGCATGTCGATCGTGGTCGCCGGCGTCGCCGTGGCCGCGAAGAACCGGGCGCGGTGGTAGCTGGTCTCCACCACCGCCGTGTCCAGCGCCGCCGCGCCGTAATAGGCGCCGTAGGTGCCGTCGGTGAAGCGGCTGCCGTCGGGGTGCAGATGGGTGAAGGGCGCCATGATGAAGCTGGTGCCCGGCCCGCTCATCCGCTCCTCCACCGGGATCAGCGAGATCTGCCCGACCTGGTCGCGCAGCCGGTCGTTGGTGCGGGATTCAAGATCGATCAGCAGCTCCCAATCCTCGGGCGGCGCCACCCGCTCGAACAGGTCGATCGGCGGGTAGCGGCTGGGAATGATGCGCCAGCATTCGGGCCATTCGACCCGGCGCAGCGGAATGGTCGCACCGCCTAGCCCCAACCGCCGCGCTCCGCATCCAGGTAGCGACGCACGACGAACAGGTCGGCGACATTGCCGGAGAGCATGCGGTCGAGCGCCGAGCGCCCGCCGAAGGGCGAGGCCGTGTTCGGCCGCCGCACCCAGCCATCGGCCAGCTTGGCGTCCTTGAACAGGATCTGCAGCGCCCGGTAGATGCCGAGGATGTAGGAGATCCGCTCCATCGTGTCGGCCGAGGGGTGGCCGGTCGCGCCGGCCTTCCAGCGATAGAAGGTCGCCTTGGACGGGCGGCCCAGCAGCACGCGCTTCTCCTCGTCCTTCAGCCCCCAGGCCTCGGCGATGTTGAAGAAGGCATTCAGCCCGGCCCGGGCCATCCGCCCTTCGGCACCGCGCGGCGCCACCGCCGCTTCCCGCGCCATCATCGAACCGCTCCTCTCTTCCCACTCACATGAGGTCACTCATATGAGATTATTGATCTCGTTTGAGACAAATATAGCGAGAGACCCGGTTGATGACAAGCCCCGCGCCCCATCAACACGGCACCCCCACTTCGCGTTGCATCGCTGTTGACGCCGCCCGCCGGGCGTGGCTCACTCGCCACATGAGCGCGATCCGTTCGATCACTACCGCGACCACCAAAACGATTACCGCCACAGGCGGGTCGTGCGGAGGTCGTGCGCGCTGATCGGACAGCGCTTCTGATCCCCAAGGGCCCCGCCGGCGACGGACGGGGCCCTTGGTCTTTCTGGGCTCTCCCTGCGCCGGTCCAACGCAACGGAGACTTCCATGGACGACATCGATCACCGCAGCCTCGGCAACCGCCTCGACCTGTTCCACCAGCAGGAAGACGGCCCCGGCATGGTCTTCTGGCATCCGCGCGGCTGGGCGCTGTACCGCGTGGTCGAAGACCATGTCCGAAGGCGCATGGCCCGCGCCGGCTACCGCGAGGTGCGGACACCGCAGCTGCTGGCCCGCGGCCTGTGGAACCGCAGCGGCCACTGGCAGAAATTCGGCGCCCAGATGTTCGCCGTGGCCGATGAGGGCCGGATCATGGCGCTGAAGCCGATGAGCTGCCCCGGCCATGTCCAGATCTTCAACAAGCGCGTGCGGTCGTATCGCGAGCTGCCGATCCGCTATTTCGAGTTCGGCGCCGTGCATCGCAACGAGCCGTCGGGCGCGCTGCAGGGGCTGATGCGGGCCCGCGGCTTCGTCCAGGACGACGCCCATGTGTTCTGCCACGCGGACCAGGTCGAGGCCGAGGTGGCGCGGTTCTGCGGCTTGCTGCGCCGGATCTACGCCGATTTCGGCTTCGACGAGTTCGACGTCGCCTTCGCCACACGGCCGCCGCAGCGGGCCGGGTCGGACGAGGTCTGGGACCGGGCCGAGGCGGCGCTGGCGGGCGCGGCCCGGCAGGCCGGGCTGGACTGCGAGACCCTGCCCGGCGAGGGCGCCTTCTACGGGCCGAAGCTGGAATTCCACCTGCGCGATAGCCGCGGCCGGCGCTGGCAATGCGGCGTCATCCAGCTCGACCTGGTGATGCCGGAGCGGCTCGGCGCGGCCTATGTCGACGAGCACAGCCATGCCGTCGCGCCGGTGATGCTGCACCACGCCGTGCTGGGCAGCCTGGAGCGCTTCATCGGAATCCTGCTTGAGCATCACGAGGGTCGGCTGCCGCTGTGGCTGGCGCCGGAGCAGCTGGTGGTGGCCTCGATCGGCGCCGACGACGTCGTCCCGGCCTGCCGGGTGGCCGAGGCCTTCGAGGCGGCGGGGCTGCGCGTCGCCCTCGACGCCCGGCCGGAACGGCTGTCGCGCAAGATCGTCGACGCCCATGCCGACGGCGTGCCGGTGCTGGCCGCCATCGGCGCGCGCGAAGCGCGGGACGGCACCGTGGCGCTGCGCTACCGTGACGGCCGGCAGGACTCCCTGCCCCTGGCCGCCGCGATCGAGCGGCTAAGCGCGGAGGCGCGGTCGCCGGCGGAGACCTCGGCCCTCGCCGCCTGACCGGTGGACGGCCTGTCCGCCCGCGACCCTTCATCGCGGCTGGCCTTCGCGGCCGGCCGCGCTATCCTGCCGGCGGACCCGATCGAGACGGCAGAGATGGCACGACGGCTTGCGCAGGCGCTGATGTTCCCGGTCATCGCGGCGCTTGCGCTGCCGCTGTCGACAGCCGCGAGCCGGGCGGCCGGCACGGATGCCGAGGCGACGCTGCCGGTCAACGGCATCTCCCGCAGCTACACCCTGCACCTGCCGCCGGCGGCGCAGGGAGGCGGGCCGCTGCCGCTGGTGGTGGTGCTGCATGGCGGCGGCGCCAACGCGGCGGCCGCGGTCGCCCTGACCGGCTTCGACGCCGAGGCCGATGCCGAGGGCTTCGTCGTCGCCTACCCGAACGGCACCGGCCGCCTGAAGCCGACCGCCGAGACCGCCGACCAGTTCAGCTGGAACGCCGGCGACTGCTGCGGCTCGGCCATGCGGCAGGATGCCGACGACATCGGCTTCGTGCGCGCGCTGGTGTCGGAGATCGAGCAGTCACGGGCGATCGACCGCCACCGCGTCTATGCGGCCGGCTTCTCCGCCGGCGGCATGATGGCCTATCGCCTGGCCTGCGAGGCCGACGACATCTTCGCCGGCGTCGCCGTGGTCTCGGGCGCGATCCTGGTGCCGTCCTGCACCCCGAGCCGCCCGGTCTCGGTGATCCACATCCACGGCACCGACGACAGCGCCGTGCCGTTCGACGGCACGCCGGAGCGGGAGAGCTACGCCCGCGCCAAGTTCCCGCCGGTGCAGGACTCCGTGGCCTTCTGGGCGGCCTATGACGGCTGCCAGGCCGAGCCGGTGCAGCGCGCCACGGTCCTCGGCATCAAGGTCGAGGACTATCCCGACTGCCGGTCCGGGACCGCGGTGCGGTTCGACGTGGTCGAGGGCGGCTACCACGCCTGGCCGGACGGCCAGATGACGCCCGGCTTCGCCGCCACGCCGCATATCTGGCACTTCTTCGCCGACCATCCGCGGCTGTAGCGAGCGTCAGTCCGGTAGGCCCAGTTCCCGGCGCACCCCGGCGGCCGTTTCCGTACCGGCCGGCAGGGCCCTGTCCTCCAGCCGCCCCACGGCGCGGATCGACAGGGCATTGGTCAGCAGCAATGCGTCCGCCCGTTGCAACTCCGCGACAGCGATCGGCCGCTCCACCGCCCCCAGCCGCGTCATCACCTCCGCTCGCATGATGCCCGGCAGAGCCCCCTCCCCCACCGCCGGCGTCACCCAAGCGCCGTCGATCCGGGCGAACAGGTTGGCGATGCTGGTCTCCGCCACCCGGCCCGCGGTGTTCAGCATCACCGCGTCGTCGGCGCCGCGCTCCGCCGCCTCGCGCCGGGCCAGCACCGCGTCAAGATAGTTCAGCGACTTCACCCGGCTGAGCGGCGAGGCCTGGTTGCGGCAGGTGCCGCGGGCCACGACCAGCGCCACCGGCCCCTGCGGCGGCAGCCCGGCATGGCCGGCGACCAGCACGGTCGGCGTGGGCGTCGCCGGCGGCAGCACGCCGCGCGGGCCGGCGCCGCGGCTGACGGTCAGGCGCAGCGCGCCGGCCCCGATCCCCTCGGCCGCGATCACCGCGGCGCAGGCCCCGGCCAGGACAGTGTCGTCGAACCGCGCCGGGATGCCGAGCACGGCACGGCCTTCAGCCAGGCGCGCCAGGTGCCGGTCGAGCCAGACCGCGGCGCCGTCGCGCACCCGGATGGTCTCGAACAGCCCGTCGCCGAGGGTGAAGCCGCGATCGGCCGGATCGATCCGTGCCGCCTCGGCCGATATCAGCCGTCCGTTCAGCCAGGGCATCAGGCGGCTCCCGCCAGGGCCTGCAGCAGCGGCCGGACCTTCACCATGGCCTCGTCGTATTCGGCGTCCGGATCGGAATCATAGACGATGCCGCCGCCGGCCTGGGCCGCGACCTGCCCCTGCGCCCCGCACAGCGTGCGGATGACGATGCTGGAATCCATCGACCCGTCGAAGCCGAGATGGACGACCGAGCCGCAATAGGGCCCGCGCCGCGCCGGCTCCAGCTCCCGGATGATCTCCATCGCCCGGATCTTCGGCGCGCCGGTGATCGAGCCGCCGGGGAAGCAGGCGCGCAGCAGGTCGACCGCGCCGCGGCCCGGCGCCAGCCGCCCCTCCACCACCGAGACCAGGTGGTGCACCCGGGGAAAGGTCTCCAGCCCGCACAGCACCGGCACCCGCACGCTGCCGACGGCGCAGACCTTCGACAGGTCGTTGCGCAGCAGGTCGACGATCATCAGGTTCTCGGCCCGGTCTTTCGTGCTGGCCTGCAGTTCCGCCGCCAAGGCCGCATCCGCCGCCGCATCGACCCCGCGGGGCCGGGTGCCCTTGATCGGCCGTGTCTCGACCCGCCCTGCCGGGTCGACCGCCAGGAACCGCTCCGGCGAGGCGCTGGCGATCCACCGCCCCTCGCCCAGGTCGAGGAAGGCGGCGAAGGGCGCCGGCGACAGGGCACGCAGGCGGCGATGCAGCGTGAAGGGGTCGAGCCCGTCCGGCAGGTCGGCCAGGAAGCGCTGGGTCAGGTTGGCCTGGTAGATGTCGCCGGCGATGATCCAGTCGCGGATCCGGCGGACGCCGTCGCGATAGCGATCCGCCGGCATCTCCGACCGCCAGATGCCGCGGGGCGTGGCGTCGGGTGGCGGCAGCGGCGGCGCATCGGCGATCGCGGCGGCGAGGTCGTCGGCCTGCGCCTGCGCCCAGTGGCGGCGGGCCACGGGGTTCTCCTCCGGCCAGCCGGTCGACAGCACCCAGGCGCGCCGCTCGACCGCGTCGAACACGGCGACGCAGTCATAGAGGCCGAAGGCGATGTCCGGCAGGTCGAGCCCGATGGATTGCGGCGCCGGCATGCGGTCGGCGAAGCGCCCGGCCTCGTAGCCCAGAAAGCCGATCGCACCCGGCCCGAGCGGCGGCAGCGCCACATCGGGCTCGACGCGGTAACGGGCCAGCAGCGCCGCGAGGGTGCCGAAGGGATCGGCCGGCGCGTCGGCAACGCCGACCTCGATCCATTGGAACGGATCGGCCGCGATCAGCGACCAGCGGCCGCGGGTGCCGTCGACCAGGGCGGAATCCAGCAGCACCGGCCGGGGCCGCCGCCGGATCGCGGCGAAGGCCTCGACCGGGTCGCGCCAGGGGATCGGCCGGCAGAGAGTGCCCCCGATCGGGAGTGCCGATGTCGGCTGCACAGGCGAGAAAACGGGCGATATGGTCACGGACAGCGGTTTCCAGCGGAACCGGGTGACGCTAGGCCCCCGGCTTGATCGGGGCAGCGAGCCCGAGAAAT
Source organism: Inquilinus limosus (assembly GCF_002195995.1). GTDB lineage: Bacteria > Pseudomonadota > Alphaproteobacteria > DSM-16000 > Inquilinaceae > Inquilinus > Inquilinus limosus_C. The sequence goes on from NZ_NHON01000003.1 coordinate 181,053, forward strand.
ACGAGAATGGCCCGATTCAAGCGGACGACATCTTCGTCGTCGAGGCGGCCGATGCGGGCCCCGAGCTTGTCCCGTCGAACCGTGGTGATCTTGTCGACCATCAGTCGACACGGCGATCGGAGCCCGTTGCGCTCGCTCGGCTCGACCAGCGGGCGAAACAGCGGCGCGTCGGCTGGATTCGTGGTGAAGCTGCAGATGGTCATCGAATCCGTCGCATCGAAACGATCGTCCTGGACGATCACGGCCGGGCGCGGCTTGCCCATGTAGTCACCGCCACCGGCGACGGTCCAGACTTCGCCACGCCTCACTCGACGTCCCAGTCCGTGATCGCCTCGATGAAGTCCTGATCCTCCCGGGCCGCAGGGCTGCGGGCGACGACGAGGGACTGTCTGTGGGCCTCCGCCGCGAAGGCGGGCGACCGGACATCCGGCACCCAGATCTGGATTGGACGCAATCCCTGGCTGCGCAGCCGTTCCCGATGCGCCTTGACCTTGTCACGCGACGACATCGGGCGGGAACGAGTGGGCATGTTAGGCTCCAAGGTTACATGTAACCCTATCAGAAGCCCGCGCCCTCTCCAAGATCGATGCGATACCCCCGTAGATGCTCAGATCCCCGAGCCGGCCATGGTGTCCGGCCCCGGCCGGGCGCTGCCGTCCGGGCGCAGCCGCAGCAGCCATTCGCGGCCGACCTTGACCATCGGCTTGCCGTCATATTCGACGATGTCGGCGGTGGCGTAGGTCTCGCTCCAGCGCTCCGGCAGGAAGCTGCCGGTGCCGACCACGTCGATCGGCGCCCTGGCCAGCGCCATCACCCGGCACTTGGCCGGGCTGAAGCCGCTGGAGACCACGATCCGCACCTTGCCGAAGCCGGCCTCGTCCAGCTTGTCGCGCAGATGGTGGATCGCCGCGGCCGACACGCCGGTGCCGATCAGGTGGCGCAGTTCCTCCTCGCTGCGGTAGCCGCGCACCGCCTCGGGCACGTGCCGCTCCAGCACCGCGTAGGATTCGCCGGGCCCCAGCCCTTCCATGTAGCGGCCGCCGCCGGTGTCGATGCGCACCGACAGCCGGCCGGCCGCCGCCATGTCCGGGAAGCGGCGGCAGACCTCCAGCGCGTCGCTGACCTCACGGGCGAAATAGTCGACCAGGACGGTCAGCGCATCGTCCGGGAACACCTCGTGGAACATCTCGGCGGCGCGGACGGTCGACCCGGCATAGCCGATCAGGGCATGCGGCATGGTGCCGAGGCCGGCGGCCTGGCCGAAGAAATGCGCCGTGGCGTCGGTGGCGTTGCCGATGAAGCCCTTGGCATCGTGCTTGCGCTTGGCCCGGGCCGAGCCGACGCTGGCGGCATAGGCCATCAGCTCCGCCATCTCGGTGCCGGCGCAGTGCCGCGCATCCATCGCCAGGAAGGCCGCGCGCGGCAGCTCGGCGCACATGGTGTAGGCGTTGTAGGCGGCGACGCAGGCGGGCCCCAGCTTCTGCAGCAGCACCGTCTCGCAATCGACCAGATGGCGCAGCGGGCCGGTGATGTAGAGCATCGGCTCGCCCGACCCGACCCATTTGCCTTCGCCGTAGCGCAGGTCGATCTCGACCGTGAAGCCGCGCTCCTTCGCCACCTGCTGCAGCCATTCGATCGCCAGCCGCGGCGCCGCCACGACCGGGCGGCGCATGAACACGGCATAGGTGACACGGGTGTCGCCGAAGCGCTCGACGATGCCCTTGGTCCGCAGGAAGTACTTGTCGGTCCAGCGCGACAGATCGTCGACCGAAGGGGTCATGGACGCCGTTCCCTTGGAAGGGTTGCTATTCCGTGGCCGCGGCACGACGGCCGCAGCCCCTATTCCGCGGCCGCGGCCCGGCGGGCCGCATCCTGCGCGCTGCGCTCCTGCTTCAGCTTCTCGGCGATCAGGAAGGCCAGCTCGATCGACTGGCTGGCGTTCAGCCGCGGATCGACCGCGGTCTGGTAGCGCAGCGACAGCGCCTCGTCGGTGATGGCCTGGGCGCCGCCGGTGCATTCGGTGACGTCCTGGCCGGTCATCTCGAAATGCACGCCGCCGGGATGGGTGCCCTCGGCCCGGTGCAGGTCGAAGAAGTCGCGCACCTCCGACAGGATCCGGTCGAACGGCCGGGTCTTGTAGCCGGAGGGCGAGGTGATGGTGTTGCCGTGCATCGGGTCGCAGCACCAGACCACGGTGCGGCCCTCGTCGCGCACCCGGCGCAGCAGCGCCGGCAGCTTGTCGACCACCTTGTCGGCGCCCATGCGCACGATCAGGGTGAGCCGCCCGGCCTCGTTGTCCGGGTTCAGCGCGTCGATCAGGCGGATCAGGTCGTCGGGGTCCAGCGACGGGCCGCATTTCAGGCCCAGCGGGTTCTTCACCCCGCGCAGGAACTCGACATGCGCGCCGTCGGCCTGGCGGGTGCGGTCGCCGATCCACAGCAGATGGGCCGAGACGTCGTACCAGTCGCCCGTGGTGCTGTCGATGCGGGTCAGCGCCTGCTCATAGGGCAGCAGCAGCGCCTCGTGGCTGGTATAGAAGTCGGTCTCGCGGATCGCCGGCGTGGTCTCCGCCGTGACGCCGCAGGCGGCCATGAACTCCAGCGCCTCGTCGATCCGGTTGGCGAAGGCCTCGTAGCGCTCGCCCCAGGGCGACCGGGTGACGAAGCCGAGATTCCACTGATGCACCTTGTGCAGGTCGGCATAGCCGCCCTGGGCGAAGGCGCGCAGCAGGTTCAGCGTGGCGGCCGACTGGTTGTAGGCCTGCACCATGCGGGCCGGATCCGGCACGCGCGAGGCCTCGTCGAAATCGACGCCGTTGACGATGTCGCCGCGATAGGAGGGCAGCGAGACGCCGTTGATCGTCTCCATGTCGGCGGAGCGCGGCTTGGCGAACTGCCCGGCCATGCGGCCGACCTTGATCACCGGCAGGCCGCCGCCGAAGGTCAGGATGACCGCCATCTGCAGCAGCACGCGAAAGGTGTCGCGGATCTTGTCCGGGTGGAATTCGGCGAAGCTCTCGGCGCAGTCGCCGCCCTGCAGCAGGAACGCCTTGCCATCGGCGACACGGCCGAGCGAGGCCTTCAGCGAGCGGGCCTCGCCGGCGAAGACCAGCGGCGGATACTTCGACAGGGTCTGCTCCGCCGCCGCGACCTTGGCCGCGTCGGGATATTGCGGCATCTGCCTCACCGGCAGCGCGCGCCAGGAGTCAGGGGTCCACCGTTCCGCCATCACCGTACACTCCGCACTTGCGCCCCCGTCCGCGCTCTCCCTGTCGCGGGCAGGACCGGGTGAGGCTATACGCCTGCGCCCCCGGCAACGCCAGCGTCGCAGCGCAGCCCTCCCATGACAAGGACGGCGTGCGGCCGGGCCGTCAGGCGGGCTTGTCCGCCGCCAGCAGCAGGAAGGGGGGCCGGCGTCGGTGCAGCGCGAGGTCCGGCCGCGCCGCCAGTGCCGCCGGATCGGCCTCGGGCTCGCCCAGCCGCGCCAGGACCAGCCCCGCCTCGACCAGACCGTTGACATAGCCGGCGACGGTGCGGTGGTACTTGACCACGCCGTCGACGAACCAGCGGGTGTCGCGCCGGCCTTCCTCGCCATAGCGGTCGACCGGCCAATGCTGCGGCTCGCCCGCCGCATCGCAGTGCCACTGCCCGCCGCCCAGGGCAGTGCACATCGGATGCTCGACCGAAAAGACGAAGCGGCCGCCCGGCGCCAGCGCCGCCGCGACCCGCCGGACCGCGCCGGCATAGTCGGCGACATAGTGCAGGGCCAGCGAGGAGACAGCGAGGTCGAACGCCCTTTCCTCCAGCGCCAGCGTCTCGATCGCCGCCTGCTCGTAGCGGATGGCCGGGTCGTCGGTGCGGGCCCGGGCCTCCGTCAGCATCTTCGCCGAGACGTCGACCCCCAGCACCGAGGCCGCGCCCTGCGCCCGGACGGCGCGGGCGAAGTCGCCGAAGCCGCAGCCGAGGTCGAGGACCCGCAGCCCCGCCAGCGGCGGCAGCAGCCGCGCCAGCGCCGGCTGCTCCAGCGCCGCGTTCAGCCCGCCTTCGGTGTCGCGCAGCGCCGCATAGCCGGCGAAGAAGGCCGGGTCGTCATAGATGTTCTGCGGCGTGTCCGTCACTGGGCCAGGCCAGGGCTGGCCGGGCGTTCGACCTTGCTGCGCATGGTCACGAACTCCTCCGCCGCCGTCGGGTGGATGCCGATGGTGGCGTCGAACTGCGCCTTGGTGGCGCCGCAGGTCAGGGCGATGGCCAGGCCCTGCACGATCTCCGGCGCGTCCGGCCCGACCATGTGGCAGCCCAGCACCCGGTCTGTCTTGGGGTCAACCACCAGCTTCATCAGCGTCCGCTCCTCGCGGCCCGACAAGGTGTGGCGCATCGGCCGGAACACGGCGCGGTAGACATCGACTTCGCCATAGCGCTGCTGCGCCGCCGCCTCGGTCAGCCCGACGGTGCCGATCGGCGGGTTGGAGAACACCGCCGTCGGCACATTCTCGTAGGACGGCACCCGCGGCTTGTTGCCGAACAGCGTGTCGGCCAAGGCGTGGCCCTCGGCGATCGCCACCGGCGTCAGGTTCAGCCGGTCGGTGACGTCGCCCAGCGCGTAGATGTTGGGCACGCTGGTCCGGTAGTGCTCGTCGACCGTGATGGCGCCGTCGGCGTCGACCGCGACGCCCACCGCCTCCAGCCCCAGCCCGGCCGTGTTCGGCTTGCGGCCGGTGGCGTACATCACCCCGTCGGCGGCGATCACCTCGTCATTGCTCAGCGTCACCGCCAGGGCGTCGCCGACCTTGGCGATGCCCTCGACCTGGCAGCCCAGGCGCAGATTGACGCCGGCCTTGCCGATCTCGGTGGCGAGGTGGACGCGCAGATCGTCGTCGAAGCCGCGCAGCACCATGTCGCCGCGATGCACCAGCGTCACCTCGGCGCCCAGGCCGTGGAAGATGCCGGCGAACTCCACCGCGATATAGCCGCCGCCGACGATCACCACGCGCTGCGGCATCCGCTCCAGATGGAACGCCTCGTTCGAGGTGAAGGCGTGCTCGCGGACACCGGGCTTGTCCGGCAGCACCGGCCAGCCGCCGGTCGCGACGAGGATGCGGTCGGCGGTGACGCGCTTGCCGCCGACGTCGATCGTATGAGCATCGACCAGCACCGCGCGGGCATCGAACATGGTGGCGCCGGCGCCGGTCAGCAGCTTGCGGTAGATGCCGTTCAGCCGGCCGATCTCGGCATCCTTGCGGGCGATCAGCGTGGCCCAGTCATGGGTCGCGCCCGGCACGGTCCAGCCGAAGCCGGCGGCGTCCTCGAAATCGGCGGAGAAATGCGCCGCCATGGCCAGCAGCTTCTTCGGCACGCAGCCGACATTGACGCAGGTGCCGCCCCAGTAGCGCTCCTCGGCGATGCCGACGCGGGCGCCGTGCTGCGCCGCGATGCGGGCCGAGCGCACGCCGCCCGAGCCGCCGCCGATGACGAAATAGTCGAAATCGAATCCGCTCATGGCCTGTCCGGACCGCCTGGCGCGGTCAAAGCGGCGCAGCCGGAGCGGCTGCGCAGGAAGGGGTTCACGTGGCATTTGGGCCGCGGAACCCCTTCGAGGCAAGCCCGTTCGCCCCGCAGGGCGGCTATGCCTTGACCATGCGGAACAGCAGCTTGTGCTCGGCGCCATAGGTGATGGCGTCGACCAGCTTCGGGTAGTAGCGCTTGTCCTTGGTCGCCGGCACGAAGCCGTCGAAGCCGAACTTCTTGACCGAGACCGAGAAGCCGGCGGCGGCGAAGGCCGCGGCATAGTCGTCGGGCGACCGGTCCTGCACCGGCGCGTTGGTGGTGCCGCCGATCAGCGTGCGCCAGCGCGGCCACAGCGGGCTGTCGGTGTGGCAGCCGGTGACGGCGTAGTAGACGCCGCCGGGGCGCATCACCTCCAGCATCCGCGCCGCGTGGTCGGCGATGTCCGGCAGCAGGTAGATCACCTCGTAGCTGAAGGCGATGTCGAAGCGGCCGGCCCAGGGCGACAGGTCGGTGGCGACACGGTGCTCGACCGGCAGCCCGCCCTTCGCCGCCTCGGCCGCGGCGATCGAGTCGGTGGCGATGTCGACGCCGAGGCCCCAGCGGAACGGCCGCCGGTCATGCAGCAGCTGCAGGAAGCCGCCGCGGTTGCAGCCGAAATCGAGCACGTCCCTGCCGGCCAGGTCCGTCTCCGGCACCAGCCCGATGAAATGCTCCCAATAGGGCCGGTGGCCGTCCGCCATCGCGACCTCGCGCTGCGGGTCGGCATGCCAGGTGCCGTAATTGGCCTGGGCCAGGGTCATGCGAGTCTCCTGATCTCGACTGTGCGATGGCCCACCCTAGCCGGGGCGGAAGGCCGCGGCATCACCGCGGCCTCCTCCAAAACTCAGGCCCCGGGCTTCAGGATTGTAGAGCTGCCATCCGCCTGGCCGACGATCGCCTGCTCGGCGCCGCCGAGGAACAGCCCGGTCTCGACCACGCCGGCGATGGTCTTGAGCCGGGCCTGCAGCCCCTCCGGGTCGCGGATCGGCGCGAAGCCGCCGCAATCCAGCACCAGATTGCCGCCATCGGTGCGGACCGGCGCGCCGTCGCGCTGGCGCAGCACCGGGGCGCCGCCGAGGGCCGAGAGGCGCCGGGTCGTCGCCTCCCAGCCGAAGGCCGTGACCTCGACCGGCAGCGGCGCCTTCTCGCCGAGCACCCCGACGAGCTTCGAGCCGTCGACCACCGCGATGAACCGGGAAGAGGCCTCGGCCACGATCTTCTCGCGCAGCAGCGCCCCGCCCAGCCCCTTGATCAGGCGCAGCGTGCCCTGCTCGACCTCGTCGGCCCCGTCGATGCAGAGGTCCAGCGCCTCGGTCGCGGCGAAGTCGGTCAGCGGGATGCCGAGCGCCCGCGCCCGCTCCGCCGTCTGCTCGGAGGTGGGGATGCCGGTGACGCGCAGCCCCTCCTCCTTGATGCGGCGGGCCAGCGCCTCCAGCACCCAGCGGACGGTCGACCCGGTGCCGAGGCCGAGGCGCATGCCGTCCTGCACCAGCGCCGCCGCGGCCTCGCCCGCGGCGCGCTTGCCCTGCTCCTGCGGCGACAACGCGTCGGTCACCGGTTCAGCCCGCCCATGCACATGTATTTGACCTCGAGATAATCCTCGATGCCGTAATGCGAGCCTTCGCGGCCCAGGCCGCTCTCCTTCACCCCGCCGAAGGGGGCGACGGCGGTCGAGATCAGGCCCTCATTGATGCCGACGATGCCGTATTCCAGCGCCTCGCCGACCCGCCAGATCCGGCCGATGTCGCGGCTGTAGAAATAGGAGGCCAGGCCGAACTCGGTGTCGTTGGCCATGCGGATCGCCTCCTCCTCGGTCTTGAACCGGAACAGCGGCGCCAGCGGGCCGAAGGTCTCCTCCTTCGCCACCTTCATCTCCGGCGTCACATCGGTCAGGATCGTCGGCTGGAAGAAGGTGCCGCCCAGGGCGTGGCGCTTGCCGCCGAAGGCGACATGGGCGCCCTTCTCCACCGCGTCGGCGATGTGCTCCTCCACCTTCTCGACCGCCTTCATGTTGATCAGCGGCCCCTGCGTCGCGCCCTCGGTCATGCCGTCGGCGACCTTCAGCTTGCCCACCGCCTCGGCCAGCTTGGCGGCGAAGGCGTCATAGACCCCGTCCTGCACCAGCAGGCGGTTGGCGCAGACGCAGGTCTGGCCGGTGTTGCGATACTTGGACGCGATCGCGCCCTGCACAGCGGCGTCGAGGTCGGCGTCGTCGAAGACGATGAAGGGCGCGTTGCCGCCCAGCTCCATCGACACCTTCTTCACGGTGGAGGCCGATTGCTGGATCAGCAGCTTGCCGATCTCGGTCGACCCGGTGAAGGTGACCTTGCGGACGATCGGGCTGGACGTCATCTCGCCGCCGATCTCGCCGGCGCTGCCGGTGATGACCGAGAACACGCCGGCCGGGATGCCGGCGCGCTCGCCCAGCTCCGCCAGGGCCAGGGCCGAATAGGGCGTCTCGCTGGCCGGCTTGACCACCATGGTGCAGCCGGCGGCCAGGGCCGCGCCGGCCTTGCGGGTGATCATCGCCGCCGGGAAGTTCCAGGGCGTGATCGCGGCGCAGACGCCGATCGGCTGCTTGATCACGACGATGCGGCGGTCGCCGAACGGCGCCGGGATGGTGTCGCCGTAGATCCGCTTGCCCTCCTCGGCGAACCATTCGACGAAGCTGGCGGCATAGGCGATCTCGCCGCGGCTCTCGGCCAGCGGCTTGCCCTGCTCCGCCGTCATCAGCTTCGCCAAATCCTCCTGATTCGCCATCATCAGCTCGAACCAGCGCCGCAGGATGGTGAACCGCTCCTGCGCCGTCTTGGCGCGCCAGGCCGGCCAGGCCTTGTCGGCGGCGGCGATGGCGCGGCGGGTCTCGGCGGTGCCGGCGCGCGGCACGGTGCCCAACTTCGCACCATCGGCCGGGTTGGTGACATCGATCACCCGCCCGTCATCGGCGTCGGCCCAGCGGCCGTCGATATAGCATTGCTGGCGGAAAAGCTTCGAGTCGGTGAGCTGCATCGGATCCGGTCTCCCTCTTCTCGGCGTGTCCATCCGCCTGATCTCGAAGGGAGGTTGTAGCGCGGCCGGCCGAGGGCTGCCAGGGCACCCGATATCCTGCTATGCGCCGGACGCGGAGCTCGCCGTCGCGCCGCAAGGTCCAAAACCGGAACATCGTCCGGTTTTGTCGGACATTGAAGATGTTAGCAGCCGCTTCGCTTGCCTGCCCTTAAATAGTCTTACCAATCAATTGAACCCTTCGACTTTCCAGCATCGTGTCCACGGCTGGACGAATAGGCGATCGAAACGACCTATGCACTCCTCAAAAGTCGAATAATTTTTTTACGGCCGCCTGCAATACATGAACCCGCATCGCTTCTGTACTGGTGTTCCAAAGCGGGCGGGAATCGGGCGAAAGCATGTCATTTTTGCTTGGCAGGCAATATTTCAGAATGTTACTAACCATCCTTGCCGGTGAGGGGGCGGTGACTGGGGTCACCGGACGAGCCGGACGGAAAGGCGCTGCATCCGTTTGGAGCGCCAAGGGAGCGAGTGCAGTCCGGTTGAACAGCGCAGGGGGGACGGGCCAGTGATGACCCGCGACACTGACTATGAGCTCAGAATCCAGAGCATCCATCTTCGGGCCAAGCGCCCACTCAGGTCCCTCACTGCCAGTCTGTTGACGCTGCTCTGCGGCGTCGCCCTCCTCAGCGAACCCGCCCACGCCGCGTCGCGCTCGACGCGTGAGCTGAACGCCGCCGCGGCCGCCGCCGCCGGCCAGTCCAGCGACCGGGTCGAAGGCGCCGTCCGCAACGCCGCAACCAACGGCCGGACGGTCACCCCGGCGTCGAGCCCGGTGGCGGTCGCCGTTCCGGCCCCCCGCCCCGCCCGGGCATCGGCCGCCGCCCGGG
>NZ_NHON01000004.1 GCF_002195995.1 Inquilinus limosus
CCCACGGGTGTCCGGTTGAGGTTTCATGGTCACAGAAGGACGATTTGCCTTGGGTCTGAGCGTGGTGTGGGCTTTGCTCCGCTCAGGCGATCGATGGATCGTCGGTGCATGAGGTTGAGACGGACGAGACGAGCGAAGGCGAGCGGGGTGCGGACGGCTTTTTGAGCGGCCTGGGCCAAGCGCAGGAGCAGGAAGGCGATCAGGGCGACGGCGATCTGGATGCGCACAGCGTTTTCGGAGACGCCGAGGAAGTGGCGGATCTTGAGTGTCTGCTTGACCCATCGGAAGAACAGCTCGATGGCCCAGCGACGCTTGTAGAGGTCGGCGATCTCCCGGGCGGAGGCATCGAGATCATTGCAGAACAGGCGCAGCACCTTGCCGGTGGGGATGCGGATGCAGACCTCGCGGACGGGATCGGCGAAGGGGTTCCTGCGGCTTTTGGCTTGGCGCTGGGGCAACAGGCCGATGCGGTCGGAGAGGATGTCCTGAGCGTCTTTGGGGATGTCCAGTTCGGCGGTGACGGTCAGGGGTGTGTTGGACTTGAAGCGGGTGACGATGCGGCAGCCGGCGGCGTCCATGTCCGCCCACCARGCGTAGTCGTAGTAGCCGAGGTCGAAGACATAGGTGGCCCCGGCCTCGATCGGCATGACCTGGGCGGCGGTGATGTCGTTGACGCGGGCCGCGGTCACGGCTGTGTAAATCGGCCGGTCGGCATCGGGGTCGTAGACGACATGCAGCTTGGCGCCGCAGGCCTGGGTCGAGAACCGGGCCCAGTCGGATCCCGAGCCGCTCAACGGCAACGTCGTTGCATCGAYCAGATAGGTGGCTTCGCCCACCGCCCGGCGCAAGCCGYGCCGGGCTTGGTTGACCATGGCCTCGAACAGATCGCTGAACACAGCACTCGGGCGCAGCGCATTGGCGTCAGCCAGGGTCGAGCGCGGCACCGGCCGGCCGCCGACATGATAGAGCCGGGCCGCCTGGCTCGACAGACCGGCCACAATCTCCCGCAGGCTCACCGCCCCGGACAGCTGCCCGTATAACAGCGCGATCAGTTGGCTCTTGGTCGGCAGCCGCCGGATCCGACGATCGGCTCCATGCGCCTCCACCAATCGTTCGAACTCACCCCACGGAACCCGCTTCAGCAGATCGTGGAACACGCTATTGTGATGCCGCACGGTGTTGCTCCGGGTCGTGTCCAGGTGACGCGCCAACGTCCTGAACCCGAGCTGAATCAACACCGTGCGCAACCCGCTTCAGCAGATCGTGGAACACRCTATTGTGATGCCGCACGGTGTTGCTCCGGGTCGTGTCCAGGTGACGCGCCAACGTCCTGAACCCGAGCTGAATCAACACCGTGCGCTATGTCCACCTTTTCTTAACCGGACACCCGTGGGGCAAGCCCGGCAATGACATCAATGGGATAGCTGCAATCCGGGAGCAGTCTCCATCGTCGCCCTCAGCCCCGGCCGAGCGCCTGGCGGATCGCGGTCTCGACCGGGGAATAGGCCCCGTCCGGCCGCTCCAGCCGATAGGGTTCGGCCAGGCCGAAGGAGGGCTGGGCCAGGAAGCGCGGCCTGGTCCCGCGGTGCCGCTGCGCCGCATGGATCATGAAGGGGTGGCACAGATAGACCGTGCCGGCCGGCCCGGTCGCCAGCGCCTCCGGCCGCCCGGCGCCGATCCGCCGGACATCCGGGCTGGCCAGCCCCGCCTCCCCCGCCGGCTCGAGGAACCGGGCCATGTCGAGATGCGAGCCGACCCGCAGCCGGGTCGGCGCATCCAGCGGGCCGATGTCGGAGAACAGGAACAGCGTCAGCAGCGCCCGGCCGCGCGAGCCGACATTGACCCGCCAGGACGAGAAGTCCCGCCGCTCATTCGGGTCGCTGCTGTCGTCGGGGAAGCTGACATCGACATGCCAGCCGTCGTCCTTCGGCGCAGCGCGCGCCGGGAAGCGGACCGGGAAGGTACCGAGATCCGCCCGCCTCTGCCACCGTCCCTTGCCGACCAGCCGGTCGATGGCGGCGTGGAGCACCGGCGTGTTCGCCGCCTGCCGGAACGGCTCCTGCCCGTACCAGCCGAGCCGGACGACCGGCTGCGTCCAGGTCGTCGGGTCATCCGGGTCGCAGGGCAGGTCGCGCCACAGGATGGCGCGCCCCGCCTCCGCCAGTTCACGAGAAAACGCCCCGTCGATGCGGACGAAGCCGTCGCGGATGAAGTGCCGCACCTGCGCCTCGCTCAGCGCGGCGCCGGGATTGTCGATGGTCATGGAAACTCCTCTCCGCCGCCTGACGGCGGCATCACCGTCCGGTCCTCCTTCGGGCTGCTGTCAGCGCCGGGAGGATCGGAAGAGGGAGAGAATCCGAATCATCATGGCCGGAGCATAACGCCGGCGGGCGATGAGATCAGCCGCCGAAATGCCGCTCGGCCCCGGCGACGCCATCGGCCAGCGCCGCCTCGTCGCCATGGTCGAGGCCGAACAGGATGTCGAGCAGCGGGAAGGTACCGCGGTAGAAGGCGATCCGGTCCGCCATCGCCGGCACGCCCGGGTAATGCGGCTGCAGCCGGGGCAGGAACCCGTCGCCCAGCCCCGCGGCCAGGCTGGCGAGATCATAGGCCGGATCGCCCAGGCCGCAGCCGGCGAAGTCGATCACGCCGGAGAGACGGCCGCCCTCCGCCAGGATGTTGCCGGTGCCGAAATCGCCGTGGACCACCGCCGTCGGCAGGTCATCCGCCTGCTCGGCGAAGCGCCGGAAGGCGGCATCGACGGTGGAGCGGATGCCCGGCGACAGCCGCGGCAGCACATCGGCCTGCAGCCGGTTGGCCAGTTCCCGCCAGGTGTCCTCGCGATGGCCGTCGGCGATCAGCACGGCCGGCAGGCCGTGCAGGCTGCGCAGGAAGGACGCCAACTCCCGGGCCAGCCGCTCCCGCTGCACCTCGTCGAATCCGTCGAGAGACTGGAACGGCTCGCCGGGGAGACGGTCATGGACGGCGACGGGGCCGATCTCGCTCGCGACGATGCGGATATCGGGAATCGCGATCGGCAGGGCCGGCCGCAGCCGCCCCAGCAGCCCGGCCTCGCGCCGCAGCGCCGCCTCGGCCCCGGCGTGGCGCGGGATCCGCACGATCCGGTCGCCGAAATCCAGCACCCGGCTGTTCTGCCCGGCCTCGATCACGGCCGGGGCGGCGGATCGCGACCCGATCAGCGCAGCGAGGCGAGCGAGATCCAAGGCGAGCCTCGGCCGCTCAGTCGGAGTCGGTCGGCGCCCAGGGCGTGATGTCGACCGGGGCTTCCTCCTCGACCGGAGCCGGGCGGCTCTCGGCGATGCGCGCCCAGAGCAGGCGCAGCACCTCCTGCACCCCGCCGCCGGTGGCGCCGGACAGGGCGACGACCTTGGCCTTGCGGCCGGCCGCGGCCTTCAGCGCCTTCAGCCGCGCCGCGATGGTGTCCTTGTCCAGCGCGTCGGTCTTGTTCAGCCCGACGATCTCGGGCTTGCCGGCCAGGCCGCCGCCATAGGCCTCGAGTTCGCCGCGGACCACGCGATAGGCCTCGGCCACATCATCCTGGGTGCCGTCGACCAGGTGCAGCAGCACGTTGCAGCGCTCGACATGGCCGAGGAAGCGGTCGCCCAGGCCGGCGCCCTCATGCGCGCCCTCGATCAGGCCGGGAATGTCGGCCAGCACGAACTCATGGTCGTCGCTGCGGACGACGCCGAGATTCGGGTGCAGCGTGGTGAAGGGATAGTCGGCGATCTTCGGCCGGGCGGCGCTGGTGGCGGCCAGGAAGGTCGACTTGCCGGCATTGGGCAGGCCCACCAACCCGGCGTCGGCGATCAGCTTCAGCCGCAGCCAGACCCAGCGCTCCTCCCCCGGCCAGCCGGGATCGAAGCGGCGCGGGGCGCGATTGGTCGAGGTCTTGAAATGGGCGTTGCCATGGCCGCCGTCGCCGCCCTTGAGCAGGCGGAGCCGCTGCCCGACCTCGGTCAGGTCGGCCAGCACCTCCTCCTTCTCCTCGTCCAGCACCTGGGTGCCGACCGGGACGCGCAGCACGGTGTCGGCCCCGGAGGCGCCGAACCGGTCGGAGCCCATGCCGTGATGGCCGCGCTCGGCCTTGAAATGCTGCTGGTAGCGATAGTCGATCAGGGTGTTGAGGCCGTCCACCGCCTCGACCCAGACATCGCCGCCGCGGCCGCCATCGCCGCCATTCGGGCCGCCGAACTCGATGAACTTCTCGCGCCGGAAGGCGACACAGCCATTGCCGCCGTCGCCGCTCTTCAGGAAGATCTTGGCCTCGTCGAGGAACTTCATGGCCTAGCCGCCCCGTGCCGCCGGCCCGTGGGCCCGCTCAATCCTTGTCGCATCAAATAGCAAACGGGGGAATGGTCGCCCATTCCCCCGCTCACCAGTCTCGGTGCCTGCAAGCCCCCGCCTTACATGTAAGGTTGGGGGCGAGGCGTTACTCGGCAGCTTCCGCCTGGGCGATCGTCACCGTGGTGCGGCCGCCGGCCGACTTGAACTGGACATTGCCGGGAACCAGCGCGAACAGCGTGTGGTCCTTGCCCATGCCGACATTGACGCCGGGATGGAACTTGGTGCCGCGCTGGCGCACGATGATGTTGCCCGGGACGACGGCTTCGCCGCCGAACTTCTTCACGCCGAGGCGCTGACCCGCCGAATCGCGACCGTTGCGCGACGAACCACCGGCCTTCTTATGTGCCATCTGTCGATCTCCTCTTTACGCGCCGGCGATGGCGGTGATCTTGAGCACCGTCAGGTCCTGACGATGGCCCTTCTTCCGCCGGTAGTTCTGGCGGCGCTTCTTCTTGAAGATGATGACCTTCGGACCGCGGGTCTGCTCGACCACCTCGGCGGTGACCGACGCGCCGGCGAGGACGGGGGTGCCGATCTTGACGGCGCCGTCGCCGCCGACCATCAGCACGTCCTCGATGGTGACCGAGGCACCCGGCTCGGCGTCGAGACGCTCGACCGTGACAAGCTGGTCCGGAGCAACCCGGTACTGTTTCCCGCCCGTGCGGATGACTGCGAACATGGTCAAGCTGCCGTCGACTGGGAGGGCGCCCCTTGCGGTTCGCCCTCAGGTGATCAAAAACGAGCACGGGTGCCAGCCGGAACCGGCACCCGTGTCCGTGAACGCGGCACTATAGTCAGGCGCGGCGGCGTGTCAACGGCGGAATGCGGAGCGGCGTTTTCCGCGCTACATTCGACGCTTGCAAGGCCGAACGCTCTCCACTATGGTCCGCGCCGGCCACGCGGAGGGGGTCCTGGAGACCGCCCGCCATGCCTCTGCGGAGAGGTGCTAGAGTGGTTGAATAGGACGGTCTCGAAAACCGTTGTGTCCGCAAGGGCACCGAGGGTTCGAATCCCTCCCTCTCCGCCATTCACCGCCGATTGCCGCACAAATTGCTGAGCTATCTCTATAGCGTCTTTCGGACGGTTGCCTACGCGTAGGGTTCTCGTACGCCCTACCAGCCAGCATAATCCCTCGTTACAATCGCCGATCACACACTACGGTGCGAATGGCGGCACATTTTTTGTTCTCGCCCAGCAGAAAGACCGCGCCATGGTTCTGCGCGCTTGATGGCGCTGTAGAGCAACCTACGCAGATGATCCGCGCTGCCCGTGGCGGTGTGGCCGAAGGCAGCGGGGATCTAGGCGGACAATGATAAGCCATTGACCAGAAGCATGTTTCGGTCAACCATCGACCGATAGAGATTTGGGTAATTTTGTGGGGGAAATATGGCGAGTCATCCATATATTTCTGGCGCCGGCAACATCACTCAGATGATCGGCTTCCTCCGGAAGAACTTCCCAGCGACGGTAACTTCCGACACCGTAAAGAAGCTCGGGCTAGCCTCGAAGAACGAGAGCTACGTTATTAACGTGCTGCAATTCCTGGGCTTGATCGATGAGCAGGGGAAGCGGACTGATGCCGGTCATGAGGTGATGACCAAGCATGATGAGAGTGAGTTTCAGTCGTCTTTTGAGGACCTTGTCAAGAAGGCCTACTCAGACCTCTTTGATCTGCGCGGCGATGATGCTTGGACAATGAACAAGGATCAGTTGATTGGCTACTTTCGCAGTGCCGACAAGACTAGCGATGTCATCGGGAGCCGTCAGGCGGGTGTGTTCGTCGCTCTGCGGGAACTCGCTGGGCACGTGACGGAGCAAAGCCAAGCAACTCCAAAGACGAAAGCGAATAGCGCTGCAAAACCGAAGGGGACCGGAAAGAAGGCGAAGCCGGTTGAGCAGAAGACACAGGATCAGGTCGTCGACCAACCTGTCTCATCCCCACCTCTGAGGCCACAGAAAGGTGATATTGCGCTCACGGTCCGCATAGAGATCAATCTACCCGCCGAGGGTACGCAGGAGATCTATGACGCCATCTTCAAAAGCATCAAGGCTAACCTCTATCCATGAGCGAGGCACTGAAGCTCTTTGAGAAGATTGCGCGAGGGGCGAAGAACGTCGGCCAACCTTCAGCCTCTGAGAACCGGAGCGTTCATCCGTTCGATGAGCGGAATATCCATCCGGAGATTACGAGTGTCTCTCTGAAGCTGTTCGACAATGGTCACTATTCACAGGCCACCTTCGAGGCATTCAAGTA
This sequence comes from Inquilinus limosus, assembly GCF_002195995.1. Lineage (GTDB taxonomy): Bacteria > Pseudomonadota > Alphaproteobacteria > DSM-16000 > Inquilinaceae > Inquilinus > Inquilinus limosus_C. The sequence goes on from NZ_NHON01000004.1 coordinate 6,620, forward strand.
CTTAGATATCCAGGTGAAGAAGCTGTCCGGAATCAATGATAGCGGCTACAAGCTGATGATGGCGGCGTTCGCGGAAGCATCTCCTAAGATCAAGCTCACAAACTTAGCTACGTCGAGCGACATCGATGAGCAGATGGGATTCAAGTTTATATTCGCTGGCGTGATGTCAGCCATCCGCAACCCTCGCGGGCATGACATCACTTCAGATCCTATTGATCGCTGCTTGGACCATTTGTCGGTAGCGTCGGTACTTTTGAGGCGCATAGAAGAGCGGATAGAGCCACAGCCCTAAGCCTCGTGTCAGAGCGTCAGATTTTCACGAGTCATTTTGGAGAGTTATGCCGTAGATGTAGTTCCCCGTTTCGTTGGCTTCGCCCCGCCACCCCTTGCCCCATCACGGCACGCCGTCTGTCAGCTTCCAAAATACGCCGGCCGGTCGATGTCGGCGATCAGCCCTGGCTGCTCCGGCGCCCAGCCCAGCAGGGCTCGCGTGCGCTCGCTCGAGGTCGGGACGTCCATCCCGGCGAACATCGCGAACCAGCCGAAATGCGCCGCCGCCTCCTCCCGGGACAGGCCGGCAACCGGCACGCCCAGGCGGCGGCCGATCACCGCGGCGATCTCCCGGTACGGCACCCCCTCCTCCGCCATCGCGTGATAGCGGGCCCCGGCGGCGACGCCGCGCTCCAGCGCCAGGCGGTAGACCTTGGCAGCGTCGAGCCGGTGCGCGGCGGGCCAGCGGTTGAGGCCTTCGCCGATCATGGCCGACACGCCCTTCTCCCGCGCCAGCCGGATCAGGATCGGCACGAAGCCATGATCGCCGTCGCCATGGACCGAGGGCGGTAGCCGCACCGTCGCCGCCCGCACGCCCCGCGCCGCCTGCGCGGCGGCCGCCGCCTCGGACAGGCGGTGATAGGTGGCCGAGTTGGGAAGGGGCGGGTCCTCCTCGGTCCCGACCGGCCCCCGCGCCGCGATCACGGCGCCGGAGGTGACCAGCAGCGGGCGGTCGGAGCCGGCGAGCTCGTCGCCGATCGCCTCGATGGCCCGGCCGTCGATCTCGCAGCTTTCCTGGAACTTCGAGAAGTCGTGGATGAAGCCGGTGTGGATCACGGCATCGGCCCCGGCGGCGCCGCGGCGCAGGCTGTCGGGATCCCGCAGGTCGCCGCGGTGCGGCTGGGCGCCGGCGGCGAGAAGGGCGTCGGCGCCCGCATCGGAGCGGGTGAGGCCGAGCACCTGATGGCCGGCGCCGATCAGGTCCTGAACGACGGCGGAGCCGACGAAGCCCGTGGCGCCGGTGACGAAGACACGCATGAGGAAAGCCTCCGGTTAGCGATGGAGGCGACGGTCCCGCGATGTGCTATCCTGGTAAAGCAGTGACATTATACGGGTATAATAGCTAACAGGCTCGGCATGCCGGTCGCGAACGACAATCCGCTCGGGGTCTATCTGAAGGACCGCCGCGCCAGGCTGGATCCCGCCTCCTTCGGCCTGTCCGGGCCGCGCCGGCGCACGCCCGGCCTGCGCCGCGAGGAGGTGGCCCAGCGCGCCAATATCAGCGCCACCTGGTACACCTGGCTGGAGCAGGGCCGCGGCGGCGCGCCGTCGGCCGACGTGCTGGAGCGGATCGCCCGCGCCCTGATGCTGACGGATGTCGAGCGCGAGCACCTGTTCCTGCTGGGGCTCGGCCGGCCGCCCGCGATCCGCTACCAGGCAGCCGAGGGCGTCACGCCGCGGCTGCAGCGGGTGCTCGACGCGCTGACCCTCAGCCCGGCCCTGGTGAAGACCCCGACCTGGGACGTGGTCGCCTGGAACCTGGCCGCGGCGGCGGTGCTGACCGATTACGGGGCGCTGCCGCCGGAGCAGCGCAACATCCTGCGCCTGATCTTCCTGGATCCCCGCGTCCGCGCCGCCCAGTTCGACTGGGACGGCGTGGCCCGGTTCGTGGTGGCGGCATTCCGCGCCGATGCGGCGCGCGCCGGGGCCACGGACAGGATTGGCGCCCTGGTGGACGAGCTCTGCCGGCTCAGCCCCGACTTCGCGGCGATGTGGCGCGACAACGACGTCCGCGGCTATGGCGGGGGCGTCAAGCGCCTGCGCCACCCGGTCGCCGGGCCGATCGCCTTCGAGTTCTCGGCCTTCGCCGTCGACGGCCGGCCGGATCTCGGCATGGTGATCTACAATCCGGCGACGCCGGCGGATGCCGACCGGGTCCGGTCGCTGGTCGAGACGAAGGCGAGGGAAAGCGTCGGCAATTGCCTCGCCTCGCATCTGCGTGGGCGCGGCGACGTGGCGATGAGCACGGACGACATCACGTCCCCCGCCCACGAGGACTGAATGAGCATCTCCGCTTCGCCTCACGCCACCTCGACCCGAGCCTTGTGCCCGGATGCGGTGGCGAGGCGCTGGTCACGGGTCAGCAGCGGGGCGTCGAGCGCTTCGGCCAGGGCGATATAGGCGGCGTCATAGGCCGTGACGTTGGCTCGCAGGTCCCAGATGCGCGGCAGGAGGATATCGTGCGGATAGCGGTGGAGGGGGAAGTCCACCAGATCAGCCAGGGCGGCGCGGCCGCGCGCATCGTCGATCTCCCCCTTCGCCGCATAACGCCGGATGACCTGTACGACCTCGACATCCAGCAGATGGGGTGCGTGCAGCGTGATGCCGGAGCCGAACAGCCGGGCCTCCACCGCTGCGGCCGCCGGCGTGCGGAGGAGCACTTCGATCAGGGCCGACGCGTCGACGACGATCATCGGACGATCACCGTCGGTCGCGTTCGGCCCGAACCGCCTGTGCCGGTGCTTCGGTCAGCGCCACCGCCGGGCGCTGCTCCAGGCGCGCCCGCAAATCGTCGAGCGTCGGCCGCTCAGCCAGCCGGCGCATCTCCTGGAGCAGATAGTCGGAGAGCGACATGCCGGCCAGCGCCGCGCGCGACTTGAGCTGGCGGTGCAGCGTATCCGGCACGTTGCGGATCTGGATCATCGCTGTCATGTGGAAAACATGGGAACATGTGCCGCACATGTCAATGGAAGGGACCGCCATGGACCGTTATGTCGTCATCTCCGGCTGCTCGGGCGGCGGCAAGTCGACGCTGCTGGCGGAGCTCGGGCGGCGCGGCCATGCCGTGGTCGAGGAGCCCGGGCGGCGCATCGTCCAGCAGGAGCTGGAACGCGGCGGGCAGGCCCTGCCCTGGGTCGACGGGCCGACCTTCGCCCGCCGGGCCATCGCCATGGCGCTGGCCGACCGTGCCGCGGCCGGGATCTGGCTCGGCTGGGTGTTCTTCGACCGCGGCCTGATCGACGCCGCCTCCGCCCTGCAGCACATGACCGGCGAACCGGCGCTGGAGACGCTGGCCCGGCCCTATCCCTATCACCGGCGCGTGTTCCTGACCCCGCCCTGGCCGGAGATCTACGGCACCGACCCGGAGCGCCGCCACGGCCTCGACGCCGCGATGGAGGAGTATGAACGGCTGCTCAGGGACTATCCGGCCCTGGGCTATGAGGTCGTGATCCTGCCGAAGACCAGCGTGGCCAGGCGCGCCGATTTCGTGCTGCGCACCCTGGCCGCATAGCTATTTCGGCGGCAGCGTGCGAACGAAGGCGAGCGCGGCGTCCAGCAGCCGCCGGCGCAGCGCGTCGTCGCCATAGGCGGCGGCGCCGGCCCGCACCCAGCCGGGCATGGACCGGCCCTGCATGACCATGGTCGCGACGCCCGGCTGCTCCAGCGCCCAGCCATCGTTGCCCTTGCCGAGACGGACCAACATGCTGTCGACGCGGGCGCCGCACAACAGGTTGCCGTGCAGCAGCCAGGCCAGGCCGCCGAACATCCGCTTCTCGTCGAGGCCCGGCTCCTGGCCCAGCGCCTCGCGCACCAGCTCCTCCAGCCCCGGATCGCGCGCCATACCGCCCTCCCCCTTTAGAGACCGTTTGAGAATGCGCTGGCATGAGTCGGCTGGTGGTGGTTTCGAGAACCGGAGCGCAGCGGACATTCAAGTCCGTGAGCACCGGAAGCGCAGAAACCGCCGCCAGACGGCCAAGCCAGTAGCATTATCAGACGGTCTCAACTCGGACCGGCCACCTTCTCGGCGATGCCGCGGTTGCGGGTCAGCATCGCCATCACCGCGTCGCGCGCCTTCCGCGGGTCGCGGCCGCGGATGCCCTCGGCAATGCCCATATGATAGTCGGCCGAGGGGCTGTAGGCGTATTCCGCGGCGATGCCGTGGGCCGAGACCAGGAACTGCACCCGCAGCAGCACGTCGAGCGGCCGGGCGAAGCCGGACAGGAGCCGGTTGTGCGAGGCGTTCAGCACCGCCAGGTGGAAGGCCACGTCGGTGTCCAGCACCTGCGGCATGGTCTCCACCGCCAGCCGCGCGGCCAGGGCGACGATCGCCTCCGCCTCCTCGTCGGTGGCGCGCGTTGCCGCCAGCTCGGCCGCCCGCGGCTCGACGATCTCGCGCAGCTCGGAGATCTCGACCAGGAAGCGGCCGATGCCGTCCGGCTCGCGCAGCAGCCAGGCCAGCACGTCGGGGTCGAGGATCGACCATTCCTCGCGCGGCCGCACGCGCGAGCCGTAGCGCCGGGCGGTGCGGATCAGCCCCTTGCCGGCCAGGACCTTGATCGCCTCGCGCATGGCGTTGCGGCCGACCGCGTATTCGGCGGCCAGCTCGGTCTCGGTCGGCAGCGGCCGGCTGGCATCATAGTGGCCGGCGACGATGGCGCGGCCCAGCGCCTGCACCGTCTGGCGCACCGCGCCGCCCGCCAGCGAGCGGCCGGACGCGCCGGACAGGGTCTGCTCCAGCAGGGCGGCCAGTGCCTCGGGGTCCGAAGGTCCGCTGGTGGGGGAGTGCCGCCGATCCGCCAATGCCGCGCCGTGGAACAGGTCAGAAAATGCTCGCCGCCGTCGTCATCGGACACCAGCGGGAGAGCTTGAGATACGGTAGCAGCACCCGGTATGCGGCGTCATCCCCGATGCGGTGCAGCGCCTCGACCGCATAGCCGCGGACATAGCGGTTCTCGTCCCCGGTCAGCACCCGGCCCAGCGCCGGCACCGCCGCGGCCGCCGCCGGCCCCATCCGCGTCAGCCCCAGCACCGCGTCGAAGCGCACCTCGGCATCGGCATCGTCCAGGGCGCGGGCCAGGGCGGCGACGATCGCGTCGTCGGCGGGCTTCAGGCCCAGCGCCTCGACCGCGGCGATGCGCAGATGGGTGTCGGCGTCGACCGTCGCGGCGATCAGAGCGTCGCGCACCTCCGGCCCCGTCCCGGCGATCTCGCCGAGGGCGAAGGCGGCCAGCTTGCGCGACCGGCCGGCGCCACTTCGCAGCAGGCGCAGCAGCTCCGGCACCGCCGCCGCACCGATCTCGACCACCCCGTAGATCGAGGACAGGGCGACGCAATCCTTCGGCGTCAGCCGGCCGGCGTCACTCTTGAGCGAGCCGTCCTCCGGGTCGCGGCGGGTGTCAGCCTCGACCCGCTGCAGCAGCGCCGGCAGCGCCGCCTCCCCGATCGCGCCCAGGGCGTAGGCGGCGTCGAGCTGCAGCGCCTCGTCATCGCCGTCGAGATGGGGCAGCAGCGCCGGCGCCAGCGCCGCGGCGGCCGGCCCGAGATCGGCGATGGTCGACATCGCCGCCGCGGCCTCCGCCGGCGTGCCGGCCAGGGCCGCGCGCAAAGCGTCGAGGTCGGCCGCGCCGCCAGCCGCTGTGCCGCCGGTCAGCCAGCGCCACTGCGCCTTCCACGCCGCCTCCATGGCGAAGGACGGCGCCTGGTCCGGCGCCCGCCAGGCCGGGTCGCCGTGCGGCCAGTCCGGCGCGCCGACCGGCACCATGCGGATGAACTCGAACTTCATCATGAACCGCTTGTCCGCGGTCAGGTTCTTCATCTTCCGGTGCCAGATGTCGTAGTGGATCATCAGCACCGAGCCGGCGGGTCCGGACCCGTTGCGCTCCAGCGCGTCCGGGTCCTGGATCCCCGCGGCGAGCAGGTGGCTGCCCGGCACCACCCCGGTCGGCCCCAGCTCGGCCGGGGTGTCCTGCGGGTAGTACATGATCATCACCCAGCGCGGCCGGTGGTTCCGCACCCGGCGCATGTAGCCCCAGTAGCTGTCCTTGTGCCAATGCTGGATCGGCGAGCCCGGCGGGTTCTTGTGCAGCGCCCGGTGCGGATGCATCAGGTAGTCCGGCCCCAGCACGCTGGTCAGCGCGCCCTTCACCACCGGGTCCTCGAACACGGCGTTGATCTCCGGCACCAGCGGCAGGAGGTTGTTGCCGGGGTTCTCGAGCTTCTCGCCGCCGATCAGCTCGTCGAAACGCTGGAAGACCTGGTCGTGGAACGATTTCGGCAGCGCCGTCTGCAGCACCAGATAGCCGTTGGCCAGGAACTGCCGGATCTGCGCGTCGGTGAGCAGGCGCGGCGCCTCTTCCTGCGCCGGAACATGCATGTCCATGGTCGTTCCCTTCCCCATCCGATGTGCGTGCGTCAATAATGCGACTCTAAATGGGATTTAGCAATAGAGATTGATTTATAGATCCTATCTAAAAGGCATCTCATCGTCATGGCGAGCCCCGCAGGGGCGTGGCCATCCAGGGGCCGCTCGCACCGGCCCCTGGATGGCCACGTCGCTTCGCTCCTCGCCATGACGATCAGGGAGCATGGAGCATCACCTTCCCCCGAAGCCGGAATTCATGGCGATGCCGCTGAAGATGTAGCGCTGCAGCAGGATGGTCAGGCACAGGCCCGGAATCATCGAGATCGCGGCGCCGGCCATCAGGTAGTTCCACTGCGTGCCCTGCTGGGTCTGGAACATGGTCAGGCCCAGCGGGATGGTGGCGTGCTCGGTGCCGTTCACGATGATCAGCGGCCACAGGAAGCTGTTCCACTGCGCGGTGAAGGTGAACAGCGCCAAGAGGCCCAGCACCGGCAGCGACATCGGCAGGATGATGCTGACCAGGATGCGCAGGCGGGAGGCGCCGTCGCACAACGCCGCCTCCTCCAGCTCGCGCGGGATGGTCTTGAAGAACTGGCGCAGCATGAAGGTGCCGAAGGAGCTGAAGGCCACCGGCAGGATCAGCGCCTGGAAGGTGTTGACCCAGTCGAGCCTGCTGATCAGCAGGAACAGCGGGATCACCAGCACCACCTGCGGGATCATCAGCGTCGAGAGGTAGGTCAGGAACAGCGTGTCGCGGCCGACGAAGCGCAGCCGGGCGAAGGCATAGGCGGCGAGGCTGGAGACGGTCAGCACGATCACCGTCACGGCGCAGGAGACCATGGCGCTGTTCAGGAAGAAGCGGCCGAACGGCAGGTAGACCCAGGCGTCGAGGAAGTTGCCCCATTGCCATTCGCTGGGCAGCAGGCGCGGCGGCACGGCCAGCACCTCGCCATTCGGTCGGATGGCGTTGGTCAGCATCCAGAAGAACGGGAACAGGAAGGCCAGCGCCACCAGCGCCATGGCGCCTTGCGAGACCAGCGTGCCGGCGGTGACGGGGCGGGAGTCCCTATTCGTCATAGTGCACCCATTTCCGCTGCAGCCGGAACTGGAACGCCGTCAGCGCCATGATGATCACGAACATCACCCAGGCGATCGAGGAGGCGTAGCCCATCCGGTAGGTGGTGAAGCCGTTCTGGTAGATGAAGAAGCCGAGCGTGGCGGTGGCGGCGCCGGGCCCGCCGCGGGTCATGGAATAGACCTGGTCGAACACCTGCAGCGCCGTGATCGCGGTCATCACCGTGCCGAAGAACAGGGTCGGCGAGATCAGCGGCAGCTTGATCCGCCAGAAGCGCTGCCAGGCGCTGGCGCCGTCGATCTGGGCGGCGTCGAGATAGGTCTGCGGGATCGATTCCAGCGCCGCGCCGAACAGCAGCAGATTGTAGCCGAAGCCCGACCACAGCGAGACGATGACGATCGCCTGCATCGCCCAGGCCGGGTCGACCAGGAGGTTCGGGATCGGCAGGCCGAGCGACTGCACCAGCCAGTCCATCAGCCCGCCCGGGGTGAAGATCAGCACCCAGACCAGCGAGGCGCCGATCATCGGGGTGAAGGTCGGCAGGAAGAAGATCAGCCGGAACAGCCGCTTGCCCCAGCGCAGGCTGGAGATCCAGACCGCCATGCCGACCGCCAGAACGATGTTCAGCACCAGGTATTCGGCGGTGTAGAAGACCGTGTTGAGCAGCGCCCGCCCGAAGCTGGGATCGACCGTGAACAGCCGGATGTAGTTGGCGATGCCGACGAATTTCGGCTGGTTCAGCAGCTGCCAGTTGGTGAAGCTGAGCGCCAGCGACGCCAGCAGCGGGAACAAGAGGAAGGCAAGGAAGCCGAGCAGGCTGGGCAGCAGGAACCAGAAGGCCGCCCGCCCCTCCGCCCGGAAGGCGCGGCGGCGCCGGACCATGGGGGTGCCCGCCACCCGCGCCCCGAGATCCTGGGCCCGCACTGTCATTCGGCGGCCAGGCTCTGCACGGTGTCCAGCACCTCGGCCCCGGTCTGCGATCCGCCATAGGCCAGCGGCGCATACTGCTCCAGCAGCTCGTACACCGTGTTCCAGTTGGCGGTGGTGCGGTAGGGCTGGGCGGTCTTCAGCGCGAAGTCGATAGTCTCGCGGGCGTCGGCCACGCCCTGCGCCGCGACATCGTACCAGTAGCCCTGCTGCGCGATCCGGCCGGGGAAGGCGCGGCCCTGCGACGCCAGGTACTGCTCCGCCTCCGGCCCGGTCAGCACCTGGATCGCCTTCCACGCCAGGTCCTTGTGCGGGCCGGCCTTGTTGATGCCGAAGCCCGAGCCGGCGGTGAAGGTGATGCTGCCGGCCTTGCCGGCGGGCAGCGGCGCCAGCCCGACCGGGAAGTTGGAGGATTTGCGGATGTTGATCATCTCCCACGGGCCGGTGACGTACATGGCGACATTGCCGGCCAGGAACCGGCCGCGGGCGATGTCGCCGGAGGGCTGGCCGCTGGCGGCGATCACCGGCGCCACCTTCTCCTTGGTCACCAGGTCGACATAGGACTGGAAGGCGGCCTGCAGCTCGGCGTTGCCGAAGTCCAGCGCGCCGTCCTCGGTCAGGTACTTGGCGCCGTCGGACAGTGCGAATTCCAGCCAGTCGCCGGAGGTGACGGCGAAGCCGTAATTGCCGTCCTGGGTCAGCGCCTTGGCCGCGGCCAGGAAATCCGCCCGGGTCCAGCCGGCCTTGGGCGGCTCGACCTTGTATTTCGCGAACAAATCCCGGTTGTAGTACACGACCAGCGGCCCGAAATCATACGGCAGCGCGTAGAGATGGCCGTCATAGCTGAGGCCTTCGAGGATCGATTTATCGAACTGGCCGAGGTCGAAGCCGTCCTTCACATGCTCGTCCAGCGGCTCGAACAGGGTGGTGAAGCCGGACAGGCGCAGCGACTGGATGCTGACGATGTCCGGCAGCGTGTTCGACGCCGCCAAGGTCGGCAGCTTGGTCCAGTAGTCGCGCCAGGGCGAGGTCTGCAGCTCGACCTTGATGTCGGGGTACTGGGCGTTGACCAGCCCGGCGACATGCTGCCAGGCCGCGGTCTCGGCGTCGGTGCTGCTCCACATATGCCAGGTCAGGGTCACCGGCTCGGCCCGGGCCGGGGCGGCAGACAGCGACAGGGCGGCAGCGGCCACCGAGAGAATGGTCGTCAGCGTCTTCATGGCGATCGTCCTCCTGCTGCGGCCGCCTTCTTCCGGGCGGGCGCTTGTTGGATTGGCAACGAACTCCCCCTCATCCTCCCGCCGCCTTCGGCGTCGGGCCCCTCCCTCTCCCCGAGGAGAGGGGCGGCGCCGGCGGTCGGCCCGCCGCGCCGTCTACAGCTTGGCGTCCTCCTTCAGGAACAGCTCCACCACCGGCACGGTCACATCCGGGCGGCGCACCGGCAGCTCCAGCGTCAGCGCACCTTCAGTCAGCGGCACATGGGTGTTGCCGCCCAGCGCCGGGTTCACCGCCTCCAGCCGCTTTACCTCGCTGGCGTCGTGCAGCAGCTGGGCATAGGCGACCTTGCCGCCGAGCCCGTCGAGATGCAGGTGCCGGAACGGCCAGGCGAAGAGATGGACATAGAGCCGGTCGCCGTTCCGGGTCAGCCGGCAGTCGCGCGGCACCGGGATTCCCTCCCCCGCCGGGCCGCAGCCAGTGATGCTGCGGCCATGCAGCTCCAGCCACCGGCCGTAGACCTCGAGCGCGGCCTTGGCGCGGTCGTCGAAGGTGCCGCGCCCGGTCGGGCCGACATTCATCAGCAGGTTGCCGCCCATGGCGACGTTGTCGACCAGCAGCTGGATCAGCTGCTCCGGGCTTTTCCAGCTGGTCTCGTCGCGGTGATAGCCCCAGGAGCCCGAGAAGGTGTGGCAGGATTCCCAGGTCACCGCCCGGTCCAGCACCCGCGGCGCCTGGCGCGGCAGGAACTGCTCCGGCGTCGTGATGTCGGGCGGCACGCCGAGCACGTCCAGCAGGTCGAGCCGGTTGTTGACCAGCACGTCCGGCTGCAGCTCGCGCACCAGCGCCAGCAGCTTCTCGCTCTCCCAATCCTTGTGGCCCTTGCCCGGCAGGTCGCGGTAAGGCCGGTCCGGGTAGGAGAAGTCGAACCACAGCACGTCGATCCTGCCGTAGCCGGTCAGCAGCTCGCGCACCTGGTCGCGCATATAGGCGGCGTAGCGGCGCATGTCCCGGCCGCGGTTGAGCGCCGCCGCCTCCGGGTGGTTGCGCTGCGGGTGGTGCACGTCGATGGTGAAGTCCGGGTGGTGCCAGTCGATCAGCGAATAGTAGAAGCCGATCTTCAGCCCCTCGGCCCGGAACGCCTCGACGAAGGGCTTGATCAGGTCGCGGCCGCCGGGGGTGTTGGTCGCCTTGTAGTCGGTGACCTTGCTGTCCCACAGGCAGAAGCCCTCATGGTGCTTGGCGGTCAGCACCACGTATTTCATCCCAGCCTGCTTCGCCCGGGCGGCCCAGTCGCGCGGGTCGTAGAGGTCCGGGTCGAAATGCTCGAAATAGGCCTGGTAGGCGTCGTCGCCGATCTCCTCCCGGCTCTTCACCCATTCATGGCGGGCCGGCAGAGCGTAGAGGCCCCAATGGATGAACATGCCGAAGCGGTCCTGGACGAACCAGGCCTTCTTCTCCTCCGGCAGGAAACTGGCGCTCATGGCTGGGCCTCCTGGTCGTTACGCCAGGCGCTGCCGTCGGGGAAGCGATGGGCCTGGAGCGAGGCGGGCTTCATGGCGATCGAATAGCCGGGCGCCGTCGGCACGGCGTAGCAGCCGTCGACGATCCGCACCGGGTCGACGAAATGCTCGTGCAGATGGTCGACATATTCGATGAAGCGGCGGTCCTTGCTGCCGCTGACCGAGACGAAGTCCCACATCGACAGGTGCTGCACGTATTCGCACAGGCCGACGCCGCCGGCATGGGGGCAGACCGGCACGCCGAACTTGGCCGCCATCAGGATGATGGCCAGGTTCTCGTTCACGCCGCCGACCCGGGCCGCGTCGATCTGGCAGAAGCCGAGGGCGGTGGCCTGCAGATACTGCTTGAACATGACCCGGTTGTGGACGTGCTCCCCGGTCGCGACGCGGGTGCCGTAGCGCCGCAGCACCCGGTCGATCGCGGCATGGCCGAGGATGTCGTCGGGGCTGGTCGGCTCCTCCACCCAGAGCGGCTTGAACGGCAGCAGCGCGGTCGACCATTCGATCGCCTGGCCGACATCCCAGACCTGGTTGGCGTCGACCATGAAGGTCAGGTCGTCGCCGATCTCGGCGCGCACCAGGGCGGCGCGGGCCAGATCGGCCGCGCGGTCGGCACCAACCTTGATCTTGAACGCCTTGAAGCCCTGGGCCAGCGCCTCGCGCACCAGGCGGCGAATCTTATCGTCGCTGTAGCCGAGCCAGCCGGCGCTGGTGGTGTAGGCCGGATAGCCCTCGGCCAGCAGCTGCTCGATCCGCGCCGCCTTGCCGGCCTCCTGCTTGCGCAGCAGCTCCGTCGCCTCGGCCAGCGTCAGCGCATCGGTGATATAGCGGAAGTCGATGCAGCGCACCGTCTCCTCGGGCGTCATGTCGGCCAGCAGGCGCCACAGCGGCTTGCCCTCGGCCTTGGCCCAGAGATCCCAGATCGCGTTCAGCATCGCCGCGGTGGCCAGCTGCATCACCCCCTTCTCCGGCCCCAGCCAGCGCAGCTGGCTGTCGCCGGTGAGGTGGCGGTAGGTGGCGCCCATGTCGCGGGTGAACTCGGCCAGGTCGCGGCCCAGCACTGCAGGCTTCAGCGCCTCGATCGCGGCGCAGACGATGTCGTTGCCGCGGCCGATGGTGAAGGTCAGGCCGTGGCCCTCCAGCCCGTCATCGGTCGACAGGATCACAGTGGCCGCGGAGTAGTCGGGGTCGGGATTCATGGCGTCCGACCCGTCCAGCCTTTTCGCGGTCGGGAAGCGGATGTCGAGGACGCTGATCCGATTGATGTTCAAGGGTGTCTCCGTCCCAGGACGGCACGCCATGACGGCGGCCCGAGCGACGTTCCACGACCGCTCTTGCCGGCGGCTGGCCCGCCTTTGGCCGGCGGGTCTTGGCATTAGGGGCCGGGTGCGGCTAGGCTGTCAAGTGGTCAGGCCAGCTCAAATGGGATTTAGAAGAAGATTCTTTTGAGTGCCGGCCGGGCCGATGGCGGGACCTTCGAACGGCAGGGCAGGATGCCCCTACAAGCGGTCGTCAATCGCAAGCTCTACATCCAGATCGCCGAGCAGATCACCGCGGCGATCGAGTCGGGCGAGTTCAGGCCGGGGCAGCAGCTGCCCTCCGAGCGCGACCTGGCGCAGGCGCTGGGCGTCAGCCGCCCGACCGTGCGCGAGGCGCTGATCGCGCTGGAAGTGGCGGGGCTGGTCGAGGTCAAGGTCGGCGTCGGCGCCTTCGTCCGCGCCGCGGGCAAGCCGGGCGCCGCCCTGCCCGAGGCCGACCATTCGGCGCTGGAGATCATGCAGGCCCGGGCGCTAGTGGAGCCGGAGCTGGCGGCGCTGGCGGCCCGGCATATCACCGCGGATGGCCGGGCCGAGCTGGCCGGCATCGTCGACGCCATGCGCGGCCAGACGGCGCGGCGGGAGTGGTCGCAGGAGTCGGACCGGGCGCTGCACCTGCTGATCGCCGAGCATTGCGGCAACCAGGCGCTGCGGGAGATCGCGCTGACCCTGTGGCGCGGTCGCGAGGAGGGGCTGAGCGCCGCCTTCCACCAGCACCTGTCGCGCCGGCCGGCCCTCCTGGACCGGATCATGGCCGACCATGACGGCATCGCCACCGCCATCGCCACGGGCGACCCGGACCGCGCCCGGGCGGCGATGGCCGCGCATCTCGACTATGTGCAGAAGGAGGCGCTGGCGGTCTGGGACTGAGGCCGCTTCGATGCCATTCCTGGATCGATCGATGCCCATTCGGAAATAGAACTGGATCGAACCCGCTCCTACGGTTCCGCCCGAGATCAAGGCTCGCAGAGCCGAACCCCGGGAGGACTCCGATGGCCGTCACCGCTGCCGTCGACCGCGTCGCCAGAAGTCGAATCCGCTATCAGATCCTTCTGATGCTGTTCGCGGTGACGGTGCTGAACTACGCCGACCGCGCCATCATCTCCGTCGCCGGCGCCCCGCTCTCCAAGGAGTTCGGCATCGACCCGGTGGCGATGGGCTACATCTTCTCGGCCTTCAGCTGGTCCTATGTCGCGGCGCAGATCCCGGGCGGCTGGCTGCTCGACCGTTACGAGACCAAGCGGGTCTATGCCATCGGCATCCTGTTCTGGTCGGTCTTCACCTTCCTGCAGGGCTGGGCCGGCTTCTTCGGCGGCGGGGCCGCGGTGGTGCTGCTGTTCGTCTTCCGCCTGCTGGTCGGCGTGGCCGAGGCGCCGTCCTTCCCCGGCAACGCCCGCATCGTCGCCGCCTGGTTCCCGGGCGCCGAGCGCGGCACCGCCTCGGCGATCTTCAACTCGGCCCAGTATTTCGCACCGGTGATCTTCGCGCCGCTGACCAGCTGGATCGTGCAGGAACATGGCTGGCGCTGGGCCTTCTTCGTCATGGGCGTGCTCGGGCTGCTCGTCGTCACCCTGTGGAACCGGACCATCCACGGGCCGAAGGAGCACCCGTCGGTGAACCGGGCGGAGCTCGACCACATCGCCGAGGGCGGCGGCACGATGTCGATCAGCGGCGCCAGGACCGGTGCCGCCGCCGCGCGCTGGAGCGATGTCCGGCAGTTGCTGGGCAACCGCATGCTGCTCGGCGTCTATGTCGCGCAGCACTGCATCAACGTCATCACCTACTTCTTCCTGACCTGGTTCCCGATCTACCTGGTCAAGGACCGCGGCATGACGATCCTGCAGGCCGGCTTCGTCGCCTCGCTGCCCGCCCTCTGCGGCTTCATCGGCGGCGTGCTGGGCGGCGTCATCTCCGACCATCTGTACAAGCGCACCGGGTCGCTGACCCTGGCGCGGAAGCTGCCGATCGTCGCCGGCATGCTGCTGTCGATGGCCATCATCGGCTGCAACTATGTCGACGACCCGGTGCTGGTGGTCGGGCTGATGGCGCTGGCCTTCTTCGGCAAGGGCATCGGCGCGCTGGGCTGGGCCGTCGTCTCCGACACCTCGCCGAAGGAGATCGCGGGGCTCAGCGGCGGGCTGTTCAACATGTTCGGCAACACCGCCGGCATCACCACGCCGATCATCATCGGCTACATCCTGCACGCCACCGGCTCGTTCAACGGCGCGCTGGTCTTCGTCGGCCTCAACGCCGCCGTCGCCATGGCCGCCTATCTCTTCGTCGTCGGCGAGATCAAGAGGGTTGAGCTGAAGCGATGAGGCGGCCGGTCCGGCCCCTCCCCTTTCGCCAACCGCGGCAAACGGGGCAGTATCCGCCCCTGATTGCCGCGGGACGCCCACCGATGTTCGACCTGAACCAGCTGCGCTGCTTCGTCGCCGTCGCCGAGGAGCTGCATTTCGGCCGCGCCGCCGCCCGGCTGAACATGACCCAGCCGCCGCTGAGCCGGCAGGTACAGATCCTGGAGCGCATCCTCGACGTCGCCTTGTTCGAGCGCACCAGCCGATCGGTCCGGCTGACCCCGGCGGGGCAGAGCTTCCTGGCCGAGGCGCGGCGGATCCTGAAGCAGGCGGAGGGCGCGGCCCTGCTGGCCCGCCGCGTCGCCGCCGGCCAGGCCGGGGCGATCGGCATCGGCTTCACCGCCACCTCGGCCTACAGCTTCCTGCCCGACCTGGTCTCCGCCTGCCGCCGGCAACTGCCCGACGTCACCCTGGTGCTGCGCGAGATGGTGTCGGGCGACCAGGTCGAATCCCTCGCTTCCGGCCAGATCGACGCCGGGCTGCTGCGGCCGCCGGTGGTGCAGGCCGGCACCGCCAATTTCCGCGTCGCCGAGGAGCGGCTGATGGCGGCGGTGCCGGCGGACCATCCGCTGGCCGCCGCCCCCCGCCTGTCGCTGCGCGACTTCGCGGCGGCGCCCTTCATCATGTATGCGCCGCATGAGGCGCGGTACTTCCACGACCTGGTGATCGAGCTGTTCGCCCGCTCCGGCCTGCTGCCGGACTATGTCCAGCATCTCAGCCAGATCCACTCGATCCTGGCGCTGGTGCGCTCCGGCCTCGGCCTGTCGATCGTGCCGGAGGCGGCGCTGCAGCTGCAGATCCGCGGCGTGGTGCTGCGGCCGCTGGATCTGTCGACGCCGCGGTCGGCGGAGCTCTACATCGCCTGGCGGCAGGACAACGACAATCCGCTGCTGCCGCTGGTCCTCGACATCGCCCGCGACGTGGCGGAGCAGCACCGCCCGACCGATGCATCAGACGCATCGATCGATCCAGCAATCGAGTTGGAACGGCATCAATCCGATCGCTAGAACGGGACCGACCTTGATTTCGACGTGGGAGAACGAGTGATGGCCAGGATGACCCCGAACGAGATGGCGCAGCGGCTCGGCTCCGGCCTGCTGTCCTTCCCCGTCACCCCCTTCGATCGCGACAACGCCTTCGATGCGGAGCGTTACCGCTCCAACCTCGACTGGCTGTGCGGCTATGACGTGGCCGGGCTGTTCGCCGCCGGCGGCACCGGGGAGTTCTTCTCGCTGGCCCCGTCCGAGGTCGAGACCGTGGTCCGGACCGCGGTCGAGGAGACCCGCGGCCGGGTGCCGGTGCTCGCCGGCGCCGGCTACGGCACCGAGATCGCGAAGCAGATGGCGGCCGCGGCGGAGCGCGCCGGCGCCGACGGCATCCTGCTGCTGCCGCCCTATCTGGTGCATTCCGAGCAGGACGGGCTGGCGGCCCATGTCGAGGCGGTCTGTGCCGCCACCAAGCTGGGCGTCATCGTCTACAACCGCGACAATGCGATCATCACCGAGGACACGCTGGCCGGGTTGTGCGAGCGCTGCCCGAACCTGGTCGGCTACAAGGACGGCATCGGCGACATCGAGCTGATGACGCGGGTCCATCTGCGGATGGGCGACCGGCTGACCTATATCGGCGGGCTGCCGACGGCCGAGACCTACGCCCTGCCCTATCTGGAGATGGGCGTGACCACCTATTCCTCCGCCGTGTTCAACTTCGTGCCGGAGTTCGCGACCAGGTTCTACGCCGCGGTGCGGCGCCGGGACCGCGAGACGGTGCAGGCGGGGCTGCGCGACTTCATCCTGCCGCTGCTGGCGATCCGCAACCGCCGCAAGGGCTATGCGGTCTCGATCATCAAGGCCGGGATGAAGGTGATCGGCCGGGATTCCGGCCCCGTGCGGGCGCCGCTGCACGATCTGACCGAGGCCGAGACCGAGCAGCTGGCGGCCCTGGTGCAGGGCCTGGCGCGGAGCAGCTTCGCCGCCGCGGCGTAACGGGAGAGCGACGATGCCGGAGCCAGGAACGCCGGACACACCCCGCACCATCCGGCTGCACGAGGCCGACAACGTCGCCATCGTGGTCAACTCCTTCGGCCTGCCGGAGGGCACGCGCCTTCCGGACGGCCCGACGCTCAGGCAGTTCGTGCCGCAGGGCCACAAGCTGGCGCTGGCCGACATCGCCGAGGGCGCCGAGATCCGGCGCTATGGCGAGGTGATCGGCCGCGCCGCCCGGCCGCTCGCCGCCGGCGACTGGGTCGAGGAGGCGGCGGTGCTGGTCCCCGCCGCGCCGGATCTCGACCGGCTGGAGCTCGCCACCCGGCCGGCCACGCCGCTGCCACCGCTCGAGGGCTACAGCTTCGAGGGTTTCCGCAACCCGGACGGGTCGGTCGGCACCAAGAACGTGCTGGCGATCAGCACCAGCGTGCAATGCGTGGCCGGGACGCTGGACTTCGCGGTGAAGCGGATCAAGGAGCAGTTGCTGCCCCGCTTCCCCCATGTCGACGACGTGGTGGCGCTGAACCACAGCTACGGTTGTGGCGTGGCGATCAACGCGCCGGAGGCGGTGGTGCCGATCCGCACCCTTCAAAATCTGGCGCTGAACCCGAATTTCGGCGGCGAGGTGATGATCGTCGGCCTGGGCTGCGAGAAGCTGCAGCCCGAGCGGCTGATGCCGGACGGCATGCCCCCGGGCATCGTCCGGCTCCAGGAAGAAGCAGGCTTCGGCGCCATGGTCGATTCGATCCTGGCCATGGCCGAGGCACGGCTGGAGGCGCTGAACCGGCGCCGGCGCGAGACCTGCCCGGCCTCCGACCTCGTGGTCGGGGTGCAGTGCGGCGGCAGCGACGCCTTCTCCGGCGTCACCGCCAACCCGGCGGTGGGTTTCGCCGCCGACCTGCTGGTGCGCGCCGGCGCCACGGTGATGTTCTCCGAGGTCACCGAGGTGCGCGACGCCATCCACCTGCTGACGCCGCGGGCGGTGACCGAGGAGGTCGGCCGCGCCTTGATCCGCGAGATGGCCTGGTACGATTCCTATCTCGCTCGCGGCGAGGCCGACCGCAGCGCCAACCCGTCGCCCGGCAACAAGAAGGGCGGCTTGGCCAATGTCGTCGAGAAGGCGCTGGGCTCGGTCGTCAAGTCGGGGTCGAGCCCGATCGTCGACGTGCTGTCCCCCGGCGAGCGGGTCCGCAAGAAAGGGCTGGTCTTCGCCGCCACGCCCGCGAGCGACTTCGTCTGCGGCACGCTGCAGCTGGCCTCCGGCATGACGCTGCAGGTCTTCACCACCGGCCGCGGCACGCCCTACGGCCTGGCGGCGGCGCCGGTGATCAAGATGTCGACCCGCACCGACCTGGCCCAGCGCTGGTCCGATCTGATCGACCTGGACGCCGGCCGCATCGCCAGCGGCGAGGCGACGATCGAACAGGTCGGCTGGGACCTGTTCCGCCTGATCCTCGACGTCGCCAGCGGCCGCACCAAGCCCTGGTCCGACCGCTGGGGCCTGTTCAACGCGCTGACCCTGTTCAACCCGGCGCCGGTGACCTGACCGGCGGCGGGGTCAGGCCGGCTCCGCCGTCATGCCGCCGCCCAGGAACATCTCGCCGATCCGCGGGTCGGCCAGGATCGCCTCGGCCCGGTCCTGCAGCCGGGTGCGGCCGAGCTCCAGCACCAGCCCGTAATCCGAGATCTGCAGCGCGCTGCGGGCGTTCTGCTCGACCATCAGCACCGACACGCCGCGGTCGCGCAGGCCGGTCAGGATGGCGAAGGTCTCCTGCACCATCAGCGGCGACAGCCCGATCGACGGCTCGTCGATCAGGATCAGCTTCGGGTCCAGGAGCAGGGCGCGGGCGATCTCCAACAGCTTCTGCTCGCCGCCCGACAGGGTCGAGGCCTGGCGGTCGGCCTTGCGGCGCAGCATCGGGAAGCGGTCCATCGCCGCCGCGATCCGCGCCGGCAGGTCGGCGATGCCCTGCGCCGCCACGCCGCCGAGCTCGAGATTGTGGCGGACGCTGAGCTCCGGGAAGATGTTGCGGCCCTGGGGCACGTAGCACAGGCCCAGCCCCAGCAGCCGCCGCGGCGTCGCGTTGGTGATGTCGACGCCGTCGAAGACGACGCGGCCGGAGCGGGCGGGCAGCAGGCCGAACACGGTCTTGAACACGGTCGACTTGCCGGCCCCGTTCGGCCCGATCACGGTGGTGATCGCGCCGCGCGCCACCTTGAAGCTGGTGCCGTTCAGGATGGTCATGCGGCCGTAGCCGGCGACCACCTCCTGCAGCTCCAGGATCGGCGCGTCAGTGTCCAAGATAGGCCTCGATCACCTCGGGGTTGGCGCGGATTTCCGCCGGCGTGCCCTGGGCGATGATGCGGCCCTCGGCCAGGACCAGGATCCGGCTGCACAGCGACATCACGAATTCCATGTTGTGCTCGATCACCACGAAGGTCGCCCCCTCCTCCCGGTTCATCGCCGCCAGCCGGTCCTTCAGCCCGGCCAGCATGGTCGGGTTGACGCCGCCGGCCGGCTCGTCCAGCAGGGTCAGGCGCGGCCCGGCCATGAAGGCCATGGCGGCATCCAGCAGCTTCTGCTGGCCGTAGCTGAGGCCGCCGGCCTTGGCGTCGGCCAAGTGCTGCAGCCGGAAGAAGGCGATCATCCGGTCCGCCGCGGCGCCCAGCCCGGCGTCGCGCCGGCCGAACAGGCGGGACAGCATCGACCCCTGATGCTCCTGCCCCGCCAGGATCAGGTTCTCGCGCACCGAGAGCTGCGGGAAGATCTGCAGCAGCTGGAAGGTGCGGCTGACCCCCATGCGGTTGAGGTCGCAGGGGCGCGAGCCCGTGACCGCCCGGCCGTCGATCCGGACCTCGCCAGCGCTAGGCTTCAACTGGCCCAGGATGCAGTTGAACAGGGTCGACTTGCCGCTGCCGTTGGGCCCGATGATGCCGAGGATCTCGCCCGGATGCACCGCGAAGGACACGCCGTCGACCGCGGCGATGCCGCCGAAGCTGCGGCGCAGGCCGCTGACCTCCAGCACCGGGCTCATCGCGCCGCCTCCCCGGCCGGGGCCGGATTGCGCCGGATCGAATGCAGCAGCCGGTCGGCCAGGCCCAGCAGCCCGGTCGGGCAGGCCGCCATCAGCGCCATCACCAGCAGGGCATAGAGGATCAGGTAATAGCCTTCGGTGAAGCGCAGCCATTCCGGCAGCAGCACCGCCACCAGCGCGCCGAGGAACGGCCCGAAGAAGAAGCCGGCGCCGCCGACCACCACCATCAGCAGCAGGTTCAGCGACAGGCCGAGGCCGAAGGGCGTCGGGTCGACGAACTGCACCAGCGGCGCGTAGAGCGCACCGGCGAAGCCGCCGAGGGCCGAGCCGAGGGCGAAGGCGATCAGCGTATAGCGCCGGGTGTCGACGCCGAGCGACAGCGCCCGCACCGGGTTCTCGCGCAGCGCCACGAAGGCCCGGCCCCAGGGCGAGCGCAGGATCCACCACAGCCCGGCCGCCACCAGCAGCAGCATGCCGAGGCAGAAATGATAGAAGGCGGTGGCCTTCCCGGTCGTCCAGCCCAGCACCACCGGCCGCGGGATGCCGCTGATGCCGGTGATGCCGCCGGTCAGCCACTCCTCGTTGCGGAACACCAGATAGGCCAGGGTGGTGAAGGCCAAGGTGACGAAGGCCAGGTAGTGGTGCTGCACCCGCAGCGCCGGATAGCCGAGGATCCAGCCGATGACGAAGCTGATCGCGCCTGCGGCCAGGAAGGCGACGCCGAAGGGCCAGCCCTGGGTGGTCAGGATCGCCGCAGTGTAGGCGCCGATGCCGACGAAGGCGGCCTGCGCCATCGACACCTGGCCGGCATAGCCGAGGGTCAGGTTCAGCCCCATCGCGGCGATGGTCATCACCAGCCAGGTGCTGATCAGATAGATGCCGTAGGATTTGAGGCCGAAGGGCAAGGCGGCGAGGCCGGCGACGGCCAGGACCAGCGCGAGGCCGGCGAGGATACGGCGCCGGGTCATACCGTCCGCTCCTCGGCCCGGCCCAGCAGGCCCTGCGGCCGGAACAGGATCACCGCGATCAGCAGCAGCAGCGGCACGGCGGCGCGGTACTGGGCCGAGACATAGGCGGCCATCAGGTTGTCGATCACGCCCAGCAGCAGCCCGCCGGCGATGGCGCCGCGGATCTGGTTGAAGCCGCCGACGATGGCGGCGATGAAGGCGGCCAGGCCCAGCGTCTCGCCGTTCGAGAACTTGGCCAGGTAGATCGGGCTGACCAGCAGCGAGGCCAGCGTCACCAGGCCGGCGTTGATCAGGAACGTGTAGAGGATCATGCGCTCGACCGGGATGCCGAGGATCCGCGCCACGGTCGGGTTCTGCGCCGTGGCCTGCATGCAGCGGCCGGTTCGGGTGCGGTTGAGGAACAGCTGCAGCACCACCACCGCCACCACGGCGACCGCGATCACGGCGAGGTCCTGCAGCGACAGGGTGACGCCGCCGAGCGACACGTCGCCGGCCGGCACCAGCGCCGGGAAGGGCTGGGCCTCGGCGCTGTAGAACTCCTTCACCGATTCCTTCAGGAAGACGCCGAAGGCGATGGTGGCGATCACCAGCGGCAGCACGCCGTGGCGCAGCATCGGGTCGACCAGCAGGCGCTTGAACAGCACGCCGAGGATGATCAGCGCCAGCACCGCGCCGATGCCCACCGCCGGCCAGAACGGCAGCTCGCCGAAGCGCATCGCCGCCAGGATGAGGAAGGCCGGCAGCATCACGAACTCGCCCTGGGCGAAGTTGATGGTCTGCGAGGTCTGCCACAGCAGGGTGAAGCCGATGGCGACGAGGGCGTAGATCGCGCCCGTCGCCAGGCCGGAGGCGAGAAGCTGCAGGACATTCGCCATGGAGGATCCTCAAGGGCCCCGGCCCGCCGCGCCGGGCGGGCCGGATGCGTGCGGTCAGTGGCCGAGCTTCGGCAGGGTCTTGACGATCACCTGCCGGCCGTTCTCGACCTCGGCCAGGAAGCTGACGCGGTCGACATCGCCATTCGCATCCCAGGTGGTGTCGATCAGGATCCCCGGCTCGTCCTGGGTGGTGATGGTCAGCCCGTGCAGCGTCTCGGCCAGCGCCACGCTGTCGACCTTGCCGATCTTCTGGGTGGCGTAGCGCACGGCGTAGACCGCCAGGTAGGCCTTGATGGCGTTGTGGTCCGGCAGGTAGCCGTAGCGCGCCTGGAAGCGGTCGCGGAAGGCGCGGATGGTATCGAAGGGCGCGTCGGCCGACAGCCCGACATGGCCGCGGACGCCGTTGGCCGCATCGCCCGCCAGGTCGATCACCTTCTGGTTCAGGAGCGTGGTCTCGCCGATCAGCGGGATGGCGATCGCCTGCTTGTGCGCCTCGCGCAGGAAGCGCGCGCTCTCCTCCTCATTGGTGTAGACGATGGCGGCGTCGGCGCCGGACGATTTCAGCTTGACCACATCGGCGGCGAAATCGGCCTGGCCGGATTCGGTCGACAGGTCGGCCACCACCTCGATGCCATGCGCCTTCATCTGCTCCAGGATGGCGTCGTGGCCGCCCTTGCCGAAATCGTTGTTCACCCAGACCACGGCGACCTTCTTCG
This sequence comes from Inquilinus limosus, assembly GCF_002195995.1. Lineage (GTDB taxonomy): Bacteria > Pseudomonadota > Alphaproteobacteria > DSM-16000 > Inquilinaceae > Inquilinus > Inquilinus limosus_C. Next base: position 29,024 of record NZ_NHON01000004.1, read on the forward strand.
CCTTCAGGTCGTCGGCCAGGTAGTTCGCCAGCTTCGGCATCGCCGCCGCCTGGCTGATCGAGGTGCGGAAGATGTAGGGGTTGCCGGACTGGGTCAGCTCAGTCGCCTCGGCACCGGTGAATTGCGGCACCTCCGCCTGCTGCGCCAGCATCATGTTGACCTTGACCGAGCCGGAGAAGATCGGCCCGAAGATCACATAGGGCTCCTCGTCCAGCGCCTTCTGCACCTGGGCGCGGGAGACGCCGGGATTGGTCTGGGTGTCGTAATGCGAGACCTCCAGCGGCCGGCCCAGGATGCCGCCCTTCTGGTTGATCTCCTCCACCGCCATCTCGATCGCGTTCTTCCAGTTGGTGCCGACCGTGGCGCCCGCGCCGGACAGCTCGATCACATCGGCGATGCGGATCGGGTCCTCGGCCCGTGCCGGCCCGGCCAGGGCCAATGCCAGGGCAATGCCCATGCCGAAGGCGTTTCGCAATCCCATCCCGTCTTCCCTCCCCTGCCAGCCTGTTGTTCTGGGTCGATCCCGGCCGACTAGCACAAGGACTGTCGGGCGACGAGGGGCATGACGTCAATGATCGGACAAAAAGCGGCGAACGGCCCGGTCAGCCGATCACGCGGCAGGACTCGCGCACCGCCAGCTGTGGCGCGAACACCGCTCGCACCGGCCCGGCGGGCGGGGCACCGTCCAGGCGCGCCAGCAGGCATTCCACCGCCCGCTCGCCCATCTCCCGCACCGGCTGCACCACCGCGGTCAGCCCCGGCGAGAAGGCCGTGCTCCACTCGAAATCGCCGATGCCGGCGACCGAGACATCCTTCGGGCAGCGGAAGCCCTGCTCGGCGACCGCCCGCATCACCCCGATCGTGGTCAGGTTACTGGTCGAGAAGATCGCCGTCGGGCGCGGCCGGCGGTGCAGCAGCGCCGCCGTGGCATCCTTCGCCGTCTCGATCTGGAAGTCGCCGCAGACGGCGAGATCCTCGTCGAAGACGATGCCGGCCTCGTCCAGCGCCTCGCGATAGCCGTCGAAGCGGTCGGTCGCGGTCGAGATCCCCGGCCGGCCGGTGATGACGCCGATGCGGCGATGGCCGCTGCGGATCATGTACTCCACCGCCATCCGCGCCGCCGCCCGGTCGTCGAGCATCACCGAATCGAACTCGGCCAGCCCGCGCAGCGTGCGGTCGACCAGCACCGCCGGCACGGTGACCAGGCGGCGGATCGCCTCGGCATTGCCGGGCTCCACCCCGCTCAGCACCAGCACCAGCCCGTCGGCGCGCTGGGTGCGCATCAGCTGCAGGTGCCGCAGCTCCTTCTCCGGATCGTCGGCGGAGGCGCACAGCACCAGGGCATAGCCGGCGGCGTCGCAGGCCCGTTCGATCGCCGCGGCCAGCGCGGCGAAGAGCGGGTTGGTCAGGTCCGGGATGATCAGGCCGATGGTGCGGGTGCGGCCGGTCTTCAGGCTGCGCGCCACCCCGTCCGGGGCGTAGCCCAGCTCCTCGATCGCCGCCAGCACCCGCTGGCGCAGCGCGGCGCTGACCGGCGCCGTCCGGTTGACCACCGCGGAGACCGAGCCGATCGACACCCCGGCCCGGTTCGCCACGTCCCGCAATGTCGCCATGGTCCCCGAAGCCGTTGCCAAGTCGCGAATCGGATGATAGCTTTTCTGAAACGTTTCAAACAAGCAGATAGCGGCCGAATTCCGGGACATCGGACGGCCGCGCCTGGCTGCGGTTTCGCCGGGATTGCCGAATCGGCTGAAAGGTTTCGATTCGGCAGGCGCGGCTGGCGCCGCATCACGACGCGACACAAGGGGAGGACCGTCATGACCCGCCGCAACGACACCGGACACCCGATCGGCCGCCGCGCCGTCCTGGCCGCCGGCACCGCGCTGGCCGGCGCCGGCCTGCTGCCGATGCCCACTCTCTCGCGCCGCGCCCGGGCGGCGGAGGGGCCGCTTAAGTTCTGGCAGTTCTACGCCCCCGGCGGCGCCGTCCCCGGCCAGGTGCAGTGGTTCCAGGACATGGTCAAGGGCTGGAACGACAGCCAGGAGACCAAGGTCGAGCTGGAATACATCCCGACCTCGCAATACATCAACGGCACCAAGCTGCAGACCGCCTTCGCCGCCGGCGAGGGGCCGGACATCTTCCTGATCAGCCCCGGCGATTTCCTGCGCTACCACAATGGCGGCGCGCTCTTGGACCTCGCCCCCTATGTCGCGGCCGAGGCCCGCGCCGACTATTACGACACCGCCATCGCCACCCGGCTGGTCAAGGACGGCCTGTTCGGCCTGCCGATGGAGGTCGAGCCGATGGCGATCTACTACAGCGTCAAGGCGTTCAAGGAGGCCGGCCTGGGCGAGGCCGACATCCCGAAGACCTGGGACCAGCTTCTCGAAGTCGCCAAGAAGCTGACCAACGACCGGCGCTTCGGCATCCTGTTCGAGACCAATCCCGGCTACTATCAGAACTTCACCTGGTACCCGTTCCTGTGGCAGGGCGGCGGCGAGATCGTCGGGAAGGACGGCAAGAGCGGCTTCAACTCCGACGCCACGAAGGCCGCGCTGAAGTTCTGGCAGGACGCGGTGCAGCAGGGCGTAGCCCCGCGCAAGCCGCTGGGCTACGGCGCCAACGACATCGCCGCCAATCTCGGCTCCGGCTTCTGCGCCATGCAGAATGTCGGCATCTGGGGCATCAGCGCCCTGCGCAACGCCGACCCGAACCTCGAATACGGCGTGTTCAAGCTGCCGGTGCCGCAGGGCGGGCAGGACCGCACCGTGGCCGGCGGCTGGGCCTTCGTCGCCAATGCCAATGGCCGCAACACCGAGGCGGCGGGCAAGTTCTGCGCCTGGGCGCTGGGGTCGATGGACCCGGGCTCGGTGCAGCGCGTCGCCGACTGGTGCACCAAGGCCAAGAGCGACATGCCGCCAAGGAAGTCGGCCTTCGCCGAGGCCACGGCCGCCCAGGCCTATGGCAGCGGCGCGATGAAGACCTTCGCCGAGCAGGTGTTCCCCACCGCCCGCGGCGAGCCGCGGGTGCCGCCCCAGGTCTACAAGGCGATCTCCGACGCCATCCAGGCCTGCCAGCTGAACGGCGAGGACCCGGGCAAGCGGGCCGAGATGGCGGCGCAGCAGATCGACAGCTTCCTGTCCGGCTATGACGGCGCGCCGATCCTATGAGGGCGGCGATGCATGGCGCTTCGGGTCACGTCCTTAGTCCCCCCTCCCCTCGCGGGAGGGGGCTAGGGGGAGGGGGTTCCCTCGGCCTGCGCCGGCGCTGGCGCGCAGACGGCAGTGATCGCGGAAGCGATTTTAACCATTCGCGCGCGGACGCGCGCAGCCCCCTCCCCCTACCCCCCTCCCACAAGGGGAGGGGGGACTCAGACGGGGTGCCGACGGCATGAGCACCGCTTCACCGACGGCAGTTCCCTTGGCCACCGTGAGCAAGCCCCGCCGCCTGTCCGCCCGGCACCGGGAATGGATCGCCGGATATCTCTTCGTCCTGCCCGACGCGCTGGGCCTGCTGGTCTTCGTCGGCGGGCCGATGCTGCTGTCGCTCAGCCTCGGCTTCTTCGGCGTCACCGGCTTCGGCGGCTACCGCTTCGTCGGCCTGGCCAATTACCGCCGCATGCTGGCCGACCCGCTGTTCCTGGAGAGCCTGAAGGTCACCCTGCTCTATGTCGTGCTGCTGGTGCCCAGCCTCTACGTCACCGGCCTCGGCCTGGCCCTGCTGGTGCACCGGCGCAGCCGCTTCTCCGGCCTGTTCCGGACGCTGTTCTTCCTGCCGCACATGGTCAGCCTGGTGGTGGTCGGGCTGATCTGGCAGGTGCTGCTGATCGACAAGATCGGCGTGGTCAGCCGGGTCTCGGCCGCGATCGGCCTCGGCGGACTGTCCTGGCTCGGCGACCCGAGCCTGGCGCTGTACGCCATCGTCGGCGTCAGCGTCTGGTTCCTGATGGGCTACTACATGCTGATCTTCCTGTCCGGGCTGCAGGACATCCCGCGCGAATATCTCGACGCGGCGCGGATCGACGGCGCCGGGCCGGTCGCGTCCTTCCGCCACATCATCCTGCCCCTCCTCCGCCCCACCAGCTTCTTCGTGCTGCTGGTGTCGACCGTCACGGCGGTGGCCGGGGCCCAGACCTTCGACCTGGTCTATGTCATGACCAAGGGCGGGCCGGCCAATTCGACCTCGCTGGCGATCTATTACATCTACGAGCAGGCCTTCCAGTTCGGCGAATACGGCTATGCCGCCGCCATGGCCTCGGTGCTGGTGATCATCCTGCTGGCCTTCACCGTCCTGCTGTTCCGGGTCACGCGCGGCGGGCGCTTCGACTATGACTGACGCCGCCCTCTCCCCCACCCGAGCCTTTCGCCCGGCGGGCACGGTCTGGTTCCTGGCTTCGGCCCTCGCCGCCCTCACGGCCGTCGCGCCGCTGCTGTGGATGCTGTCGATCGCCTTCAAGGGGCCGGACGAGATCTTCGACCCCGGGCTGATCCCGGCGCGGCCGACGCTGGACAACTTCCTCTACGTCTTCACCGAGGTCGATTTCCTGCGCTTCCTCCTGAACACGCTGCTGGTGGCCGGGTCGGTGACGGTGATCGCCCTCCTGTTCCACTCCATGGCCGGCTATGCCCTGGCGCGGCTGCGCTTCCCGGGGCGCGAGGCGATCTTCCTCGGCATGTTCGCGACCTTCCTGATCTCGCTGCCGGTGATCATCGTCCCGCTGTTCATCCTGGTGCGGCAGCTGGGGCTGGTGAACTCCTATGGCGGGCTGATCATCCCGGCGATCTTCAACGCCTTCGGCATATTCCTGCTGCGCCAGTTCTACCTGAACGTGCCGCGCGAGCTGGAGGAGGCGGCGTTCATCGACGGCGCCGGCTACTGGCGGGTGTATTGGAGCATCGTGCTGCCCCTGTCGCGGCCGATCCTGGCCGCCCTGGCGATCTTCTTCTTCCTGGCCAACTGGAACGCCTTCCTGTGGCCGCTGACCATCACCACGGACGAGAGGCTGTGGGTGGTGCAGGTCGCGGTCGCCAGCTTCCAGGCCCAGTACTCTGCCTCCTGGAACTATATCATGGCCGCCTCCACCGTGGTGGCGCTGCCGACCCTGCTGCTGTTCGTCCTGTTCCAGCGGCAGATCATCGAATCGATCAAGACCGGCGGCCTCAAGTAGCCGCGCGCACGAGAGGACACACCATGCAGAGCAATGCCGGATTGTCGCCGCTGCGCGGCCTGGCCAAGCTGCGCCAGGCCCGCACCCGGCGCTTCTCCAGCTGGGACCGCACCGGCGGCAATGACGACCGGCTGCACATCGCCCCGGGCGAGACGGTGACGATCGCCGAGGCGTCAGGCGCCGGCGTGGTCACCCATATCTGGGTCACGGTCAACTGCGCCAGCCGCCACGCGCTGCGCAAGATCGTGCTGCGCGCCTGGTGGGACGGCGAGGCCGAGCCCAGCGTCGAATGCCCGCTGGGCGACTTCTTCGGCATGGGCCATGGCCAGACCCGCAACTTCGCCAGCCTGCCGCTGCAGATGAGCCCGCAGGACGGCAAGGCGCTGAACTGTTATTTCCCGATGCCCTTCGCGGCCGGCATGCGCTTCGCCGTGACCAACGAGGCCGAGCACGAGCTGCTGTTCTACTACTACATCGACCTGGAGCTGCACGATGCGCTGGAGGACGGCCTCGGCCGCTTCCACGCCCAGTGGCGCCGGGCCGCGCCGCAGCCCTTCGACGAGGCCGGGCTGACCAATGAGGAGGTGCTGTTCGGCGGCGTCACCACCGACTCCGCGAAGAACCACACCATCCTCGACGCCGCCGGGCACGGCCATTATGTCGGCTGCCTGCTGAGCGTCTATTCGCTGCGCCGGTCACGGAACTGGGACTGGTATGGCGAGGGCGACGACATGATCTTCGTCGACGGCGAGCCCGGGATCTCGGTGCCCGATGCCGGCCGCAAGCGGCAGATCGCGGCCGAGGCGCCGCAGCCGGTGATCGCCGACCGGCCCGAGAGCGCGCCCGGCGCCAATGACGCCTGGCCGCCGACCCTGCACGGCACCGGCACCGAGGATTACTTCAACACCGCCTGGTGCCCGAACCAGGAGTATTCCGCGCCCTATCACGGCATCATCGCCGGCGGCGGCCCGAACTGGCAGGAGCCGGTGACGCTCTACCGCTTCCACATCGAGGACCCGGTGGTGTTCAAGCGGTCGATCCGCATCACCATCGAGCGCGGCCACGCCAACCGCCGCGACGACGAGGTGTCCAGCACCGCCTTCTGGTACCAGGCCGAGCCGCACAAGCCCTTCCCGCCCCTGCCCGCCGCCAAGGACCGGTTGCCGAGCTTCCGCGCGCCGTTCGAGGAGCGCGGCTGAGGTCTCGCCACGCCACTGCCAACCACGTCATGGCGAGGAGGCGAAGCCGACGTGGCCATCCAGGGGCCGGTGCGAGCGGCCCTGGATGGCCACGCCCCTGCGGGGCTCGCCATGACGGTGAGGGTGTATCGAGGGCCGACCTCAGCCCTTCAGCCCAGTATGCGCCAACCCCTCGATGAACTGGCGCTGGGCGATGACGAAAACGATCAGCACCGGCAGCGCGGTCAGCGTCACCGCCGCCAGCTGGACGTTCCACATCGGGCCGCCATAGGCGTCCACATACTGGGTCAGCGCCTGCGGCAGGGTGAACTTGTCGGTCGAGGACAGGTAGACGATCGGCTCGAGATACAGGTTCCAGCTGTGCAGGAAAGTGAAGATGGCGACGGCGCCCAGCGCCGGGCGGGCCAGTGGCAGGGCGATGCGCCAGAACAGCCCGAACCGGCCGAGCCCGTCGATCCGCCCCGCCTCCTCCAGCTCCGGCGGCAGGGTGATGAAGAACTGGCGCATGATGAAGGTCGCCAGCACGCAGGGCGCGCCGAGGATCGGCACCAGGATCAGCGGCCAGTGGGTGTTGACCAAGCCGAGCCCCAGGAAGAAGCGGAACAGCGGCACGATCGTCACCTCGCTGGGCACCAGCAGCGCCAGCAGCACCACCATGAACACCAGGTTCTGGCCCGGGAAGCGGATCCGGGCGAAGGCGTAGCCGGCCAGCGAGGCCACCGCCATCGTGCCGATCGTCACCACTGCGGCGATGTACAGGCTGTTCCAATACTGCAGGGCGAAGGGCTGCAGCGCGAACACCTGGGCATAGGCGTCGAGGTCGAGGCTGCGCGGCAGCAAAGCCGGCGGAAACGCGAAGATCTCCTGCACCGGCTTGAAGGAGGAGGTGACCATCCACCAGGTCGGGAAGACGAAGGGGATGGCCAGCACGCACATCAGCCCGTAGATCGCCAGCCGCGCGCGGGGGGTGAGCTCAGCTTTCATGGAACACCCAGCGCCGGCGCAGCTGCCACTGCGCGAAGGTCAGCACCGCGACGATGGCGAACAGCAGCACGGCGAGCGCCGAGCCATAGCCGAAGGCGTGGAACTGGAAGGCCTGCTGGTAGAGGTAATAGACCAGCACGGTGGTCGAGATCCCCGGCCCGCCCTGGGTCAGCACCGCGATCTGGGCGAAGACCTGCAGCGACCCGACGATGGTGATGATCGAGGTCAGGAGGATGGTCGGGCTGATCAGCGGCAGGGTGATGCGGCGGAACTGGGCGAAGCGGCCGGCGCCCTCGATCCGCGCCGCCTCGTACAAGTCGCGCGGCACGGTCTGCAGCGCCGCCAGGAACAGCACCATGTTCAGCCCGACATTCTTGAACACCTGGACCACGATCACCGACAGCATCGCCGTGGCCTCGCCGCGCAGCCAGTTGGGCCCGGTGACGCCGAAGACCGCCAGGATGCCGTTGATGCCGCCATCCTTCTGCAACAGGAAGCCCCAGACGATGGTCCAGGCCACCAGCGACACCACGACAGGCGAGAAGAACAGCGCCCGGAACACCGTCATGCCGTGCAGCCGCTGGTTCAGCAGCACCGCCAGCAGCAGCGCCAGGCTGAGATTCAGCACCACCAGCCCGGCCGAGAACAGGGCGGTGGCGCCGAGCACGCCCGGCAGATCCGGGTCCTCCAGCAGCGCCCGGTAGTTGCCGTCGCCGACATAGTCGAAGCTGCCGGCCAGGACATTCCATTCGTGCAGGCTGTACCAGCCGACCAGCGCCAGCGGCATCAGCACGAACAGCGCGACACCCAGCAGCTGCGGCGCGACGAAGAGATAGCCGGCCAGGGCGTCGCGGCGGCGCAGCGTCCAGAACGGCGCCCGCGGGGCGGCGGCCTCCACGGTGTCGGCGGGGCCGGCCGTCATGGTGGAGGTCCGCGCCATCGTCAGCGCGCCAGCAGCGGCCGGATCCGGCCGCACACCGCCTTCAGCGCCGCGTCGATATCGGCGTCGGGCTGCCACAGCGCATCCAGCCCGGCCCGCACCACCTGGGCGATCTGGGCATTGCCGGTGTGGCTGGGCTTCACCGCCCCGATCTCGATGCCGCGCACCACCACCGCCTGGATCTGCGCCGGCTTCAGCATCGGGTTGGCCTTGGCCAGCAGGTCGACGACGAGCTGGCTCTTGCGCGGCGGCGGGAAGAACTGCGCCAGCCTGGCCGAATTCTCCGGATTTGTCAGGAAGGCCAGGAAGGACGCCGCGGCCTGCGCGTTGGCCCCGGCCTTGAACACGCCGATGCCGGCCTGGCCGATCACGGCATATTCGCCGGCCGGCCCCTTGGGCAGCGGCACCAGGTCCCAGGCGAAGGCGCCGTCCTTCAGCAGGGCCGCGCGGCTGATCTGGGTGATGGTCATGGCGGCGTCGCCGGCGAAGAAATCGGCCGGCGCGCCCGGGCCGGGCATGGCCTGGTCGGTGAACACCGCCTTGTGCAGGAAGCGCATCGCTTCCGCCATCGCCGGCTGGTCGAAGCCGCAGGCCTTGCCGTCGGCGCTCCAGGGTGCCGCGCCCCAGCCGTTCCACACGGTGGCCAGGTTGTCCCACAGCTTGTAGTCGAAATCGCGCACCACCAGCCCGGCCTTGCCGGTCTTGGCATGGACCGCGGCGGCATCGGCGACGGCGTTGTCCCAGCTCCACTCCCCGGCCGCGATCCGCTCCGCCGGCGGCTTCACCCCCGCCTGCTTCATCAGGTCGAGATTGACGAAGACGCCGAAGGGCGAGGTCGAGAGCGGATAGGCGTAGAGCGCGTCGTCGCGGCGCCACAGCGCGGTGGCGCTGGGCAGGAGGTCGTCATAGCCGTAGCCCGGCGTCGCCCGCAGCACATCCTGCAGCGGCAGCAGCACGCCGGAGGAGACGAAATCCGGCGCCGAATTCTCGAAGATCCAGGCCAGGTCCGGGGCGTTGCCGCCGGCGATCTGGGTGGTCAGCGCCGTGGTGTAGCCGTCGAAGGGCAGCGTCTCGAAGGTGATCGACGCCACCTCCGGATGGGCCTTGCGGTAGGCGGCGGCGATGCCGTCCAGCAGTTGCAGATGGGCCTTGTTGCCTGTCCAGACCGTCATACGGAGGGCGACGCCCTCCGCACGGGCTGGGCCGCCGAGGGCCGCGGCGGCCAGCAGGCCGGCCGCGGCGGCGGCAAAGATGCGGCGTCCGAGCATCATGGCATCCTCCCCTGTTGTTTGTTCGAACGGTTCTCCGGCCGCCGGTCAGTAGCCGACGACCTCCGGCCAGTGCAGCTCGACCCCCTGCCCCTCCAGCCGCGCCTGGAAGGCGGCCAGCCGGTCCGGCCGGGCCCGCACCGCGCGCGGCGGCAGGTCGTGCTGCAGGCACCAGGCGGCGAGATGGCCCGCCACCTCGCCGATGTTCCATTCCACCGGGTGCAGCCGGTAGCAGCCATTGGTGATGTGGGTGGTGCCGATCGCCTTGCCGGCCGGCAGCAGGTTCTCGATCCGCCGCGGCAGCAGGGCGCCGAGCGGGATCTCGAACGGGCAGGACCCGACATCGATGTAGTTGTCGCCGCCGGTCGAGGGGTGCAGGTCGATCCGGTACATGCCGACGCCGACCGAGTCGCGGTAGCGCATGGCCCCGCGCGCGCCGCGCACCGCCAGCGACAGATCCTGCTCCACCACCGTGTACTCGGCCCGGATGCGGCGGGATTCGCGGATGTAGGGCGCCTGGGCCAGGCCGTCGAGCGTGCCGGTGACATCGCTGCGCAGCCTGAGGCCCGGGAAGCCCGTGCCGCCGTCCGGCCGCGGCGCCTCGGTCTGCAGCCAGTACAGGACGCAGCGCGACAGCTCGGCCGCGCCGGCCAAATGGCGCTGCGCCTCCGCCTCCGGCACCTCGAACACCGGCCCCTCGAAATAGTCGATCATCGGCCAGTTCACGAGGGTGATGTCGCTACCATAGGCGCCGCCGGTGAAGTTGCGGCGGGCGGCGATGCGCCGGAAGGTCCAGAGGTTGCCGTCGCCCGGGTTCAGCCGCTGGTCGGCATTCACCGCCAGCGGGTCGTCATCCGGGTTCGGGGTGAAGCTGCGCCCGACGATCTCCAGCGTGCGCGGATGCGGCGACTTCCAGCCCAGCAGCGGGCCGCCCCAGAACTCCGGCCGGTAGTCGCGCCAGAAGGCGTAGTTCGCCGGCCGGTCTCCGACATGGTTGCCGTCGACATGGTCGAGGGCGAAGCAGATCGACACCGCCTGCATGTTCAGCGGCTGGGCGGCCCAGGGCGCGCTCGGCTCCCCGGTCTCGCTGCGGGATTCGAAGCCGGTGACGTATTCGGTGCCGGTCAGCGGCAGCAGCGCCCCGGTCTCGGTCGCGTCCAGCACGTAGCGGCCGGAGGCGACGATGTCCGGCCCGCCATCGCGATGGGCCAGCCGGATGGCGCGCACCCGGTCGCCGTCGATATCCGCGGCCACCGGCCGGTAGGGCTGCAACACCTTGAGGCGGCCGGAGCCGCGCCAGGGCGCCAGCATCGCCTCGATCACCGCCAGGCCGACCCGCGGCTCGTGGCACAGCCGGCTGACCCAGCCGGCGCCGGGGTTCAGGTCGCGCCAGGCCCGGGCGCCCTCGGTCAGCGGATAGTGCCGGCGGTAGTGCTCGCGGATGCCGTCGCGCAGCGCCCGGTAGCTGGCGGTGGCGCCGAAGCGCTCGATCCAGGAATGCTCGTCGGGCGGCACCGCCTGGCTGGTCAGCTGGCCGCCCAGCCAGTCATACTCCTCGGTCAGGATCACCGAGCGGCCGGACCTGAGCGACGCCAACGCTGCCGCGACGCCGCCCAGGCCGCCCCCCACCACCAGCACATCCGCATCGAATTCGAGGGTCAATTCCGCCGCCCCTTCCGCTTGTCCGGTACCGGGCCGAGGGTCTGCCCCCCGGCCAGCTCGCAGGGCAGCAGCCGCTGCCGCCCGTCCTCCTGCCCGCCCATCACCAGGGTCAGGATCTCGACCGCCTGCCGCCCCATCTCCTCGCGCGGAATGCGGAAGCAGGTGAAGGCGATCTCGCTGGCGACCGGCCGCGTCGGGTTGCCCAGCGCGATCAGCGACAGGTCGTCCGGCACCGCCACGCCGCGGTCGCGCGCCGCCCGCTCCAGCACCACCGCATCGGCCTGGTCCTCGACCAGCGCCACGGTGGCGCCGGCGCGCAGCAGCCGGTCGACCAGTTCCCCCGGATCGTCGCCCAGGCCGGGCTCGTGGATCGTCTCCGCCCCCGCCTCCTCGACCCCGGCGCGGAAGCCGGCCCAGCGGTCGTCGGAGGATTCGGCGCCGGCGGCCGGGCCGATGAAGGCGAGGCGGCGGTGGCCGAGCGCCGCGGCCTGCCGCACCAGCGCCGTGGTGGCCGTGGCGTAGTCGGCGCCGACATAGGGCACCGGGCCGCCGGCATCCTCGCGGCGGCCGATGGCGACGAAGGGGTAGCGGCCGGCCACCAGCCGCGCCAGCTCGTCCCGGTCCAGCGTCCGGCCCAGCAGGATGCAGCCATCGGCCAGGCGCAGCCGGTTGTTCTCGTGGAAGATCCGGCGGCGCCCGTCCTGCACCGGCGCGCTGGTGAACAGCAGCAGGTCGTAGCCGAACCGCTCCGCCGCCCCTTCGATGCCGAGCAGGAAGGGCGTGTAGAAATCGGCCTGCAGCGTCGGGAACACCGGCTCATAGGTGAACACCCCGAGCAGGTGGTTGCGCCGCCCGACCAGCCTCTGCGCCGCCGGGTCGGCGACATAGCCGGTGGCGCGGATCACCTCCAGCACCCGTTCGCGCGTCTCCAGCGGGATCCGGGCCGAGCCGTCGTCGCGCCGGTTGAGCACGAGCGACACCGTCGCCTGGCTGACCCCCGCCAGCCTGGCGATGTCCCGCTGCGTCAGTCGAACGCCCTCCCCCGACATCGTCCATCCCTGATAATACGTATTATCGCGACGATAACGGCATCTGGGACGGCTGGTCAACCCTGCCTGGCCCCATCGCCGGCCCCGGGGAGCGGCAAATATTCCTCAATTATCCAAAGTGAAATGTCAGATTCAGCTTGTGAGATGTCACGTACAATGACACGCTCACGATATGTACGATCATTCCTCGCCCTTCGCCCTGGCGCGCACGCCGGGCGCCGAGCCGAAGTCGGCCTTCGCGCTGAAGCGGCTGCGCCGCGCCGTGATCGAATGCGAGCTGCGGCCGGGAACGGATTGCTCGGAACCTGATCTGGCCCGATGCTTCGGCCTGGGCCGGGCGGCCGTGCGCACCGCCCTCACCACCCTGGCCGCCGAAGGGCTGGTCGCGGTCGAGCCGCGCCGCGGCTGGCGGGTGGCACCGGTCACCGGCGCGCTGATCGGCGACGTGATCCGCGCCCGCCAGGCGCTGGAGCCCGGCCTGGCCGAGCTGCGGCTGACGGCCGACGCCGCCGCCGGGCTGACGGCGCTGACCCGCATGGGCATGGCGCTGCAGGGGCGGGAGGACCGCCAGGCCCTGGTGACGCTGCGCGCCGCCGACCGCCAGATCCTGGACCGGCTGGCGGCCCTGGCCGGCGGGCTGGTCGGGCGCTGGCTGGACGAGGCGTGGAACCAGGCGGACCGGATCGCGGCCTTCTTCGACCTCGCCGGGCGGCATCACCGGCCGCCGGGGCGCGAGGCGCTGGTCGCCGCCTTGGCCGCCGGCGACGCCGCGGCGGCCCGGCACGAGATCACGGCCGCACTGACGGCCTTCCAGGACTTCGCCACCGCCGCCCTGCTGTCCCTGCCCTCCTCGCTCGAGGTGGCCGGGGCGAAGCAGGACCGGCGGCGGCGACAAACCGGACCGGATGCGACGACGCCACAGGCGCGTCCGCACCGGCCGCACCAACAGGGGGACATCACATGACGCAGAACAGATGGCTCGGCGCGGCCCTGGGTGTCGCGCTCGGGGCGATGATGCTGGCGGCGGCCCCGGCCATGGCCAAGGACCGGCTCACCGTCGACCTGGTGAACGAGCCGTCGTCGCTGGACCCGCAGCTGCAATGGAATCCGGACAGCTACTACGTCTACCGCAACATCTTCGACAACCTGGTCACCCGCGACGACAAGGGCGAGATCGTCCCGCAGGTGGCGACGTCCTGGAAATACCTCTCGGACACCGAGATCGAGTTCCAGATCCGCGACGACATCACCTTCCATGACGGCAGCAAGCTGACGGCCGAGGATGTCGCCTTCAGCATCCGCCGCATCACCGACCCGAAATTCGCCAGCCCGCAGTTGGGCCAGTTCAACAAGATCACCGGCGCCGAGGCGACCGGCCCGACCACCGTCCGGGTGAAGACCGACGGCCCCTACCCGGCCCTGCTGGCGCAGCTGGTGAAGCTGTCGATCGTGCCGAAGCATGTGGTCGAGGCGGTGGGCAACGATGCCTTCAACCTGAAGCCGGTCGGCAGCGGGCCCTACAAGTTCGACAGCTGGCAGCGCGGCGTCGCCGTCACCCTGACCCGCAATGACGCCTATTGGGGCACCAAGGGACCGTTCCAGACCGCGGTGTTCCGCGCCGTGCCCGACGCCGCCACCCGCGTCGCCGACCTGCAGGCCGGCACCGCCGACCTGGTGGTGACGCTGGACAGCGACCTCGCCGCGCAGATCCAGGGCTCCGACAAGGTCAAGCCGCTGGTGGTGCTGACCGAGCGCGTGGCCTATCTACGGCTGAACCCGATGAACCCGCCTTTCAACAACCTCAAGCTGCGCCAGGCCGTGGCCTATGCCATCGACAAGCAGGGCCTGACCGAGGGCATCCTGGGCGGCTACGACAAGCCGGTGGCGGAGTTGCTGACCCCTGCCCATGTCGGCTGGACCGAGGGCATCGAGGGCTTTCCCTACGATCCGGAGAAGGCCAAGGCCCTGGTGGCCGAGGCCGGCGACGCGGCGAAGGTGGAGGCCGAGCTGTCCACCGCCCCGGTCTACGACCAGCGCATCGTCCAGGCGGTGCAGCAGCAGCTGACCGAGGTCGGGATCAAGGTGAAGATCACCATGACCGACATGGCCAGCTACCTGAAGCGGTCGCAGGGCAAGCCGGAGGAAGGCGCCAGCATCACCTTCGGCCGCTGGTCCTGCGCCTGCCAGGATGCCGACGGCGTGCTGTTCCCCCTGCTGCACAGCAGCAGCGGCTGGTCGAACTTCCGCAACGCCGAGGTCGACCGCCTGCTGGTCGAGGCACGCTCGACCCTGGACCAGGCAACCCGGCTGGACCGCTACGCCCAGGTGAACAGGATCGTCGCCACCGAGGTGCCGGCCCTGCCGCTGTACCAGGCGGCGATCATCTACGGCGCGGCCAAGGGGCTGAACTGGCAGCCGACGCCGAATGAGAGCCTGTTCCTGAACCGCATGTCCTGGACAGACTGACCATGGCACATCCGCTCAAGCCCGCCCTGCTGGGCGCGGCGCTGGCCTTCGCCCTGGCCCTCCCGGCCACGGCGGAGGCGAAGGACCGGTTCGTGGTCGACCTGGTCAACGAGCCGTCGACGCTGGACCCGCAACTGCAGTGGAACCCGGACAGCTACTACGTCTACCGCAACATCTTCGACAACCTGGTCACCCGCGACGACAAGGGCGGGATCGTCCCGCAGATCGCGACGGAATGGAAGACGCTGTCCGACACCCGGGTCGAGTTCGAGATCCGCGACGGCGTCACCTTCCATGACGGCAGCACGCTGACGCCGGAGGATGTCGCCTTCAGCGTCAACCGGATCATCGACCCGAAGCTGGCCAGCCCGCAGCAGGGCCAGTTCGACAAGATCGTGAAGGCCGAGGCGACCGGGCAGCACAGCGTCGTGCTGACTCTCGCCGGCCCCTACCCCGCTTTGCTGGCGCAGCTGGTGAAGCTGTCGATCGTGCCGAAGCACGTGGTCGAGGCGGTGGGCAACGATGCCTTCAACCTGAAGCCGGTCGGCAGCGGGCCCTACAAATTCGACGGCTGGCAGCGCGGCGTCGCCGTCACCCTGACCCGCAACGATGCCTATTGGGGAACGAAGGGCCCGTTCGCGACCGCGGTGTTCCGCGCCGTGCCCGACGCTGCCACCCGGCTGGCCGATGTCGAGGCCGGCAGCGCCGATCTGGCGGTGTCGCTCGATTCCGACCTGGCCGGCCAGCTCGAGGCCTCGGGCAAGGGCAAGCGGCTCTACACCCTGACCGAGCGGCTGGCCTATCTGCGGCTGAACCCGACGAAGCCGCCCTTCGACGACAAGCGGCTGCGCCAGGCCGTGGCCTATGCCGTCGACAAGGAGGGCATCACCCAGGGCATCCTCGGCGGGCTGGACAAGCCGATCGGCCAGATGGTGACGCCGGCGCATTTCGGCTGGTTCGAGGACATCCCCGGCCTGCCCTTCGACCCGGACAAGGCCAAGGCCCTGGTGGCCGAGGTCGGCGGGTCGCCGAAGGTCGAGATTGCCACCGGCGCGTTCTTCGACCAGCGCGTGGTCCAGGCGATCCAGCAGGAGCTGGCCGATGTCGGCTTCGACGCCAGCATCAACCTGGTCGATACCCCGACCTTCCTGAAGCTGATCCAGCAGGGCGCCCAGGGCGGCCCAACCCTGGCCGTCAGCCGGTCCTCCTGCGCCTGCCAGGATGCCGACGGGGCGCTGTACCAGCTGTTCCATTCCGGCAATCCCTGGACGATCGTCGAGAACAAGGAGGTCGATGGCTGGCTGGACGACGCCCGGTCGACGCTGGACAGCGACAGGCGGCTGACCGATTACCGCAAGGTCAGCACCTTCATCGCCACCGAGCTGCCGGTGGTGCCGCTGTTCCAGACCGTGGCGATCTACGGCGCCGCCAAGCCGCTGCAATGGACCCCGACGCCGAATGAGAGCCTGTTCCTGAACCGCATGTCCTGGTCGGAATGAGGGAGGATCAGCGCCCGGCATGACCGCCTTCCTGCTCCGCCGCCTGGGCCAGGCGCTGCTGACGATCTTCGGCGTCGCCACGCTGATCTTCTTCCTGCAGCGCCTGACCGGCGACCCGACCTACCTGCTGGTGCCGGACACCGCGACCCAGGCGGATATCGACGCGCTGCGCCACGCGCTGGGCTTCGACCGGCCGCTGTGGGTGCAGTACCTGTCCTTCCTGGGCGAGATCACGCGCTTCGATCTCGGCCGGTCGGTGGTGCAGAACGTGCCGGTGGCCGACATCATCGCCTCGCGCCTGCCCTACACCCTGGCGCTGGCCGCCGGGGCGCTGCTGGTCGCCTGCGGCATCGGCATCCCGGCCGGGGTGGCGCTGGCCCTGTGGCGCGACCGCTGGGTCGCGCGGATCCTGGCCGGGCTGGTGCTGGCGGCGCAGAGCATGCCGACCTTCTGGAGCGGCATCCTGATGATCCTGGTCTTCGCCGTCACGCTGGGCTGGCTGCCGCCCTCCTCCACCGGCGGGATCGACCATCTGGTGATGCCGTCGGTGGCGCTGGGGCTGCTGAGCATGGCGACCTTCGCCCGGGTGACGCGGACCGCCCTGCTGGAGGAGCTGTCGAAGGATTATGTCCGCACCGCCCGCGCCCGCGGCGCCGGCACCGGCCGCCTGCTGCTGCGCCACCTGGCCCGCAACGCCTCGATCCCGGTGATCACGGTCGCGGGCCTCGAGGTCTCGAACCTGCTGGCCGGCGCGGTGATCGTCGAGACCGTGTTCGCCTGGCCCGGGCTGGGGCAGCTGACGGTGCAGTCGATCCTGGCCCGCGACTTCCCGATCGTGCAGGGCGTCGTGCTGCTCGGTTCCTTCGTCACCGTCGCGCTGAACCTGCTGACCGACCTGCTGTACACCGCGGTCGACCCGCGCATCCGGCTAGGGAGCGCGCGATGACCGCCGCCGTCGACACATCTCCGGCCCCGGCCGCCAGGCGCAACCCGCTGCGGCGCGCCCTGCCCTTCATCATCCTACTGGCGCTGTTCGCCCTGGCCGCCATCCTGGCGCCGCTGGTGGCGCCCTACGACCCGAACGCGCAGAACCTGCTGGGCCGGCTGAAACCGCCCGGCACCGTTGCCCGCAACGTCCACTACCTGCTGGGCAGCGACGAGCTCGGCCGCGACCTGCTGAGCCGGCTGGTCTGGGGCGCACGGGTCTCGCTGCTGGTCGCGGTGCTGTCGGTGCTGATCTCCGGCGTCATCGGCACCGTGCTCGGCATGCTCGCCGGCTATCTGCGCGGGCCGGTCGAGATGGTGGTGATGCGGGTGGTCGACGTGTTCCTGTCGGTCCCCGCCATCCTGCTGGCGATCATCACCGTCGCCGTGGTCGGCCCCGGCCTCTTGAACGTCATCCTGGTGCTGGCCCTGACGCGCTGGCCGCGCTACGCCCGCGTCGCCTACGGCCAGACGCTGGCGATCGCCGGCCGGCCCTATGTCCGGCTGTCCGCCTTCATGGGCGCCGGTCCGTTCCGCGTCCTGTTCCGCCACATCCTGCCGAACATCCTGGGCGCCGTGACCGTGGTCGCGACGCTGGAGTTCGGGCTGATGGTGCTGTTCGAGGCCGGGCTGTCCTTCCTCGGCCTCGGCGTGCAGCCGCCGACCGCGAGCTGGGGCGCGATGCTGTCGACCGGCCGCAACTACGTCGCCACCGCCTGGTGGATCGCGACCTTCCCCGGCCTCTGCCTGTTTCTGCTGGTGCTCGCCGCCAACCTGATCGGCGACGCGCTCCGCGACCGTCTCGACCCCCACAGCCGATGAGGAACCCCATGAACATCCCCAGCGATCTGACCGGCAAGCGCGTGGTGGTGACCGGCGCCTGCGGCGTGGTGGGCAGCTGGATCGCCGCCGCCTTCGCCGAGGCCGGCGCCAGCCTGTGCCTGACCGACACGTCGGAGGCGGATCTCGACCGCCTGGCGATGAACCTGAAGGGCGACCGCTTCACCGTCGCCGCCGACCTGCGCAAGGCCGAGGAGATCGAGGCGCTGGCCGCCGAGGTCGCGGTCCGCTGGGGCACGGCGGACATCCTGGTCAACAATGCCGGCGTCTATCCCAGCGGCTTCCTGCTCGACATCGATGTCGAGGAATGGGACCGGATCTTCGAGGTCAATGTCCGCGCGCCCTTCCTGTTGAGCCGCGCCCTGGCGAAGCAGATGATCGCGGCCAAGGTGCCCGGCAGCATCATCAACATCTCCTCCGGCGCGTCGCGCAAGATGCGGCGGACCGTAGTGCCCTACTGCGTCTCCAAGACCGCGCTGGACCGGCTGACCAAAGGCTTCGCGCTGGAGCTGGCGGAGTTCGGCATCCGGGTCAACGCGGTCGAGCCCGGCTTCATCGCCGGCAGCAAGGTCAGCCTGCTGACCCAGGAGCATGTCGAGGCCACCAGCGGGTCGATCCCTCTGGGCCGCCCCTCCTCCGCCGCGGATGTCGGCAACGCCGTGCTGTTCCTGGCCAGCGACGCCGCTGCCTACATGACCGGGTCGACCATGACCGTCGACGGAGGCAACTCGATCGGGTCGATGGCCGTGTACCAGGCCAAGAAGTCGCCGCTGTAAGGAGGCCCCCGATGGTCCAGCCCTGGCCGCGCTACCAATGGCCGCAAGGCCGCGACAGCGCCTTCTGCTTCACCGTCGATGTCGACGCGGATTCGCCCTATCTGTGGCAGCAGCGGGCGCCGGAGGCGACGCGGTCGCTGGGCCAGCTGGAGCAGCGGCGCTTCGGCCCGCGCCTCGGGATCTGGCGGCTGCTGGACCTGCTGGACCGCTTCGGCATCAAGGGCAGCTTCTTTGTCCCCGGCGCGGTGGCCGAGGCCAATCCCGAGCTGCTGCCCGCCTTCCTGGAGCGCGGCCACGAGATCGGGCTGCACGGCTTCTTCCACGAGATCGTGGCGCAGAGCAGCGACGCCGAGTTCACCGGCGCGCTGGAGGCGGCGATCGAGGTGTTCCGCCGTCAGACCGGCGCGGTGCCGAAGGGCTTCCGCTCCCCGGCCTGGGAAATGACGCCGCACATGCTGGCCGAGATCCGCCGGCACGGCTTCTGGGACAGCTCGCTGGCGGGCGCGGACCACCCCTATGAGATCGACGGCGTGGTCGAGGTGCCGGTGCAATGGGCGATCGACGACGCCGTGTTCTTCAAGTTTTCCGGCGGCGGCACCGACCAGTGGCCGCCCGAGGCGCCGGGCCCGATCCTGGAGGGCTGGCTGGACGAGTGGGAAGGCCTGCGCCGCCTGAACGGCCTGTTCATGCTGACGGTCCATGACTGGATCTCCGGCCGCGCCCAGCGGCTGCGCCTGCTGGAGCGGCTGCTGGAGCAGGTCACGGCCGCGCCCGGCGTCTGGATCGCAACGGTCGGCGAGGTCGCGGCGTATCAAGCCGGCTCTGCCAATGCCGGGCGGTTCGTCGCCGCGTCGGACATCCCCGGCCCGGTCGAGCCGCGCCGCTTCGGGCGCAAGGCATGACCGTGGACGGCCGCAAGACCGAGATCCGCAGCCGCCACGGCCTGGTCGCGGCCCAGCATCGCTACGCGGCGGAAGCCGGCGCGGCGGTGCTGGCCCGCGGCGGCAACGCCATGGATGCGGCGGTGGTGGCGGCGCTGGTGCTGAGCGTGGTCGAGCCCTGGCTGTCCGGCATCGGCGGCGGCGGCTTCCTGCTGCATGCCGATGGCAGCACGGGCGCGGTCTCGACGCTGGATTTCAACGTCCGCGCCCCGGCGGCGCTGGACCCGGCCGACTATCCGCTGGCGGGGGCGGACACCGGCAACTGGTTCCAGTGGCCGTCGGTGGTCGAGGACCGCAACCTGATCGGCGGCCCCTCGATCTGCATCCCCGGCGCGATCGCCGGTCTGGCGGAGGCGCTGGAGCGCTTCGGCAGCATCGGCTGGGCCGAGGCGCTGGCGCCGGCCATCGACCATGCCGAGCGCGGGCTGGAGATCGACTGGTACGCCGCCTTCTGCCTCTCGATCGAGGCGCATGCGCTGGCCCGCTTCGCGCCGACGGCCGCGCTGCTGCTGGACGGCGGCGAGGCGCCGAAGGCGGCCGAGGGCAAGCACCGCCCGATGCTGGCCAAGGCGCGGATGCTGCGGCGCCTGGCGCAGGCAGGCGCCCGCGACTTCTACGAGGGCGAGACCGCGCGCGACTTGGCCGCCGACCTGGCCGAGGCCGGGTCCCGCATCACCGCCGCCGACCTCGCCGCCTACCGGCCGCGCTGGGCCGAGCCGCTGCGCGGCGCCTATCGCGGCCGCGACGTCTGGGCCATGCCGGGGCTGAGCGGCGGCCCCAGCCTGCTGGCGGCGCTGGAGCTGCTGGCGCCGCGCACCGCCTGGGGCGACCGGCCGGATGCGCGGGCGGCGCTGGCCTATGCCCGCGCGGCGCGCGAGGCCTATCGCCGGCGCCTGACCGGCATGGGCCATGCCGGCCTGTCCCGCGACCCCGGCTGCACCAGCCATGTCAGCGTCGTCGACGCGCAGGGCAACATGGTCTCGCTGACCAACACGCTCCTGTCCCGCTTCGGGTCGAAGGTGGTGCTGCCGCAGGCGGGCATCCTGATGAACAACGGCATGATGTGGTTCGATCCGCGGCCGGGCCAGCCGAACTCGATGGCCGGGGGCGCCCAGCCGCTGGCCAATATGTGCCCTCTGATCCTGGGCCGCGACGGCCGGCCGGAGCTGGCGATCGGCGCCGCCGGCGGCCGGTCGATCTTCCCGGCGCTGCTGCAGCTGATCTCCTATGTTGTCGATTACGGCATGACGCTGGAGGAGGCGTTCCACACCCCGCGCGTCGATGCCAGCACGCCGACCATCAAGGTGAACGCGGCCGCGGCCCCGGACGTCGCCGCCACGGTGGCGCGCGACTTCCCGGTGCAGATCGTCGAGGACACGCTGTATCCGGTGAACTTCGCCATCGCCTCCGCCGCCGCGCGCGACCCGGCGATCGGCGAGACGGTGGGCATGGCGCACCCGACCAGCCCCTGGTCCGGCGTCGCGGTCGGAGGGCCGGCCGATGCCTGAGGCGCTGCCCCTTCTCGCCATCGACGGCTTGAGGGTCGCCATCGGCGGCCGGTCCGTGGTCGACGGCGTGTCGCTGTCGATCGGCCGCGGCGAGGTGCTGGCCCTGGTCGGCGAAAGCGGCTGCGGCAAGAGCCTGACCGCCCTGTCGGTGCTGCGCCTGCTGCCCGCCGCCGCCCGCATCGCCGGCGGCACCGTGGCCATGGACGACACCGACCTGCTGGCGCTGGACGAGGCAACGCTGCGCGACCTGCGCGGCAACCGGGTGTCGGTGATCTTCCAGGAGCCGGTGGCGTCGCTGAACCCGCTGGTGCGGGTCGGCGACCAGGTGGCGGAAAGCCTGCGGCTGCATCGCGGCGCTTCGGCCGCCGAGGCCCGTCGCGAGGCGGTCGCCATGCTGGCGCGGGTCGGCATCGCCGATCCGGAGCGGCGGGCCGCGCAGTTCCCGTTCGAGCTGTCGGGCGGCATGTGCCAGCGGGTGATGATCGCGTCGGCCCTGATCTGCCGGCCGGAGATCCTGATCGCCGACGAGCCGACCACGGCGCTGGACGTCACCATCCAGGCGCAGATCCTGGACCTGCTGAAGACCCTGCGGGCCGAGGCCGGCAGCGCCATCCTGCTGATCACCCACGATATGGGCGTGGTGGCCGACATGGCCGACCGGGTGGCGGTGATGTATGGCGGCACGGTGGTCGAGAGCGGGCCGGTCGACGCCCTCTTCGACGCCCCCGCCCACCCCTACACCAAGCTGCTGCTGGCCACCGTGCCGCGCCTCGACGGGCCGCGGCGGGAGGAGCTGAAGACCATCGCCGGCGCGGTGCCGGACGCGGCGAGCTGGCCGCAGGGCTGCCGCTTCCGCACCCGCTGCCCGCTGGCCGACGAGCGCTGCGCCGAGACCCCGCCGCTGGAGCCGGCGCGGCACGCCGGCATGAATGGAAAGGCCGGTGCCTCCCCCTCACCCGAAATCGCTGACGCGATTTCGACCTCTCCCCGGGGGAGAGGTGAAGAAGCCCTCTCCCCCGGGGAGAGGGAGGGGCCCGGCGCGCAGCGACGGGAGGGTGAGGGGGAGCAGGCCTCTCCATCGCGAACCAATCCGGCAACAGACCATTTGGCCGCATGCTGGCACAGCAATCGCGTAGGGGAGCTGGCATGACCGGAGCCCCGCTCCTCTCGGTCCGCGACCTCGCGGTGCATTTCCCGATCCGGGGCGGCGCGGCCAAGGGCGCCGTGGTCAAGGCGGTGGACGGCATCTCGCTGGAGCTCGAGGCCGGCCGCACCCTGGCGCTGGTGGGCGAAAGCGGCTGCGGCAAGTCGACCACCGGCTACGCCATCCTGGGGCTGGAGCGGGCGACGCGCGGCAGCGTGGCCTTCGAGGGCCGCGACGTCACCCACGCCGCCCCAGCCGAGCGCCGCGCCTTGGCCGGCGCCATGCAGATCGTGTTCCAGGACCCCAGCGCGGCGCTGGACCCGAAGATGCGGATCGGCGCCAGCATCGCCGAGCCGCTGGCGATCCGCGGCACGTCGGGCGCGGAACGCCGCCGCCGGGTCGCCGAGCTGCTGGACCTGGTCGGCCTGCCCGCCGGCTACGCCCAGCGCACCCCCAACGAGCTGTCGGGCGGGCAGCGCCAGCGGGTGGTGATCGCCCGCGCCTTGGCGCTGTCGCCAAAGCTGCTGGTGTGCGACGAACCAGTCTCGGCGCTGGACGTCTCGATCCGCTCGCAGATCCTGAACCTGCTGGTGCGGCTGCAGGACCAGCTCGGCCTGGCCTATCTGTTCATCAGCCACGATTTGTCGGTGGTCCGCCACATCGCCGACCGGGTGGCGGTGATGTATCTCGGCACCATCGTCGAGCAGGGTGACACCGATGCCGTCTTCGCGGCGCCGCGCCACCCTTACACCGAGGCCCTGCTGTCGGCGATCCCGCTGCCCGACCCGCGGGCGCAGCGTCAGCGCCGCAAGATCATCCTGTCCGGCGACCTGCCGAGCCCGCTGGCGGCGCCCGCCGGCTGCCCCTTCGTCAGCCGCTGCCCGATCCGGGTCGAGGATTGCGCCGCCATCCGCCCGGCGCTGCGCCCGGCCGAAGGCGGCACCGAGGCCGCCTGCCTGGTGCGGGCGGGGTGACGACGGGCGATCGAAGGCCCGGCCCGGGGCATGGTGGGGGTTAGCCCCGGGCCGGGCTGGGCACTCGGGGAAGTGTGAGCGCCGCTGATGTGACGATTCCGGACGGCGATCTCTTCCATCATTTCGGCCGAGCGAAGCGATCCGGTCAGTCGACGACTGCCTCGGCCTCGATCTCGACCTCGTAATCGCCGACCAGGGCGCCGGCCTGCACCAGGGTGTTGGCCGGCTTGACCGCGCCGAACACCCGGCCATGGGCGCGCGACACCGGCTCCCACATCGCCGCGTCGCGCAGATAGATGCGGGTGCGCACCACATCCTCAATCGACCCGCCGAGCGCGGAGATCGAGGCGGCGATCTTGTCGAGGATGTAGGTGGCCTGGGCCCCTGGGTCGCCCGGCGCGACGCAGCGGCTGCCGCCATGGGTGGCGGTGGTGCCGGAGATTCGGATCGTGTCCTTCACCCGCACGGCGCGGCTGTATCCCGCGATCGGCTCCCACACGCTGCCGGAGGAGACGCGCAGACGGTCCGGCCGGCCGGGCACCGGCTCCGCCGCGAAGATCGACGGCAGCGCGTCGAGATGGTGGCTGAGATCGCCCGAGGCGGTGAGATAGGGCGGCCGCCGGTACTCGTCGCCGCAATCGCCCGGGATCGGCGTGGCCGCGGCGAAGGCGTCCTCGAGATGCGCCCGGTCCTCTGCATCGAGGGCGAAGACGAAGGCGGCGAGGTTGTCGGCGCGATGCTCGCTCTCGCCCAGCCGGGCGCCGATGATCGCGGCCGCCACCGCCTCATGCTCCAGCACCCAGCGCGTGGCGACGTTGGAGAGGGAGACGTGGTGCTTGCGGGCGATATCAGCCGCCGCCCGCAGGATGCCCTGGAACACCGCCCAGCCGCCCGCCGCGTCGATGAAGCGCTTGTACTTCGACCGGCTCCAATCCGGTATCGAAGCGGGCTCCGGCTTGCCGAGCCACTTGTCGGAAAGGAAGCCGCCGCACAGCGTGCCATAGGCCAGCAGCTTAACGCCCTTGGCCCGGCACAGATCGGACAGCGCGCCGGCGGCGCGGCGGTCGACCAGGGAGAAGGAGACCTGGTTGGTCAGCACCGGCACGCCGTCGGCCAAGGCCACCGCCAGATGCGCGGCGTCGAAATTGGTGACGCCGATGGCCCCGATCAGCCCCTCGTCCCGCAGTCGCGCCATCTCGTGCAGCGCGTCGAGCCAGGCCGGATGCTCGAAGCTCCACCAGTGGAACTGCAGCAGGTCGACCCGGTCGACGCCGAGCCGGCCCAGCCGCTCCTGCACGCCGCGGCGGACCACGTCGGCGGTCATCGGCCCCGGCTCCGGGCACCATTTGGTGAAGGCCAGTGGCCGCGGCGCCGCCCGGTGTCGGGCCAGCAGGCGGCCGGCGATCAGCTCGGCACTGCCGTAATGGTCGGCCATGTCGAAGGTGTCGAAGCCGGCCTGGGCATAGGCGTCGAGGGCATCGGCGCCGCGCTCGGGGTCGAGCGTGACGCCGCCCTTCTCCAGGTCGGCCACCTGCCACAGCCCGCAGACCAGCCGGCTGATCCAGAGGCCGGGGCCGAGATCGACGCGCTCAGGGGTTGCCGGCACGGGATTTCTCCTTGTTGGTCCGGCGCGAGAACCGGCCGAGAGGGCGCGACATCCCGCGGTCCTCGCCCAGGATGCCGCGCGGGCGCAGCAGCAGGACGGCACAGAGCGCGACGCCGATCATGACGATCTGCAGGGCGGCGGCGCGCGCCTGCTGGTCGGGCGGGAACAGGGCCGAGATGGCGCCGCCCGACGCCGCCCACAGGCCCCAGACGAAGACCGCGCCCAGGATGGCGCCGAGATTGCTGCCCGAGCCGCCGACGATCAGCATCGCCCAGACCTGGAAGGTCAGCCGCGGCAGGTAGTTGTCGGGCGCGATGAAGCCGATGAAATGCGCCTGCACCGCGCCGGCCAAGCCCATGATGCCGCCGCCGATGGCGAAGGCCTGCAGCCGGAACGACACCGCGTTCTTGCCCAGCGCCCGCGCCGCCGTCTCGTCCTCGCGGATCGCCCGCAGCACCCGGCCCCAGGGGCTGCGCACCAGCCGCTGCAGCGCCCAGTACAGCACCAGCACGACCGCCGCGACCACGGCGAAATTGGCCAGGCCGAACAGCAGCGGGTCGTCGGCCAGGCCGGCGAAGGGCCGCGGGATGAAGCCGATGCCGAAGGGCCCGCCGGTGACCTTGACCATGTTGAGGGCGCAGAGCTGCACGGCCACGGCGACGCCGAAGGTGGCGATGGCCAGGTAGTCGGCCCGCAGCCGGATGGTCAGCGCACCGATCAGGAACGACACCAGCGCCGTGGCCAGCGCCCCGCCCAGCCAGCCGACGACGATCGGCAGGCCGAAGCCGCCGAACCGGTCCGCCGCCTCCGGCGTGGTCAGCAGCGCCGAGACATAGGCGCCGATGGCGACGAAGCCGGCGACGCCGACATTGAACAGCCCGGTCTGGCCCCATTGCACGTTCAGGCCGAGACACATGATCGCGTAGGTCAGCGCCATGGTCAGGAAGAAGCAGCCATAGGCGACCAGCTCGACGCTCATCCCGCCCTCCCGAACAGGCCCTGGGGGCGCAGCAGCAGCACCAGCACCAGCACGACGAAGGACACGGCGGCGCGCCATTCGCCGCCGACCAGCGGCACGGCCACCGCCTCGGCCAGGCCGACGACGAGGCCGGCCAGCATCGCCCCCGGCACGCTGCCGATGCCGCCGAGGATCGCGGCGGCGAACAGCGGCAGCAGCAGGTCCAGCCCCATCTGCGGCCGGATCTGCACCAGCAGGCCGGCGAAGATCCCGGCCACCGCGGCCAGCCCCGCCCCCAGCAGCCAGACGATGCGGATGACGCGGCGGACATCGATGCCGACGACGCCGGCTAGCTGCGGGTTCTCGCTGACCGCGCGCATCGCCCGGCCGGTCGCGGTCCGGGTCAGCAGCAGATGCACCGCAAGGACCAGGACCAGGGCGACGCCGAGGGTCAGCAGCTGGTCGGGCGTGGCCCGCAGGCCGCCGCCCAGCTTCACGGCGATCTGCAGCGCCTTGGTGTAGTAGGCCGGCTTGGAGGTGAAGATGAACTCCAGCAGGCTGCGCAGCGTCAGCGCCGCGCCGAAGCTGGCCATCACCAGGATGATGATGCTGCTGCGCTTGTCGCGCAGGCGGCCGAACAGCAGCGCGTCGACCAGCAGAGCCAGCCCGCCGGTAAAGGCCACCGCGATCAGCACCGCGAGCGGCAACGCCCAGCCGAAGGAGAACGGGCCGATCGGGGTCAGCAGGCCGCCGGAGACGTTGCCCAGCGCCCCGGCCGCGGCCAGGGCGGCATAGGCGCCCCAGGACAGGAATTCGCCATGGGCGAAATTGGCGAAGCGCAGGATCGAATAGGTCAGGGTCACGCCGATGGCGCCGAGGCCGATCATCGCCCCGGTGATCAGCCCGTCCATGATCACCTGCGGGGTCATGGCGCGGCCTCGGCACGGCGGGCGCCGAGATAGAGCTCGGCGACGATCGGGTCGTCCGCCAACCCCGCCGCCGGCCCCTCGTGGCGCACTTGCCCTTCGACCAGGATCACGGCGCGGTCGGCGATGGCCAGGGCCGCCTTCACATTCTGCTCCACCAGCACGATGGTGACGCCGGCCCGGTTGATCGCCTTCAGCCGGGCGAACACCTCGGCCACGA
Organism: Inquilinus limosus; assembly: GCF_002195995.1. Lineage (GTDB taxonomy): Bacteria > Pseudomonadota > Alphaproteobacteria > DSM-16000 > Inquilinaceae > Inquilinus > Inquilinus limosus_C. The sequence goes on from NZ_NHON01000004.1 coordinate 56,135, forward strand.
TCTTCGGCGACAGGCCGGCCGAGGGCTCGTCCAGGATCAGCACCGACGGCTCGACGATCAGGGCGCGGGCCACCGCCAGCATCTGGCGCTGCCCGCCCGACAGCTGCCCGGCCCGCAGCGACGGCCGCGCCGCCAGGTCGGGGAAGGTGTCGTAGAGCGCGGCGATGCGCCCGGCCCGCCGGTCCTTCGGCAGGATGTCGGCCGCGGCGCGCAGGTTGTCGTGGATCGACAGCGTGGCGAAGATGTTCTCGGTCTGCGGCACGAAGGCCAGGCCGTGGCGGATCTTCTCATGCGCCGGCACGGCGGTGATGTCGGCGGCGCCCAGCGCCATGGTGCCGGAATGGACCGGCACCAGACCGGCGATGGCCTTGACGAAGGTCGACTTGCCGGCGCCGTTCGGCCCCAGCAGCACCACCAGTTCCCCCTGCCCCGCCCGGAAGTCGACGCCGCGCACGATCGGCAGGTCGGGCTCGTAGCCGGCGACGAGGCCGCGGGTCGAGAGGGCCGCCTGCCCGGTCATGCCGCCGCCCCGCCGAGATAGGCGTCGACCACCGCCGGGTGGCGCGCCACCTCGGCCGGCGCGCCTTCGGTCAGGAACCGGCCCGAGGCCATGACCACGACCCGGCCGCACAGCCGCGCCACCATCTCCATATTGTGCTCGATCAGCAGGATCGAGCGGCCCTGGCGGTTCAGCTCGAGAATCCGGTCGATGATCAGCTCCAGCAGCGTCGGATTGACGCCGGCCGCCGGCTCGTCCAGCAGGATCGCCTGCGGGTCGGCCATCAGCACCCGCGCCAGCTCCAGGAGCTTGCGCTGGCCGCCGGACAGCACGCGCGCCGGCTCATGCTCCAGATGCGACAGGGTGACGAAATCCAGCAGCGCCCGCGCCTTCGTCGTCGCCGCCCGCTCCTCCGCCGCCACCCGGCCGGGGCGCAGGAAGTTCGGCCACAGCTTTTCGCCCGACTGGCGCTGGCCGCCGGCCAGCACATTCTCCAACACCGTCATCTCGGCGAAGGGGCGCGGGATCTGGAAGGTGCGGGCCACGCCATGGGCGATGCGCCGCTCCGGCCCGCTTCGCGACAGCTCGCGCCCGGCGACGCGGATCGATCCGGCGCCAGGCGCCAGGCTGCCGGCCAGCAGGTTGAACACGGTGGTCTTGCCGGCGCCGTTGGGGCCGATCAGCCCCAGCATCTCGCCGGGACGGAGCGCGATCGACATGCCGTCCACCGCGCGTAGCCCGCCGAATTGCTTGACCAGGTCGCGCCCCTCGATCACCGGCGCGGCCGCGGCGGCGGGATCCTTCGGGGCATGTGCGGCTGGCTGCATCCGCCTCGGACCAATTTTGATCGGTGATGTTTGATCAAAGTTTACAGCCGGCAGGATGGCAAGTAGAAAATTGGAGCAGCCAGCAACGGCCAACAGCCTGGGGGGCGCATGCCCGGACGGGAGAAACGATCCGCAGGGACCAGCATGGACTCGGCCGGATGAGCCGCCGCGGCGCCCTGTCGCCGGTCGGGCGCGAGACCCTGCATGACCGGGTCTATGCCGAGCTGCGCCGGTCGCTGATCCACGGCATGTTCGATGCCGGCGAGGTGCTGCGCATCGTCGAGCTGGCGGAGACGCTGCGCACCAGCACCATGCCGGTGCGCGAGGCGCTGGGCCGGCTGGTGTCCGAGCAGGCGCTGGAGGCGCTGCCCAGCCGCTCCGTCCGGGTGCCGCTGATCACCCGCGAAAGGCTGGACGACCTGGCCCGCGCCCGCTGCCTGATCGAGGGCCAGGTGACGGCGCTGGCCCTGCCCAACCTCTCGCCGGAGGATTTCGTCCGCCTGCGCGCGCTGACCGTGGCCTGCGAGGAGGCGTTCCGCAGCGACGAGCCGGACAAGGCGCACCGGACGTCGGAGCTGAACCACGACTTCCACTTCGCCGTATACCGCGCCGCCGGATCGGCCGTGCTGATCCCGATCGTCGAGAGCCTGTGGCTGCAATCCGGCCCCTATGTCCGCGCGGCAGCGCAGATCCATGACGAGCAGCGCGACATCCCGGCCACGCACTATCACTGGGAGCTGATCGAGGCGCTGGAGCGCGGTGACGCCGACGGCGCGACCAATGCCCTGACCAGCGACATCACCCGCTCCTTCCGCCTGATCCGCGGGCGCCTCGACGCCGAGGATGCCGAGCAGAGGACCGAAGCCCATGGCTGACACGCACGACGACAGCTTCGAGCTCTATGATCTCCGGGTCGAGGTGGTGGCGCCCGAGGGCGGGCCGATCTATTGCGGCGCCAGGGTCGGCGACCATTTCGAGCTGCGCGGCGAGATGCTGCATCTGCCGCCGGGCCAGGGCTTCTCGATCTACTCGCTGGCGGCGCTGCTGCCGCTGCTGCCGGCCAAGCAGCGCCCGACCCATGCCCATGACTGGATGACGACGGATGCCGAGGTCGCCTGCCCAGACCCGAACTGCTCGTCGCGCTTCCGCATCACCCGGACCGGCAAGCGCCGGTTCAGCCACGCGGCCACCACGGCCGTGCCCCTTCCCCACGACCGAGGCTGAGACCATGCAGAGGATACGGCTGGCCCCGGACTACGAGATCTCCCGCGTCATCCGCGGCGGCTGGCAGATGTCGAGCGGCCACAGCGACGCGCGCAGCGGCGACCCGGTGGCCGACATGACCGCCTTCGCCGATGCCGGCATCACCACCTTCGACTGCGCCGACATCTACACCGGCGTCGAGGAGATGATCGGCCGCTTCCGCCGGCACTATCGCGACCTGCGCGGGTCGGAGGCGCTGGGCCGGATCAAGGTGCACACCAAATACGTGCCCGACCTCGACATCCTGCCGCGGATCCAGAAGGCCGATGTCGAGCGCGTGATCGACCAGTCGCTGCGGCGGCTGGGGCTGGAGCGGCTGGACCTGGTGCAGTTCCACTGGTGGGACTATGCCGCTCCGCGCTGGCGCGAGGCCGCGCTGTGGCTGGAGGAACTGCGCCGCGCCGGCAAGATCCACAAGGTCAGCGGCACCAATTTCGACACCGACCACATGCTGGAGATCGTGCAGGCCGGCGTGCCCTTGACCACGATGCAGGTGCAGTACTCGCTGCTCGACCGCCGGCCGGAACGGCGGATGGCGAAGGCCGCGGCCGAGCGTGGCGTCGCCTTCCTGTGCTACGGCACCGTTGCCGGCGGCTTCCTGGGCGACCGCTGGCTGGGCGTGGCGGAGCCGGCAGAGCCGTTGGAGAACCGGTCGCTGGTCAAGTACAAGCTGATCATCGACGACCTCGGCGGCTGGGACCTGTTCCAGGCCCTGCTGCGGGCGCTGCGCCAGGTCGCCGACCGGCATGGCAGCGACATCGCCACCGTGGCCAGCGCCGCGATGCTCGACCGGCCGGGCGTGGCGGCGGTGATCGTCGGCGCCCGCAACCGCGACCACCTGGCCGCCAACCTCGCCATCTCGGACATCGCCCTGACCAAGGCCGACCACGCCCAGATCGCCGGGGCGCTGGCCGGGGCGCGGGATCTCGAGGGCGATGTCTACACGCTGGAGCGCGACCGCCACGGCCGCCATGGCACGATCATGAAATACAACCTGAACAAGGGCACCGCCTGATCGTCATCAAGCAACGGTCGGCACACCGCCGGCCCAACCAAACAGGGAGCACAGCAATGAAACGGATCCTTCTGACCACCGCCCTGGTGGCGGCCGTCGCCGCGCCGGCCCTGCCCGCCGCCGCCTGCGACATCACCGTCGGCCTGGTGATGGAGCTGACCGGCCCGGCCGGCGCCTATGGCCAGGCCGGCGCCAAGGCGGTCGAGATGGCGTTCCGCGACGTCAACGAGGCGGGCGGCGCCGCCGGCTGCACCCTCGTCACCGACACCCGCGACAGCCAGAGCCAGGGCACCGTCGCGGTCGACCAGGCGACGCAGCTGGTCAACATCAAGAAGGTGCCGGTGGTGATCGGCGGCATCATCTCCTCGGTCACCATCCCGATCCTGACCTCGGTGACCGCGCCGGCCGGGGTGGTGCAGGTGTCGCCCGCCGCCTCCTCCCCGACGCTGACCCAGCTCGGCAAGCAGGGCAAGACCAACGGCGTGTTCTTCCGCACCATCACCTCCGACGCGCTGCAGGGCACGGCGGCGGCGAAATACGCGATCGACCAGGGGCTGAAGAAGATCGCCATCATCCATGTGAACAATGATTTCGGCGTCAACATCGTCCGCGAATTCTCGGCCGCCTATGCCAAGCTGGGCGGCACCATCACCTCGACCACGCCCTATAACGAGCAGCAGTCGAGCTATTCGGCCGAGGCCAGCGCGGCGATGGCGGGCGAGCCGGAAGCGCTGTACCTCGTCAGCACCCCGGTCGACGGCGCCACCATCGCCCGCGCCTGGATCTCCGGCGGCGGCGCGCAGAAGCTGCTGCTGAATGACGGCATGAACTCCGCCGACTTCATCGACAGCGTCGGCGCGCAGTATCTGAACGATGCCTACGGCACCTCCTCCGGCACCACCAAGACCGACTCGACCGACTATTTCTACAGCGCCTACGAGGCGTTCTCCGGCGGCATCAAGCCGGATGCGCCGGCGGCCGACCGCTCCTACGACGCCGGCGCCATCGTCGCCCTGGCGATCGCCAAGGCCGGCAAGGCCGATGCCGCCGCGATCAAGGCCGCCATCCCGCAGGTGGTGGCGGAGGGCGGCATGCCGATCCATGCCGGCAAGGCGGAGTTCGCCAAGGCGCTGCAATTGATCAAGGACGGCAAGCCGATCAAGTACGAAGGCGTGATCGGCCCGGTGAGCTTCGACCAGTATGGCGACATCACCGGACCGTTCCGGCTGTGGCGGATCCAGGACGGCAAGGTCACCACGGTCGGCGAGATGAGCGCCGCCGAGGTCGACCAGACCCGGGCCGCGCTGGCGAAGTAGGGACTTCCGACAGGCGCGAGAGAGTCCTCGTCCCCATTTCTGTCATTGCCGGGCTTGACCCGGCAATCCAGGGGCCACCAAGAGCTGTTCTTGAAAGCCCCTGGATCCTCGGGTCAAGCCCGAGGATGACAATGAAATAGAGCGAGGGCTTAAGCTAAGCCCGCCCTGATTGCCCTGGCCCTGCCCTCACCCGCGCGAGCGGCGCTCAAAGCCGATGCGGATGCGGTTCCACTCCTCGGTCGGCTGGAACAGGGTGCCGGGATGGCGCAGCTGCGCCTCGACGGCCTCCTCGTTCAGCTCGACGCCCAGGCCCGGCGCATCCGGCACGGTGACGTAGCCGCCCTCGAGATAGTCGGGGTCGATGCCGGTCACCAGCTCGCCCCAGTTCGGGTTGTCCAGCCCGTGATGCTCGACCGCGACGAGGCCGGAGATCGCGGCGCCGCAATGCACATTGGCCATCAGGCCTATGGGCGTGCAGCAGGCGTGCAGCGCCGTCGCCAGGCCGAAGCGCTCGCCGTAATCGGCGATGCGCTTGGTCTCCAGCATGCCGCCCGAGGTCAGCAGGTCCGGGTGCAGGATGTCGAAGGCGCGGGTCTCGATCGGCTCGCGGAACCCGTCCCAGAGATACAGCTCCTCGCCCGCCGCGACCGGGGTCAGCAGCGCGTCGGCCACCTTCTTGTGGCCGGCGAAATCATGCCAGGGCAGCGGGTCCTCGACCCAGGCTAGGTCGAACGGCTCCAGCGCATGGCCGAGACGGATCGCCTCGTCCGCGGTGACGAAGCCCTCGCCGAAATGGTCGATGCACAGCGAGATCTCGGGGCCCACCGCCTCGCGCACCGCGCGGACCACGTCGACCGCGGCGGCGATGCCCTTCTGGCTGAGCTTGATGCCCCGCCCGGCGCCCGGCGCGCGCCAGGCCTTGGCCAGGTCGTATTCATGCTTCGTCGCCTGGCCGACCAGGGCGCCGTCGACCGCGTTGAAGAAGCGCGGCGGCAGGTCGAACTTGATGAAGGTCAGGCCCAGCGCCTTGCGCCGCAGCACCGCCTCGACATACCCCTCCGGCGTCGGCTGGGCCGGGGCCGGCGTGTCGCCATAGATCCGCACCCGGTCGCGGTGCTTGCCGCCGAAGAACTGGTGGCAGGGCACGCCATAGGCCTTGCCGACCAGGTCCCACAGCGCGATCTCGATGCCGGAGACGCCGCCCCCTTCCCGCCCCCAATTGCCGTAGCGGCGCAGGGCCGAGAAGATCATGTCGACATTGCAGGGATTCTGCCCCAGCAGCATGGACTTGAACTGCAGGGCGTATTCGGCATGGCCGCCGTCGCGCACCTCGCCGAGGCCGGAGATGCCCTGGTTGGTGTCGATGCGGATGATCGGGTGATAGCCGCTGCCGACCACCACGGCGACCCGCAGATCGGTGATCTTGAGCTCGCTCGGCCGCGAATGGGTCGAGACCGCATCTTCGACCCGGCCGAGCGCCGCGCCGTCCAACTGTCCTGAGGCCATGGCGTCCTCCCGCTCCAGTTTGCTGTTCGTTAGGTAATTTGCTATCATCACCAAACAAGTTGCGCAAGCCGATGCGGTGGCATGGGACGATGTTGACGGCGGAACCAGCGCTGCGGCAGAAGATGCGGCCCAAACAGGAGCGCAACCCCGCATGAGTTCAGGCCGCGTCACCATCCAGGACATTGCCGACCGGCTCGGCATCTCGAAGTTCTCGGTGTCCCGCGCCCTGTCCGGGAAATCCGGCGTCGGCGAGGCCACGCGCAGCCGGGTGCTGCGCGCCGCCCACGCGCTGGGATATCGCCGCAACCACGAGTTGCCGGCCACGCACCGCCAGATCCTGTTCATCCGGCAGGAGATCGACCCGGTCGCCAGCGAGCTGTGGCTGAACATGCTGCATGGCGCCGAGCGCGAGGGCGAGCGGCTGGGCTTCGCGATCGTGCCGCGCCAGGCCCGGCATCTGGCCGAGGGCGGGCCGCTGGACGAGTCGGTGGCCGGGCTGATCCTGGCGGTGCCGCGGCCGCAGGAGATCTCGGCCCTCGCCGCCCGCACCGGGCTGCCGGTGGCCTGCGCCACCTATGTCGGCGCGATGGAGCGGATCGACCAGGTCACCGGCGCCGACTGGGAGGCCGGGGCCGGCGTCGCCCGGTTGCTGCTCGGCCTCGGCCACAGGGTCGTCGCCTTCGTCCATGGCAGCACCCTGCCCGCCGGCCGGGCCGAGCGCTTCCGCGGCTTCCGCGACGGCATGTTGGAGGCGCCGGACACCACGGTCGAGGACATCGTCTTCGACGAGGCTGAGGGCTTCCGCGACGCCTTCCTGGCGTACCTCCGGCGCGGCGGCGCGCCGACGGCGCTGTTCTGCGCCCATGACGGCATCGCCGTGAACGTGATCTCGGACCTGCTGCGTCTCGGAATCCGGGTGCCGGAGGATATCTCGGTGGTCGGCTTCAACGACTTCGCCGCCGCCTCGCAGGTGTCGCCGCGGCTGACCACGGTGCGGACGCCGCAGGTCGAGATCGGCGCCGCCATGGTGCGCTGCATCGCGGACCGCCTGGGCGACGCCGAGGCCGCCGCGCGGCCGCCGGTGCGCCTGGCGCTGGTGGCCGAGATCGTCACCCGCGCCTCGACCGGCCCGGCCGCACCGACGGCCTGGCTGGCGCCGGTGCTGAAGCGGGCGAAGTAATCCTTCCCGCCCCTCACCGTCATTGCGAGGAGGCGAAGCCGACGAAGCAATCCAGGGGCCGTGCGCACCGGCCCCTGGATTGCTTCGCTGCGCTCGCAATGACGGTTTTGAATATTCTCGGGAGAGCCGCACCTAACAAGTTGCAATGACTCTTGCCTGTGTTAGGCTCCCCCATCGACTGCCTAGATCGGACATAAAAAGGGCAGCGGAGGAAACAACCGGGTGGGCGGCGACGCCCGTCCCCGACCAAGCGGGGCGCCCAGACCATGAAGATCACCGATCTGAAATGCGCCGTGATCGGCAAGAACCCGATCGTGCGCATCGTCACCGACCAGGGCCTCAGCGGCTATGGCGAGGTCGAATCCTACAAGCCGTATCTGAAGCCGCACATCCTGCATTTCCGCGACGCCTTGATCGGCGCCGACCCGACGCTGGTCGAGCAGACCATGATGCGGATCCGCCAGCGCGGCGCGTTCAAGCCCTGGGGCGCGGCAGTCAGCGCCATCGAGATGGCGCTGTGGGACGTCGCCGGCAAGGCGGCCGGCCTGCCTGTGCACAAGCTGCTGGGGGGCAAGGTGCGCGACCATGTGCGGGTCTATAACGGCTCGCTGCGGGTGCCGATGGCCGGCTACGACCCCGAGCACTACGCCGCGGACGCCCAGCGCCAGATGGCCCTGCCCGAGGGCTTCACCATGATCAAGCAGGCGGTCGGCTTCCACAGCCCGATGAAGCGCGAGGTGCCGGATTTCTTCTACGGCACGCCGGGGCAGAGCGTCTTCCACGGCTCGCTCGATTCCGGGCTGATGACCGAGCGCGGGATGAAGCACATCGTCGCCTGCGTCGCGGCGATGAAGGAGGTGCTGGGTGACAAGGTGGCGCTGGCGCTGGATTGCGGGCCGGGCTGGACCGTGCCGGACGCGATCCGCTTCGCCCGCGCGGTCGAGGAGTACAACCTGCTCTGGCTCGAGGACCTGATCACCGGCGACTACGTGCCCTATGTCAACGCCGACGTGTATCGCGAGGTGACGCGCGCCACCTCGACCCCGATCCACACCGGCGAGCAGATCTATCTGCGCCAGAATTTCAAGGCGCTGATCGAGGGCCATGCGGTCAACGTGGTCGGCCCCGACCCCTGCGACGTCGGCGGCATCGCCGAGCTGAAATGGATCGCCGAGTACGCCAATCTGCACGGCATCCTGATGGCGCCGCACGGCACCGGCAACGGCCTTTTGGGCCTGGCCGCGCTGGTCCAGGTCTCGGCCACGCTGCCGAACAACTTCATCGCCTTCGAGTATCCGAGCGGCAACCCGGCCTGGTGGTACGACATCGTCGACGGCCTGCCCAACCCGATCGTGCGCAACGGGCTGATCGAGGTCTGGGACCGGCCCGGCATGGGCGTCGACATCAACCCCGAACGGGCCCGGCAGTACCTGACGGACGAGGACAGGGCATTCTTCGACTGAGCGACGGCCGAGGAATATTCTCGGCTAACAACATAACAAAAGCCGCAACTTGTTGCGCATCATCCTTGACGCGTTTTGTCCCCGCCGCCTAGGCTGACCGGAACTCGCAGACGACAGGCGAGGCCATTGGGAGGACCGCTCATGACCAAGCCTCATGCAGGTGACCTCTTTCCCCATGCCGTCGACCGACGCCGCTTCCTCGGCTATGCCGCCGGGGCCGGCGCGCTGGCCGCGGGGCTGGGCCCGCTCCGCGCCCTGGCGCAGGACACGGGCATCGACACCGCCAACTGGACGCCGGACTACATCAGCAGCATCGCCGGCACGATGGAGGTCGACACCGCGGCCGAATGCGCCAAGGTGGTGCCGCTCGACTACAAGGGCCGGCTGACCTACTGGTATGTCGGGCCGAACGAGGCGTCGCCGCAGGTCGACCACGACATCGACGCCCAGTTCTGGGACACCTTCGCCAAGACCTATCCCAACATCACGGTCGAGAAGCAGAATCTCGACTACAACCAGATGCTGAACAAGCTGCGCGCCGCGGCGCTGGGCAATGCCGCGCCGATGGCGGCGAAACTACCGATCCTGTGGGGCGTGGAGTTCGCGGCCAAGGGCCAGCTGAGCGAGCTGTCGCCCGAGCTGGTCGGCCACCGCACCGCCGATTTCTGGCCCGGGGCGATGAAGTCGGTGACCTGGAAGGACAAGACCTACGGGGTGCCGACCAACAACGAGACCATGGCGCTGATCTGGAACGCCGGGATCTTCAAGGAGGCCGGCCTCGACCCCGAGAGCCCGCCGGCGACCTGGGACGACCTGGTCGCCTATTCCAAGCAGATCAAGGACAAGACCGGCAAGAACGGCTACGGCCTGGTGGCCCGCAGCAATGCCGGCAACACGCCGTTCCGCTTCATGCCGCAGCTCTGGGCCTATGGCGGCGGCGCGCTGGACGAGGCCGAGGCCAGCCCGACCTACAAGACCGTCTATATCAACAATGACGGGTCCAAGGCCGCGCTGCAGGCGTCCTACGACATGTATGTCCGGGACAAGTCGGTGCCGACCTCGGCCCTGACCAACACCCAGACCGAGAACCAGGACCCGTTCATCGCCGGCCAGCTGGCGATGATGATCAGCCACCCGATCGAATACGCCACCATGCTGGACCGCGCCAAGAAGGCGACCGGCGCCGACAAGCAGATCGCCGACGCGGTGGTGGCCAACATGCGCTACGGGCTGATCCCGAAGGGGCCGGCGCGGCGCGCCGTGGTGTTCGGCGGCTCCAACGACCACATCTTCCACCCCGACGTGGTCGATGGCGGGCTGGACATGGACGCCGCCCGCGCCCTGATCGCCTTCGCCACCGGGCCGGAATGGTCGACCAAGGTGTCCTGGGTCGGGTCGAACCCCGGCAACACCCGCGGCTTCCGCACCAAGTGGATGAAGCAGCGGCTGGACGAGATCAAGTTTCTGAACGTCACCACCTCGATGCTGCCGAGCGGGATCCCGTTCCCGGTGATCCCGGAATCGGCGGAGATCATGAACATTATCGTCCCGGACATGATGCAGAACGCGCTGACCGGGAAGATGACCGTGGCCGACGCGGCCGACGACGCCGCCAAGAAGATCGACGAGCTGCTGTCGGGGCTCTAGCGCCCCGCGTCCCGCACCCGGCCGGAGCCCGCGGGCACCGGCCGGCCCCTTTCCCCCACCGAGGAGAAATCGGGCGTGACCATGGCTGCCGCGCAGGAGGATGCGCCCAGGACGCGGGCGGCGCCTCGCCCCCGTCCCGGTCTGATGCGGCGCATCATCCGCCACCGGGCCGACTACCTCTACATCCTGCCGGCCTTCGCGGTGATGCTGCTGGTGATCGGCTACCCGATCTACGACACGGTCTACCTGTCCTTCTTCAACACCCCGCCCAGCCTGGCGATGGCCGACAAGACCTATGTCGGCCTCGATAACTACAGCCGCATCCTGACCAGCGACAGCTTCCGCGAGGTCACGGTCAACACCCTGATCTGGACGGTGTTCTCGACCTTTTTTGCCTTCGTGCTCGGGCTGGGCGCGGCGCTGTCGCTGAACACCTACTTCGCTGGCCGCGGCCTGCTGCGCGGGCTGTTCCTGATCCCCTACGTGATCAGCGCGGTCGCCGCCTCCTATGTCTGGCGCTGGCTGTATCACAGCGATTTCGGCGTGTTCGGCGCGCTGTCGGTGGCCTTCGGCATCACCGACACGCCGATCAACTTCCTGGACAACGTCCACACCTCGCTGCCGTCGCTGATCGTGGTCAATGTCTGGAAGGAGTTTCCCTTCGCCATGATCATGCTGCTGGCCGGGCTTCAGACCGTGCCGGACGAGCTGCACCGCGCCGCCAGGGTCGATGGCGCCGGCACCTGGCAGCGCTTCTGGCACATCACCATGCCGCATCTGAAGGGGGTGACGCTGGTGACCGTGCTGCTGCTGCTGGTCACCAACCTGAACGGCTTCACCATCCCCTGGATCATGACCGGCGGCGGTCCGGCCGGATCATCCGACATCTGGATCACCCAGATCTACCAGCTGGCCTTCGGCCGCATCCGCTTCGGCCTCGCCTCGGCCTATTCGGTGATCCTGTTCGTGGTGATGATGGGCCTCGGCTACTTCTACGTCCGGGCGCTGACCCAGGGCGAGAGGAGGCCGGAATGAGCGCCGTGACCCTGGAGCGGCCCGCAGCCCCGAAGCGTCGCCGGGGCAAGGCCGGCGGCTGGGGCGCGGCCCGCATCGTCTATCTGGTCCTGCTCGGCATCTTCACCGTGCTGCCGATGGCCTGGATGCTGCTGACCTCGGTGAAGACCCAGTTCGCGGCGCTGCAATACCCGCCGGAATGGATCCCGTCGAATCCGACGCTGGAGCAGTATGCGCGGCTGCTGTCCCCCGCCAACGAGGTCGGGCAGGAATTCCTGCACTACCTGCTGAACAGCATCATGGTGTCGACCGCGACCACGATCCTCGGCGTCGCCATCGCGGTGCCGGCGGCCTATGCCTTCTCCCGCTTCCGCTTCCCTGGCCGCAAGCTCTTGTTCTACGCCGTGCTGGTGCGGAACATGTTCCCGGCCGTGGTCTTCCTGATGCCGCTGTTCATCATGATGAAGTGGATGGGGCTGGTGAACACGGCGGGGTCGCTGATCCTGACCTACCTGACCTTCGGCCTGCCGCTGTCGATCTGGCTGCTGAAGGGCTTCTACGACAACATCCCGCCGCAGCTGGAGCAGGCGGCGCGGATCGACGGCGCCACGCGGTTCCAGGCCTTCCTGTTCGTGGTGATGCCGCTGTCCACGCCCGGCATCATCGCCACCGCGATCTATTCCTTCGTCCTGGCGTGGAACGAATACGTCTATGCCCTGACCTTCATCAACGACAAGAGCAAGCTGACGCTGCCGGTCGGGCTGGAGCGCTTCTTCACCGAATACGCGACCAACTGGCCGGGGCTGATGGCGGCGTCGTTCATCATGAGCGTGCCGGTCGTCGTGCTGTTCCTGGTCCTGCAGAAATACTTCGTCCGCGCGCTAACCGAGGGCGCGGTCAAGTCCTGAACGAGAAGGGGAGCTTATGGCCCAGGTGGTCCTGCGGGACGTGGTCAAGCGCTATGGCGACCTGACCGTCGTCGACCATGTCTCGCTGACGGTCGAGGACGGCGAGTTCGTGGCCCTGGTCGGCCCGTCCGGTTGCGGCAAGACGACGACGTTGAACCTGGTGGCCGGGCTGATCGAGCTGAGCGACGGCGACATCCAGATCGGCGACCGGCTGGTCAACGAGCTGGACCCGAAGGACCGGGACATCGCCATGGTGTTCCAGAACTACGCGCTGTACCCGAACAAGACGATCTTCAAGAACCTGGCCTTCCCGCTGAAGATGCGAAAGCTGCCGGCCGCGGAGATCGAGACCAAGGTCCGGGCCGCGGCCAAGCTGCTGGACATCGAGCACCTGCTGGAGCGGCGGCCGCGCGAGCTGTCGGGCGGGCAGCAGCAGCGCGTGGCGCTGGGCCGGGCCCTGGTGCGCGACCCGCGCGTGTTCCTGATGGACGAGCCGCTGTCGAACCTGGACGCCAAGCTGCGCACCCAGATGCGGTCGGAGCTGAAGCGCTTCCACCAGGATTTGAAGGCGACCGTGATCTACGTCACCCACGACCAGATGGAAGCCGTCACCATGGCCGACAAGATGGCGGTGATGAGCGGCGGCGTGCTGCAGCAATACGACACGCCGGAGCGGGTGTTCGAGAACCCGGTCAACACCTTCGTCGCCGGCTTCGTCGGCAGCCCGGCGATGAACCTGGTCCGCGCCCGCGTGGCCGGCGACGGCGCCGCGATCGAGAGCCCGGATGGCTGGCGCTGCGCCCTGTCCGACGCCAATGCCCGCAAGGCCCGGGCCGCGACCGACGGCGAGATCGTGCTGGGCGCCCGCCACAGCACCATCCGGCTGCACCGCGAGGAAGCGCCGGGCGCGGTCGCGGGCCGCGTCTACACGGTCGAGCCGACCGGCGACATCACCTACGCCCATGTCCATCTCGGCTCCGCGACGCTGGTGGTCAGCGTCACGCCGGATGTGAAGCTGGGGATCGACCAGCCGGTCTGGCTCGAATTCGACCAGCAGAAGCTGCACCTGTTCGACGGCAAGACCGGGCACGCGCTGCCGGCTGCCTGACCCATCACCGGCCACGTCCAGCGGGCCGGCTCTCGGAGGGAAGACGTGAAGATCACCAATCTGCGCACCGCCGTCATCGCGGGGAATTTCCCCTGGGTGCTGGTGAAGGTGGAGACCGATGCCGGCATCACCGGCCTGGGCGAGGCCTATTGGGGCGCCGGCGTCGCCGAGCTGGTGCACAAGGCCAAGCCGGTCATCATCGGCGAGGACCCGGTCAATATCGGCAAGATCGTCGAGATCCTGATCCGCTGCCTGTCCGGCGAGGGGTCGCAGGCCGGCGCCACCGTCACCGCGATCAGCGGCATCGAGATCGCGCTGTGGGACCTGCTGGGCCGGGCGCTGCAGACCCCGATCTCGACCTTCTTCGGCGGCCGCTTCCGCGACAAGATCCGGATCTATGCCGACTGCCATGCCGGCGACACGCCGGAGCCCGCCTCCTACGCCGCCAAGGCGCGCGAGGTGGTGGCGGACGGGTTCAGCGCCATCAAGTTCGACCTCGACACCCGCAACCCCTTCACCATCGACATCTCCGACGACCCGAACCCGCGGCGGCAGTGGTTCGAGCCGTTCAACCGCACCATCGGATCGCGCGAGATGGCCTGGATGGTCGATGTCGTCCGCGCCGTGCGCGAGGCGGTCGGCCCCGAGATCATGGTGGCGATGGACGCGCATTGGAAGTTCGGGGTGAACGACGCGATCAAGCTGGCCCAGGCGCTGGAGCCCTTCGATCTGCTGTGGCTGGAGGACCCGGTGCCGCCGGAGAACATCGAGGCGCAGCGCCACGTCACCCATTCGACCCGGACGCCGATCTGCACCGGCGAGAACCTGTACCGCAAGCACGGCTACCGCGAGCTGATCGAGAAGCAGGCGGCGCGGATCATCGCCCCGGACATCCCGAAGATGGGCGGCCTGGCCGAGGCCAAGAAGGTCGCCGACCATGCCGACCTCTATTACATCCCGATCGCGCCGCACAACGTGGCCAGCCCGATCGGCACGGTGGCCGGCGCCCATGTCTGCGCCGCCATGAACAACTTCCTGGTGATGGAATTCCACGCCCATGACGTGGAGTGGTGGAGCGCCATGGTCGATGGCGGCCCGCCGATCGTCGACGGCTTCATCCACCTGGACGATCGCCCGGGCCACGGGCTGACCCTGAACGAGGACGTGGCGCGGGCGCATCTGCAGAAGGGATCCAGCTATTTCGGCGACGAGCCTTAGCCGTCGCCCTCACCATCCCCTTCCCTGTCATGCCCGGGCTTGACCCGGGCATCCAGAGACTGTCGAGACCTTCTGGATTGCCGGTCAAGCCCGGCAATGACACCGGAGGGGACGGGACGCAAAACGTCGATCTTCGAAGAGAAAGCGAACCCCAAATGATCGAGACAAGCGACATCAAGCGGCCGCCGGCGGAATGGTGCGCGGCGCTGCAGGCGATCGGCGCCGCCACGGCCAGCAGCACCCTGGCCCATATGGGCATCCGCAACACCCATATCTGCGGCCCTGTGGCCTGGACCAAGGGCAAGGCGATCTGCGGCCCGGCGCTGACCCTGCAATTCATGCCGAAGCGCGAGGACCTGTACGGCGAGGATGAGTACGCCGAGCCGGAGAAGCAGTTGCACCGGCACGTGCTGTATCACGCCCAGAAGGGCGACATCGTCGTCGTTGACGCCCGCGGCGACATGAAGAGCGGCGTCTTCGGCGACATGATGCTGACCTATTTCAAGGGCCGCGGCGGGCTGGGCGTGGTGATCGACGGCTGCATCCGCGACTATCCCAACACCGGGCGGTTGGACCTCGGCTTCTGGCTGCGCGGCGTGACCCCGAACTTCCACACCCAGACCGACCTGATGCCCTTCGGCGTCAACATCCCGATCGCCTGCGGCGGCGTGCTGGTGATGCCGGGCGACATCATCGTCGCCGATGATGACGGCGCCGTGGTGGTGCCGGTGGCGCTGGCGCCGGAGGTGATCGAGAAGGCGACGCACCACCATGAGTGGGAGGAGTTCTCGCGCGAGCGCCTGTCCCAGGGCGGCGACCTGCGCCGCTACTACCCGCTGAGCGACGCGGCGCGGCCGGAATATGAGGAGTGGCTGCGCAGCAAGGGCCGGGCGCCGTAACGCCCGCCGCGGTATGATCGCGCGGCCACGGCCTGAGACGGTGATCCGGCCCCCGGACACCGAGGATGGGAGCGACGCATGCGAAGAGCAGGAGCCGCGCTGGCGTTCATCGGGGCGATCGCCCTGTCGGCAGGGAGCGCCCAGGCGAACCAGGCCCGATTGGCGGATGTCTGCTACGGGGCGGTCCTCGACGCCGCGACGGCGTACGCGCTCGGCGGCGTCCTGCGCCAGGCCGAGGATGAGAGGACGGGGCATTCCGGCATCGCCCGTCGCCTCAAGGCGATCCAGGACGAGCTGACGCAGCAGATGGGCGCCGCCCTCGATGCCGGGTGCCCGTCCGATCCGTTCGAGCAGCTCATCGCCTGCTTCCAGTCGAAGAGCGATGGCAGCGGCCAGAATGTACCCAAGGCCAGCGCCTGCGTCGAACAGGTGACGGGGAGACGGGACGATCCCGGCATCGGGGCGAGATAGCCGACGAACTCCATGAGCGGCGAAAGCATCGTGCGGCGCCCTCCGGCCGCACGGTGCCGCAGTGTCAGAGGAAGCCGCCCTCCTTCAGATAGGCCGTGGCGACCGCCTCGATCGACTTCTTCTGCACGTCGACCTCGCCGTTGAGGCGCTGCATCGTCGCGTCGTCCAGGCGGGTGGCCAGGCTCTCGAGCAGCGGCTTGAGGTCGGGATGGGCGTCCAGCACCTCCTTCCGCACCACCGGCACCAGCGCATAGTTGGGGAAGAAGCCCTTGTCGTCCTTCAGCAGGGTCAGGCCCATCGCGGCGATCCGCCCGTCGGTCGCCGCCACCACCGAGACGTCGACATCCCCGTTGGCGAGGGCCGGGAACACCAGGCCGATCTCCATCGGCCGGACATTGGCCCTGCCGGCCTTGAAGTCATAGGCCTTCTGCAGGCCCAGGAGCCCGTCCTCGCGCTTCGGGAACTCCGCCGTGGTCGCCATCACCGGGTCCTTGCCGTCCTTGTAGGCGGCGGCCAGGTCGGACAGCGTCGCCATGCCGTCGGTCTTCGGGTTGTCCTTGCGGATGGCCAGGGCATAGGTGTTATTCGCCTTGGACGGCGCCAGCCACACCAGCCCCTTGGCGCCGTCCAGCTCCTTCACCTTGGCGTAGGTCTCGTCCGGCGTCAGCTTGTCGGTGACCTTGTTGAAGGTGACCAGCGAGGTGCCGGTGTATTCCCAGTACAGGTCGACCTCGCCGCTTTCCAGGGCGGCGCGGACGATGTTGGTGCCCATCCCGTCCTTCTTCTCGACCGTGTAGCCCTTGTGCTCCAGCAGCTGCTTCGTCATCTCGGCCAGCAGGAACTGCTCGGTGAAGTCCTTGCCGCCGACGGTCAGCTCGGCCGCCGCGGCCGTGCCGCCGGAGGCCAGGAGCGCGATCGCCGACAGGATCGCCCGCTTCAGTCTGGTCCCGATCATCGTCCTTCTCCCTGTCTGGTTGTTGTCTCCGTCACCGCAGCGGGTTGACCCCGCGCGACACGAGATGGATCTGCAGCCGGCCGATCCCGAAATCGACCAGGACGGCCAGCAGCGCCGTCGGGATGGCGCCGGCCAGCATCATCGGCAGGTCGTTCAGCGCGATGCCCGTGAAGATCAGCTCGCCCAGGCCCCCGGCGCCGATCAGGAAGGCCAGCGGCGCGGTGCCGACGCAGATCGACAGGGCGGTCCGGATGCCGCCGAAGATGACGAACAGGGCGTTCGGCAGCTCCACCCGCCAGAACACCTGGCCCGGGGTCATGCCCATGCCCCGCGCCGCCTCGATCAGCGGCGTCGGCACGTTGCGCAGCCCGGCATAGGTGTTGCGGACGATCGGCAGCAGCGTCGCCGCCCACAGGCCGAAGACCGACGGCACCGTGCCGATGCCGAGCACCTTCATGCACAGCGCCAGCACCGCCAGCGTCGGGATCGTGGTGCCGAGGTTGAAGGCCTGCAGGATCAGCTCGGCCGACCGGCGGAAGGTAGGCCGCGACAGCACGGCGCCGGCCGGCACGCCGGTCAGGATGGCGAGGCCGCCGGCCCAGGCCACCAGCTCGATGTGCTGGATACCGAGGAAGACGATGTCCTCCTCATAGGACAGGATGTCCGCCGGCATATCGCTCGACAGCCACCACGCCACCGCCGCCGCGGCCAGCAGCAGCCACAGCAGCGCCGCGATGCCGGGCACCGGCAGCGGCCGTCCCCCGGCCAGCGGTGCCGCACGCCCGCTCCAGGCCTTGCCGACATCACTCATGCTGCCGCTCCCCGCGAGGACAGGCCGCGGATGATGGCGGCATAGGTCAGCGCGCCCTGGATCCGGCCCTCGGCGTCGACGCAGGGCAAGAGCGGCATGTCATGCGCGAACATCAGCGCCACGGCGCTGCGCAGGTCGGCGGTCAAGGGGACCGTGGCGCGGATCGGCTCGGCGCAGTCGCCGCAGGTGCCGCCGCGGACCGCCCCGGCCCGGCTGCCCGAGACCATGGCGCCGGGCCGGCCGTCCGCGTCCAGCACCAGCACGGCCGGGCAGCCGCTGGCCTGCATCAGCTCGCGCGCCCGGCCGACCGGGTCGTCGGGCCGGACCGTGCCGGGCCGGCCCAGCGGCACATCGGCGATGCGCACCAGCCGCAGCCGCTTCAGGGTGCGATCGGTGCCCAGGAAGGCCTCGATGAACGGGGTGGCCGGGCTGGCCAGCAGCTGGTCGGGCGTTGCGAACTGCTCCAGCCGTCCGGCGCGGAAGATGGCGACCCGGTCGGCCATCTTCACCGCCTCGTCCAGGTCGTGCGAGACGAAGATCACCGTCTTCCGCAGCGTCGCCTGCATGCGCAGGAACTCGTCCTGGATCGCCTCGCGGTTGATCGGGTCGATGGCGCCGAAGGGCTCGTCCATCAGCAGCACCGGCGGGTCCGCGGCCAAGGCGCGGATCACGCCGACGCGCTGCTGCTGCCCGCCCGACAGCTCCTTCGGATAGCGGTCCATGAACACTGCCGGCTCCATCGCCACCAGCTCAAGGAGCTCGGCGGCGCGGGCGCGGGATTTCTTGCGGTCCCAGCCCAGAAGGTCGGGCACGACGCAGATGTTCTCGGCCACCGTCTTGTTCGGGAACAGCCCGATCTGCTGGATGACGTAGCCGATCGACCGGCGCAGTTGGATCGGGTCGACCGCCCTTGTGTCGCGGCCGTCGACGAACACGGTGCCGCCGGTCGGCTCGATCAGGCGGTTGATCATCCGCATGGTCGTGGTCTTGCCGCAGCCCGACGGGCCGAGCAGGACGCAGATCTCGCCGGCCGGCAGGTCGAAGCTGACCTCGTCGACCGCGACCACCGGGCCGGCGGGGGTGTCGAACACCTTGGTCAGGCGGTCCAGCCGGATCATGCGACGGCTCCCCGGGCCAGCCCCTTCGAGGTCAGGCGCCGCTGCGCCAGCGCCAGCAGCAGGTCGACCGCGATCGCCAGCAGCGACACCGCGACCGCGCCGGTGATCAGCTGCCGCGGGTCCGACTGGCTGATGCCGCGGGCGATGAAGGTGCCCAGGCCGCCGGCGCCGATGTAGGCGGCGATCGCCGTCACCCCGATATTCATCACCGCGGCGGTGCGGATGCCGGCCATGATCACCGGGATCGCCAGCGGGATCTCGACCTGGCGCAGCCGCTGCGCCGCGCTCATGCCCATGCCGATGCCGGCCTCGCGCAGCGCCGGGTCGACATCGACGATGGCGGTGTAGGTGTTGCGGATGATCGGCAGCTGCGAATAGAGGATGATCGCGATCACCGCCGGGACCGTGCCGATGCCGTGGCCCAGCGGCGACAGCAGCGGGATCATCAGCCCGAACAGCGCCACCGACGGCACGGTGATCATCATCGAGGCGAGGTAGAGGACCACATCCGCGGCCCGCTTCGACTGGGTGATGGCGATGCCGACCGGGACCGCGGTGACGATCGCGATCGAGACCGCGACCGCGACGATCAGCAGGTGCTCCAGCGTCCGCGCCGCGATCACGTCCAGGTTGTCGTAGGCAAAGGTGAGCGTCTCCATCAGGCCGCGTTCCCGTGATTGCCCCGCCGTCAGAGGTCGAGATAGAACCCCGCCGCGTTGTCGTAGGTGAAGCGCAGCGGCACCGATCCCTGCACCCGCCAGGCCTCGACCGCCTCGCCCTCCATCAGCCGGCAGGCGCCCTCGGTGTCGATCACGGCGCCGCCATAGAGGCGGTTGGCGAGGTTGAGGATGGCGGTCTGGTGCATTGCCGCGCTGCCGCTGCCGCAGGCATCCTTCACCAGCGCGACGCGGATGCCGAGGTCGACCGCGTCCTTCACCGTCTGGGCGATGCAGGCCTCGGTCCACACCCCGGCGACGAACAGCCATTCGGCCCCCAGCGCCGCCAGCCGGCCGGCCAGGCTGCCTCCGGCGAAGGCGCTGGCGTCCGACTTCACCAGCACGGGCTCGCCGGCGGCCGGGCCGACCTCGGCGCAGATCTCCGACATCGGGTCGTTGGCATCGCTGAAGGCCGAGGTGCCGTCCGCCATCACCGGGTGGAACGGTCTCGCCCGCTGCGCCGCCAGGTCGACGACATAGGCGGAGTGCAGCACCGGGATGCGGGCCGCCCGCGCCGCCCGCTGCAGCCGCTGGACATTGCCGATCACCGCGTCGAAGCCTTCGACCAGGTAGCGGCGGTCGCGGCGATGCTCCTCCTGCAGGTCGACGAACAGCGCCGCCGCCCGGTGCGGATCGATGGCAAGATGCGTCCTCATCACACCTCTCCGCCCAGCAGCTCGTCCTCATAGGGGAAGCGCGACAGCACCTCGGTGCCGGTCTCGGTGATCAGGATCTCGTCCTCCAGCTTGACGCCCTCGCGCCCGCCCTTCTCGCCGATATAGCTCTCGACGCTGACCACCATGCCGGGCAGCAGATGGCCCTCCCGGCCATAGGTCGCATAGTCCATGGCATGGGCGATGAACGGCGTCTCGCCATGCATGCCGACGCCGTGCATGACCGAGGTGTAGCGTTGCTCGACGAAGCGGTCGGGAATCTTCCAGGCCTTCTCCGCCACCTCGCGGAAGGCCATGCCCGGCTTGACGATGCCGATGTTGTGCCGGATCTGGTCGTGCGCCATCCGGTACAGCATCTTCTGGTAGTCGCTGGGCTTGCCCGGCCCGCAGCGGAAGGTGCGCGAGAAGTCGGAATAGTAGCCGTAGCAGCCGATCGTGTCGGTATCGAGCGCCACCAGCTCGCCCGGCCGGACCTTGCGGCCGCCGGCCTCGCTGAACCACGGGTTGGTGCGCTGGCCGGAGGTCAGGAGCCGGGTCTCGATGAACTCGCCGCCCTGGCGGATCACCTCGTGATACATGATGGCGAACAGCTCGTTCTCCGAGATGCCGGGCCGGATCGCCTCGCGCACCGCCGCCACCGCGGCCTCGGCCCCGGCCATCGACGCCTGCAGGCACTTGATCTCCTCCGGCGTCTTCACCGCGCGCACGGCCAGGATCTCGCCCTGGCAGTCGGTGACGGTGCAGCCGCGCTTCTCCAGCGCCAGGGCATGCAGGTGGTTGCAGCGGTCCAGCCCGATCTTCATCGACCCGCCGCCATGGGCCCGCAGCAGCTCGGCGATCTCGTCGGCGAAGGCGCCGGCGCTCTCGCCGTCGCGGTTCGACACCGACGACCAGACCAGCTTGGACGGCCGCGCCTCGTCCACCGTGTCGAGCACGGTCGAGACGTGGTAGCTCTGCGGATATTCGAACAGCACGACCGGTCCTGCGGCGGGCACGAAGAAGTAGCGGGTCGAGTTGCGCAGGAAATAGCCGAACATGTTGCGCGACCCGGTGGCGTAGCGCTGGTTGTACGGGTCGAACAGCACCACCGCGCCATAGCCGGAATCGGCCATCCAGCGGCGCAGCCGGGCGAGGCGCCCCCGGCGCAGCGCGTGGACGTCGACATAGGACGGCTCGGTGTCCGACAGCCACATGCCGACGGCGGCGTCCGCGGTCGCCGGGTGGCGCATCCGCTCGGCGAAATCGACATCCTCGACGCTGTCGGGGTTGAACACCACGATGCTCATGCGCGTCTCCCTGTTCGGCCCAGGATGCGACGCCCGGCAGGCGCGGTTCGTGCAGAAATCCGCGAAAACCATGCGGATTTCCGCCCAAAGAATCGTCATGGCGAGGAGCGAAGCGACGTGGCCATCCAGGGGCCGGTGCGAGCGGCCCTGGATGGCCACGCCCCTGCGGGGCTCGCCATGACGGTATTGGGAATGCCTAAGGCCGGCGCGCGTCGCGGGGCGACATGCCCTCCTGCTCCCGGAACGCCCGGGCGAAGCTCGACATGTCGGAGAAGCCGCAGGCCAGGGCGACGTCGCGCACCGGCAGGGTGGAATGGGCCAGCAGGTCCGCCGCCCGCCGCAGCCGCAGCCGGCGGTAATAGGCGCCCGGGGAGGTGCCGGCGGCGGCGCGGAAGGCGCGCTCCAGCCGGTCGGCGGAGACGCCGAGGCGGCCGGCCAGATCGGTCATGCGCAGCCGGTCCTCCACCGCCTCCTCCATGATCGCGATCGCCGACAGCACCAGCTCGTCCCGGATGCCGGTGCGCAGCCGCAGCGGCATCAGCGTGCGGTCGACGCTGGAGCGCAGCGGGCTGTGCACAAACCATTCGGCGACGCCGGCCGCCAGCTCGGCCCCGCAATCGGCGCCGATGATGTCCAGCATCATGTCGAGGCTGCCGACCCCGCCGGCCGAGGTGAAGCGCCTGCGGTCGATGACGTAGAGGTCGCGGCGCAGCTCGATCTCGGGGAAGGCCTCGGCGAAGGCCGGCTGGCTGGTCCAGTGCAGGGTGCAGGCATGCCCGTCCAGGAGGCCGGCCCGGGCCAGGAAGAAGGCGGCGTCGGCGACCGCGCCGATCCATGCCCCGGCCCGCAGGCTGCGGCGGATCCAGGCGACGGCCTGCTCGGCCACGACATGGTCGGCGTCGCCGCCCGAGCACACCACGATGCGGTCGACCAGGGGGGCTTCGCGCGGCCCCAGGACCGGCTCGATCGCGAAGCCGTTCGACGCCTGGACCTTGCCGCCGGACAGGCCGACGGCGATCCAGCGGTAGCATTCCCGCCGGGCCAGGATGTTGGCGGCCCGCAGCGGCTCGATCACCGAGCTGAACGCCATGGTCGGGAAGCCGGGAAAGACCAGGACCGCGAAGGTGACCGGCATCCCTGGCTGTGCGCGCCCGCGCGGCGCCGGAGCGTGAATCACGTTGCGTCCCTGGTGCCGGTCGTTGCATCCCTGTCGGATAGTGTTCCGCCCGGCGGTGCCGCGGTCAACGTCCCCCAGTCCGGATGGCGTCGCATGAGCGTGTCATGGGCCACATCGAGTCCCGCGGAGCTGCGGGCGCATCACGCCCGGGATGCCGGGCAGCGGGCCGGCCCGCTGCCTGAAGATGTGGACGAGGCCGCGCTCGCCGAGGCCGGCGCCTTCCGCGGCGGCCTGCTGTTCACGCCGCCGGATCCCGTGCCGGACGCCGCCATCGTCTATTTCCACGGCGGCGGCTTCGTGGCCGGCAGCCCGGCCACCCATCGCTGCGTCACCGCCTGGCTGGCGAAGCTGACCGGGATGCGGGTGCTGTCGGGGCGCTACCGCCTGGCGCCGGAGCACCCCTTCCCGGCCCAGCGCGACGACGCGGCCGCGGCCTGCGCTGCCGCTGCGGCGATGTCCGGGACAGGGGCGAGGCTGATCCTCGCCGGCGACAGCGCCGGGGCCTGCGTCGCGCTCTGGGGCCTGCACGCCCTCGCCCCGGATCTGCGCGCACGTGTCGCCGGGCTGGCCCTGCTGTACGGCGGATATGGCGGCAGGACGGGCGAGAGCGTCGCCCGCTACGGCACGCCGGAGAACGGGCTCGATGCCGGGACCCTGTCCGCCATGTACCAGCGTCTCGGACCGGCGGCGGACGATGCAATCTGGCCCACGGCCTTCGCGGGCGAGATCGCCGAACCGGCCTATGTCCTGGCGGCGGAGCTGGACGCGGTGTTCGACGATTCGACCCGTCTGTCCGAAGGCCTCCGCCCCGCCGCGCCGGACAGCCGGTTCGTCGTCGCGGCCGGCCAGGACCACGGCTTCCTCAAGGGCGCGGGCCGGGATCCCTCCGCGGCGCGGGAGCTTGAGGCCCTGTCCGCCTGGCTGCGGGCGCGGGTCAGCGTCCCCTAGACCATCCGTGTGCCGAGGGGCGGGGACTGCCTTCGACCGGCCATCGAAAGGCCGGCGGTCGACGCCGACCCATGGCGAGGACGCATCCTGGCTGCGAAAGCGGGTTCCCATGGAGTGTCGCAGCCGCGACGGCCATGGCCATTCGCGACCTGATCCCGCGATGGCGTCGCATGTTGGATGAAATGAGTACTACAGCTGCGGGATCACGCTCTGAATCCACCGGACTATCCACCGACTCAGCTTCAAATCGGGGGCACGCAACCTCTACGCTCATGTCCCCTGGCGCACGTCATCGGACCAATCGTCCCGACCAATGCGCGATCACGGCTCTGCTCGCGCATTGAAGCCGACGATGAGGCGATAGAGATCGTAGCCGACCGAGCATAACTTATACGCTGCCATCCTGCTCAACACGATGCCGAGACGATCTCTTCGCCCGCAAGAAATATTTGTTCACTCACTCTTGCAATGTCTTCATTGCACCCTCAATCAGCAGCTGCATGTACGTGTCCATATGCCGAGATCTGTCGTCCAAGCGGCCCTGTTCTGAAAAATCGGCAGCAGTTACCGCCTCTACGCGGTCAGACAAATTTCGCAACTCCGTCGGGTACGAGCTATGCCATAAATGTGGCGATCTCGGCCCACCTGAGACGCCCCATGTCAACGACCGTGACCCGATTCGCGGCTGGCCAGGCCGGAGAGCCCCTATGGTCACATTGAGTACATATCAGCGCATTCGCGTCGGACACACCGAGCCGGGAATGGTCAAAATGATCCTTCTCAGCCCAGGGCATTTTATTTAATATTCCGCAATCATAGTGGATGCTTTGAACCCGCATACCGAAAGACGGATCCGAGCCAATGGCACCAGAGGATCGTCTGAAATTGCCTCGCACAGGAGATAGATTATTATTCGTTTTCGGCGTGGATGGAGGCAAGGACTGCCAGGAAAACTTGACCTCCTGGCCGCGCGTCGGGACGGCCAATTTTCTCTTGCGTTTCAACCCATTGTCGAAGCCCTCAACGGAAATTTGTGTGCATTCGAGGCTCTGATGCGCTGGCACCATCCGATCCGAGGCCTTATATCCCCGAGCATCTTCATTCCGGTCGCTGAATCATCGGGGCTCATCGCCCTCCTTGGCGAATGGGCGCTTCGCAATGCCTGCCAACAGGCGATATCTTGGCCTTGGGCTGCGCGGGTCTCGGTGAACATATCGGCGGCACATGTCCGGTCTCCCGCCTTTGCCTCGAATGTCCTGGCGGCGCTCTCAACCAGCGGGCTGGCCCCGACGTGCTTGGAACTTGAGATTACAGAGTCGGTGCGGCTCGACGCGTCGGACGAGATTGTTGGAGTACTCAACGAGTTGAGAAGCTTCGGGATCCGGGTGGTTCTAGACGATTTCGGAGCCGGCTGGTCGTCCCTCGACATGCTCCGGCGCTTCCGGTTTGACGGCCTGAAGATCGATCGGTGCCTCGTATCGGACCTGCCAACCAATCCGCGCGCGGTCGCGATCATCCGCGCCATCATACGGCTCGCTAGCGAGCTGGATATCTGTGTCACTGCGGAAGGGGTAGAAGATGTTACCCAACTTCAGATTCTTCGGGATTTGGGATGCGAACGACTGCAGGGATTTCTGGTTGGCAAGCCCGAGCCGAGGGCGGTGGTGCCGAGCCGGCATCTCTGGCTCATCCCGGCTTAGCAAGCGGTAGATGTGAGAGGCCGGATCGCCGAGCAGCGCTCTGGTTTGAACGCCCGCAACAGGAGGTCGTATGGTCGCCATTGGCCATGGAAGAAGTGCTTCGGCCTCAGCTGCGATTGAGCAATGCTGTGTAGCGTTGGCCGGCACTCAGCCTCGCCTCCTCCTGGCGTTCTGCGGCGGAAAGCACAGCGGCTCCGAGATAGTCACGGCTCTTCGTGCCGCCTTCGGCCCTACGGTCCCCATTGTTGGTGGATCAGCAGCCGGCGTCATCTGGCGTGACGGCCTCGGCTATAGCGGATTGGAGGTGGGGCTGGTTGCCTTCGGGCCGGACGATATCCTGCCGGAAGTCGTGGTCAACCGCGATCTGCTGGAAGGTGAGCGCGCCGCCGGTCGGGCGCTCGGGCAGAAACTAGCAGAAATCGCGGCACCGGAGTCCGTGGTGCTGATGTTCTATGACAGCGTCGCCAACCAATCACCGCTTCGGCTGCATCCGGCCAGCGATCTCGTGGACGGGCTTCAACTTGGGCTCGCCGATCACAGGATCCGGTTGATCGGCGGCGGGATGCTGACCGACATGAATCTGTCGGATGCCTGGATCCTCGACGGAGCGTCGGTCGTCAAGCATGCAGCCGTGGCTCTTGTCTTTCCTCCCGAGCTCGAGGATGAGACGGTCATTCTGCACGGTTGCCGGCCGGTCAGCACGTTCATGGAAATCACGCGCATCGAAGGCGCCGAAGTGTTTGAACTCGACGGGCGCCCCGCGCTCGACGTGATCGAACGGATGCTGGGAGTCACTCTGGGAAGCACCTCGTCGCATGACTTGTCGCTGATTGCCACGCTCGGAGAGAAGCAGGGGGATCCCTACGCCGCATATGACGAGAACAGCTACGTCAATCGTTTGATCCTGCGCGCGAACCGGGCCACCGGCTCGATCACCTTGTTCGAGAAGGATTTTCGCGAGGGCACGCGCGTCCAGATCATGTCCCGCGACAATGCGCTGATGCTGGACAGTGTCCGAAACGGGATCCGTGCCATTAACCAGGCGCAGCGGGGGCGGCGATCGCTTCTTGCGGTCTACATCGACTGCGCGGGTCGCGCCAGCGTCCGCAGCGGAGCCTCGATCGAGGAGGCTCACCTGGTCGCCGACGGCCTGGATCACGCGATCCCGTTCCTCGGCTTCTATTCCGGCGTCGAGATCGCGCCTTTCGACGGCTACAGCCGCCCGCTGGATTGGACCGGCCTTCTGACCGTACTCTCGACCCAATGAACGGTGGCTCAAGACGGCTCTCCGTCACATCGCCCGGCCAGCTCGAGCGGGAGCTCGCTTATTATCAGCGCGAGTGCAACGACCTCGGGGCGCGTCTGCTGCGACTGCAGGAGGAGCAGAGCCAAGCCTTTCGAGAGGCACGGCGCAGCCGAACTTTGGCCAAGCTCATCCGCGAGGCGCACCGCCTCGCAGACACCTTGATCGGTCCGGAGGACCTTGGCGACCGCATCCTGGAAGTGGTCGTCGACAACGCCATGTGCGATCGGGCAGCGCTCCTGGTCGAGGAGACCCTGGGGACCCGCAATTTCCGAGTCACTCATGCGATCGGACTGCGCGAGGCCGCAGTATCGCCGATCACCCTGCCGAGCGTTCCCGATTTCTTCTTCACCACGGCGCAATCCCGGATAGAGCCTCCGGCCTACGAGCTTACGGGCATTTTGCAGCTGCCCTATGTGCTATGGGCCTATGACCGTGCGACGGGCCACGCGCTGATGATCGGCAACCGCTCCGAGGCGAATGTGAACCGGGCCTTCGAACCCGGCGACCAGGAGCTCATCGAAGGGGGGCTCTCGGTCTATATCGACGTGCTGGCCCGCAAGCAGGCGGAGCAGGAACTGCGGCGTGCGATGCATGCGGCGGAGCAAGCTGACGAGGCGAAGGCGGCATTTCTCGCCACCCTCAGCCACGAGCTTCGGACGCCGCTGAATGCCATCATCGGCCTCGCCGACATCCTGTCGTCGAAGCGGTCGTCAACCATGACCGCGGAACGATTTCATGCCTACGGTGCCGAGATTGCCGGCTCGGGCCGGCACCTTCTGCGTTTGATCAACGACATCCTGGACTACTCGGCCATCGGCCGCGGACATCTCGCCGTCCAGCCTGAATGGGTCCGCCTGGAGCATGCGGTGGGCGTCGCCGTCCGCGCGGCACAGGGGATGGCGGAGGAGCGCGGCGTTACCCTGTCGGCATCGCCAATTGATCCCGCCTTCGGACTTCTCGTCGACTCGATCAGGCTGCGCCAGATCCTCGACAACCTGATCAGCAATGCGATCAAGTTCACGCCTCGCGAAGGGCGAGTGACAATCCATGTCGAGATCGCGGCAGACACCTCGATCCATATCGTGGTGAGCGATACGGGGATCGGAATGCGGCCCGAGGACGTCGCGATCGCGATGGCGCCGTTCCGGCAGCTGGAGAATCCGCTCACGAGAACGTCGGCCGGCACCGGATTGGGCCTGCCCATCACCAGGGGCCTCGTCGAGGCTCATGGCGGCTCGCTCACGATCACGAGCGAGCCGGGCCGCGGGACGGTCGTTCGGATCATCTTCCCCGGCGACCGCGGGAGCTCCGGCTGGATGGACACACCGAAGGCAGGGCGCTGAGCTGGCACCGTGACCGGCTGCCAGGTCGCCCTCCATTCGTCGAGGCGGAGACCACTACATCCTAGTGCGGCCACGCCGGGACGGCGTGCTTCGGCGTTGCCGACAAGGTCGCGAGATTCTCGTCGATCGCGCGGAATAGCCCCCACGTCTCGCCGTAGTTCATGGGGAAGCCCGGGCATCCGGCATCGACGTCCTTCTGACGCTCATGGATGTAGTCGGTCCATAGCTTGGTGGCCGGACGACGATGGTGGAAATCGTGACACGGCGCGTCCCCCACCAGCACGATGACGCGAACCATCAATTGGATGGTCAGCATGTTGAGCCACCAGCTGACCCAGGCGCAGAAGCCCGACGGAGACCAGGCCGCCACCGGAGGAGGGGCTGCGCCCGGAAAGACGCCGGCCGTCGCCATGCAGACGAATTCCTTGTTCCGCGCAGCAATGAGCGCCGGCTCGGGAAAACGGTGTTCACAGAGGATCCGGCCGATCGTCGCCCATTGCAGCAGAAGGGTCAGGGGCAGGAACCAGACTATCAGAACGACGAGGGCATGACCGGTCACCGCCGACGCCACCAGCGGGACTGCGAGCCCAGCGGCCGCTACTGCATTGTGCACCCGATCGTGCGAGCGCGTGGCGGCGCGGATGCGGCGAAGCAGAAACCGGACGTGGAAACCGGGAGAGAAGACGACATTGGCCAACACCCGCCGCCAGAGTTCGCGCTTTGGCAATTCCGGCTCGAGACGGCACATGCCGAGCACGAAGTCGGCATACTCGTCCTCCTCGGTAAGGAGCTTGCGGGCGCTGTGATGCCGCATATGCTCGCTGCGATAATGATCGAAATGTTTGAACAGGAAGATGGCGGAGATCAGCCGGCCGACCGCCCGGTTGTGCCCCCAACTGCGGAACACCGTGCCGTGGGCGCAGTGATGGAACACCACGACCTGGAATACACTGAGACCGGAGGTCGTCAGCGTCACCGACAGGAAGAGCATGACGGCGCCCGCAACCACCGGGACCCAGATCGACATCACGCCGACCAGCAGGCCAGACGCGACCAGAAGACAGGCTTGGCGGACGAAATGGATTGGAGAGCGGTCGACTGCAGCCTCCGCCGGGGCCGGCTTCGCGGTCAGCCAGGAGAGAAACGGCTGGATGATGGCAGGCAGCCGCACAGCCATTTCCGCCCGCGGATCGCGACGGGTCGTGAGCTCAGATTGGTGCGCATCAGTTTCTCCAATTTGGGCGATCAAGGTGGACATGAATTTCTCCTTCCGCACCGGCGCGGCGGCAATTCGACACAAATCCGAAACGGCGGGCAGCCGTCTCAAAGGACAGGAATTACCTAAAAAGAGTGCCTTACACGCGTAAGACGCGAAAGCAGGGCTGTCGCTTGCCAGTAAAATGGGTATGCGACGCGCGGCTCGCAGCGACTTCTTTCAGCAGCTCGGCCTTCAGCCGTGAAAGCGCGCGATGATCGCTCGGTCGTGCGGAGGCAATGTCGAGTCCGGCTGTGCTGCCGATCTCAATGGCGCAGGCGGGCCTGATGATCGATGGCGCTGGGGCGGCCCGGTTCCCCCCCTTCGGAAAGCGCGAGCTCAACCCTGTTGCGGCCCAAGGCTTTGGCGGCGTACAGCGCCCGGTCGGCAGACCGCATCAACTCGTCGGTGCCGATGTCGGAGGCTCGGGCCACGGCCACGCCAATGCTGACGGTCAGCGGAAAGGTAATGTCAACGGTAGGGTTGAATTGATGTTCTGCCAGCTTGGCCCGAACCCGCTCCGCCGTGGCTGCAACGTCGTCAACGTCGACGCCAATCATCACGACGGCAAACTCCTCGCCACCCAAGCGGGCCACGAGGTCGACGGCTCGAACCTCTTGGCGAAGCCTCTCCCCCAAAAATCTGAGTGCCGCATCACCGGCCTGATGACCGAACCGGTCGTTGACGATCTTGAAGCTGTCGACGTCAATCATCAGCAGGGCGATGTCGGTCTCCTGCTTTTCGGCCAGCACGCTCTCCAGATGCAGCATGAAGTGGCGGCGATTGTAGAGGCCGGTCAGCGGGTCGATCAACGCCATCTTTAGGGCCCCATCGAGCGCACTTCGCAACCGATCCTGGTATAGTTTCCGCCGAAGCTGATTGCGGGCTCGGACCCTGAACTCGTTCGGGTTGAATGGCCTGGAGACCCAGTCGTTCACGCCCAGATCAAAACCGCGCAGGACGAGATCCCGATGATCCGGCTCGGCAATGAGAAGAAGTGGTATATCCCGGCTGAGGACATTGGCCCTGAGTCTCGAGGCTAGGCGCAGCGGCTCGAACCCCCTCATCGAGAGATTGAGTATGATGAGATCGACCTGCCCGTTCGCGGCAACGGAGACTGCATCTTCCTCATTGGAAGCCCGAATCGTGTGGACGTCGTCTACCGCTAGCGCATTCTCGACGCTAGCCGCGCTGAGGTCCCAGTCATCAACGACCAGAGCATAGGTCCCTTTGATATCGACCTTGCCAGGCGGCTCGGGAGCCAGTCCGAGCGTCCGGGTGGTTTCGTGGCGGGCCCTCCACTGATCGAAGAGCTGCTTGAGACGAACAAGGCCCTTGGTTCTCGCGAGAAAGGCTTCGGTGTCGATCGGCCGAGTCAGGAAATCGTCGGCTCCGCACTCAAGCCCGCGCAGCTTCTCGGCCGAACCGTTCAGGGCAGTGACCATGACAACCGGGATATGCATGGTGTTTTCGTCCGACTTCAGTCGTCGGCAAGTCTCATAGCCGTCCAGTTCCGGCATCATCACATCAAGTATGATCACGTCCGGCTGCCAACCACGCGCCGCGTTTAGCGCCGCACTCCCACTCGACACTGTTAGCGTCTCGTAATATTGATCCTCTGCGATCACACTCAAGATGTGAGCGTTGGCCTCGATATCGTCGACGATTAGCACGCGGGCTGTCATCTTCTTTGTCTCAAGCCGAAATCGTCAGCAGAAAGCCGAAAAAATGGCAGTCAATTTATGGGCGACGCCGATGCGTGCGCCAACTGCGAATTCCACCGTCAAGGAATAATATCACGCTGCAGCCAATCTTACATCAGGCATGGCGTATCGAGCCGACATCAATGGGTGGCGCTCAGCATGGTGGCTTAAGCCGGCCGAAGCAGCGCGGCGCGCATATTATTTTATGGAAATTGACGCGACTGCACAATTTTTGTTCAGCGCAGTCGCCTGAGAATTTGTGTGGAATATTGCCATTTGCTCTGGACTGCTGGTTTGGCCAGATGTTTAGTCCCGGCATTTGATCGATCGGATCGAGGGTGAACCGTTCGGGTCCAGATGCAATCGCCGGTTGAGCCGCCGGCGCAATGGCGGCAGGAGGCAACAGTCCGTGTAGAACATTCTCGTCCTGGCCCCCTTCCCTGACAGGACGGACCCCGCGGACAGAACGGCTGGCCGCGCCGAGATCCGATCTCTAGCGTCGGGAGCAAGGCATACATCTAAAGGCGTACTTGGATACGAATCATAAGATGCTATGCTTTGGGCGCTTCGACCGAGGAAATGAATGTGTTCGGGCCGTCACCCGACACACGGTATCGCGACTAAAGTATTCTTGCCCGTGCTGACGGATCGGGAAGGAACGCTTGAAGCTGGAAAGGCCGCCGCAGCGTGGCGGCCTTTTCCATCTCAGGCCGCGCAAGCACCGATCGGTCGCACCCTACGGGATGGCACGTGGCCGCTTCTGGCCGCATGCAGCTTAAAGGCGATCTCGGTTCGGTTCCGGGCCTGCAGCTTCTTCATGATCGACCGAATATGCACCTTCACGGTGCTCTCGCACAGGTCCAGTTCATAGGCGATGATCTTGTTCGGCTTCCCGAGAGCGACGGCGTCGGCCACGGCGGCCTGCCGCTCCGAAAGGCCGAACATGCTGTATGCCGGCTGCCGGCGTTCGGGCGGCGTGGGGCTGGGTTTCTGGAAAGCACTGGCCGGGACGAAGACGCCCCCGACCAGCGCCAGGCACAGCGCCCCGATGGCAACGCTGAGGCTAACGCTGGTCGGGATGTAGCCACGGGCCCCCTGCTCGAGGATCTCGGCGACATGGTGGGGATCCTCGTTCTCACCGATCACGATCACGAGGATGTCAGGATGGGTGCCGACCAAGCCATGGAGCCCCTCTTTGAACGACGGGTCGCCATCACCGACCGCACCGTCTTCCAGAAGGATGAGCGACGTGTCGCTCCGATCCGGACTCTGCTCCCACTCGTGGATGTCGGCGAACGCGCGGCCCTGGAACCGGCCGTCGGTCGATGCCAGCGCTCGCGTCAGGATCTCTCGGCCAAGGGCCCGTCTGTCGATGATCGCGACCACAATGAGGTCCGGATCAGGACGCTCCGCGGCCCGGGCCTTGGCAATAACGTCGGTTTCCGGTTCTGCCGTCCCGGCGGCGCTGGGAAGCGCATCCGCTCTGTTTCCATTGAAAAGCATAATTTCCGCCTATTGTCCTATTTTGGTAGTATTTCCCTTCCGCTTTATTCACCAGAGATCGAAGGTGCGTTTTTGGTTGCTTCTCACGTTCGTTCGCAGATCCGGTTGATGCTGACAGGACTGTCAGCCCAGCATCGCGAAGCTTGAATATTTGTATCATATTTTATGCAAAATCAACCAAAGATAGGCTAAGCCTTTCGAGCCCGGCTCATCCAAAAGAGGTAGCCGAGGGGCTAATCGCACCATCTCACTCTCACCCGGCGGCACCGTACCGATACGAGACGGAGATCGAGCGGCTTCATCCGCAGGATCGATCCCATCCACCCACTTACCGCAAAAGGTCATCTTTAGAAGACCAAAGATAATGCCATACGATTGATTATGAACTTTGAATTTCCTGAGATCCACAATCAAATTGTCAACTATAAAGGGAAATTTTATTGACTGATGCCGAAAAATCTCCAGGAACCTTCGCAATGAGGATCTTTTTATTTATTTGGGCCGTCCTCGGCCCCTCCATCGGTCTTCTGGCGGGCAGCCTTCTCACCGCTGGAGTGCTGCGTGGCAGCCGCCCCCCGAGGGAATCCCCGACCATGAGCCCCGGGGTGGGGCGGAAAGGATATCGCCACGGCTGACTGATCAAGCCTGGATCTCTGTCGTGCACCGATCCTGCTCGGCCAAGACCTGTCGGGACGCTGTGATGGGACGAAAGGCGGAACAACGAAGCGGAAGCGGGAGAAGGGCTGATGTGCGGCATCGTCGGCATCGTCGGGACCCGGCCGGTCGCGTCCCGCCTGGTCGAGGCGCTGAAACGCCTGGAATATCGCGGCTATGATTCCGCCGGCATCGCCACCCTGGTCGGCGGCCGGATCGAGCGCCGCCGGGCCGAGGGCAAGCTGGTCAATCTGGAGCGCCGTCTGGGCGAGAGCCCGGTCGACGGCACCATCGGCATCGGCCACACCCGCTGGGCGACGCATGGCCGGCCGAGCGAGACCAACGCCCATCCGCACGCGACCGACCGGGTCGCCATCGTCCACAACGGCATCATCGAGAATTTCCGCGAGCTGCGCCGCGAGCTCGGCATCGGCCACACCCGCTGGGCGACGCATGGCCGGCCGAGCGAGACCAACGCCCATCCGCACGCGACCGACCGGGTCGCCATCGTCCACAACGGCATCATCGAGAATTTCCGCGAGCTGCGCCGCGAGCTCGAGGGCCTGGGCCACGTCTTCGCCACCGAGACCGATTCCGAGATCGTCGCCCATCTGGTCAGCCACTATCTCGACCAGCAGCTGTCGCCGCGTGAGGCCAGCGCCGCGGCGCTGAAGCGGCTGGAGGGCGCCTTCGCCCTGGCCTTCCTGTTCACCGGTGAGGAGGACCTGCTGGTCGTCGCCCGCCGCGGCTCGCCGCTGGCCATCGGCTTCGGCGACGGCGAGATGTATGTCGGCTCCGATGCCCTGGCGATCGGGTCCTGGACTGACCGGATCTGCTATCTCGACGAGGGCGATTGGGCGGTGATCGCCCGCTCGGGCGTCGAGATCTACGACGCCGAGGACCGGTCGGTGGAGCGGCCGGTGAAGCCGATCGCCCAGACCGGTGCGCTGATCGGCAAGGGCGATTTCCGCCACTACATGCTGAAGGAGATCTACGAGCAGCCGGCGGTGGTGGGCGACACGCTGCGCACCATGCTGGACCCGGCCACCCGGGCGATCGTGCCGCCGCCGTTGCCCTTCGACTTCGCCGATGTGCCGCGCGCCACCATCGTCGCCTGCGGCACCGCCTTCTATTCCGGCATGGTGGCGAAATACTGGTTCGAGACCGTGGCGCGGCTGCCGGTCGAGATCGACATCGCSTCGGAGTTCCGCTACCGCGAGGCGCCGCTGCCGAAGGGCGGSCTGGCGATCTTCGTGTCGCAGTCSGGCGAGACSGCGGACACGCTGGCGGCGCTGCGCTATGCCCGGTCGCAGGGCCAGCGCATCCTGTCGATCGTCAACGTGCCSGACAGCTCGATCGCGCGCGAGAGCGACGCGGTGATCCAGACCCTGGCGGGGCCGGAGATCGGCGTCGCCTCGACCAAGGCCTTCACCACCCAGCTGACCGTGCTGGCCTGCCTGGCSGTGGCGGCGGCCCGGGCRCGCGGCGCCATCGAYGCGAAGCGGGAGGCCGAGCTRTCGACGGCGCTGACCGAGGTGCCGGGCCGGCTGGCCGACGTGCTGAACCACGACGCCACGATCCGCGACCTCTCTCACCAGGTGGCGCTGGCGCGCGACGTGCTCTACCTCGGCCGCGGCCTGTCCTATCCGCTGGCGCTGGAAGGCGCCCTGAAGCTGAAGGAGATCAGCTACATCCACGCGGAAGGYTACGCCGCCGGCGAGATGAAGCACGGGCCGATCGCGCTGATCGACGACAAGGTGCCGGTGATCGTGCTGGCGCCGCGCGACGCGGTGTTCGACAAGACCGTGTCGAACGTCCAGGAGGTCATGGCCCGCGGCGGCAAGGTGATCTTCTTCTCCGACACCGATGTCGACCAGCCCCGCAACCTGGCCAAGAGCGTGACGGTGGAGTAGGGCGGCGCTAGAGTCCTTCGGAGTTGCCCGGCCAAACCAAGCCGGTCATCCCGATCGTACCGCCGAGGAACACCGCGCCATCCTGCATTGTCACCACGGGGAAGCAGCCGTCGCTCATTGACCGGGCCTCGCCGAAACCGTCCAGACACAGCTGATCGTCTCGAACGGACCATGTGCCGGATCGAACATCCCGCTCGGTCGCCGCGAAATCCGCGACATTCGCGAGAGCAACGCCGTCCGGCGAGAGATACAGCCTGAGGAAGCGGGTCGTATCTCTCTCGCCGACGACGATGGTCTGGCCGGCCAGGCCGGCGATCGCATCCTGGCCCATCTTAAGACCGTGCGGATTCCCGGGCTGGATCTGCCCGGAAACGGAATCACCGTCATCGAAGGTGAGGGTCACGGAGTCCTTGCCTTCAATGGTGATCCTGGGGCATCCCCAGCTGGACGGCACCCCTTTCTCTATGTCGGGAAAGCAGATCGCCCCCTTCTGGAGCAACCACCGGTCGAGGCCCATGACCTCGGGCGGCCTGCCGCCCCAGAGCAAGCCGACGAGGCTCGTCCCGTCCGGCCGCAGGTAGATGGTCAAGATTCCAAACTGATATCGGAGATCGATGGTGCTGTCGCTCAGTCGGGCGGCCAGCGACGGATCGTCCGTGATCTGATCCGGCGTCGCAACGGCGTGTGTCGGGGCAGCCAGGGAGAGGAGTCCGGCCGCAACGACCACGGATCCATATTTCTTGATCATCCTCAGGTCTTCCCTATGCAAGATCGATGGTCGCTGCAGACCGATGGATGGAGTGGCCGCATGGCGAAGGTCTGGTCAGACCGCCCGGACCTCGGCGAGCCGCCTGACCGAGTATTCGTCGTCCCAGCAGATTGCGGCTTCCCATGCCGCCGACGCCTGCGCGGCGATGTCATGCGCGCCGTCATCGAGGCCGGCGGCGTTGTGCGGCAGCGCCAGGTCGAGGTCGGGGACGTCGGCATGCGACTCGTCCCAGTCGATCAGCGCGACCCGGTCCGCGGTCACGCGGATGTTGCGGGGGTTGGGGTCGCCATGGACGACGCAGGTCGGGCGGCCGGCGAGCCGCGCCCATGCCGCCCGGCACCGGGCCACGGCCTCGGGCGGCATCGCGGCGAGGTCGATCCTCGTCCCGGTCTCGGCGTGCAGCAGGTCGGTCGACGACCGCCAGCCGGGGCGCTGCGGCCAGCCCTGCGTCAACTGGTGCAGCCGACGGAGCGTGCCGGCCACGCGACGCCAGTCGGCCTCCGTCTCCGGCGGCCTGCCCTCGACATAGGTCATCACCACCAGGCCGTCCGCGAACAGCCGGCCATCCGCCGTCGGGATCGGCACCGGCACGGCCAGGCCCGCGCGGTCGAGATGCTGGAGCAGCCCGGTCTCCCAGGCGAGGTCGGCGTCGCTCCTGCTGCCGAGGCGGCCGACCGCGAGGCGCCCATGGACACGCAAGCTCCACACGTCGTTGGCGACGCCGCCGGACAGCGGTTCGATGCGGGCGACGTCGCCGCCCCACTGCCGCAGTGCCTCCCATCCCATCCGCGACTTCCTACCCGCTCGGTGCCTGGCTTTCGCTCGAATGCGAGCCCGGACCAAAGCGGATCGGCCCGGGCGCCGTCAAGCCCGGGTGATGATGGGCCGCCCGGGGGCCATGCCCATCGCGCGGACGCGCGCAAGGGAGAGGCTTCGAAATACTCAGCACCGTCATTGCGAGCGTAGCGAAGCAATCCAGGGCCAGTGCGAACCGGCCCCTGGATGGCCACGTCGCTTCGCTCCTCGCCATGACGGTTGATATTTCGGACCGCTGATCCCCTAGCCGCTGTCCGGTCCGGGCGGCCGCAGCGGGCGCCGGCCGGCGGCGGCCGCATCCGGCGGGTGGATCCAGCCCTGCGCGGGCCATCGTCCGGCGGTCCCGGCCCTGGTTCGGGCGGGCGGTTCCAGAGTCCCGGCGACGGCGGCGGCGATCGCGGCCCGGTCGGGCGGGATGCCGAGGGCGCGGCACAGGCTGCGGATCAGGTCTTCGATCGGCAGGGCCCTGTCGGCCGTGTCGATCCGGCCGGCATGGTCGCCGGCCAGCCGGTCCCAGAGCTCGGCCGTCCGCTGCTCACGAGTCTCGGTATCGGAGGTCGCGGCCGCGATGGACTCTGTGACGCCCAGGGCGACACGGCGGCGGCGGTCGGCCGCCCGGGCCGCCTGCTCGTCCTGGTTCCGCTCGCCGGCGCGCAGGGTCTCCTGCCGCTGCTGGCGCAGCCTGGCCCGCAGCGCGATGGCGCGGCGGATGCCGAGGAACAGGCGGCTGAAATGGGCTTCGGCCTTGCCGGCGCGGTCGAGATCATCGGCCTGCAGGGCGGCGATGGCCTCGGCCTGGAATGCCCGCGCCATCGTCATGCCGAGCTCGATCAGGCCGGACAGGATCGCGTCGTCAGCCTCGTCCGGGTCGGGCGAAGCGGCGAGCGCAGTCTCTGTCCTGGGATCGGCATCGACCATCTGATGATTAGAACATAACAAGAACAAATAATCAAGCGGAGAGTGCTCATCGTCGCTGCCAATGGTCATCCGGCTTTCCGGCACCGTCTTCCGCAAGGGTGAGAAGCGGCGCTCAGCCGACCTGCTGCGGATGGGCCTGGAGGTCGGATAAGGGTAACGAGCGGTCATCGCGCCGGGCGCCCGAGAGCAGACATGGCCGGACACGACCGAGGCTGTGTGAAAACGCTGCGCCGTCGTTCTTGCCGGCAATTCCGTTGCGGTGCGGGCCGCCATCCAGAATCTTTCATGCTGCGGTGGCAGCCGCTTCCGGTGGGAGATTGCGCTGCAGTCGCCGTCGGTTGCGTTTTCACATCGACCAAGTGGCTTCGTTTGAGGGGGACGCAATTGCGCAAGTGTGGCTCGACCCATATGGCGTGCGCTTTCTGTTTGAAAGCATGGATCAACTTTACGCAGAGCACGGCATCGAGCATGTAGAACCAGACGGAAAAATCTGGAGATACAATTGCGAGGCGACAAAGGGACCTTCGCTCGTTCTGCATCGCCTTCTCTACAAGAGAATCAACGCTGACGAGCGCTCGGATTTGAGGCTTACCTTTCGATTTGAAGATGGATCTGCACTCACGATTCTGAGCGAACTTGGCCCCTACGAGTGTGGCCACATCATAAGCAAGAAGGGTGGCTACTGGGTCTTTTGATCTCGCACATGATGCTTCCCGGTCCGATCGCCGAGTTCCGCTTTCCGCCCTTCTCGGCGGACCTGACCGGACGGATCGCGCGCAAAGCCGCCGCAGGACGTCTTCCCGACGCAAGGGATCAGCAATCCGGCCGTTGCCTTTGCAATGTCCGCTCTCGAGCACGTCGGATCGCCGAAGATGTCCGCTCCGGCGCGGCCACCAACGCCGGCGACCGATCGTCTCTCGTCGCAGCCGACCCATGGAAGGGGCGGGCCGCCCCGCGCGACCGGCCCCGGATCGCTGCCCCGGTCCGAGGCCGGGGTCGCAATCGTGGCGCCGGGCGCGGGCTGCCCGCGCCTACCGCGCCAGCGTGTAGGCGATGACGTAGTCGCCGATCTTTGTCCCGAACGAGCCGTGGCCGCCGGCGGCGGTGACGACGTATTGCTGTCCGTCGACCGCGTAGGTCATCGGCGTCGACTGCCCGCCCGCCGGCAGGCGGTCCTCCCACAGCTGCTCGCCATTGGTCACGTCATAGGCGCGGATGTAGTAGTCCATCGTCGAGGTCAGGAAGGCGACGCCGCCGGCGGTGGTCATCGGCCCGCCCAGGCTGGGCACGCCCATCTTGAGCGGGATCGGCACCGGCGCCTCGTCGCGGATCGTGCCGTTGCGGTGCATCCAGGCGATCTTCATCGTCTTCAGGTCGATCGCGGCCATGTAGCCCCAGGGCGGCCGGTAGCAGGGCAGGCCGAGCGGCGACAGGAAGCCGTGCAACACGACGCCATAGGGCGTGCCGTACATCGGCTGGACACCGATCTCGGATCCCGACGGGTGCGCGTCGTTCGGCGCCGCCGGGTTGTCGGGGCCGCGCGGGATCAGCTTCGAGACGAAGGGGATGGCGATCGGGTTGGCGATGGCGATCTGCCGGACCGGGTCGACGGCGATCCCGCCCCATTCGAACATGCCGAGATTGCCCGGGAACACCAGGGTCCCCTGCAGCGAAGGCGGCGTGAACGTGCCTTCGTAGCGCAGCTGGTGGAACAGGATGCGGCAGGCCAGCTGGTCGAAGATCGTGGCGCCCCACATGTCGGCGCCGGTCAGCAGCGCTTCCGGCCGGAAGGTGAGCTCGGAGAAGGGCTGGGTCGGCGACAGCCGGTCGCCCGGGGCCGGGCCCTGCGGCACCGGCCGCTCCGGCGCCGGCACGATCAGCTCGCCGGTCCTGCGGTCGAGCACGAAGAGGTTGCCGGTCTTGGCCGGCTGCAGCACGGCCGGGCGCACGCCGCCCGGCCCGGGCAGGTCGACCAGGCTGGGCTGCGACGGCAGGTCCATGTCCCACAGGTCGTGATGCACCGTCTGGTAGTGCCAGACCCGCTTGCCGGTGTTGATGTCGAGCGCCACCAGCGCGCTCGAATACCGCTCCGATTCCGGGCTGCGGTTGCCGCCCCAGATGTCGGGCGACTGCACGCCCATCGGCACGTAGACCAGTCCCAGCTTTGGGTCGTAGGACGCGGTGATCCACGAATTGGGCGAGTTGTTGGTGTAGGTGTGCGTGGCGGAGGGCAGGGCGTTCTCGTCCGCCGCCCCGGCATCCCAGGCCCAGACCAGCTTCCCGGTATAGATGTCGAAGCCGCGGATGACGCCCGACGGCTCCTGGGTCGAGTAGTTGTCGATGACCGAGCCGGCGATGACGATGATCCTGTCGCTGACCACCGGCGGCGAGGTCGGCTCGTAGAAGCCGGCCGTCGTCACGCCCATGCCCTGCTGCAGGTTCAGCGTGCCGTGGTCGCCGAAGCCCTGGCACGGCGCGCCGGTCTCGGCGTTCAGCGCGATCATGCGGCCGTCATTGACCGGCAGGAAGATGGTGCGCGGGCAGTCGGCCGGCGCCGGCGCCCCGGTGGTGTCGACCGCCCCGGCCTCGGCCTCGTGGTAGGAGACGCCGCGGCAGGTCAGGTGCTGGAAGGTCGGGTCGTTCTTGATCTTGGGGTCGTAGGACCAGCGCAGCGCGCCGGTCTTCGCGTCCAGGGCGAACAGCCGCTGGTGCTGGGAGCAGAGATAGAGCGTGTCCCGCACCTTGATCGGCGTGACCTCGAAGGTGGTCTCCCCCGGGTCGTTCGGGCCGGGCAGGTCGCCGGTGCGGAAGGTCCAGGCGACCTTGAGGTCTTTGACATTGGCCGGCGTGATCTCGGCCAGCGGCGAATAGCGCTGGCCGGACTGGCCGCGGCCATAGGCGCGCCAGTCCTCGTCCGGCTGGTCGGCGGCGGGCTGCGGCGCCGCCGCGCCGGGGGCGGCCGCGGCGATGGTGCCGTCGATCGCGTGGTAGCTGGACAGCAGGCCGGCCGCCAGCACCGCCACGGATGCCGCCACCCCGGCCCAGAGCGGCAGGGTCATGGCCTTGCCGGACGTCCCGGCGGACCGGCGAAGGGCGCGCGTGACCCAGGGCGTCAGCAGCCACAGCGCCATCAGGAAGATCACGTCGCCCCGGGCGGCCAGCGGCCACCAGTCGAAGCGGATCTCGCCGACCGCCCAGGCCAGCGTGCCGATCAGGACGGCGGCGAAGACCCACAGCGCGGCGGGCCGGCCGGCGACCAGCAGCGCGCCGGTGGCCAGGATGCCGAGGCCGGCGATGAGGTAGTAGGGCGAGCCGCCGAGGGCGACGAGCCAGGCGCCCCCCGCCGCCAGCGCCAGGCCGATCAGGCCGTAGACCAGCCCCGACACCAGCAGCACCGGTCGGGATCTCGAAGCAAGCGGCATCTGCCGGACCCTCCGCTCAGATCGGTCGGTCCCGGCCCATCGGCGATGGACCGGATGCACCCCCAGGACGGCCCCCGTTCTTTATTCCTGTGATTGTCCACCGATCCCGGCGCGGGGTCGAGCGGCAAACGCCCGCCGGCTCCCGGTCAGCCCTGCCGGTTCCGGCCGGCGGCCATCAGGCCGAGATGGCGAGGATCGGCGCCATCAGACGTCCTTCAGCAGCCGCAGCGCATCATAGATTGCGGCGTGGATGTTGCGGGAGGAGACGGCGTCGCCGATCCGCCACAGCACGAAGCGCCCCTCCGGGTTGCGGCGCACCGCCTGGGCCCGGCCGGCGATCATCGCCTCGTAATCGACGGCGCCGAGATTGGCGGACAGCGGCTTCAGCGCGAAATACAGCTCGTCCAGCGGCAGGGTGCCGTGCTCGACCACCACCTGGTCGGCCCGCTTCTCGACCCGGCGCCGGCCGTATTCGTCGAGGAAGCTGGCGACGAGGCGATTGCCGTCGCGCCGCACGCTCTCCAGCCGCAGGTTGATGGTGACCTGCACGCCGTGGTCGGAGAAGGCGCGGAAATAGGCCGGGAAGCTGGTACCGCCGACATCCGGGGCCAGGGTCCGCTCCGGCGTCACCAGCTCCAGCCTGCTGCCGGCGCCGGCGATGAACTCGGCCGCGGTCAGGCCGGGATGGGCGCCGTTGTCGTCATACAGCAGCACGGAGTCCGCCGGCTTGGCGGCGCCGGACAGGATGTCCCAGCTGGTGGTCACCAGCTCCTCGCCGGCATCGAGGAAGCCGGTGTTCGGCAGGCCGCCGGTCGCCACCACCACGACATCGGGCGCCTCGGCCAGCACGTCGCCAGCCTCGGCATAGCTG
Source organism: Inquilinus limosus (assembly GCF_002195995.1). Lineage (GTDB taxonomy): Bacteria > Pseudomonadota > Alphaproteobacteria > DSM-16000 > Inquilinaceae > Inquilinus > Inquilinus limosus_C. The sequence continues at coordinate 98,327 of NZ_NHON01000004.1, forward strand.
TTGAAGCGCATGGCCACGCCGTGGCGCTCGCACTCCGCCATGCGCCAGTCGACGATGCCCAGGATCTCGCGCCGGCGCTGCAGGCCGGCGGTGATGCGGATCTGGCCGCCCGGCTGGTCCGCCGCCTCGAACAGGGTGACGTCATGGCCGCGCTCGCCGGCCACCCGCGCGGCCTCCAGCCCGGCCGGGCCGGCGCCGACCACCACCACCTTGCGCCGCGGCCCGGTGGTGCGGGCGACGACATGCGGCATCGTCGCCTCGCGCCCGGTGGCGGCGTTGTGGATGCAGGCCGCCTGGCCGCCATAGATGCTGTCGATGCAATAGCCCATGCCGACGCAGGGGCGGATCTCGGCCTCGCGCCCCTCGCTCACCTTGCGGGCGATGTGCGGGTCGGCCATGTGCGGCCGGGTCATCCCGACCATGTCCAGCTTGCCGCTCTCGATCGCGTGGCGGGCGGTGGCGACGTCCTGGATCCGGGCGGCGTGGAAGGTCGCCACCTTCGTCGCCGCCCGCACCTCGCCGGCGAAGTCGAGATGGGGGGCGGAGCGGGCGCCCATGCCGGGGATGACATGCGACAGCGCCTCGTCGGTGTCGATGTGGCCCTTGATGACGTTGACGAAGTCGATCAGGCCGGAGGCGGTGAGCCGCCGCGCGATCTCCAGCCCCTCGGCCCTGGACAGGCCGCGCTGCCAATCCTCGTCGCAGACCATGCGGGTGCCGACGATGAAGTCCGGCCCGACCCGGTCGCGGATGGCGCGCAGCACCTGGAAGGCGAAGCGCAGCCGGTTGTCGAGATCGCCGCCGTATTCGTCGTCGCGCTTGTTGGTGGCCGGCGACCAGAACTGGTCGATCAGGTGGCCGTAGCATTCGAGCTCCAGCCCGTCGAGACCGCCGGCCCGCACCCGCTCGGCGCCGTCGGCATAGGCGGCGACGATGCGCTCGATGTCCCAATCCTCCATCGCCTTGGGGAAGGCGCGGTGCGCCGGCTCGCGCACCGGGGAAGGGGCGACGACCGGCAGCCAGTCCTCCTTCGACCAGCTGGTGCGGCGGCCGAGATGGGTGACCTGGATCATCACGGCGGCGCCGTGGGAGTGCACGTCGTCCGCCAGCTCCCTCAGCCAGCGCACCACCTCGTCCTTGTACAGCAGGATGTTGCCGAAGGCCTGCGGGCTGTCCGGCGCGACGACGGAGGAGCCGCCGATCATGGTCAGGGCGATGCCGCCCTTCGCCTTCTCGGAGTGGTAGAGGCGATACCGCTCCTTCGGCAGTCCGTCCTCGGTATAGGCCGGCTCATGCGCGGTCGACAGGAAGCGGTTGCGCAGGGTCAGGTGGCGCAGCGTGTAGGGCTGCAGCAGGGGATCGGCGTTCGGCATGTCCGCTGTCGGATCGTTGTGACGGTTTCACTCTTCCGGCCCGCCGGCCGATGGTAAACCGAATTTCCTTCACGGCGGCATGAGCCCAGTCGATGCAAACCCTCCGCGGCAGCCTGCCCTCGCTCAACGCCCTGGCGGTGTTCGAGGCGTCGGCGCGGCGGCTCAGCTTCTCACGGGCGGCGGAGGACCTGGCGATCACCCAGTCGGCGGTCAGCCACGGCATCCGCCAGCTCGAGGCCTCGCTCGGGCTCGACCTGTTCATCCGCCACCACCGCAGGCTGGAGCTGTCGCCTGAGGGCGAGCGGCTCTACGCCGCCGTCGCCACCAGCCTGTCCGCCATCGCCCAGGCCGTGGACGACATCACCGGCCGGTCGGCGGCGCAGCGCGAGATCGTGATCGGGGTCTCGACCTCGATGGCCGCGCACTGGCTGCTGCCGCGCTTCGCATCGTTCCGTGCCGCCTTTCCGGCCATCCCGCTGCGGATCCAGACGGTGGAGCGCGACGCCGACCCCGGCGAGGACGGCATCGACGTGGTGATCCGGCTGGGCGACGGCAAATGGCCGGACCACGACACCATCCCGCTGTGGGAGGAGCATGTGCACGCCGTGGCCAGCCCGGCCTATCTGGCGGCCTATGGCCCGCTGAACGACGCCGCCGATCTGAGCCGCTGCCAGCTGATCCATTACGAGGACGCGCTGCGCCGCCGCGCGACCTGGGGCGAGTGGTTCGCCGCGCTGGGCCTGCCGGCGCCGGGGCCGGCGCGGTCGCTGCGCGTCACTGACCATACGGTAGCGCTGCAGGCGGCGATGGACGGGCAGGGGGTGACGCTGGGCTGGCGGCCGATCATCGACGACCTGATCCGTGCCGGCCGGCTGGCCGACGCCTTCTCCCGGCATCTCGACACCGGGCGCCGCTTCTACATCGTCACCATCCGCGGGGCGACCTTGCGCCGGCCGCTGTCGCTGTTCTGCGACTGGTTGGCCGGGCAGGCGGCGGCGGTGAAGGGCTGGTGACGCGGGTATGGCCCTTCGCTACTTCGGGCCAGCTTTTCCCTCGTCCCACCCGAGGCTCAACCGCTCGGCAATGCCCGCCAAGCGCTTGTCGCGCGTCCACAGGGCCGACCCGGCGGTCAGCCGTGTCGCTGCCAGCAGATGGACATCGACATAGCCGATCCCCAACCCCGCCAGGGCGTTCCGCTCGATGAACAGCAGCACCTCGGCGTCCGTGGCGATGCTGGCCTGCGGCAGGTTCTGCAGCGCCGGGATGATGGTCTTGCGCTGCCGCAGGTGGCCCAGAGCCAATTCGCCGATGACGAAGGGGTGCGACAGCACCCGGCCGGAGTCGAGCAAGGCCGCGACCCCCTCGTCGCCGGCCCGCAGGTGATCGACCCATACCGACGTATCGAGGAGGATCATGCAGGGCCGGTTCGCCGGCGCGGCGCGGCTTCGAGGCCAGGCTCGCTTCCGCCAAGGCGCGCGAGGCGACGCGCGCTCTCCCGTTCGATCAGGGCCTTCAGCGCCTCGCGGACCAGCGCGGATTTTTCCTTGAGGCCGGTGAAGGCCTGGGCCTTCGCCACAAGCTCGTCATCAAGGGCAATCGTCGTTCGCATCGTGTCATCCTGGATCGGAGAGGCACGACAATAGCATCATTTGATGCGCGATTCAGCACCACCATGGGGAGCGGGCTGCGACCTCGCCTCACGCTCCGAAATGCAGCACCACCGAGAAGCCGTCGTCCGGGTCCTGGCGGAACTCGACGCGGCCGCAATGGGCCTTCATCACCTCGGCGGCGATGGCCAGGCCCAGGCCGGTGCCGGAGTCCGAGCCGGAATGGAACGGCTCCAGCGCCCGCGCCCGGTCGGCTTCCGCGATGCCCGGCCCGTCGTCATTGACCTCGATCCAGGCACCGTCCGGGTCATGTCCGACGCGGACCGACAGCCGGGTCTCGGCGCCATGCGCCAGGGCGTTGTGGATGATGTTGGACAGCGCCTCGCGCAGGCTGACCGCGTCGCCCTCGACCATCACCGGCTCCTCCGGCGCCTCGAAGGCGATACGGACGTCGCGGTCGAAGGACAGCGGCACCGATGCCGCCAGCACGGTCCGTGCCAGCTCCACCAGGTCGATTGGGGCGAGGGCGCCGATCTCGCCGCGATGGATCACCATGGCGTGGTTCAGCAGCTGGTTGGTCAGCCGCCCCAGCTCCGCCGTGCGCTGCCGCACCCGCTCCATCTGCTGCTCGCGCCGCGCGGCCGATCCCTCATGGCCCAGCAGCTCGACCTGGGCGTCCAGCGCGGCCAGCGGGGTGCGGATCTGGTGCGCGGTGTCGGCGATGAAGCGCTGCATCAGGCCGATGCGGCCGGCCAGCCGCCCCATGAACAGGTTGATCGACGACACCAGCGTGCGGATCTCGGTCGGCGTGGCGACGTCGAGCGGCTTCAGATCGTCCGGCGCCCGGTCGGCCAGCGCGCGCTCGATCCGGATCAGCGGCGCCAGCGCCCAGCGCACCGCCACCGCGCCGGCCACCATCGTCAGCACGCCCATGGCCAGGACGATCAGCACCGCCTGGCGGGTCAGGGACCGGGCCAGGGCATCGCGCGCCCGGGTGGTCTGGGCCAGCACCACCGTGGCCCAGCCGCCATCGGTCTCGTCCATCTTGCGGCCCAGCACGGCGACGCGCACGGGCTCGCCCTGGAAGAGGCCATCCTCGACCACCACGCCGTGCCGGGCCTGCAGCGCCGCGGCGGGGTCGAGGGCGAGGTCCGGATACCCGGCCACCACCACGCCGCGCGGGTCGACCACCTTGTAGTAGACGAGGTCGTAGGCGGAGAGGGAGGCGAAGGCCGCCACCGGCGGGTCCAGCGCCACCACCCCGCCCTGCATGAACACGTTCTCCGCCACCTGCACCGCGCCGCCGACCAGCAGGCGGTCATAGGCCTCGCCCGCCGCCAGCCGGGCGTAATGCGCCGCGGCGGCGATCACCCCGGCGGTGCCGAGGCACACCACCACCGCGATGAAGGCGAGGATGCGGACATAGAGCGAGCCGCGGATCCGGTCAGCCGACGACAAGCTGGTACCCGAGGCCGCGCAGGGTGCGGATCTCGACCGAGGATCCCGCCAGCTTGCGGCGGATCCGGGTCACGTATTGCTCCACCGCGTTCGGGCTCGGCTCCTGGTCGAAGCTGTAGATCTGGTCCAAGAGGTCGTCTTTGGAAAAGATGCGGCCAGGCCGCGTCGCCAGGATCTCCAGCACCGTCAGCTCGCGCCGGGTCAGGTCCAGCGGCCGGCCCTGCACGGCGGCGAGGCGCGCCGCCCGGTCGATGGTGACGTCGCCGCAGGTCAGCACGTTGCTGCTGTCGCCGGTGCGGCGGCGCAGCAGGGCCCGGGCCCGCGCCTCCAGCTCGCGGTAGTCGAAGGGCTTGACCAGATAGTCATCGGCACCGAGGTCGAGCGCCCCGACCCGGTCCTCGACGCCCGACCGCGCGGTCAGCACCAGCACCGGGGTCGACCGGCGGCGCGACCGCAGTTCCTTCAGCAAGGCGATGCCGTCGCGGCCCGGCAGCATGATGTCGAGCACCAGCAGGTCGTAATCCTGCACCCCGAGCATGTCCGCCGCGGCGTCGCCGTCGCGCTCCCAATCGACCGCATGGCCCATGCGTGCGAGCCGGGCGACGATCGCCTCGCCGATATCGGCCGTGTCCTCGACCACCAGGATGCGCACGGGCTCTCCCTGTTCCGGTTCCGAGTCAGGCTGGCGTCAGCTTGATGCGGAACACTCCCTGCAACGGCCCGCCGAAGCGGAGCCGCCGCCAGGGAGGATATATGGCCATCGTGCACTCACCGCCAGCAGACGCGTTGCTCTCCGTCCGCCAGGTCACGCTGCAGTACAAGACCGACCAGGCGGTGGTCACCGCCACCCATCGGGTCGATTTCGACGTCCACCCCGCCGACCGCTTCATCCTGCTCGGGCCGTCCGGCTGCGGGAAGTCGACGCTGCTGAAGGCGATCGGCGGCTACATCGCGCCGACCGAGGGCGAGATCCGGCTGAAGGGCCGCGCCATCTCCGAGCCGGGGCCGGACCGGATGATGGTGTTCCAGGAGTTCGACCAGCTGCTGCCGTGGAAGACGGTGCGCGAGAACGTCGCCTTCGCCCTGATCGCCAGCCGCCGCCTGGGCCCGGCCGAGGCGCGCGACCGCGCCGGCCACTACATCGAGAAGGTCGGCCTGGCGAAGTTCGCCGACAGCTACCCGCACATGCTGTCGGGCGGCATGAAGCAGCGCGTCGCCATCGCCCGCGGCATGGCGATGGAGCCGGATGTGCTGCTGATGGACGAGCCCTTCGCGGCGCTCGACGCCCTGACCCGCCGGCGGATGCAGGACGAGCTGTTGCAGCTGTGGGAGGACACCCGCTTCACCGTGCTGTTCGTCACCCATTCGATCGAGGAGGCGATCCGCATCGGCAACCGCATCCTGCTGCTGTCGCCGCATCCGGGCCAGGTGAAGGCCGAGCTGAACAGCATCGGCCGCGAGGATTGGGGCACCGCCGCCCAGGGCGCGCTGGAGGCGCGCATCAACGACATGCTGTTCGTCCATTGAGGGCCGCCGCCATGACCGACACCACGCTGGAGCTTCGTCCTGAGATCCTGCGCGACACGCCGAAAACCGACATCCCGCCGGTCGAGAAGGCGATCTCCCCGGTCGAGCGGATCTACCGGCTGGGCTTCGTGCGCAAGGCGCTGATCCTGCTGGTCCTGGCCCTGATCTGGGAAGGCTATGGCCGCTGGCTCGGCAACCCGCTGCTGTTCCCGTCCTTCAGCGAGACGCTGGACGCCTTCCTGGGCAACATCGCCAGCGGCGTGCTGCCGGCCCGGGCACTGGCGTCGCTGCAGACGCTGGTGATCGGCTACGCCATCGGCATCGCTTTGGCCGCGCTGCTGACCACGGTCGCCATCGGCTCGCACATCGGCGCGGATCTGCTGGAGACCCTGACCTCGATGTTCAACCCGCTGCCGGCGATCGCGCTCTTGCCGCTGGCGCTGATCTGGTTCGGGCTGGGGCAGGGCAGCGTGATCTTCGTGCTGGTCCATTCGGTCTTGTGGGCGATCGCGCTGAACACCCATTCCGGCTTCCGCGCCGTGTCCAACACGCTGCGCATGGTCGGGCTGAATTACGGGCTGCGGCGGCTGTCGCTGGTGCGGCACATCCTGATCCCGGCGGCGTTCCCGTCGATCCTGACCGGGCTGAAGGTCGGCTGGGCCTTCGCCTGGCGCACGCTGATCGCGGCCGAGCTGGTGTTCGGCGTCTCTTCCGGCTCCGGCGGCCTCGGCTGGTTCATCTACGAGAACCGCAACCAGCTCGAGACGGCGAACGTCTTCGCCGGCCTGTTCACCGTCATCCTCATCGGCCTGTTCGTCGAGAACGTGGTCTTCGCCACGGTCGAGAAGAAGACGATCCGCCGCTGGGGGATGCAGCACTGACGATTTGTGCAACAACGGGCCGGATCGGCCGGCCCGAAACTGGGAGGATACCATGCGCGTGATGAACAGACTGGCCGCGGCGGCCGTCGCGGCGGCGATCGGGCTCGGCCTCGCCGGTGCCGCGCGGGCGGAGGTCAGCGAGATCCGGGTCTCCAAGGGCTACGGCATCCTGTACCTGCCGCTGATCGTGATGCAGGACCAGAAGCTGTTCGAGAAGCAGGCCAAGGCCGCCGGCCTCGGCGACGTCGCGGTGAAATGGGTGATGCTCGACGGCGGCAACGTCATCAACGACGCGATGATGGCCGGCACACTCGATTTCGCCGGCACCGGCGCGCCGGGCTTCATCACCCTCTGGGCCAAGGCCAAGGGCATCCCGAATGTCGAGGTCACCGGCATCAGCGGGCTCAGCGCCACCTCGCTCTGGCTCAACAGCAACAAGCCGGAGCTGAAGTCGCTGGCCGATTTCGGGCCGGCGGACAAGATCGCCCTGCCGGGCATCAAGACCTCGCTGTCGGCCGTGGTGCTGCAGATGATGGCGGCCAAGCAGTTCGGCCGCGAGAACTTCGCCCAGCTGGACCCGATGACGGTCAGCCTGCCGCATCCGGACGCGCTGGCGGCGCTGACCTCGGGCCAGACCGAGGTGAAGGCGCATTTCACCTCGCCGCCCTTCTCCTATCTCGAGGTCAAGAACCCCAACATCCACCGCGTCGCCAGCTCGGTCGACGTCATCGGCAACATCACGCTGGACGTGGTCTTCGCCCCGAAGCGCTTCGTCGACGCCAACCCGAAGACGGCGGAGGCGTTCCTGGCCGCGCTCGACGAGGCCAACGCCTTCATCGCCGCGCACAAGCCGGAGGCGGCGGAGATCTTCTCCCGCAGCTCGGCGGTGAAGATCTCGCCGGAGGAGGTGCTGGAGATCCTGAACGATCCCGACACGCAGTTCTCCACCACCCCGACCAAGGTGATGGACTTTGCCGACTTCATGCATCTGGCCGGCACCATCAAGGTGAAGCCGGAGAGCTGGACCGAGCTGTTCATCCCGCAGCTGGCGAGCCGGGCGGGGAGCTGAGGGCGAGGGGGATTTCTCCGCTTGAGGTCCCTTCATCGTCATTGCGAGCGCAGCGAAGCAATCCAGGGCGGTTTGGCGTGGCCCCTGGATTGCTTCGTCGGCTTCGCCTCCTCGCAATGATGGCGAGGGGAGCGTGTCTCCTTTGACCATGTCCGAAAACCGCGAGCGCGATCGCGCGGGACGTGCCAAGGTCGGGGCATGGAACCGCTCGACCCCGAAGCCTGCTACCGCGCCCTGGTGACCCGCGACCCGCGGTTCGACGGGCGAATCTTCGTCGGCGTCACCTCCACCGGCATCTATTGCCGCCCGGTCTGCCCGGCCCGCACGGCGAAGGCGGAGAACTGCCGGTTCTTCGCCTCCGCCGCCGCGGCGCAGGAGGCCGGGTTCCGGCCCTGCCTGCGCTGCCGGCCGGAGACGGCGCCCGACCTCGCCTCCTGGCGCGGCACCTCCAACACCGTGTCACGCGCCCTGGCGCTGATCGCCGATGGCGGCCTGGACGGCGAGGCGGGGGTGGAGGCGCTGGCCGACCGGCTGGGCGTCGGCGGCCGCCAACTGCGCCGACTGTTCAAGCAGCATCTCGGCGCCACGCCGGTCGCCGTGGCCCAGACCCGGCGCGTGCTGTTCGCCAAGCAGATGATCCAGGAGACGCGGATGCCGATGGCCGAGGTGGCGATGGCCGCCGGCTTCGGCAGCGTCCGCCGCTTCAACGAGACCTTCCAGGGCCTGTTCCGCCGCCCGCCCAGCGCGCTGCGCCGTCGGGCCTGGGCCGGGCTGCCGGTCGATTCGGTGGCCGCGACCGGGGTGACGCTGCGGCTGCGCTATCGCCCGCCCTATGACTGGCCGGCGATGCTGGCCTATCTGCGCGCCCGCGCCATCGACGGGGTGGAGCAGGTCGAGGGCGAGGTCTACCGCCGCAGCGTCGCCGAGGGCGACGATCTCGGCACCGTCGAGATCCGGCACGAGCCGGCGCGCAGCAACCTGGCGGTGCTGGTGCGCTTCCCCTCGGTGCGGGCGCTGCCGGGCATCCTGGCCCGGGTCCGCCGCGTCTTCGATGTCGGCGCCGATATCGAGGCGATCGACGCCCATCTGTCGCAGGACCCGTTCCTGGCGCCGCTGGTGGCGCGGCGGCCGGGCTTGCGCGCCCCCGGCGGCTGGGACGGGTTCGAGCTGGCGGTGCGCGCCGTGCTGGGCCAGCAGGTCACCGTGGTCGCGGCGCGCCAGCTGGCCGGCCGGCTGGTGGCGATCTGCGGCGCCGAGGTGCCGGAGGCGGGCCGGCTGACCCCGGCGCTGTCGCGCACCTTCCCGTCGCCGCGGCGCGTGGCCGCCGCCGATCTCGGCGCGCTGGGCATGCCGGGATCGCGCCGGGCGACCTTGACCGCGCTGGCTGAGGCCGCGATCGCCGACCCGCACCTGTTCCGCCCCTTCGGCACAGTGGAGGAGGCGATCGTCCGGCTGCGGCAGATCCGCGGCATCGGCGACTGGACGGCGCAGTACATCGCGCTGCGCGCCTTGCGCGAGCCCGACGCCTTCCCGGCCAGCGACATCGGCCTGCTGCGCGGCGCCGCCGACGGCGCCGGGGTGCGGCCGACCCCGGCCGACCTGCTGCTGCGCGCCGAACCCTGGCGGCCCTGGCGCGCCTATGCCGCCCAGCATCTCTGGGCCGCCGATGCCGGGCCGGTGGCCAAGGCGGCGGGAGCCACCTATGGCTGAGGCGCTGGTCTTCGACCGCCTGCCGAGCCCGCTGGGCGAGCTGCTGATCGTTGCCGACGAATCCGGAAGGCTGCGCGCCATCGACTGGTGCGACGAGGAGCGGCTGCGCGCCCGCCTGGCCCGCAGCCTGGGCGGGGCCGAGTTCGCCCTGGCGCCACAGCGCGACCCGGCCGGGCTGACCGAGGCTTTGAGGGCGTATTTCGCCGGCGACCTCGCGGTGATCGACACGCTGCCGGTGGAGGCCGCCGGCACGCCGTTCCAGCGATCCGTGTGGGCGGCGCTGCGCGGCATCGCCTGCGGCACCACCGTGTCCTATGGCGAGATCGCGCGGCGGATCGGCCAGCCCGGCGCGATGCGCGCCGTCGGCCTCGCCAACAACTCCAACCCGATTCCGATCGTGGTGCCCTGCCACCGCGTGATCGGCGCCGACGGCGCGCTGGTCGGCTTCGGCGGCGGCCTCGATCGCAAGCGCTGGCTGCTGGACCATGAAGGCGCCGGCAGCAAGCAGCTGTCTCTGGCCATCTGAAACAAAACCCCGGGAGTGAACCGCTCATGACCGCCACCCGTCAGGCCGATGCCCTGCAGCAGTTCCGCCGCCTGCACCAGGACGGCATCCTGCTGCTCGCCAATGCCTGGGACGCCGGCAGCGCCCGGCTGATCGAGAGCCTCGGCGCCAAGGCCATCGCCACCACCAGCGCCGGCGTCGCCTGGGCGCATGGCTATCCGGACGGCGACGCGCTGCCGTTCGACCTGCTGGTCGCCACCACCGCCGACATCACCCGGATCCTGACGGTACCGCTGACCGTCGACAGCGAGGGCGGCTACAGCGACGACCCGGCGGCGGTCGGCGAATCGATCGCCCGGCTGATCGGCGCCGGCGCCGCCGGCATCAACCTCGAGGACGGGGTGGGCAGCCCGGACCTGCTCTGCGCCAAGATCGCGGCGATCAAGGGCGCCGCCGCGCGCAGCGGCCAGGATGTGTTCATCAACGCCCGCACCGACGTCTATCTCCGCGGCCTGGCGCCGGAGGGCGGCAAGGTGGCGGAGGTGCTGGCCCGGGCCGGGCGCTACCGCGACGCCGGCGCCGACGGCATCTTCGTGCCGGGCGTGACGAAGCCGGACGAGATCAGGGCGATCGCCGCCGACGCGCCGCTGCCGCTGAACGTGATGGCCCGGCCCGGGCTGCCGGGCGCGGCGGAGCTCGCCGGCCTCGGCGTCCGCCGCCTCAGCGCCGGCTCCGGCATCAGCCAGACGGTCTATGCCCAGATCGCCGGGCTGGCGCGGTCCTTCCTGGTGGATGGCGTCTCCGACCCGCTGGTCTCGGGCGCCATGCCCTATCCGGAGATCAACGCACTGATGGCGAGGTAGAGAAGGCCGCTCGAGCCCCGGCGCGGCCGCCCAGCCGCGCCGCCAGGCTGGCCAGGCGGGGCGGCCGCGTATGGATCTTGGTGGCGCTAGTTGAGCGCTCGGGGGAGTTGGACCGGCGGTAGCGGCGGAGCCTGCTGGTGGGCCTGCGCGAAGATATAGCTGTAGATGAATACCCGCACGGCGGCGGACAGATTGCTGCGACCTCGATGTGCGGCGTCTATCCGATGCACAAGGCCGTTGAGGTTGATTCTCTCCCGCTCAAGGATTTCGTCCAGTGTCGACCAGAAAGCTGCCTCCAGCCTGATACTGGTGCGCCTTCCACGCACCATGACATTGCGCGTCAGAGCATCGATCATCTTGTACTCAGGTTTCAGTGCACGAATTCGACATGCGATGTTGGTCCCCCGGCGTGCGACGCTCAGGGCAGGGCCAGATGGTTGGTCGCCTGTCTCCAGGAATCACCGCGGGGCGTCGGGGACCGGTCGCGGCCAAAGGAATGGGGCTGCCCGAGCGAACAGACAGCCCCTTTTCCGGCGGCGCGGTTCGATTAGAGCGTGAAATCGCTCGCCGTCAGAGCGACCGCTGTGAACAAGCGAATCTGTGCGTCGGCCGTACCGTCGCCATTGGCGTCGATATACACGGCAGTCTGGGTTGTTCCCTCGATGAAGCGGACCTCACCGGCGTGATGGGTGAAATCCTCCGTGCCGATGAAAGTGCCGCTGCCATGGGTGATGCCTGACAGGTCGATCTTGTCTCCCTGGCTCTGGGAGAAGTCGCTGATGCGGTCCGGCGCCTTGGCGGTGGAGTCCGCGATGGAGGAGAAGACGAAGGTGTCCGCACCAAGCCCACCGTTCAGGGTGTCGATGCCGCCTCCGCCGTTCAGCACGTCATCGCCGTGCCATCCTTGGAGATAGTTGGAACCGCTGTCGCCGGTCAGAGTGTCCGCGAAGGCGCTGCCGACGAGGTTCTCGATGCCGCTATACGTGTCGCCGGCGGCATCGCCCGTATTCGCTGACGGATTGGCCAGGCTCGCGGTCACGCCGACGGATGCGTTGTCGTAGAGAGCGGTGTCGAATCCCGCGCCACCGGTCAGAACGTCGGCCCCGGCACCACCGATCAACTGATCGTTCCCATCACCGCCGTCGAGCGTGTCCGTGCCGGCCAGGCCGGACAGACGGTTGGCACCACCATCGCCTGTCAGGGAATCGCTGAAGGCGCTGCCACGCAGCCATTCGATGCCCGTCAGCGTGTCGCCGGCCGCGTCGCCGCCAGTGCCGGTGCCCGGACAGACGGTTGGCACCACCATCGCCTGTCAGGGAATCGCTGAAGGCGCTGCCACGCAGCCATTCGATGCCCGTCAGCGTGTCGCCGGCCGCGTCGCCGCCAGTGCCGGTGCCAGTGACGAGGCTGACCGTGACCCCCGCACTGGAGGCGGTGTAATCGGCCATGTCCTGGGTGCCGGCACCGCCATCCAGCACATCGGCGCCCCCGTTCCCCGCCAGGTTATCATTGCCTGCGCCGCCGGTCAGGGTGTTCTCGTCGGTGTTCCCGCCCAGATAGTCGTTGAAGCCGGACCCTGAGAGGTTGGTCATGCCGATCAGGCTGTCGCCTTCGGCTTCGCCGCCGCGGCCGGTGGTGACGCCCGTCAGCCCGAGGTGGATGCCAAGGATGTCGATGTCGAGATTGCCCGTGGCGGCGAGGTTGACAAAGACAGCGGACGTCGCTGTCGAATAATCCGCCGTATCGACGCCCGAGAGCTGGATATCACCGATACCGCCGACAACGTTGAGGATGCCGCCGATCAGGACGTCGGCGCCGGCCCCTCCATTGATCGTGTCATTACCGGAATATCCGGCAATGACGTCATCGCCGCCCAGCCCGTTAATCGTGTCGTTGCCGAGGGCCTGGACGGGACCGAGGATCAGTGATGGGACAATATCTGCACCTTCAGTGCCGGTAAAGGTCGCCATACCTATGTCTCCAATTGAATGCCAATGGAACAATCAAGTCTGGCCACGCGTAATTTTTTATCTCAACCAAGAATCGCAGATATTTAAAATGCCATCGGCTTTTTCTTGTCATTGGGAAATTTAGTTATGGAGATGTCTGTCTGAACGAAATATATGATTAAGATCCTTTTGAATCAAAGGTAATCATAATATTCCTATAATATCTGACTTTTAATATTATTCCCGAATCGGAGGGATCGGTGCCGGGCCGAGGTTTTGTCGGTGGAGAGACTTGTTGCGGCTGGCTTGTCGGGACGGGCATGGGGCAGGCCGGGACAGCCCGCAACGGGTGAGAAAACCTGCTCGCTCTCCCAGGGGGATGTGAGGCTACCTGTCGCCGAGCGCTCTGTAGCACGCCTCTCTGACCACGCTTTGAAGCCTGGAACAGCCCGGCTCCGTATCCGGGCCTTCTATCCATTCTATCCGGAACGGTCCTCCGCCGGGAAACCGGAAACGAGCACGATAGCGGCCACAGGAGGCGACGCCTACATGCTCGGCGAACTCCACTTTCCAGTCAGACGGGTCATGATAATTCAGCATTCGCAAAATGCGTCTTCATTCCAGGAGACCTACCCGCATAAACCAACGTGTAGCGACGCTGTTCCTCGACATCGGCACTTGGCATCGACACGTTGCCTTTGGTTCATCAAGTCCGCGGCCAGCGGCGACGGCGTTTTGGTCTTCGGCGTGACCCGCTCGTCTCGGGTGCGATGGCTTATCCGGAGATCAACGCCCTGATGGCGAAGGGGCGAGGGGCAGGGAGGTGTCGCTTCTGCTAATGTCATCCTCGGGCTTGACCCGACGGGCCGGAAGCCTTCGAAGCGGTTCTCCGGTGGCCCTTGGATTGCCGAGTCAGGCTCGGCAGCGACAATAAACTGACGGATCAGCCGCCGGCACTGCCGCCGAGCCGCGCCGCCAGGCTGTCCAGGTCGGGCTCGAACCAGATCTCGCGGCCGCGATCGGCCTCGCGCACCCAGTCGCGCAGGGCATTGCTGGCGGAGAGATGCTGCGAGATGTCGCCGATCACCGCCAGCTTCAGCCGGTAGTTGACCGCCTTCTGGGCGATCTCCCCGGCCAGGCCGCTGCGCAGCCGGAAGAAGGCGGGGCCGAGGCGGGCGGCCGGGATGGCCAGGACCGAGGCGCCGGCGAACATCGCCTCGCCGATCAGGTCGGTGGTGGCGCGGGGCGTGTCGATCGCCGGCCCGTCCGTGTCGCAGACCAGCACCCGCTCGTCGCCCCAGCCCAGGATCTCGGTCATCGGTCACATCCTTCGGCCCATTGCGGCGCCGGCCGTTTCGTTGCTGCCCGTTCGAACGCAGCCGGCGATCTCCGGCGAGTTCGACGGAATCCGGGCCGTGGGCCGTGTGTCTTTAGAACGGATTACGGAGGCAAAGGAATGCCCCTCAAGACATCGCTCCTCAAGGCCACCCTCGTCGCCATCGCCCTGGTGACGGTTGCGCCGGTGGCCGCCCAGGCCGCGGGCGCCGGCGACCCGCACATCTCCTATTACTCGCATCGCCGGGACCACGACCGCGATTGGCGGCGGCACCATGATCGCGACCGGGACCGCCACAGCGACCGCCGGCACTGGGATCGCGATCGTGATCGCCATCACGGCGACCGGCACCATCGCAACAGCGCGGAGGAGCGGTTCTGGCGGCTGGTCCGCTGATCCAGGTCTCGCCTGAGCGAGGCAAGGCCCGCCCTGGACATGTCCAGGGCGGGCTTTTTTCTTCCCGGCGCCAGGGCTGGCGGGCGAGTGTCCGCCTGATCGGAATTCGTGGTCTCGCCTGCGCGGCGCAGGCGGTCGAGCATTACGAGATTTTCCGCTACGGCCCCCTCAAGGCGTGGGCCGCGCATCTGGGGATGAAGGATGCGGTGGACCCGTTCGACCAGACCGTGAAGGAGGAGAAGAAGACCGACCAGCTGCAGAACCAATTGGCGGAGCGCGGCCTGAACAGGAAGGCCGCCTGAACGACCGACGGCGGCCACGATGCCGCGGCCGGATCTCCGATGGCGAGCCCGCTCCATGTCTCGCCGTCGGAGGTTCGGCGCGAGCGCCGCCCCGTCTTCGTTGCCGCCTCGCTGCGTTGATGCGTGGCGGCGGGCGCCGGCGGCTGCTACGATCCTTGCGGGTCGGGGGCTCGTCACCCGGGGGGCGAGGAGGTCGGACCATGAACCGCACCCGTGTCGAGCCGGCGATTGTATTCCGGCGACCCCGTGGAGGCACCGCCGTCATGGCCGACGCGGATGCGCTGGCCGGGTGGTTCGAAGCCATATACGACGCCATACTGGATCCGCATCGAACCGAAGGCGCATCGACGCTGCAGGGGCGATCGCTCCAGCTCCTCGAGATCGACCGCGTCCTGATCGAGCTCGCCGACGAAACCGGCGGCGATGGGGATCGGATCACCGCGGCGCTGCGGGCCGTGTGCCAGGCCGTGATCGCGGAGTACCGGGAGATCGTGCCCTTGCCGCCGGCCGCGCTCTCCGATCCGGCGGCGGCCAACGCGGCCTGAGCCGGATCTTCCGACCGGAACCCACGGCATCGCACGCTCATTGCCACAGGAGAGGCCGCCCGGCCTGTTCCACCCGGCCCGCGCCCTCCCGGGCGAAAGCGATGGCAACGGCCCGCCCGATGCCGGAATCGCCGCCGGTGATCAGCGTGATCTTGCCCTGCAGCCGGCCGCTGCCGCGATAGCTGTCCTCGCCATGATCCGGTGGAGGATCCATGGGTGCGGTCAGGCCCGGTGGGCCCTGCTGCTGCTTCGGATGAGGAGGAACGGGGCGGGGGTCGGCCATCGTCATCTCCGTATCGCCATCGCCTCAGGTGGCTGCCGGCCGGACGCGGTTCCGGCGGGCGGGAGCGGCGGCAAGCGCGCAAACCGGCCGGGTGTGACGCTTTCGGATGAACGCTTCGCGCCGTTCGCGCTTCAGCGATCGACACCCGCGAGGTGCGGAGCCGGTTCGCAATACTCGATCAGCAATTCGGTGAGGACCCGTATCTTCCGTGCGGGATGCTGACCCGGCGGGCGGATGACATAGGCACCGGCCGGAGGCGGTGGATGACGCGTCATGACCGGCATGAGCGCACCGGACGCTATATGTTCATGGGTCAGACAATCGGGCAGGTAAGCGATCCCGAGCCCCGCTGTCGCGGCGGCAACCAGGGCCATGCCGTTGTCGGCCTTGAAGCGGCCCTGGGGACGAACCGTGATGATCTTGTCGCCGTCCATGAGCTGCCAGCTCTCGGTGCCTTGCATCAGGGCCTCGTGAGCGACGAGCTCCTCCGGCGTTTCGGGCGATCCGTGCGCCCTGATGTAGTCCGGGCTCGCGACGAGCTTCCCATAGATCGGTCCGACGCGCCTTGCGATCAGGTTGGAGTCCTGAAGATAGCCAACCCGTATCGCACAATCATAACCCTCCGTGATGAGATCGACGAAGCGATCGCTGTAGCAGGTGTGGATCTGGAGCTGGGGGTGGCGCCGCGCCATTTCCGCGAGGATGGGAGCGAAGTGAGTCGGGCCGAAGGAAAGCGGCACGGCAACGCGCAGGCGGCCGCGAAGCTCGCCGGCGGGTAGGATCGTTTCCCTGGCCACGTCGATCTCGGCACAGACCCTGGCTGCATAGTCCCGGAACGTGGCCCCGGCCTCCGTGAGAGCCGCGCCCCGGGTGGTCCGTGCAAGCAGCTGGACACCAAGTTCCGCTTCAAGCCGGACGAGCCGCCGGCTGACGATCGACTTGGAGACGCCGAGCCGGAGCGCGGCAGGCGAAACGCCTCCGGCATCAGCCACTTCCACAAAGGTCCGCAGCTCCTCGATATCCATTTGGCGTTCCCCTTTCCGCGACACAGCTTGCCGTGAAAGGGTGCTACTGCATCTCGAATAGGAACGACAATACTGGTTCCGGGCAACGTCGCCCTGGCGCATGTCTCCCGCAAAACCGATGCCGCTCATATGCGGCAACAAAGGATGTCGTAATGACCTTCCGTAACGGCCTTGCTTCGCTTCTTCGTCCTGAAGACTCGGTACTCGTTCTGATCGACCACCAGCCTTACCAGCTCGCGAACCTGAACAGCCACGATCCGCAGATGGTGGTCAACAACACGACGGCCCTGGCGAAGGCCGCCAAGGCCTTCGGCGTCCCCACCATCCTGACGAGCGTGATCGCCGACCGTGGCGGTCTCCTCTTCCCCCATATCACCGATGTGTTCCCTGGCCAGGAGGTGATCGACCGGACGTTCATCAACACCTGGGAGGACAGGAAGGTGGTGGACGCGGTCAAGGCGACCGGCCGCACGCAGCTGATCATCGCCGGCCTGTGGACCGACATCTGCGTCGCGATGCCGGTGATCCAGGCTCTCGGCGAAGGCTGGGACGTGACGGTCATCACCGACGCGTCGGGCGCGACCTCGGTCGAGGCTCACGAGGTCGCCATCCAGCGCATGATCGCGGCTGGCGCGAACATGATGACCTGGCTGGCGCTGGCGTCCGAATGGCAGCGCGACTGGGCCCGGACCGAGCACGCCGCAGAGTTGACGGACGTGCTCAAGCAGCATGCCGCCGGCAGCGGCATCGCGTTCCTGTGGGAACAGCAGCTGCTCAACACGCCGGTGCCGAGCACCGCTGGCTGATCCGGGAGGGGGTGCCGAGAGTCCCGAGCGGCGCTTCGGGAAAAAGCCGATGGCTTACCGGGCCTCGTCATCCCCTTTCGCTCGAAGGCCGTCCATGCCTTGATGCGACCGGCCGGCCTGATCAACGACCACCGGCCGCGCGCTGCCTTCTTCACGCAGGGGTTCGAGACCGGGCGCGCCAGGGCCAAGCTGGCGCATTGCTCCAACGCCGGATTTCGGCGGGCTCGGGACGCGCGTGCTCGGGCACTCCGCCCGATCCTTATCCCGCGCCTGCAGCCGGCGGAGGTCATTGGCGGAAGGGGTGGGATTCGAACCCACGGTGACGTCGCCGCCACGCCGGTTTTCAAGACCGGTGCCTTAAACCGCTCGGCCACCCTTCCGGATGGGCCGCACCATACGGATTTGCCCCGCCGGTTTCAAATCGCTTCGCATCGTTCGGGCCATGCGGGAGGCGCGGGCAACATTCGACACCTGAAATCGTGAGTTGTCGCTTTTCACTGCGAACCGAAGCGGTTACGGGCGTTGCTGTCGAAGCAGTCGGTATGCCAATACAACCTATGAGGGCATGCAGAAATACCCAGAAATACTGGGTGCAAAGCGACGGCCGGGACAGGTTGCCTCACCGGCCTCCAGCACATGCCATAATATGACGGACCGGACCGAGACGAATATGCTGGACCTTTGACGGGATCTTATGACATACGGGCGGACATGACTGCCGAACCGATCCAGACCCGGTCCGGACGCCGCTCTTTTTGCGTGAAATTCAGCCGCACGAAGTCGGATCGTCTCCCGGGGCTCGCCGTCGTCGCAGCCATCGGCGTGGCGCTGGCCGCCACCGGATGTGCTCCCTCCCAACCGGGCAAGGGGAGCCTCGCCGAGCGGCCCACTCTCGCACGACCCGCCGATCCGGGTGTCGTCACCATCGATGGCGTCCGCTACGTGGCGCGGACGGATCGGGAGTCGGTGCAGGTCGGCAACGCCACCTGGTACGGGCCCGGCTTCCACGGCCGCAAGACCGCCAGCGGCGAGCGCTTCGACACCGGCCTGGTCACTGCGGCGCATCGCAGCCTGCCGCTGCCCAGCCTGGTCAAGGTCACCAACCTCGACAACGGCCGGACGCTGATCGTCAAGATCAACGATCGCGGGCCGTTCGTGCGGTCGAAGATCCTCGACATGTCCTCGCGCGGCGCGGAGCTGCTGGGCTTCCGCGGCGCCGGCACCGCCCGGGTCAAGATCCAGGTGCTGGAGGAGGAAACCCGCTTCAACGCGCTGCAGCAGCAGCGCGACCAGGCGCGGAAGAACCAGGTCGCCTCGACCGGCAAGGATGACGACCTGCCCGACAGCCGCTACGTCGCCGTGCCGTCGGCGCCGCGCGTGCCGGACCGGCTGCCGGAGATCGTCGGCAACGTCCGGGACGAGGCCAGGCCGAACCCGGCCGGCCTGTTCGTCGCCGCCGCCAGGGCCACACGGCCGCAGGAGGTCGCCTCGCTGTCCGAGGCGCTGCGCCGCTTCGGTCCGATCTCGACCGCGGCCGCCGCCGGCGCGATCGAGCTGCGCATCGGCCCCTTCATCGACCCCAAGGCCGCATCGACCGCCTTGAAGCAGATCGCCGACGCGGGCTATTCCGGAGCACGCATCGTCCCCGAGTGACCCGTCCGGTCCGCGGCGCGACGAGGCCGCAACCGAGGACGGATCGCTTGGGCGGACATTTCATCACGCTTGAGGGCGGCGAGGGCTCGGGCAAGAGCACCCAGGTCAAGCGCTTGGCCGCCCACCTTGCCGGGCGCGGCCTCGAGGTCGTGAGCACGCGCGAGCCCGGCGGCTCGCCGGGGGCGGAGGCGATCCGCACCCTCCTGGTCAAGGGCGACACCGACCGCTGGGACCCGGTGACCGAGGCGCTGCTGCATTTCGCCGCCCGGCGCGACCATCTGCGCGTCACCGTGCGCCCGGCGCTGGAGCGCGGCGCCTGGGTGGTGTCCGACCGCTACGCCGACAGTTCGATGGTCTATCAGGGCTGGGGCATGGGCGTGGACCGCGCCAGCCTGGACGCCCTGTTCCGGATCGCCACCGACGGGCTGAAGCCCGACCTGACGCTGGTGCTCGACGTCCCGGTCGAGACCGGCCTGGCCCGCGCCGGCGCCCGCCGCGGTGGCGAGGACCGCTATGAGCGCATGGGCGAGGCCCTGCACCAGCGCCTGCGCGAGGGTTTCCTGGCCATCGCCGCGGCCGAGCCGGAGCGCTGCGTCGTCATTGACGCCACGGGTACGGCCGATGAGGTGGCGGCCGCCATCCGCGCCGCGGTCGACGCCAAATTCGGGCCCGCAGCACCGTGAGCGGCGAGTTTCCGGTTCCCCGCGCCAATCCACGGCTGCTGGGCCATGAGGCGGCGGAGGCGGCGTTCCTCGACGCCCTGCGCGCCGGCCGGCTGCCGCATGCCTGGCTGATCACCGGCCCACCCGGCATCGGCAAGGCCACCTTCGCCCACCGGGTCGCGCGCTTCCTGCTGGCCGGTGCCCCGCGCGGCGCGCCGAGCCTGGAGATCCCGGCCGACCACCCGACGTTCCGCCGCGCCGCCGCCGCCGGCCATGCCGACCTGCTGACCATCGAGCGCAACGGCGGTGGCGAGGAGGAGAAGAAGCGCCGCAGCCGCGAGATCCCGGTCGAGCAGATCCGGCGGATCGAGCCCTTCCTGCGGCTGACCGCGGCCGAGGGCGCCTGGCGCGTCGTCATCGTCGACGAGGCCGAGGCGATGAACCGCAACGGCGCCAACGCCCTCCTGAAGATCCTGGAGGAGCCGCCGGCCCATGCCGTGCTGCTGCTGACCTGCGGCAATCCCGGCGCGCTCTTGCCGACCATCCGGTCGCGCTGCCGCCTGCTGGCGCTGGAGCCGCTGCCGGACGCCACCGTCGACCGTCTGCTGGCCGAGCACGCCTCCGAGCTGGACCCGGCCGAGCGGGCGTCGCTGGTGCGGCTGGCGGAGGGCAGCATCGGCCGCGCCGCGTCGCTGATCGAGGATGGCGGCCTGGGCCTGTACCGCGACATGCTGGCGCTGCTGGATGATTTCCCGCGGGTCGACTTCAAGGCCGTGCACCGGATGGGCGACCGGATCGGGCCCGTCGCCGCCGATTCCAGCTGGCGCCTGTTCACCGAGCTGCTGGTCTGGTGGATGGAGCGGCTGGCCCGCGCCGCCGCCCGCGGCATCGCCCCGGCCGAGATCGTGGCGGGCGAGGGCACGGTGATGCAGCGCGTGGTCGGCGCGCTGGACCGGGCCGGTGGCAGGGCGGGCGGCCTTGATCGCTGGGTGGAGCTGTGGGACAACACCCGCCGTCTGTTCGCTCAGGCGGACGGGTCCAACCTCGATCGGAAGCAGGTTCTCCTGCAGGCGTTCATCGGCATCGAGCGCGCCTGCAACGGCTGACCGCCGCCGTAGCACGGGCCACATAGCACGGGAAGAGGCCGCGATGACGGCGCCGAAGACATTCTACATCACCACGCCGATCTACTACGTCAACGACAAGCCGCATATCGGCCACGCCTACACCACGCTGGCCTGCGACGTGCTGGCCCGGTTCAAGCGGTTGGACGGCTATGACGTCCATTTCCTGACCGGCACCGACGAGCACGGCCAGAAGGTGCAGAAGGCGGCCGAGGCGGCCGGGGTGGACCCGCAGGCCTTCACCGACCGGGTCAGCCAGAATTTCCGCGACCTGGCCGCGGCGATGAACTTCAGCAATGACGACTTCATCCGCACCACCGAGCCGCGCCACGTCAAGGCGTGCCAGGCGATCTGGGAGGCGATGAAGGCCAATGGCGACATCTATCTCGGCGGCTATGCCGGCTGGTACTCGGTGCGCGACGAGGCGTATTACGGCGAGGACGAGCTGACCGTCGTCGACGGCAAGCGCATCGCCCCGACCGGCGCCGAATGCGAGTGGGTGGAGGAGCCGAGCTACTTCTTCCGCCTGTCGGCCTGGGGCGACCGGCTGCTGGCCTTCTACGAAGCCAACCCGGACTTCATCGCGCCGGAGTCCCGCCGCAACGAGGTGATCGCCTTCGTCAAGGCGGGGCTGCGCGACCTGTCGATCAGCCGCACCACCTTCAACTGGGGCGTCAAGGTGCCGGGCGACGAGGCGCACATCATGTATGTGTGGGTCGACGCGCTGACCAACTACCTGACCGCCGTCGGCTATCCGGACGTGGGTTCGGACAGCTTCAAGCGCTGGTGGCCGGCCGACCTGCACATGGTCGGCAAGGACATCCTGCGCTTCCACGCCCTGTACTGGCCGGCCTTCCTGATGTCGGCCGGGCTGCCGGTGACGAAGCGGGTCTTCGCCCATGGCTGGTGGACCAATGAAGGCCAGAAGATCTCGAAGTCGCTCGGCAACGTGATCGACCCGCTGGAGCTGATCGCGACCTATGGGCTGGACCCGGTGCGCTACTTCCTGCTGCGCGAGGTCTCCTTCGGCCAGGACGGCGACTTCTCCCGCCGCGGCATGGTCCAGCGCACCAATGGCGAGCTGGCCAACGGCTTTGGCAACCTGGCGCAGCGCGTGCTGTCGATGATCGGCAAGAACTGCGCCGGCCAGGTGCCCCAGCCGGGCGAGCTGACCGATGAGGACCGCGCGCTGCTGGCCCAGGTCCCGGCGCTGCTGGAGACGCTGCGCCGCGAATTCGACGTCCAGGCCTTCCATCGCGGCCTGGACGCCGTCTGGGCGGTCGTCGGTGAGGCCAACCGCTATGTCGACGAGCAGGCGCCCTGGACGCTGCGCAAGACCGACCCGGCGCGGATGGCGACGGTGCTGTGGGTGCTGGCCGAGACGGTGCGGCGCCTGTCGATCCTGATGCAGCCGGTGATGCCGCAAGCGATGGCGAAGACGCTCGACCAGCTGGCCGTGGCCGCCGATGCCCGCGGCTTCGACCGCGTCGGCGACGACCACGCGCTGGTGCCCGGCACCGCGTTGCCGGCGCCGCAGGGCGTGTTCCCGCGCTATGTCGAGCCGGAGGCGACGGCCTGATGCTCGTCGACAGCCACTGCCATCTCGATTTCCCCGATTTCGCGGCGGAGATCGAGGATGTGGTCGGCCGCGCCGCCGCGGCCGGGGTCGGCTGCATGCTGACCATCTGCACCCGGCCGGACCGGCTGGCGGATACGATCGCCCTGGTCGACCGCTTTCCCATGCTCTACGGCGCGGCCGGGGTGCATCCGCATGAGGCGAAGGATTTCACCGGCCTGACGGTCGAGGGAATCCTCGAGCTCGTCGCGCATCCGAAGATGGTCGGGATCGGCGAGACCGGCCTCGACTACCATTACGGCCTCAGCCCGGCCGAGGCGCAGCAGGAGAGCTTCCGCCGCCATATCCGCGCGGCGCGCATCGCCGACCTGCCGGTGATCGTCCACACCCGCGAGGCCGAGGACGACACGCTGCGCATCCTGGCCGAGGAGGGGCGGGGCGGCGAGCTTCCGCCGCTGCGCGGCATCATCCATTGCTTTAGCGGAACGCGGCAACTCGCTGAAGAATCGGTAAAACTCGGACTTCACATCTCGCTGTCCGGGATCGTGACCTTCAACAAGTCCGAGGACATCCGGGCCACGGCGAAGGATGTGCCGCTGGACCGCATCCTGGTCGAGACCGACGCGCCCTACCTGGCGCCGGTGCCGAAGCGCGGCAAGCGCAACGAACCCGCCTTCGTCGCCCACACCGCCCAGCGCGTGGCTGAGCTGCACGGGCTGTCCGGTTCAGATTTTGCTCGAAGGACGAGCGACAATTTCTTCAATCTGTTCACGAAGATCCCGAAGCAAGAGGCCTGAAGAGGATGCGCGTCACGGTGCTCGGCTGCGGCGGTTCGATGGGCGTGCCCATGGTCGGCGGCGTCTGGGGCACCTGCGATCCCGCCAATCCGCGCAACCGCCGGCGGCGCCCGTCGATCCTGGTGCAGAGCGACAGCACCACCATCCTGATCGACACCTCGCCGGACCTGCGCGACCAACTGCTCGACAACAGCGTCAAGCGGGTCGACGCACTGCTCTACACCCACGTCCATGCCGATCACATC
This sequence comes from Inquilinus limosus, assembly GCF_002195995.1. Taxonomy (GTDB): domain Bacteria; phylum Pseudomonadota; class Alphaproteobacteria; order DSM-16000; family Inquilinaceae; genus Inquilinus; species Inquilinus limosus_C. The sequence goes on from NZ_NHON01000004.1 coordinate 122,019, forward strand.
CACGGCATCGACGACCTGCGGCCGCTGGCCTTCAAGCAGCCGATCAACGCCTATATGGATTCGGCGGTGCGGCAGGAGCTGGAGGAGCGCTTCGGCTACATCATGACCTCGGTCGAGATGGACCGCGGCTTCTACCATCCGTTCCTGGTGCCGCATCTGCTGGACGGGCCGTTCCGGGTCGGCGACATCGACATCGTGCCGTTCGAGCAGGACCATGGCCGCGTCGTGTCGATGGGCTACCGCTTCGGCAAATTCGCCTATTCGACCGATGTCGTCCGCCTCGACGACCGCGCCTGGGCGGCGCTGGAGGGGGTGGAGCTGTGGATGGTCGATGCGACCCGGCCGGAGCCGCACGTCTCGCACGCCCATCTGGCGCTGACGCTGGAATGGATCGAGCGGCTCAGGCCGAAGCAGGCCTGGCTGACCCACATGAACCACCAGATGGATTACGAGTGGCTGTGCCGGCAGCTGCCGGGCCATGTCCGGCCGGCGCATGACGGGCTGGTGATCGAGATCGGCTGAGACGGGGATTTTTCGCCCCGTTCCGGCGGCCCCGCCACAAATTCATCCCATTCCTGCGAATAGATTCACAGCGGGACCGCTTCGGGATCCGTCCCGGGAACCAGGCGGCTTTGGGGCTGGGGGCGGTCCTACATCCACCGGCAATCATGGGGGGCGGCGGCCAATGGCGAATGTGTCGATCGACGGCTATGTGTCCAAGACCATCTCGGACATCTGCCGGAACCTGAATGACGACAGCCTGAATCATTGTGCCCATTTCGTCTCGCACGTGCTGGGCATCCAGTTCGGCTACACCTGCTCGGCCCAGTCGGGGAAGAGCCTCAGCCCCTCCGCGAACATCCGGGTGCAGGAGCTGTTCGCCCGCTGCCCGACAGTGGCGGAATGGGATGACACCGCCGCGAAATCCAAGACCCTTCTGGTCTTCGTGACCAAGAAGGGCAACCTGGTCGACCTCAAGACCAAGACCTTCGGCAACATCCCGAAGAAGCATGTCGGCGTCCTGTGGCGGGACAACATCTATCACTATTCCAATTCGGCCGGGCAGGTGATGAAGCAGGCGCCGGCCGACTTCTTCACCCGGATGGCCGGCGCCTACGGGCCGCTGCAGAAATTCACCGGAACCCTGCCCGTCGAAGTCGGCAACCAACTGGTCTGAGGTCCGCCATGAAGATCATCGCAATCCCGGCCGCGCTGGGCCTCTCCCTCCTGGCCGGGTCCTGCCTGGCGGGGAACGGCGCCGCGGCCCCGACCACCGCCGACCTGCTGGAGACGGTCTTCCGGCACGCCGACACGGATATCCGCAAGGTGCCGTCCTGCGAGAGCGTCTTCGCCACGCCGCAGGGCCACACGCTGGGCCGCTACGTCGCCGAGCAGCTGTCGAACCTGTCGGGAACGGGGGAGAACAGCGTCACGTCCTCCTGCACGCCCGGGAAGGGGGGGTGGAGCTGCGACGTGACCTTCCTGCACAAGGATCCGGCGCAGGAGGAGGTGACCAATTACGGCCTGCGCCTGCAGGTCACGGCCGCCGGCCAGCTGAGCCCGGACGGCCTGTCCTGCACCGGCGGCGGTTGAGGCGGAGCGGGCTTGCCGGGAAGGGCGCCTCCGGAAAAAGGCGGCGCCCACGCTGCGCGGTGGCTTCTACGGGCGGCGCGGGGGCCGGCGCGGCTGCGGCGACGGGTTGGCGGCCTGGTTCGCGGCGGCGCGCTCGGCCAGCGCCAGCTCGGTCTTCAGCTCGGCGATCTTGCGGTCCATGGCGTCCCGCAGCGTCTTCGAGGTGTGATTGCCGAGATGGCCGCGCTTCTGCTCCAGCTCCTGCAACTGCTTCCGCTTTTCCTCGCGGTTCCGGCGAATCGGGGCGCCGTCGGACCGCTGTCCGTCAAAAGAACGCATAACTGACCCTACACTGGGTTTTCGGGGGGATGCCGTGGGCACGGCCCGGGGCCGTGCCGCATCCGCGGAAGCGCTGGCCTAACCGATCCGGGGGCCATCGTGCAAGCTGGTATGTGGCGCGACCTCGCGGTAGGGTCGCTGCCTCCGGGCAGAGATGGGGATGGGGAGGGCGCCGTGCAGCCATCGACACGCAGCTTGCGATTCTGGTGTGCCGCGGTCCTGGTGCTGGTGGCCGGCCTGTTTGCCGCGGCCGTTCCGGCCGGCGCCGCCTCGAAGGACAACCGCTTCCGCATCGTCGACGAGCTCGGCCCCGACCAGGTCGAGGAGCTGATCACCGTCGCCATCGACGGCCGCACCATCGGCATCCTGCACATCACCAAGGACGATCCGGTCGCCGAGTTGCAGGTGAAGGTGCCGGCCGGCCGGCCCGCGCGCTACGAGCTGTGCGGCTTCCTGATCGTCCAGACGCCGGAGGGCACCCGGCGCCAGCACCCGATCAACCACACCGGCACGATCGAGAATGCCGATGGGCGCGTGCTGAAGGCGTTCAACCAGAACAACGAGATCTTCTACCTGCAGGACGGCACGCCTGGCGATGCCGCCGCGGCCACGACCACCATCGTCGGCACCGGGCAATGCGCCCAGCCGGTCGCCTGACGCCAACCGACAGAACGGACACAGCCATGCAGACGCCCTGGACCGCCGATACGGCGCGCTACGAGACCGCCCGCTTCCGCCGCTCCGGCCGCAGCGGCCTGCAGCTGCCGGAGATCTCGCTCGGCCTGTGGCAGAATTTCGGCGGGGTCGACCATGTCGAGACCGGCCGCGCCGTGCTGCGCCGGGCCTTCGACCGCGGCGTCACCCATTTCGACCTGGCCAACAATTACGGCCCGCCCTACGGCTCGGCCGAGGAGAATTTCGGCCGCATCTTCGCCGCCGATTTCCGGCCCTATCGCGACGAGCTGCTGATCTCGACCAAGGCCGGCTACGACATGTGGCCGGGGCCCTACGGCAATTTCGGCTCGCGCAAATACCTGGTCGCCAGCCTGGACCAGAGCCTCAAGCGCATGGGGCTCGACTATGCCGACATCTTCTACTCGCACCGGCTCGACCCCGAGACGCCGCTGGAGGAGACGATGGGCGCGCTCGACCATGTCGTGCGCCAGGGCAAGGCGCTGTATGTCGGCATCTCCTCCTATTCGCCGGAGGCGACGCGCCAGGCCGCGGCCATCCTGAAGGATCTCGGCACGCCCTGCCTGATCCACCAGCCGTCCTATTCCATGCTCAACCGCTGGATCGAGGACGGGCTGCTGGACACTTTGGAGGATCTCGGCATCGGCTGCATCGCCTTCTCGCCGCTGGCGCAGGGCATGCTGACCTCGAAGTACCTGGACGGGGTGCCGGAGGATTCGCGGGCCAAGCGCGGCCGCTCGCTGCAGTCGCGGCTGCTGTCGGAGGGCAACATCGCCCGGATCCGTGAGCTGAACGCCATCGCCCAGCGGCGCGGCCAGACCCTGGCGCAGATGGCGCTGAGCTGGGTGCTGCGCGACCCGCGCGTCACCTCGGCCCTGATCGGCGCGCGGTCGGTGGCGCAGCTGGACGACAGCCTCGACGCGCTGAAGGGCGCGCCGCTGGCCGCCGAGGAGCTGGCCGAGATCGACCGCCATGCCCTCGACGGCGGCATCGACCTGTGGCGGGCCTCGTCGACCGCCGCCGCCAAGGCCTAAGGCAGCCGGCGCGCGGGCTGGCTTTGCGGTGCGGCGGACGGCTGGTTGTCGTTCGCCGCGACCCGGCAGGCGATGGCGCCGCCGCCCGCAACCGTCAGCTGCGGATACAGCGCCAGCAGCCGGCGCAGCACGCCGTTGGTCCAGCCGAAGCCGTCCTGGTTCGGATACTCCCCGCCGCTGGCGGCTTCGGTGCCGGCGACATCGTATTTCTCGGTCAGCTTGCCGGTCTGCGCGTAGATTCCGGCGACCCGCTCGGCCCAGCGGCGGGCGACGGTCTCCGCCAGGCGGTCATGGCCGGTGCGGGCCAGGCCGCGGATGGCGATCCATTCCAGCGGCGCCCAGCCATTCGGCGCGTCCCATTGCTGGCCCGACGCGATCTCGGTGGTCAGCAGCCCGCCGGGGGCGAGCAGCCGGCGTTCCAGGGTGTCGGCGACGCGGGCGGCCTGGTCCGGATCGGCCAGGTCGAAGAACAGCGGATAGGCCGTCGCCAGGGTGACCGTGCCGGTCAGCCGCCCTTCGCGCCACAGATAGTCGGTGAACACTCCGGCCTCGGGGTCCCACAGCAGGCGCCGCACCGCCTCGGCGCGCTGCCGGGCCAGGGTCTCCAGCTCCGCCGCGCGATCCGGCCGGCCGGCGGCCGCATAGGCCTTGGCCAGCACGGTCTCCAGCTCGGCCATCAGGCTGTTCAGGTCCGGCGGCACCACCGCCGTCACCCGGATCGTGCCGAGGGTCCTGCCGTCGGCTAGCCAGCGCGAGGAAAAGTCCCAGCCGCTTTCGGCCGCGGCCCGCAGGTCGCGATAGACCTCGCCCGGCGGTCGGTCGGTCGACCGCGCGGTCTCGACATCCTCGCGATAGGATTCGTCGCGCGGCTGGTCGCTGTCGTCCCAATAGCGGTTCAGCAGCGTGCCGTCCGGCAGCCGGACCAGCCGGCGATAGGCCTGGCCGGGCTTCAGGAAGTCGGCGCCGTCCATCCAGAAGGCGTATTCCCGGGCCAGGGTCGGCAGGGCGTCGGCATAGACTTTCGTCGGGTCGTCGCTGCTTTCGGCCGCCAGCTCGACCATGGTGGCGAAGAACGGCGCCTGCGACCGGCTGAGATAGTAGCTGCGGTTGCCGTTCGGGATGTGGCCGTAGCGGTCGATCAGGCTGGCGAAATTGGCCAGCACGTCGCGCGCCAAGTCCTGCCGGCCGCTCTGGATCAGGCCCAGCATGATGAAATAGGAATCCCAGTAATAGACCTCGCCGAAGCGCCCGCCCGGGACGACATAGGGGTTGGGCAGCGGCAGCAGGGTGGAGCGCGGATCGGGCCGGTCCGGCCGCCGCGTCAGCACGTCCCACAGCGCGTCGATATGGCTGCAGACATCCTGGCCCGGCACCGAGTGATAGCCGGTCTTTTCCGGCGCTGGCGGCGTGAAGTGGCGCCGCACGAAGGCGGCCAGGTCGAAGCCGGGCTTGCCTTTCTCCTCGGCGTAGCGGCGCAGGATCTCGGCCGGGTCCGCCTTCGGCTCGGCATCGACGAAGGTCTTGCCGTCCGGGAAGACCCGCTGCATCTGCACGTCCTGGAACAGCTCGCCATAGACCGCCGCGGGCGGCTGTTGCTGGGCCAGGCCGGGCAAGGCGAGGAGGCACAGGGCGAGCAGCAGCGGGACGGCGCGGGCCTGGAACAGCCGCATGGGAAAACTCTCCGGCCTGAGGGGCGGGAGACAGGGAATTTAGGTCCCGCGGCGCCGGCGGCCAGACGGCCGGCTCTGTATCAGGCCGGCGCAATCTCCCGCTGAGCCTGGACTGCGGTGATGAAGCCGGCATAGCTCCAGCCGAGATGCCTGGCCGAGGTCTGGGCGCCGGTCTCGCGGTCGAACTGCTCCGACAGCGCGCCATCGGCCGGGGTGAAGGCCTGGACCGTGGCCAGGAAGGCGTCGCCACGGTCGTGGAAGGCGGCGGCCATCCGGCGGCTGTCGAGGCCGTCGGGCTCGGTGCCCAGCGCGCGGGCGGCGAAGCCGCGATTGTCGTCGGTCAGCGCGAATGCCGCGCCGCCCGCCAGCGCCGCGGCCAGGCGGTAATGGAACTCCGCCGCCGCCAACGTCGCGATGTACCAGGCGCCGCCGCCGAAATAGCGGTCCTCGCGATAGCGGCCCAGCGCCGGGGCGGCGCGGCCGGCATTGATCGGGTAAAGGCCGGCGAACAGGTCCTCCAGCGCCGCCAGCGTCGCCTGGGCGCGCGGATCCAGCACGCTGTGCGGGCCGGAGGGGAGTCTGGCATGGAGCACGCCGAGGATCACCGCGATGTCGAGGTCGCGGCCCGGCGCGCCGGACCCGGCCGGCAGGAGGCTGGCATAGGCCCGGGCGTCGGGCCGCCAATGCCCGTCCGCCGCGGCGGCGAGGGCGGCTGCAGCCTCCCGGCACCGGCCGGCGGCCGCGGCATTGCCCTGGGCCTCCAGCCATTCTGCGCCCCGGCGCAGCGCGGCGCATTGCACGACGCCGGTGTAGTAGTCGTGGCCGAGGCTGTCTTCCCAGATCTCGAAGCTGGGCTCGGCGTGATGCGCCAGCACGAAGTCCAGGTCGATGCGCAGCAGCGCGGCCGCCTCGTCCCGCACGCCCGGCGCCAGCACGCCATCCTCCAGGCACCGCAGCAGGGTCAGGGCCTGCAGTGCCGACCCGTCATGCTGCGGCCGCGACCAGTTCAGCGTATCCAGCGTCCCGTCCGGGTTGACCCGCACCTCGCCCCAGATGCGGTCGCCGGCGACGCCGCGCAGATCGGCTTCGGACCGGACATGCTGCACGAAAGCCGGATCGACGCCCCGCCTCGGGTCGCCCCGGGCCAGCACCGCGGCGCCGGTCAGGTCGCGCAGCCCGAGGCTGAAGCGAATGTAGTCGGCGATGGCGCCGGCATCCGCGGCCGGCCGGGTGCCATCCGCCACCAGGATGCGCAGCGCATCCATCACCAGTGCCGAATCCCGGAACCAGTGGAAGAAATAATCCGGATCGGGGTCGTAGGCGCCCATCACCGAGGACGCCACCACCGATCCCGGCCGCGGCACGATGCGCTGGCGGAAGGGCGGCCGCTCCTTCACCAGATGGGTGGCGGAGACGCCGAGCGTCAGGTTGCGGGCGGCGACCGCGTATTGCCGGTCGATCCAGTCGCCCAATGAAGCCATATCCCCGCCATCTGATGTCATCGGCAGTCGTCCATTCCGACTTCTAAAGCCGTCATCGCGAGGAGCGAAGCGACTTGGCGATCCAGCGGCTCGATGCTGGATGGCCACGCCCCTTCGGGGCTCGCCATGACGATAATGAGCGTAGAGTGTGGTCCCGGGTCCGGCTAGCGCTGGCCCAGATGCGGGCTCTGGAAGCCGAGGGTGCGCAGGCCGCGCTGCACGTCCGGGTCGCTCATGAACAGCTTCCACAAGAGGCCGGTGCGGTGGTTCTCGATCATCACCACGATCGGGCCCTGGTCGATCGCCAGATGAGTGTCGGCCACCCAGTCCGCCTGCTCAGAGAAGGCGTCGACGAAGCCGAACTTGTCCCAGATCCGGTCGCCCAGCGTTTCGTAGAAGTGCCGCAGCGCCCGCATCGACTGCTCGGGGGTGTAGGGCATGGCCGACAACGCCGCGGTCGGGCTGATGACGCCGAGGTCGTTGTCCGGCGCATGCGCCGAATAGCCGCCCGGCGTGTCGCTGGCGGTCAGGCCCCAGCAATCCGGCCCGTAGCCCTTGAAGCCGTTCGGGTTGCGGATGCAGTGCTCGTAATTGATCAGCGTGTGCCGGCGGTTCTGCTCCCAGTAGTCGGCGTACTGGTCCTTCAGGCCGCGCGGGTCGAGGCCGAGGAACGAGTAGTGGCTGAAGAACAGCGGCCCGCCATAGGGCATGCCCAGCGGCAGCTCGATGTCGTAGTAGCGGCGCTGGCTGAGGAACCACCGGCCGACGGCGTAGCCACGGTGATAGACCTCGGCGTCGATGGCGTAGCGCGGCGAGGCGGCGGCCATGACGTAGGTGATCAGGCACTCGTTCCAGCCGCGGATCTCGTGGCCCAGGCCCCAGCCATTGTTGGCGCCCCAGTGCCAGAACAGCACGTTCAGCCCGCCGCGCGTGTACCAGCTCCACTCGGTCTCGTTCCACAGCCAGGCGATGTGATTGCGCAGCTCGGTCTCGCTGGCGGCGTCGCGGTCGAAATAGCGCCGGGCGGTCAGCAGCCCCTGGAACAGGAAGGCGGTCTCGACCAGGTCGCCGCCATCATCCTTGCGGCTGAAGGAGACGGTGGCGCCGGTGCGGCCGTCGAGGAAATGCGGGAACACGCCGTGATGCGAGGTCGTGTGCTCGAGATGGCGCACGATCGTCATCAGCCGCTCGACCGCCGCGGCGCGCTCGATCCAGCCGCGCTCGGCGGCGACGATGATAGCCATGATGCCGAAGCCGGAGCCGCCGGTGGTCACCCAGTCGTTCGGCGCCTTGCCCGCCCGGTCGGTGCGGTCCGGGATCATGCCGCTGACCGGGTGCGCCGCCTCCCAGAAGAAGCGGAAGGTCTGGCGCTGCACGAGGTCGAGCAGGGCGTCGTCCGACAGCGCCGCGGCGCCCTTCTTCGAGGCGCGGCGGGCGGGTGCCGATCGCTTGGTCATTCCATCGGGTCTCGGTGGTGGAGCAGGGGGGCGAAGCCGGCGGAGGAGGGGATGGCCCGCCGCGGCGGCCGGCCGATCGGGATCCGGCGCTCGCCCGTGACTTCGTCGGTCAGGTGCAGCCGCAGGACCCGGGTGTAGAAGCCGTTCTTGACCTCGCGCCGGGCGATGGTGATCACCGCCGTCCCCGGCAGCTCATGCTCGAAGATCGACATCGCGGTCTTCCGCCGCTCCTCGTCCAGCGCGTCGACCATCTCGTCGATGAACACCCATTGCGGCTTGTGCAGCAGCAGCCGGGCGAAGGTCATCGTCTGCAGCTCGTCGCTGGTCAGCTCCTTGTCCCAGTTCTTCACCTGGTCGAGCGAGATCTCGTGATGCCCCATCTCGGTGCGGCGCAGCGCGGCGCAGATCTCGTCATCGGTGAAGCTGGACGCATTCATCGGATAGGTCAGGGCGTCGCGCAGCGGGCCGGGTGGCAAATAGGGCCGCTGCGGCAGGAACATGGTGCTGGCCTGCGGCGGCATCACGATGCGGCCGGTGCCCCAGGGCCACAGCCCGGCGAAGGCGCGGAACAGCGTGCTCTTGCCGCCGCCGGTACGGCCGACGATCAGCACGCGCTCACCCGGCTTGATCTCGACCTGCTCATCGTCCAGAACCGCCAGGCCGCCGGCCGACAGCACGCCCAGCTTCTCGAAGCCGAGCGCCTCGCCGCTGCCCTCGGCGATCTCGATCTTGCGCGGCTCGCCGTTCAGGTTCTCCAGCGTCACCAGCGTCTCGCGGAAGCTCATCACCCGCAGCAGCGTCGCCCGCCAGTCGGCCAGGTTGCTGAAATTGTCGACGAACCAGCGCAGCGCCTGCTGCACCTGGACGAAGGCGCCGACCGCCACCATCAGCTCGCCGAAGGTCAGGTCGCCACCGAAATAGCCGGGCGAGGCGACCAGGATCGGGGCAACGATGGTGAACCAGCCATAGCCGGCGGTGATCCAGGTCAGGTTGGTGACGGCGCGGACATAGCGCAGCATCACCGCGACGATGCGGTCCAGATCGGTGTCCAGGCGCCGCCGCTCATCCGCCTCGCCGCTGTCGAGGGTGATGCCGTCGACATGCTCGTTGACGCGGACCAGGGCGGCGCGCAGGTCGGCCTCGCGAGCATAGCGCTCGGCGTTGATGTTGATCAGCGGCTTGCCGACGCGCCAGCTGATCCAGGAGGCCAGGGCGGCGTAGACCAGGGCGCACCAGACCATGTAGCCCGGGATCGACAGCGCCATGCCGTCGATCCTGAGCACGATGCCCTGGGACAGGATCCACAGCACCCCGATGAAGCTGATCAGCAGCAGGGTCGCCTGCAGCAGGCCGATGCCGAGATCGGTCGACAGCTCGGTCAGGTGCCGTGTGTCCTCATGGATGCGCTGGTCCGGATTCTCACCGATCTCGCCGGCACCGGCCAGGCGGAAGGCGCGCTTCGGCTTCAGCCATTCGGTGAACAGGTCGCGCGTCAGCCCGGCCCGCAGCCGCACCTTCAACGTCTGGTTCAGCCAGGCCTGGGCGACGTTGAGGGTCAGCAGCACGCCGGCGATGAAGACGAAGACGATCAGCTGATGGAAGAAGCCACCCAGGCTCTTCTGCGCCAGGGCGTCGTAGAAGGGCTGGTTCCAGGCGTTCAGCCGGATCTGCGCCGCCGCGGTCAGGCCAATGACGACGACGACGCCGGCGATGAGAACGAGGATCCGCTTCCAATCCGGTGATGCTTTCAGCGTCCGGAACAGGGTCAGGAGCTGAGAAGGAAGACTCTGGCTGACGATCGAGTGCTCTTGACCAGCAGCCGTGTTCGACGCCTCGGGCGCCTGTGCCATTGAACCTGTCCGATCCCTACCGCGTCTCGCGCTCCCATTCGGGATGCCTGCGCCGATCATACTCACACAGTCGAGATCGGTCGTGCACCGAATTGAAACCTCAGCTTTTGTGCGGGTTTCCGCGCCCATCACGCCACCCGCTCCGCTTGGGTGGCGGCGGCGGGGCGGAAGACTCGGCGGGAAAGGCGCCGGGAAACAGCCAAAAATCGTCCGGCATCGAGGCGTACCGCAGCGGCAGAAGAAATCCCTGTCCACCCCTTCACATCGACAATCATACCGCTCTTTATGATCCGCATTGTAGAAATAATATGACCGTTACACTGGGTGATGGATGATGAACTCCGAGTGAATTCAATAGAAGCGTAACACGGAGTCCGGGCCGATCCTCTACCAATATCGGATGAAGCCGGCGAAACGAGGGCAGGGCCGCCATATTGTCGGATGTCGTGGGATTCGGGCCACAGCGACGGCCGCTCCGCGGCGTCAGGCGGCGGCACGGCCCGGGCGGGCTGCGGACTCGGAGAATAAAGGGCCGTTTCCATGCCGCGATCAAAGCATGGGCGGCGGATCCGGGCTGTGACTGCCGTAACAGCCCGGTATGTCCGGGCGGTCAGAACGACACGCGGTCGCCGCCCTTGAGCTCCAGGATCGCGCGCGCCTCGTCGGGCGAGGCGATCTCAAGGCCGAGTCCCTCGATGATCTGGCGGGCCAGGCGCACCTGCTGCGCGTTCGATTCCGCCAGCTTGCCCGGCCCGGCCCAGAGCGAATCCTCGAGCCCGACCCGGACATTGCCGCCCATCGCCGCCGCCATCGCCGCGATCGGCAGCTGGTTGCGCCCAGCCCCGAGCACGGACCATTCGTACTGGTCGCCGAACAGCCGGTCGGCGGTGCGTTTCATATGCGCCACATCCTCCGGATGCGGGCCAATGCCGCCGAGGATGCCGAACACCGTCTGCACGAACAGCGGCGGCTTCACCAGTCCGCGCTCCAGGAAATGGTGCAGGTTGTAGAGATGCGCGGTGTCGTAGCATTCGAACTCGAAGCGGATGCCGTCGTCGCTGAGGGTCCGCAGCACGAACTCGATGTCCTTGAAGCTGTTGCGGAACACCAGGTCGCGCGAGGCCTCCAGCGCCTCCGGCTCCCAGGCATGCTTGAACTCCTTGAACCGGTTGAGCATCGGGAACAGGCCGAAATTCATCGACCCCATGTTCAGCGATGCCACCTCCGGCTTGAAGGTCTGGGCCGGTAGGATGCGCTCCTCGACCCGCATCCAGGGGGCGCCGCCGGTGGTCAGGTTCACCACGCAGTCGGAGCGCTGCTTGATCACCTTGAGGAAGGGCTCGAAGGCCTGCGGCGTCTGGTCGGGCTTGCCGGTCTCGGGGTCGCGGGCGTGCAGATGGACGATGGCGGCCCCGGCCTCGGCCGCGCCGATCGCCGCCTCGGCGATCTCCTCGGCGGTCACCGGCAGGTGCGGGGACATCGACGGGGTGTGGATCGCCCCGGTGACGGCGCAGGTGATGACGATCTTGCGGTTCTTGGCCATCGGGCTGTCCTCTGGTTCAGGATTCGGTCGGGGCGGCGGGCTGCGCCGCCTTGTGGGCCTTCAGCGCCGCCAGGCGCCGGTCGCGCCAGGCGCTGCGGGCGGCCAGCCGCTTCGCGTCCGGGGCCTCGCCCCAGCCGGCCAGCAGCCGCTCGACGGTCGCGGCGTCCCACACCTCGGGCCCGGCGGGGTCGGCGGCGAGGCGGCGGTAGAAGCCGGTGTAGCGGGCGCAGTAGTCGGGGATGCCGCCCGGCGCGTTCAGCTCGATCGTGGCGAAGGGGCCGAGGAAGGACCAGCGCAGGCCGAGCCCGTCCTGTATGGTCTTGTCCAGATCCTGAGGGCTGATCACGCCCTCGCCGACCAGCCGGAAGGCCTCGGCCAGCAGGGCGCCCTGCAGCCGGTTCAGGACGAAGCCGTCGACCTCGCGGTGGATCGTCACCGGTTCCTGCCCCACGGCGCGGTAGACCGCCCGCGCCCGCTCGATCGTCTCCGGCGCGGTCCAGGGGGCGCCGCACAGCTCGACCACCGGCACCAGATGCGGCGGGTTGACCGGATGGGCCACCAGGCAGCGCCCGCGCCCGGCCAGATCCTCGGTGAAGCGGGAGGCGACGATGGCGGAGGTGGAGGAGGCGAGGATCGCGTCGCGCGGCGCCAGCCGGTCCAGCTCGGCGAAGACCGCGCGCTTGATCGCCACATCCTCCGGCAGGTTCTCCTGCACCAGTTCGGCGCCGGTGACGGCCTCGGTCAGCGATCCGGCGGCGCGAACCCGTGCCGCGGCGCCGGCCGGGTCGTCGACGAGACCGTGGGTTGCGAGCTCCGCCAGCCCTTCGGCGATCAGCCCCGGCGCAGCCTCCAGCGCGGCGGCGCTGGCATCGGTCAGCCGCACCTGCCAGCCGGCGGCGGCGAAGACGATCGCCCAGGACCGGCCGATCAGCCCGGTGCCGATGATCGCGACGGTCGGCATGCCCTTCCTCCCGGAGTCTCTTTAGAACAACGGTCCGACAAAGCGGGGCGCGGGTCCAGACCGCGATCGGCAACCCAGGGCGGCTTGGTGGCCATGGCGGGCCGGGCTAGGGTTGCGAATGCGCGCCGCGACGAAGCGCGGCCGGGCGAATAACGAGCGAGAAGAAGGAGACCACCATGGATCTCGGCATCAAAGGCCTGCGCGTCCTGGTCACCGCCGGCGCCTCCGGCATCGGGCGGGAGATCGTCCGCGCCTTCGTCGAGGAGGGCGCTCGCGTTCATGTCAGCGACATCGACCGGGCGGCGCTCGAGGCGCTGGCCGCCGAAACCCCGGCGATCACCGCGACCGCGGCCGACATGTCCGACCGGGCGGCCGTGGCCCGGCTGTTCGACGAGGCGCTGGCGACGCTGGGCGGGCTGGATTGCCTGGTCAACAATGTCGGCATCGCCGGCCCGACCGGCCGGGTCGACCAGATCGATCCGGCGGACTGGGACCGGACGCTGGCGGTCAACATCACCGGCCAGTTCAACTGCACCCGCCTGGCCGTGCCGCATCTGGCGAAGAGCGGCAACGCCTCCATCATCAACCTGTCCTCCTCGGCCGGGCGGCTGGGCTTTCCGTTGCGCACGCCCTATGCCGCCTCGAAATGGGCGGTGATCGGCTTCACCAAGTCGCTGTCGATCGAGCTCGGGCCGCTGGGTATCCGGGTCAACGCGATCCAGCCCGGCATCGTCGAGGGCGACCGCATCCGCCGCGTCTTCGCCGCCAAGGCCGAGCAGCGCGGTGTCACGGCCGAGGCGCTGCAGGAGCAGTCCCTGGCCCAGGCCTCGATCCGCGAGATGATCCAGCCGCGCCAGCTGGCCGACCAGATCCTGCTGCTGGCCTCGCCGCGCGGCCGTACCATTTCCGGCCAGGCGATCAGCATCTGCGGCGACCTGCAGTCGCTGGCCTGAGGACCGTGTGGATCAGCGTTGCGCGGACTTTCGGCAGGGAAGGGCTTTTCAGACCTTGCCTGCTCGGTTCTTTAATGGGAATGCGGTCGGCCTGATTCTCAACAAATTCGTCTAATATCAGGCGATGGGGTGCGTTCGGAGGGGAAGATGGTGGGTAAGGGATCTGAAGTGTCGAGAGTGGGGCGCGCAGCCGCATTGGCCTGCGCGCTGCTCGGGGTGTTCGGCGTATCGTCCGGCCACGCGCAGCACATCGTGCCCGGCCAGCGATCCAGCGTCATCGCATCCGACCCGGCCACCCTGGAGCAGTCGCTGAACCTGGACGAGAAGAAGCTGGTCCAGGAGGGGCTGGCCTGGCTCGGCTTCTACAAGGGCTGGTTCGACGGAGCCTTCGGAAATGGCACGCGCACCGCGCTCTCTGCCTGGCAGGGGCAGAACGGCGTCGCCACCAACGGCGAACTGGACCCCGACCAGGCGGTCACACTTGCCGGCACCGCCCTGGCGATGCGGGACAAGACCGGCTGGCAGCCGCTCTCCGATTCCAGGAGCGGGATCATCATCTCCTACCCTTCCAAGGTCCTGACCAAGCGGTCGGATTCGGAGGCGGGCGGCGTCACCCTGGACGACCCCGACGGCGGCGCGTCGCTGATGACGATGCGCTTCACCGACGTGACGGACGGCCAGATCAACTCGTTCTACGATGCCCTCTCCGGCAGCGGCGAATCCGAGATCACCTACGAGTTCCGCCGGAACAACCTGTTCATCGTCACCGGCAACCGCAAGGGCGGCAAGTTCTACAGCCGCTTTGAGCAGCGCGGCCGCGAGATCCGCGGCTACGACCTGATCTGGCGGGCCGATCACGACGCCGATCTGCAGGCGCTGTCGGTGCTGATCTCGAACAGCTTCTATCCGTTCGGCTATGACAAGCCCCCGGCCGATCCGAGCTATCCGACCCTGATGGCGCTGGCCGATGCCCGGGGCCAGCAGGGCGGCTCGGCCGGCGCCTCGGCCGAGCCGCAGGAGTCCAGCGGATCGCAGCAGGCCAGCAGCCGCCCCCCCGCGGATCAGCCGCCGGCTGCCCGCGACTCGTCGGGGACCGACGCCACGCCCCCGTCCCATCAGGACGACCAGGCCGATTCGAGCGACGGGAAGCAGGCGGAAGAGGACGGGCAATTCGCCTTCGCCTATCTGGAGCCGAAGAGCCCGGGGCTGAAGGAGGCCTACGAGCTGACGCGCGACACCGACCTGCTGCGCCGCAATCCCGAGATCGCCTGGATGAACGGGATGTTCGAGCTGCCGCGCCAGCTGCGCTATGTCGGCGCGGAATGCGGGGCGGTGAACGCGTTCTACTCACCCAAGGATTCGGCGATCGTGCTGTGCTACGAGCTGGTCGATTCCCTGGCGCAGCAGGGCATGAAGCTGGCTGAGAAGGCGGATCCGAAGTCAAACATCCTCGGCGCCTACATCGCCAGCAACATCCGCTTCATCCTGCTGCACGAGACCGGCCACGCCCTGATCGACATGCTGAGCCTCCCCTCGACGGGCCGGGAGGAGGATGCGGTCGACCAGATGGCGGCGATGATGATCCTGCTCAATCCCGGCGGCAAGGAGACGAGCGACCAGATCGCCGAGGTGCTGCGGATGGCCGCCATCTGGTTCCAGAACAACGCCTCCGTCGGCGACGACGCCAGCCAGAACATGCAGGTCTTCGCCGACGAGCACTCCCTCAGCGAGCAGCGCTTCTTCAACCTGCTGTGCTACATGTACGGCCACGACGAGGACACCTACGACTGGATCGTCCGGGAGAAGTTCTTGCCCGAGGCGCGGGCCGCCCGCTGCTCCGACGAATCGCGCAAGATGTTCAAGGCCTGGGCCGCTCTGCTGGCGCCGCACTTCACCCCGCGCTACCAGGCGATCGCGCGCATGCTGCGATAAGCCCGCCTGAACTGCCGCCTCGGCAATCACAGGATTTCAGAATGACGTTCCGCCTGCCGCGGGCAAGGGCCTTGGCGTTCCTCGCCCTCTTCGCGGCGCCGGCCCTCACCGGCTGCCTGTCGTCCGGACCGAACAAGGTGCAGCAGATGGGCGACGCCATGGTCGGCAAGCCCCTCGACGTCGCCTTCCAGGCATTCGGCCAGCCCAATATCGGCATCGGGCCGAGCCCGGGCGGCCAGGACGGCTTCTACCAATGGAGCCACACCCGGGTCAGCACCGGCACCCAGTTCGTGCAGACCGGCCAATCCTCCGGCGCCATGGTGGGCATGACCCAGGGTGGCCAGGGCATCGCCTCGATGCCGATCTACCAGAGCCGGCCCACGGGCTACTACCAGCAGCAGGAGACGGTCGACTATCTCTGCAGCATCATCGTGTCGACCAACCCCCAGAACATCATCAAGGAGGTCACGGTCGCGGGCTGCGACTGACCCTGTCAGGCGACAGCGGCGAGGCCGGGCAGGGCATCGCGTACCGACTGTGCCAGAATCGCGGCCAGGCGGGCGGTGACCGGATCCGGCTCGGCCTCGGCCCGCAGCAGAGTCAGGGGCAAGGCCGGGAGGGCCGGCGCCCTGGCCGGCTCCAGCACCCGAACGCTGCCCGGCAGCCCGAAATCGGTGCGGATGGTGACGCCGAGCCCGGCTGCCACCGCCGCCCACAGCCCGCCCAGGCTGGGGCTGACGAAGGCCAGGCGCCAGGGAATGCCGGCACGGTCCAACGCCGTGGTCGCGGCCGTGCGCAGCAGGCACGGCGCCTCCAGCACCGCCAGCGGCAGCGGCTCGTGGGGCTGATCGTCCACGGAACCGAAGAACCCGCCGCCGGCGGCCGGCCCGACCCAGCGCGTCGGCAGCTCCGCCACCCGCTCGACATGGGGCAGGGCGCCGCCGTCGCCCCAGGCCAGCGCCAGGTCGAGTTGGCCGGACCCGACCCGGTCCAGCAGGTCGAAGCTGCGGGCGATCCGGGCTTCGATCCGCACCTTGGGATGGGCGCGGGCGAAGCGCCCCAGCACCGCCGGCAGCAGCGCCTCGCCGAAATCCTCCGACAGGCCGAGCCGCACCCAGCCCTGCAGATCGATGCCATGGACCGCGGCCGCCGCCTCGTCGTTCAGCGCCAGCAGCCGCCGGGCATAGGCCAGCATGGTCTCGCCGGCCTCGGTCAGGGCCAGGCCGCGGCCGGATCTGCGGAAGATCGGCGTGCCGGCCTGCTCCTCAAGCTTGCGCAGCTGGGCGCTGACCGCCGAGGTCGACCGCCCCAGCCGGTCGGCCGCCTTGGCGTAGCTGCCCAGCTCCATGCCCGTGGCGAAGCTGCGCAGCACATCCAGGTCGAAGGTGATCCGGCGCATGATCACTGTCCCAATTTTCTGAATCAAATGTTCAGATAATTCCGATTTTCCGGACAAACCTGCGGCGCCATCTTCCGGACGTCAAGTCCGATGGAGGTCGCCATGCCGCTCACTCGCATCTCGCTCGCCAGAGGCAAGCCGCCCGAATATCTGCGCGTGCTCTCCGACAGCCTCCACCGAGCGCTGGTCGACGCCTTCGAGGTTCCGCCCGACGACCGCTTCCAGGTCATCCACCAGCATGAGCCGGGAGAGCTGGTGTTCGACCGCCACTATCTCGGCGGCCCGCGCTCGGACGATTTCGTGCTGTTCCAGGTGACCGCCGGCCGGCCACGCAGCACCGCGACCAAGGCGGCGTTCTACCGGTGCCTGGTCGGGCACCTGGCCGAGGCGCCGGGCCTGCGGCCGGAGGATGTCATGGTGGTGATCTCGACCACCTGGCTCGACGACTGGTCCTTCGCCGGCGGCGTCGCCTCGATGGTCCAGGATGGCGGAACCGGCCGATGAGCGCCGAGACAGGGCCGGGCAACCCCGGCGAGATGACCATCCGCCGCGCCGGCAGCGCCATCGCCCGCGCGCCGGACGGCATCGCCAGCGGCCCGTTCTGGGCGGAATGGCTGCTGCACGGCCGCCTCGACGGCGAGATGACGGCGATGCGCGCCACCGTCGACCCCGGCATCCGCACGCGCTGGCACAGCCACCCGCTCGGGCAGCTGCTCTATGTCCTGCAGGGCGTCGGCCTGGTGCAGCGCGCCGGCGGCCCGGTGGTGGAGGTGAGGGCGGGGGACAGCGTCTGGTTCGCGCCGGAGGAGCGGCACTGGCACGGCGCTTCCGCCGACAGCGTCTTCACCTATCTCAGCATCCAGCCGATCCGGGCCGGCACCGCGGTGCATTGGATGGAACCCGTCTGACCGAAACCAGGAGCGTCAATCATCATGTATGCGATGCAGTATGAGATCACCCTGCCGGCCGATTACGACATGCAGGTCATCCGCCGCCGGGTCGCGGCCAAGGCGCCCGCGCTCGACAACCTGCCGGGGCTCGGGCTCAAGGCTTATCTGATCCGCGAGCGCGGCGTCGACGGTTCGCCGGTCAACCAGTACGCCCCCTTCTACCTGTGGGCCTCGACCGAAGGCATGGGCGGGTTTCTGTGGGGCGGGGACGGCTTCGGCAGCGTCGTCGGGTCCTTCGGCCGGCCGCCGGTGCGGCACTGGACCGGAGTGGCCTGCCTGGCAGGGCCGGATCGCGACGGCGCCCCGAGCCATGCCACCCGCCGCACCGAGCCGCTGCCGGCCGATGCCGATCCGGCGGGCCTCGTCACCGAGGCGGTCGCGGATCTGGAGCGGCACGCCCGGCAGCCCGGAATCCACACCGCGGCCCTGGTGATCGATCCGCGGTCGTGGGAGCTGGTGCGCTTCACCCTGTGGACCGATCCCGCCCCGGCGGAGGACGCGCCGCTGTACCAGGTGCTCCATCTGTCGACGCCGCAGCTCGGGGAGATCACGCGCGCGGCCTGACGGGGCGTGCCGTTTCTGGCACGTGACCCAGGTCACCTCCGGTTCCGCCGTCCCGGTGCGATCGTCCGGGCGTTGCACAGGCGGCGGGTTCCAACGCCGCCGGAACCGGAGTCAGAGCCTTGTTTCAGTATCGGACAGAGCCGGCCGCATCCCACGCCTCTTTGCAGATGGGGCTCGAGATGCAATCGGTCCGGCAGGAGGCCGGCCCGGCGCATCATCGCGCGATCCGGGTCGTCGTCGCCGATGACGACCCCGTGATGCGCCGCTCCATCGTCGACTATCTGGAGAGCAACGGCGTGCGGGCGGCTGCGGCGGCCGGGCGCCGGGACCTGGCCCGCTACATCAGCGAGACCAACCCCGACCTGGTGATCCTGGACCTGCAGCTCGACCAGGAGAACAGCCTGCCGCTGCTCGGCGAGATCCGGTCGAAATCCGGCGGACCGGCGATCATCGGGATCGGGCGCGGCCGGGAGGAGATCGACCGCGTCGTCGGGCTGGAGCTCGGCGCCGACGACTATCTCGCCAAGCCTTTCGGATTGCGCGAGCTGCTGGCGCGGATCCGCGCGATCCTGCGCGGGCGTGACGCTCCCCGGGCAGCCTCGCAGCGGGTCCCCGAGCGCGGCCGCTGCCGGTTCGGCGGCTGGCAGCTCGAGCGGCGCCTGCGGCGGCTGACCGACCCCCAGGGCGCCGTGGTGGCGCTGTCGAAGAGCGAATATGCGCTGCTGGTCGCCTTCGTCGAGGCGCCGCAGCGGCCGCTGTCGCGCGAGCAACTGCTGCAGGCGACGCGGGTCCATGAGGATGTGTTCGACCGCAGCGTCGATGTCCAGGTACTGCGGTTGCGCCGCAAGCTGGAGGCCGACCCGCGCGACCCGCAGATCATCCGCACCGAGCGCGGCGTCGGCTACGTCTTCACGCTGCCGGTCGAGGTGCAGTGACGCCTCGATGGATGGAGTGGCCCTCGCCGCGCAGCGCGTGCCGCGCCCGGGCGAGGCGTGACCGGATGGTGCCGATCGGGACGTGAAGCTGCTCCGCCGCCTCCTCGTAGGAGGCGCCGTTGATCGCCACCAGGCGCAGCACGTCGCGATGGCTGCGCGACAGGGTGGGCCAGCGCTCCTCCAGCTCGCGCACCTCGATTGCGTCGGTCTGGCTGGGCGGCGACGGCAGGTCCCAGCCCTCGATCGGCACCATCTCGGTCTGGTTGCGCTTGCCCGCGACGAACTTCGAAAGGTGCAGGCGGCGCATCATGACGATGAGCCAGGCCACGATGTTGCTGCCGGGCCGCCAGAGATGGAGCTTGAGGGCGGCCCGCAGCAGGGTCTCCTGGATCAGGTCGTCGGCATCGGCGCGATTGCGGGTCAGGCTGACCGCATAGCGCCGGAGGTCCGGAATGCAGGGAGCGACGGTCGCGAGAAACTGCCGCTCGGTGGCGGCGGAGATGGCCGGCATCGGAAGCGTCCGTGTTGCGACTGACTGCTGAGGAAACCGATGGGGGACCCGACTGTTCCGTTAAAAATCCCGCTTCCTCGATCCACCTCAGAGTAAAATCCCGCTTCGCTGGACGTATATCGACACCAGGCCTCAGATTTCCTGACGCCGATCCATCAATTGATATCGCCCGATTTCATGATTCCGGAATCGACACACCCGGAGAAAGGTCGGTGTGTCAAAGAAATATCATTTATCGGATGCGAGGATTCCTGGCCCGTCGGCGATTTCAAGGGCATAGGCGACTTTATCGCACCGCGGGCGGAACAATCGCCTGCGCTCGATCATTGGCTCAATGTCCTCTGCCGCAACGCGGCGGAGGCGAACCCTGCCAGCCTGATGGAGAGGTCCAGTGAAACTCGCTCTTCTCGCTGCCGCGGCGGTCATCGTCGCCACACCCGCCTTCGCCGACTGCCAGTCGGACGCCCAGATGCAGGCGCAGAAGGTCCGCGCCGCGACCCAGACCTTGCAGGAACAGTCCAACGCGCCGATGGCGGACCAGTGCCGAACCGGCATGGGGCTGATCGCCGAGGCCAAGCGCCTCAACACGATCCGCCAGAACTGTCAGGCGGAGCTGCAGCTCACGGCCCAGGACCTGCAGCAGGCGGACCAGCGGATCCAGGCCGCCGACCAGGAATACACCGCCCGCTGCGGCGGCTGATTCCACCGATCCGACGGTGAAAGGGGCCGGCTCCCGCGGGACCGGCCCCTTCCGTATCAGCCCGTCAGGGCTTGGCGGATGGTCAAGCCCTGACGGAACCCGACCCGCGACGCGGCGATTGCTCGACCATGGATGTCTCGCTGTTTCACAATCCGAGGGCCGGCGACGGCGACTGGCCGGCGGACCGGCTGGTCCGCCTGCTGGAGATGTCGGGCTTCACCCCGGTCCACACCTCGACCCGCGGCAAGGAGCTGGAGCGGGCGCTGGAGAATCCGCACGACCTGGTGGTGGTCGCCGGCGGCGACGGCGCGGTCGCCGAGATCGTGCGGGCGCTGCACGGCCGTGGCCATACCATTGCGATCCTGCCGACCGGCAGCTCCAACAACATCGCACGGGCGCTCGGCCTCATCGAGGAGCCGCGCCACATCGTTGCCGGCCTGGCCAAGGCGAAGCGCACGCCGCTGCGGATCGGCGTGGTCGAGGGGCCGGAGTGGACGCGCAACTTCGTCGAGGCGGTCGGCATGGGGCCCATCGCCGGGGCGATCGTGGGGGATGGAGGCGGCAAGGAGCATGGCTCCGACCTGGTCGGCGAGCGGCGGCAGGAGCTGCGCCGCATCGTCGCCGACGCCGAGCCGGTCGAGGCCAGCCTGATCATCGACGGCAAGCGGCTGGACGAGAAGCTGCTGATGATCGAGGTCATGAATCTGCCGATGATCGGGCCGAACCTGCTGCTGGCGCCGGAGGCCGACCCGGGAGACGCGCATCTCGACGTGGCCTGGCTGCCGGCGGCGAAGCGCCGGTCCATGCTGGCCTGGCTCAGGGACCCGGAGGCCCGGGGCTCGCCGATGCTCCGGGTGAAGGCCGAGCGGGTCGAGCTGCACCCCCAGGGCGGGACCATCCATGTCGACGACAAGGCACTCGAGGGCGGCGAGGCTACGCTGATGATCCGGATCGAGCCGAAGCCGGTCCATGTCCTGATCCCGAGGGGTGACGAATGACCGGGACGGACGACGACAATGCCGACCTGCCCGCCGGCACGCTGCGGCAGTGGGAGGAGACCGCGGTCGAGTTCGCCAGGCTGGCCGGCGCCGAGATCGTCGCATCGCTCGGGCGGACCCTCAGCGTGCGCTACAAGACGGGGCCGGGCGAGGGGGACGAGCTGCTGTTCCGGGATCCGGTGTCGGAGGTCGACCAGCGGGTCGAATCCCTGATCCGGACGCGGCTGGCGGAGCTGCATCCCGATCACGGCATCATCGGCGAGGAGATGGAGGACCATCCGGCGGCGCCCGACAGCCCGGTCTGGGCGATCGATCCGGTCGACGGCACCACCAATTTCGTCAACGGCCTGCCGCTCTTCGCCGCCTCGATCGGCGTGCTGCATCGCGGCCGGCCGGCGGCTGGCGCGGTCTGGTGCTCGACCAGCCACGGCCTGCGCTCCGGCGTCTATCACGCCTGCGGCCGTGGCCCGCTGAGCTTCGACGGGGCGGCGATCGAGGGCGGCCCGAACCCGGCGGGGCGGCGGCGCCTGTCGGGCGAGCCCCGGATCGATCCCGGCGGCGTGCTGCCCTGGGAGACGCGCAAGACCGGATCGGCCGCGATCGAATGCGCCTTCGTCGCGGCCGGCCTGCTGGAGGTGGCGCGGTTCGAGCGGCCGAATGTCTGGGACGTGGCCGGCGGCCTCTGCCTGGTCGCCGCCGCCGGCGGCACCGCCTTCGTGCTCTGCGATCAGGAGCGGGGCTGGGAACGGTTCACCGGCTTCGGCGACGATCCCCGCAGCTGGCGCGGCCAGCTGGTGATCGGGCCCGAGGAGGCGGCGGCCCGCCGCAGGGACGCCATCGCCGCCGGCTGAGGCCTCCCGTCAGGCGAAGCGAAGCCGTTGGCCGATCCCCAGTGCCCGGGCCTTGTCCACCATGGCCGCGCCGAGCGCCACATCGGTGGTGCTGAGGCCGCGGTGCCAGAACAGGATGGTCTCGTCGTCCCGTTCGCGGCCGGGCTTCAGGCCGGCGACGATCTGCCCGATCTCGGCATGCAGCGTCTCCGCCGTGACCTTGCCTTCGTCGACATGGCGGCGCAGCGCCCCGAAGGGCCGGCCGGGCCCGCATTGCCCCCAGTCATCGACCACGACCTTGTCCATGATGTCGGTCAGGTCGAATTCCAGCGCGCTCATCGTGCCGTAGGGGACGACGAACGCGCCCTTCTTCACCCATCCGGTGCGGAACAGCGGCGTGGGCTCGGGCAGCCGGCTCGCCTCCACCATGATGTCGGCGCCCTTGAGGCAATCCTCCCAGCTGTCGGTGGCGACGATCCTCTTCCCGAGATCCTGTTCCAGGCGTGCGGCGAAGGCATTCCGGCTTTCCGGGCGGCGGGAATGGATACGGATCTCGTCGAAATCGAACAGGTGGTCGAGCAGGCGGACATTCCAGTAGGACGTGCCGCGGGCGCCGATATGGCCCAGCACCTTGCTGCCCTTGCGGGCGAGATGCTTCGCGCCTAGCGCCGTCACCGCGCCGGTGCGCATGTCGGTGATCGCGGTCGCGTCGATCACCGCCTTCGGCACGCCGGTGTGCGGATCGAACAGGTTCAGCACCGCCAGCTCCGAGGGCAGGCCGTGCCTGTAGTTGTCGACGAAGTCGCCGACGACCTTCACCCCGGCGGTGTTCAGCGATTTGACGTAGCCACGCAGCACGTTGAAATGCCCCTTGTCGGAGCTTTCGGGCACCAGATGGACGCGCGGCTCGATGACGGTCTCGCCGCGGCCCTGCGCCTCCAGCGCCGTCTCCACCGCCGCGAGGATCTCGTCATCGCCGAGCGCGAGCGCCTTGGCATCGAGCGCGTTCAGATAGTCGATCCAGATTTCCTGCATTCCTGGTCTCCAGTGGGTCGAGGTGCCTGAGGGCGTCAAGGGCCGTGGTGCGGGGCGGCGGTGCGGATGACCTCCGCCAGCCGCAGGAAGTCCGCGCTCTGGGCGCGGTCCTCGACCAGCGGCGCCACATGGCTGCGGACAAGCCGGTAGGCCTCCGCCGTACCCGCGCCCAACGCCGCCTCCACGCCGCGCAGCTCCACGGCCTGGGCGGAGACGATGAGCTCGATCGCGACGAGGAAGCGCAGCCGGTCGATGATCGCCTCGGTCTTCGCCAGCACCCCCGGGGCCAGCGACGCCTGGTCCTCGACCCCGTCCGCCACGGGGATCGGCGCCAGCGAGGCCGGGGCCGCGAGGTGCCGGATCTCCGCCTCGAGAGCCGAGACGGTCTTCTGGACCGGGCCGAAGCCCGCCCGGCCCGCGCCGACTGGGGTCAGGAACCGCGGCAGGTCCGACAGGCCGGCCGACATGATCTTCATCACGCGATAGGCGGTCGCCGCCGCGGCATGCGCCATCGCCTGGCCGAGCCGCTCCCACGCCAACACGAAGGCCGTCAGGTCGAAATTGCCGTGGGACAGGATCAGCCCTTCCGACGCCAGCACGACCGGATTGTCGCCGGAGCCGGCGAGCTCGATCTCGGTGGCGGCCCGCGCCTCGCCGATCGCGTGATGAAGCGCCCCCCAGACCTGCGGCGCGCAGCGATAGCTCAGCGGATCCTGCACCCGCCGGGCCGCGCCTTCGGCCAGGAGGGCGCTGCCGGCCAGCAGCGCGCGCAGCCTGTCCGCCACCGCGCGCTGGCCGAAGGCCGGCCTGGCAGCCAGGGCGCGGTCGTCGAGGGCCGTCACATTGGCACGGAAGGCCTCGAAATTGAGGGCTACGGCCGCCAGCGACCAGCCGAACAGCCGTTCGATATCCTCCAGGCAGAGGCAGGCCTTGCCGACCGACAGGCTGTTGGCGACGACGATCGCATGGCCGTCCTTCGGCGCCAGCGGCAACGGCTCAAGCCCGGCCCGCCGCAGCGCCTCGGCGGCCGGCATCACCGTGCCGCCGAACTCCGCCTCGCCATCGCCGAGCAGGGCGCGGCCCATATGCGCCAGCGGCGCCAGATCGGCCGCGCCGATCGAGCCCAGAGCCGGAACCACCGGGTGCACGCCGGCATTCAGCGCCGCCACCAGCCCGGCGAACACCGGCAGCGACACGCCGGCGCCACCGGTCGCCATGCCGGCGATGCGCGCCGCCATCATGGCCCGCACCACCTCGCGCGGCAGGGCGGGCCCGACCCCGACCGCCCGGCCGTCCGGGACCCGCCGCTGGAACGCGACCAGATCCTCCGCCGCGAGGCGCGTGTCGACCCCCGCGCCGAGTCCGGTGGTCAGGCCGTAGACCGGCACGTGCGACGCGGCGTAGCGGTCGACGACGGCGCGTGCGGCGAGGATCCGGGCCTCGACCTCCGGCGAGATCGACAGCCGCGCTCCGCGCCGGGCGATGGCCGCGATATCGCCGGTCGTCGGCGCCTCGGCCGACAGGGACACGGTGGCTGCGGGAGCCGTCATCTTTTCGTTCCTGCTCACGACATTGGCCGCTCGCGCCGCGTCCTGATCCGAAAGCGCCGCCGGCCGACTTTGACCACCAGGGTAGGAGAGTGGGGCGCCGGCCACCACCGCCGCCTTAGCCGACCGGGTGCGGCGGAAGATCCTGGGCCACGGCCGGAGGATCCTTTCCGATCCGCAAGGTGCATTGCCTATATGCATTTCGATCTTTGCATGGGCGCAAGCGCCTGGCCATCGGCTCCGAGGCCGGACCGTATTATCTGAATAGCCACGGGCGGGCCGTTCGGGCTCGCGATCTGGAGGCAAGACATGCGCAGCAACGGCATTCACCACGTCACGGCGATCGCGGGCGGCGCCCAGCGCAATCTCGACTTCTACACGCGGGTGCTGGGCCTGCGGCTGGTGAAGAAGACGGTGAATTTCGACGATCCCGGCACCTACCACCTCTACTACGGCGACGAGACCGGCCAGCCCGGCACCATCCTGACCTTCTTCCCCTGGGCCCATGTCGCGCCCGGCCGGGTCGGCGTCGGCGAGACCCAGGAGACGGTGTTCCGAGTGCCGGAGGGATCGGTCGGCTACTGGTTGCAGCGCTTCGTCGAGAAGAGCGTGCCGCACCAGGCCGTCGAGCAGCGCTTCGGCGAAACCATCCTGGCGTTCAAGGACCCGGACGGCATGCGCCTGGCGCTCGTTGCGGTCCCGGGGATCGCGGGCGAGCCCGGCTGGGCCGGCGGCGACATCCCGGCGGAGCATGCGATCCGCGGCTTCCACAGCGTCAGCCTGCTGCTGGAGGAGACGGCGCCGACCGGAGACGTGCTGACCGACGTCCTCGGCTTCACAGAGGCCGGGCGGGAAGGCTCCGTGGTCCGCTACCGGGCCGGCGACACCGGGATCGGCGGCATCGTCGATCTCCGCGCCGCCGGGGGCTTCCTGCCCAGCCGTCCCGGCGCCGGCTCGGTACACCATATCGCCTTCCGCGCGGCCGATGATGCTGCCCAGGCGGAGATGGTGAAGCGGCTGGCGGACAACCACCGGCTGCTGACCACCGAGCAGAAGGACCGCAACTACTTCCGCTCGGTCTATTTCCGCGAGCCGGGGCATGTGCTGTTCGAGATCGCCACGGACATCCCGGGCTTCGCGGTCGACGAGCCGGCGGAGACGCTCGGCCGGGCGCTGAAGCTGCCGCAGTTCCTGGAGGCGCATCGCGCCGAGATCGAACGGGCGCTGCCGGCGATCAACTGACGCCCCGGACGAGACATCCCAGCCGGACGCTGCGCCGCGGCGTCCGGCCCTCTTTTCATCAGGAGCATGCGCGATGACGCAGGAACTGTCCTTCATCCACCGGTTCGAGCCGGAGGCGCCGCCGCTCCTGCTGCTGCACGGCACCGGCGGCGACGAATCCGACCTGCTGCCGTTGGGCCGGGCCGTCGCCCCGGGATCGGCGCTGCTGTCGCCGCGCGGCAAGGTGCTGGAGAGCGGGATGCCCCGCTTCTTCCGCCGGCTGCGCGAGGGCGTGTTCGACGAGGACGACGTCCGGGCACGGGCGAACGAACTCGCGGATTTCGTGGCGGAGGCGCGGGCGGCCTACGGTCTGGCGGCGCCGGTGGCGCTCGGCTTCTCGAACGGGGCCAACATCGCCGCCGCCATGCTGCTGCTACGGCCGGAAGCGCTGGCCGGCGCCGCGCTGCTGCGGGCGATGGTGCCGCTCGCCGAACCTCCGGCCGCGGACCTCCGGGGCAGGCCGGTGCTGTTGCTGTCGGGCGAGATGGACCCGATCGTCCCGGCCGACAACGCGGCGCGGCTGGCCCGGATGCTGGGCACGGCGGGCGCCGAGGTGACGCACCGGATCCTGCCGACGGGCCATGGCCTGTCGCAGGCCGACGTCGCGACCGTCAGCGCCTGGCTCGGCGCCGGCCGCCAGGCCTAGGCCTGGGAGGAGTAGCCGCCATCCACGGGGATGGCGGCGCCGGTGACGAAGTCCGAGGCGCGGCTGGACAGGTACACGGCGGTGCCGGACAGGTCGTCCGGCACGCCCCAGCGCCCGGCCGGGGTGCGCGCCACCACCCGCTCGTTCAGCCCCGGCACCTCGACCCGGCCCTGCTGCGTCAGCTCGGTGTCGATCCAGCCGGGCAGGATGGCGTTGACCTGGATGCCGTGCTGCGCCCAGGCGGTCGCGCAGGCCTTGGTGAACTGCACCACGCCGCCCTTGCTGGCGCTGTAGGGCGCGGCGAAGGAGGCGCCGAAGATCGAGGTCATCGACCCGATATTGACGACCTTGCCGGCGCCCTGGCGCCGCATCGCCGGGAACACCGCCATGGTGGCCAGGAAGGCGCTGGTCAGGTTAGCGTCGATCAGGGCCCGCCACTCCTCCAGCGAATACGCCTCCGGCGCCTTGCGCCAATTGGTGCCGGCGTTGTTGACCAGGATATCGATCCGGCCGTGGCGCTGCAGCGCCGTCTCGGCGAAGGCCCGGCAGTCGGCCTCCACCGTCACGTCAGCCACGGCGCTGGAGGCTTCGGCGCCCAGCGTCGCGATCTCGGCCACCGCGCGTTCGGTCTTGGCCGCGTCGCGGCCGACCAGCAGCAGCGCGGCGCCGGCCCGGGCCAGGCCGCGGGCGATGCCCAGGCCGATGCCGCCATTGCCGCCGGTGACGATGGCGATCTTACCGGTCAGGTCGAACATGGAAGCTCCTGGCGTCGTCGGTAGGGAGAGAAAGGGTAGGGGGCGGTCAGGCCTTCGGGGCAGGGCGCGCCTGCTCCTCGAGGATCCGCTGCTTGATGATCTCGCGCAGGGTCTGCGCCAGGTTCGGCGTGGCGCTGGAGCACATCACCATGATCACGCAGGGCTGGTCGCCGACCGACAGGTAGCCGTGCTTCATGGTGCTGTCGAGATACACGCTGTCGCCCGGCTCCAGCTCGATCGGTTCATAATAGTCGCTGTAGAGCCGCATGCGGCCCTGCAGCACCTCCACGAACTCCTCCCCGACATGGGAGCTCAGGCCCCCCATCTGCTCCGGCTCGGTGGCGCGCACCTCGATCCGGATCGGGATGATCCGCTTGTGGGCGACGTCAGAGCACAGATAGGTGTAGCTGTAGAACTCGGTGTCCAGCCGCTGGCCCTCATGCTGGCGGCTGACGCTGCGCCGGGCCACCACCACGGCCGGCTTGCTGGCTTCGCCGGTGGCGAACAGGTCGGCGATCTCCACCCCCAGCCCGCGGGCCAGCTGCAGGATCTTGTCGTAGGTCGGCGACAGCAGGCCGTTCTCGATCTTCGACAAGGTCGAGGCGGAGATGCCGGTCATGGTGGCGACATCGGCCAGGGTCCAGCCGTGATGGGCGCGGCGCTCGCGCAGCACCCGGCCCAGGGGCGGCAGGTCGTCGGTCATGGCGCGAACTCGGTCATCCGGCGCAGGGGCCCTCCAGGCATCGGGGCGGTTCATCGTTTGGCCGCCATGCTGTCCTTCAACGACAACGCGCCCAGCACCGCAAGCGTCATCGTCGCCAGCAGCACCAGGGCGACCAGCGCGTTCACCTCCGGCGTGAAGCCGACGCGCATCATCGCCCACAGCCGGATCGGCAGGGTGGCGTCGCCGCCGACCAGGAAGAAGGTTACCAAAGTCTCGTCGAAGGACAGGGTGAAGGCCAGCAGCGCCCCCGTGACGATGGCCGAGCGCAGCTGCGGCAGCACCACGAACAGGAAGGTCTGCAGCCCGGTGGCGCCGAGGTCCAGCGACGCCTCGATCTGGCTGGTCTCCAGGCTGTCGAGCCGGACCGAGACCATGCGGTACAGGATCGCCAGCACCAGCACCGCATGGCCGATGGTGACGGTGACCAGGCTGCGCTCGATGCCGAGCTCGCGGAACGCCACCAGCAGCGAGATGCCGGTGATGATGCCCGGCAGCACGAAGGGCAGGAAGATCACGAACTCGACGAAGGGCCGGCCGCGCCGCGTGCCGGTCTTCATGTACCAGGCCAAGCCCAGCGCCAGAACCAGCGCCAGCAGCACTGCCGCGGCCGCCACCAGCAGGGTGTGGCCCAGCGCCGCCAGCATCTCCGGATTGTCGGTCAGGCCGGCATACCAGTGCAGGCTGAAGCTGGACCAGTCGATCGACTGGCCCTTGAGGTCGAAGAAGCTGGTGGTCACCACCGCCAGGGCCGGGCCGTACAGCGCGGCGAAGACCAGGGCGGCGACCAGCCACAGGGCGGTGATAACGATGCGTTCCGCTGCGGTCATTTCACCCTCGCATGGCGGGACACCAGGGCGGCCAGGCCGATCACCGCAGCCACGGCCAACAGCAGCACCACGGCCAGCGCGGCGCCGAACGGCCAGTTGAAGGCCATGCCGAACTGGCTCCAGATCGCACGGCCGAAAGTGAAGCCCTGGTTGCCGCCGACCATCTGCGGCGTCAGGAAGTCGCCCAGCGCCAGCACCATCACGAACAGCCCGCCGACGATCGACCCGGGCAGGCTCAGCGGCAGCACCACGGTGCGGAAGGTCTGGCCCGGCCGGGCGCCGAGATCGGCCGAGGCCGCGGCCAGCGACGGCGGGATCCGCTCCAGCGACAGGAAGATCGGCAGGATGGCGTAGGGCAGGTAGATCACCGCCATGGTGATCATCACCGCCGTCTGGTTGAAGATGAACAGCTTGCTGGGCGCATCCAGGATCCCGGCCGACACCAGGGCCCAGTTCAGGATGCCATTGAAGCCCAGGATGTTGCGCATGGCGTAGATCTTGACGATGTAGTTCATCGCCAGCGGGATCACGCTGAACAGCAGCATGAAGTAGCGGACCCGACCCTCCAGCCGCCAGATCAGATAGGCGATGATGTAGCCGAAGATCAGGCCGACCGCGGCGACGATGGCGGCCAGCTGCAGGGTGCCCAGGAACACCCGGATGTAGCTGGGCTGGGCCAGGAAGGCGGCGTAGTTGGCCAAGGTGAGCTGGTGCACCACCTGGCCGTCCGCCATCGACCAGAAGCCGGTCATCAGGAAGGCGGCCAAAGGCGCCAGGATCAACGCCGTCGGCAGGCCATAGACGGCGATCCGCGGCAGCCAGCGGCCCGCGGCGCGGATGGCGGGCGACCCGGCGCCGAGGCGCCCGGCCGGATCCGCGGGGGCGAAGGCATCGGCCATGGCCATCCTCATGCCCCCAGCACGCTGACATCGGCGTCGGACCACCAGACCGAGACGGGGTCGCCGACCCCGGCGCTCCCGTCATAATCCGGCGTCGGCAGGCGGATCTTGATGCTGGAATCGGTCCCGCCCAGCCGCACCACGATCTGGGTGGTGGCGCCGAGGAAGGTCAGGCTCTCCACCGCGCCCTCGGCCGACCGGCGCTCGGCGCCCGGGCGCAGGCTCAGGCTCTCCGGCCGGATGGCGATGGCCGACGGGCTGCCGGACGGGGCGACGGCATGCCGGCCCAGCGGGCTGTCGACCGCCGCGGCCCCGGCGGCGCGGGCCGGCAGCAGGTTGTTCTCGCCGAAGAACCGGGCCACGAACTCGCTGCGCGGGCGGTAGTAGATCTCCTTCGGCGTGCCGACCTGCTCGATCCGGCCATGGTCCATCACCACGATCCGGTCGGACATGGCGATCGCCTCCTCCTGGTCATGGGTGATGAAGACGAAGGTGGTGCGGATGCGGCGCTGCAGGTCCTTCAGGAACTCCTGCATCGACCGGCGCAGCCCGGCATCCAGGGCGGCCAGCGGCTCGTCCAGCAGCACCACGCGCGGCTCGCAGATGATGGCGCGGGCCAGGGCCACGCGCTGGCGCTGGCCGCCGCTCAGCTCGCCAGGATGGCGATCGGCCTTGTCGGCCAGGCCGACCACCGCCAGCGCGTCGGCCACCCGGCGCTCGACCTCGGCCCGGGGCCGGCGCCGCATCCTAAGGCCATAGCCGACATTGCGGGCCACGGTCATATGCGGGAACAGCGCATAGTCCTGGAACACGGTGTTGAACGGCCGGCGGAAGATCGGCGTGGCGGTGATGTCCGCCCCGTCCAGCAGGATCCGGCCGGTGCTCGGGGCGGTGAAGCCGCCGAGCATCCGCAGGATCGTGGTCTTGCCGGAGCCGGAGGGGCCGAGGATGGTCAGGAACTCGCCGTCCCCGATCTCCAGGTCGAAGGGCTGCAGCACGGTGACCGCGCCGTAGGATTTGCCGACCCCGGCAAGGCGGATGAGGCTTCGGAATGTCATGACGGCCCTCGGCCTGACTCTCAGTTGGCGGGTGTGGCCTTGATCTCGTTCCACAGGTCGATGCGCTTGGAGAAGCTCTCTGGCGCCTGCAGGAACACCAGCTTGTCGGCATAGGTCAGGCCGATCGCCTGGTTGGCGTCGGCATTGGTGGTGTTGCCGTAGCCGGTCTTCTCGCTGATGTAGGTGCCGACCTTCCTGTCCAGCATGGTGTCGATCCAGGCCTCGGCCAGGGCGGTGTCGCGCGCGCCGGCGCTGATCGCCCAGCAATCGATCCAGCCGATCGCCCCTTCCTTCGGGATGGTCAGCGCGGCGTCGATGCCCTTCTTCTGCAACTGCGGCACCTGCGGCTCGCCCATCGACATCATCAGGTCGATCCCGCCCTGGGCGAAGATGCTGACCCCGTCGTCGAAGCCGGCGTAGTAGGACAGCACGGTGCGCTTCTGGTCGATCAGCTTGGCCTTGATCGCGGCGAACTGGTCGTCGGTCAGGTTGAACGGGTCCTTGTAGCCCAGCGTCAGCGCGGTGGTGACAATGGCGTTGTTGGCGTCGTCCATCGCCAGCACCCGGCCCTCGTACTTCTCGTCCCACAGCACCGACCAGCTGTCGGGCGGGGTGGGGAAGGCCTTCTTGTCATAGATCAGCGGGATCGACCCCCAGGCGAAGGGCACGGCGTAGGTCTTGCCGTCGAACACGATGGCCTGGACGTCGCGGAAGGCCGGCAGCAGGTTGGCGGCGTTGGGGATCTTCGCCAGGTCCACCGGCTGCACCAGCTTCTCCTGCACCAGCCGCTTGTAGGACGAGGTTTCGATGGCGATGACGTCGTAATCCTCGCCCTTGGTCGCCGTCATCTTGGCGAAGATCTCGTCGACGCTGCCGGTGTAGGTGATCTTGGCCTTGGCCCCGGTCTTCTCCTCGAACGCCTTGACCCAGGGCTCGTCGGCATAGCCCTCCCAGGTCAGCACCCGCAGCTCCTTCTCCGCCGCCGCGGCGGGCAGGGCCGCCCCAAGGGCCGCCAGCATGCAGGCGCCCATGACGAACTCACGCCGTCTCACCATCTCAGCCTCCTGTTTTCTGTCTTGTTGGTTCAGACCACGCGTCCCGCCAGCGGGCGGTCCGGGTCGGTGTAGTCGACCGGCGTGCGGTGCCAGCCGGCCGCGTGCTTCTCCCAGTACAGCGCCTTCAGCCGGGCGCTGACCGGTCCCGGCCGGTCGTTGCCCATGACATGGCCGTCGACGCGCGACACCGGCATCACGCCGCCGGCGGTAGTGGTGCAGAACATCTCGTCGGCCTGCAGCAGGTCCTCGTGCCGCAGCGGCGCGATCCGGGCCGGCAGGCCGATCTCGTCGCACAGCTCCAGCACCGAGCGGCGGGTGATGCCCTCCAGCGACCCGCGGTCGGGCGTCAGCACCTGGCCGTCGCGGACCACGAAGACGTTGAAGCCCGGCCCTTCGGTGACATAGCCCTCGGCGTCCAGCAGCACCGCGGTGTCGGCGCCGCGGTCATGCGCCTCCAGGAGGCCGCGGGTCAGGTCGCCCCACTGGTAGTTCTTGATCGTCGGATCGACCGAGGCGCTGGCTGTGCGCGGGATGGAGGCGACGTGCAGATGCGCCCCGCGCTCCTGCACATCCTTCGGGATCACGTCGATCCAGGGAATGGCGTAGGCGATGAAGGCATTGTCGCAATCGGCCGGCCGGCGCGACCCGAAGATGCGCGGCCGGCCGCGGGTGCAGATCATCGCCACATAGGCGTCGCGCAGCCCAGCCAGGGCGACGCAGCGGGCCAGGATCGCCGCGATCTCCGCCCGGTCATGTGGCGGCGCCAAGCGCATCCCGGCCAATGACCGCTCGAACCGGTCGAGATGGTCGGCCAGGCGGAAGAAGCCGCCGTCGCGCACATGCACCACGTCATAGGTGACGTCGGACCGGGTGAAGCCCCAGTCCAGCACCGAGATCTTCGCCTCGGCGATCGGCACATAGGCGCCGGCCACGAAGGCCGCCCCGGCCGAGTAATCCTGCTGGCTTGCGGTCATGCGCCGTCCCCGTCTGCGCGGCCCTGCGGCCGGTCCCGTGTTGTCCGGATTGGCCTGCAGGATGCGCAACGAATCTCTCATTGGCAATAGAAATTTCGTATACGAATTTTGATTGATCTTTGGAAACCGGAGTCACATCCTCCGCCGCGATGGGCCAGCGCCCGAATGAGTCAAAACAGGGATGCACATGGTTTCAGCGACCGACACGGCCGGGCTCGGCCCGACGCGCCTCAAAGTCACGCGGCTCGGCCTCGGCACCGCGCCGCTCGGCGGCCTCTATGCGCCGGTGGAGGAGGGGCAGGCCGAGAGCACCATCGCACGGGCCTGGGATCTGGGCCTGCGCTTCTTCGACACCGCGCCGCAATATGGCAACGGCCTGTCGGAGCAGCGGCTGGGCCGCTTCTTGGCCGGCAAGCCGCGCGACAGCTACGTGCTGGCCACCAAGGTCGGCCGGCTGCTGCGCGTGCCGCCGCAGGCCGAGGCGCAGGAGGACGCGTTCTACAAGGGCACCCCGCCGGAACGGCCGGTCTTCGAGTTCTCCTATGACGGCGTGATGCAGTCGCTGGAGGAAAGCCTGCAGCGGCTGGGGCTGGACCGGGTCGACGTGCTGCACATCCATGACCCGGACGACCATTACGACGCCGCCATCGCCGGTGCCTACCGCGCGCTCGACCGGCTGCGCGCCGACGGGGTGATCGGCGCGGTCGGCGCCGGGATGAACCAGGCCGAAATGCTGGCCCGCTTCGCCCGCGACGGCGTGTTCGACTGCTTCCTGCTGGCCGGCCGCTACACGCTGCTGGAGCAGCGGTCGCTCGACGATTTCATGCCGCTGTGCGAGGCGCGCGGCATCGGCGTGATCATCGGCGGCGTCTACAACAGCGGCATCCTGGCCAACCCGAATGAAGGTGCCAAGTTCAACTACCAGGACGCCGATCCGGCGCTGATCGCCCGGGCCCGGGCGCTGGATTCGGTGTGCCGGCGCCACGGCGTGCCGCTGAAGGCCGCGGCGATCCAGTTCCCGGCGGCGCATCCGGCCGTCGCCTCGATCCTGACCGGCGCCCGCACCCCGGCAGAGCTGGAGGAGAACGAGGCGCTGTTCCGCCACCCGATCCCGGCCGATCTGTGGGCCGAGCTGCGCGACGAGGGGCTGATCGCCCCGGCGGCGCCTACACCCTGAATTCTGCCATGCCCACACACAAAGGACCCGCGCCATGCTGATCGGCATCGACCCCATCCTCGGCCCCGACATCCTGCGCGGCCTGCGGGCGATGGGACATGGCGACGAGGTCGTCATCGCCGATGGCAGCTTCCCGGCCGAGACCGTGGCCCGGCGCCTGGTGCGGATGGAAGCGGCGGACCTGCGGCGCATGCTCGGCGCCGTGCTCAGCGTGCTGCCGATCGACGAGTCCGAGCCCGACCCGGTGATGGGGATGGAGGTGATCGGCAACCCTGCCGAGGTGATGCCGGCGCACACTCTGATCCGCGAGGCGCTGGGCCGGGTGGCCGGCAACCACCGGCTGACGCTGCTGGAGCGCTTCGCCTTCTACGACCGGGCCAAGCAGGCCTCGCTGGTGATCGCCACCGGCGAGCGTCTGTTCTACGGCAACGTCATCCTTCGCAAGGGCACCGTGGCGGCACCGTCGTCCTGACCGGGCCGGCGGGGGCCCGGACCTCAATCCTCGATCCGGAAATCGCCGTGACGCTCGACGCAGCGGCGGATGAAATCCCGTAGCACCCGGACGCGCGGCAGCTCCGCCTGCTCCTGATGGGCGTTGATCCAGTAGCTGCGGCGCAGCCTGATCTCGCCGGGCAGCACAGCGACCAGGGTCGGATGCTGGCCCGCGATGAATCGCGGCAGCACGCACAGACCGTCGCCCCGCAGCACGGCGTTCAGCTGCCCCAGCAGGCTGGTCGCCTGCAGCGGCACGTTCAGGCCCGGCAGGATTTCGCCGAGATAGTCCAGCTCGCGCGTGAAGATCAGGTCGTCGACATAGCCGATGAAGCGGTGGTCGTGCAGGTCCTGCCGGGTGCGGACCGGCGGGGCCTTGGCCAAGTAGCCGGCGTCGCCGTAGATCTCGAGGTCGTACTCCGTCAGCCGCTCGGTCTGGAAACGGCCTCGGCCGGGGGGCGCCAGGGTCACCGACAACTCGCCTTCCCGCTGCGACAGCGAGAGGATCTGCGAGACGGTGACCAGCTCGATCGTCAGCCGCGGATAGGTCGCGGCGAACTCGCCCAGATGCCGGGCCAGGAAGTGGTTGCCGAACCCGTCCGGCGTGGCCAGGCGGATCTTGCCCGCCAGCCCGGCCTGGGGCCGGCCGAGGGCCTCCGTCGCCTCCCGCGCCGCGGTCTCGACCCGCTCGGCATGCGGCAGCAGGGCGGCGCCCGCCGGGGTCAGCATGTAGCCGACCGGGCTGCGGTGGAACAGGGCGGAGCCCAGGGCATGCTCCAGCGCGGCGATGCGCCGGCTGACCGTGGCATGGTCGCTGCCGATGGCCCGGGCCGCGCCGCTCAGCGTGCCGTGCCGCGCCACCTCGATGAAGAAGCTCAGATCATTCCAATCGTAGCGGCGCATGCTGTTCATAAACGCACAGACCCATGGGGAACATTCGCGTATTGCTGGTCAAATTCTCCCAGTAATGCAAGACGCAGCAAGGGAGGATGGCTATGGCCGGCGATCAGGAGTTCGATTTCATCGTCGTGGGCGGCGGGTCCGCCGGCTGCGTGCTGGCGAATCGCCTGTCTGCGAGCGGGCGGCACCGGGTGGCGCTGGTCGAGGGCGGGGGGCGCGACAGCTGGATCTGGTTCCACATCCCGGTCGGCTATCTCTTCGCCATCGGCAATCCGCGGTCGGACTGGCTGTTCCGGACCGAGGCCGTGCCCGGCCTCAACGGCCGCGACCTCGCCTATCCGCGCGGCAAGGTGCTGGGCGGCTGCTCCGCCATCAACGCCATGATCTACATGCGCGGCCAGGCCGCGGATTACGACGGCTGGCGGCAGCAGGGCCTGGTCGGCTGGGGGTGGGACGACGTCCTGCCCGTCTTCCGGTCGCATGAGGACCACTGGTGCGGCGCCGATGCCCTGCACGGCGCGGGCGGGGAGTGGCGGGTGGACCGGCCGCGGCTGCGCTGGCGGATCCTGGACGCCTTCATCGGCGCGGCGGAACAGGCCGGGATCCCGCGATCGGCCGATTTCAACACCGGCGACAATGAAGGCTGCGGCTATTTCGACGTCAACCAGAAGCGGGGCCGGCGCTGGAGTGCCGCGCGGGGCTTCCTGCAGCCGGCGCTGAAACGGCCGAACCTCGCGATCTTCACCCAGGCGCTGGCCGAGCGGGTCGTCGTCGAGGACGGGCGGGCGACCGGCGTCGTCATCCGCCAGGATGGGCGGCAGTGCCTGCTGCAGGCGCGGGCGGAGGTCATCGTCTCGACCGGCGCGGTGGCGACGCCCGCGCTGCTGGAGCGGTCTGGCATCGGCGACGGGGACCGGCTGCGGCGGCTCGGCATCGATGTCGCGCACCACCTGCCCGGCGTCGGTGAGAACCTGCAGGACCATCTGCAACTGCGGCCGATCTTCAAGGTCTCCGGCGTGCCGACGCTGAACATGCAGTACCGCTCGCTGCTGCGCCGCGGGCTGATGGGGGCCGAATACGCCCTGCTGCGGCGCGGGGCGATGACCATGGCGCCGTCGCAGCTCGGCGCCTTCACCCGGTCGTCCGACCGCTATGCGACACCCAATCTGCAGATGCACATCCAGCCGCTGTCGCTCGACAAGTTCGGCGACAGCATGCATCCGTTCCCGGCGATCACTGCGAGCGTGTGCAACCTGCGCCCGAGCAGCCGCGGCTCGATCCATGCGCGCTCCGGCGACCCCGCGGCGCCGCCGGTGATCGCGCCCAACTATCTGGCGACGGCGGAGGATCGCCAGGTCGCGGCCGATTCGATCCGGATCGTGCGGCGCATCATGCGGCAGCCGGCCATGGCCCGCTTCGCGCCGCAGGAGTTCCGGCCCGGCCCGGACCTGACATCCGACGAGCAACTGATCGAGGCGGCGGGCAATGTCGGCACCACGATCTTCCATCCGGTGGGCACCGCCAGGATGGGCCTCGACAGCGACCCGATGGCCGTGGTCGATGGCGCCCTGCGGGTCAGGGGTGTCGCCGGTCTCCGCGTCGTCGACGCGTCGGTGATGCCGACCATCACCTCGGGCAACACCAACTCCCCGACCATCATGATCGCGGAGAAGGGGGCGGCGATGATCCTCGACGCCGCGCGCTGACAAGCGGCCCGCACGCTCACTCGGCCTTCGCCACCGCGGCGTAGCTGGCCTTGGGCTGCAGCACGAGGCCGGAGACGGTGTCGCGATGGGCGGCCACCAGGGTCTGCTGGAACAGCAGGACGAAGGGACCTTCGGCCTGCACCTCGCGCTGCAGCCGGCCGTAGAGGGCGGCGCGCTTGGCCGCGTCGGGCTCGCGCAGCGCCTCGGTCACGGTCTGGTTCCAGCCGTCATCCTGCCAGCGGTTGCGCCAGGCCAGCGTCTTCGGCGCATCGGCGTCGTTCACATCCCTGTCGAAGGCGAAGGCGTCGGCGTTGCTGTGCGGGTCGCGATAATCCGGCACCCAGGTGCCGATATAGATGTCGTGCTGCCGCGCCCGGTATTTGGTGATGGTCTGCTTGCCGTCGCCGGGCAGGATCTCCAGCTTCACGCCCGCCTTGGCGAAGCTGGCCTGCAGCGCCTGGGCGATGTCGGCAAAGGGGGCGACGTTGCGCACGTCGATGGTCACGGAAAAGCCGTCGCCCAGCCCGGCGCGGGCCAGCAGCGCGCGGGCCCGGTCGACATCCAGCCGGTAGGGCACGTCGTCGACGGCGCCGAGATATCCCGTCGGCAGGACGCTCTGGCGCGTGGTCCAGGTGCCGCTCAGCAGGCTGTCCTGGATGCCCTGGTAGTCGACCAGCCATTTCAACGCCTCGCGCACCTCGGGCTTGGCCAGGGCCGGGTTGCCCTGGTTCAGGCCGAGATACAGCAGCGCGTCGCCGGCCTCCTCCTGCAGCGCCACGCCGGGCGCGTCCTTCAGGGCCAGGATCTGGTCGCGGGTCAGGTCGCGGGCGTAATCGACATCGCCCTTCTCCAGCAGCAGCCGCTGGCTCGCCGGCTCCGGCACATGCAGGAAGACGAGATGCGGGGTCTTCGGCCCGGTGTGCTGCCCCCCGCTGCTTTGCCAGTGCGGGTTGCCCTCCAGCACCACCCGCTCATTCGGCACCCAGCGCTGCAGCGCATAGGGGCCGCTGCCGGCGCTATGCGCCTTCAGCCAGCCATTGCCGAGATCGTCCTTGGCCTCGTTTGCCTGCACCGTCTTGGCGTCGACCACCGAGGCGACGCCGGCGGTCAGGGTGTTGAGGAAGAAGGTCGGCGCCACCGCATGGTCGATGCGGATCTCCAGCGTGCGGTCGTCGACCGCGCGGATCCGGTCCGCGGCGTTGGCGGCGGTGAAGCCGAACTGGGTCAGGATGAAGGCCGGCGACTTGTCCAGCCGCACCGCGCGCTGCAGCGACCAGGCGGCGTCCTGCGCCGTCACCGGGTTGCCGCTGGCGAAGGCCTGGTCCGGCTTCAGCGTGAAGCGCCAGGTCACCCCGTCATCGCTGATCGACCAGGACTCGGCTAGGTCGCCGATGATGGTCGGGTCGGTGGCGCTGCGATATCCCACCAGCTGGTCGTACAAATTCTGCGTCACCTCGCCGACGCCGGGCTCGAACGCCTCGGCCGGGTCCAGCGAGATGAACTGGTCGATCTGCTTGGCCACCACGATGGTGTCGCGCGGTGTGCCGGCGATGGCCGGGCCGAAGGCAGGCAGGAACAGCAGGGCGCCGAGCAGCAGCGCCGTCAGGCGTCTCATGGGATTCTCCCGGGCTGAAGGGGATGCAGTTAATACTGATATTTAGTGGTAAATTTATATTCTATTGACAGTAGAATGTGTATTTCATGAGATAACAACATGAATCTTCGGTCCATGGCGTCCGGCCCTGGATCCGCCCGCACGTCATCCCGGGGATGAACGGCATGAGCTATCTCCTGAGCCTGCTCGACAAGAGCCCGATCGCCGGCGGCGAGGGGGCGGCGGAGGCGCTGGCGCGCACCGTCGCCCTGGCCCAGCGGGCGGAACGCTGGGGCTTCCACCGCTTCTGGGTGGCCGAGCACCATGACACCGCGCAGCTCGCCAGCTCCTCGCCCGAGGTGCTGATCGCCTATCTGCTGGCCCACACCGCGCGCATCCGCGTCGGGTCCGGCGGGGTGATGCTGCAGCATTACAGCCCCTACAAGGTGGCCGAGAACTTCAACCTGTTGGCGGCGCTGGCGCCGGGGCGGGTCGATCTCGGCGTCGGCAAGGCGCCGGGCGGGCTGCCGCTGTCGGCCCGGGCGCTGCAGGCGGCGGTGGACCCGACGCGCAAGCCGTCCTTCGCCGAGCAGCTGGCCCAGCTCGACGCCTTCCTCGACGACACGGTGCCCCAGGCCGACCCGCTGGCCGGGGTCCGCGCCACGCCGCGGCCGGCGGTGAAGGCCGAGCGTTTCCTGCTGGGCGCCAGCGTCGAGAGCGCGCAGCTGGCGGCGGCCGAGGGCTGGTCCTATGTCCATGCCGGACATCTGAACGGCGACCCGGCACTGCTGGAGCGGGTCTTCGCCGCCTATCGCGCCGTCAGCGCCGGCTGGACGCCGCTGCTGGCCGTCGGCGTGATCGCGGCCGAGACCGAGGCGCGGGCCGAGCGGCTGGCCGCCAATCTCCGCATGTTCAAGGTGCATGTCGACACCGGGCAGAGCGTCACGGTCGGCAGCGTCGCCCAGGCCGAGGAATATGTCCGCCAGGCCGGCGCCCGCGAGTACCGGATCGAGGAGAAGGCGCCGAGCGTGATCCACGGCACCGCCGAGCGCGTGCGGGCCGAGCTGGAGCGGCTGCACCGCCTGCACGGCGTGCGCGAATTCGTCATCGACACCCCGATCGCCGACGGCGCCGAGCGCCTGGCATCCATCGAACTCCTGGCCCAGGCGCATTTCGCCGCCGCCGCGGCCTGACCCTTCCCGCGTTCAAGGACATCATCCGATGAGCAAGCGTCAGATCACCTTCGGCGTCATGCTGCAGGGCCCCGGCGGCCACATGAACGCCTGGAAGCACCCCAGCGTACCGGCCGATGCCAGCGTCAATTTCGGCTTCTACCTCGACAATGCCCGCAAGGCCGAGGCCGCCGGCATCGCCTTCGCCTTCATCGCCGACGGGCTGTACATCAACGAGAAGTCGATCCCGCATTTCCTGAACCGGTTCGAGCCGATCTCGATCCTGTCGGCGCTGGCGGCGGTGACCTCGAAGATCGGGCTGGTGGGCACGCTGTCGACCTCCTACAGCGACCCGTTCACCGTGGCCCGGCAATTCGCCACCATCGACACCATCAGCGGCGGCCGCGCCGGCTGGAACGCCGTGACCTCGCCGCTCGAAGGCTCCGGCCGCAACTACAGCCGCGAGCATCCGGAGCACGGGCTGCGCTACGAGATCGCCCAGGAATATCTCGAGGTCGTGAAGGGCCTGTGGGACAGCTGGGACGACGACGCCTTCGTGCGCGACCGCGCCACCGGCCGATTCGTGGATTTCGGCAAGATGCGCCGGCTGGACCATAAGGGCCGGTTCTTCTCGGTCGAGGGGCCGCTGAACATCGGCCGCTCGGCGCAGGGCCAGCCGGTGCTGTTCCAGGCCGGCGCCTCCGATGACGGCATCCGCCTGGCCGGGCATCATGCCGACGCCGTGTTCACCAATGGCGGGCCGATCGAGGACGCCAAGGTGTTCTACCGGCAGGTCAAGGACAGCGCCGTCGCCCATGGCCGCCGGCCCGACGACGTGAAGATCTTCCCCGGCATCGGCCCGATCGTCGGCGCCACGGCGGCGGAGGCGGAGGAGAAGTACCGCGCCATCCGCGACCTGCTGTCGGTGGACGAGGCGCTGCTGTATCTCGGCCGTTTCTTCGACCATCACGATTTCAGCCAGTACCCGCTGGACGGGCCGTTCCCGGATCTCGGCGACATCGGCAGGAACAGCTTCCGCGCCACCACCGACGGCATCAAGCGCACGGCGCGGGAGCGCAACCTGACCCTGCGCGAGGTGGCGCTGGAGACGGCGACGCGGCGGACCCTGATCGGCACGCCGGAGACAGTGGCCGACGAGCTGGTGCGCTGGGTGGAGGAGGGGGCGTCTGACGGCTTCATCCTCGGCTTCCCGGTGCTGGGCCAGGGGCTGGACGACTTCATCCGCCACGTCCTGCCGGTGCTGCAGGAGCGCGGCCATTTCGACCCGGTGCTGCACGGCACCACGCTGCGCGACCATCTCGGCCTGCCCTATCGCGAGAGCCGCTATGCCGGAGAGCCGGCGCGGGAGCGGGCCGTGGCCGGGGGCCGCTGATGGCCGAGGCCATCCGCATCGCGGGCGCCGCGGACGCGCCGGCCGTGCTCGACCTCCTGCGCGCGGCGTACCAGCCCCTGCGCGAGATGGGCATCCGCTTCACCGCGGTGACCGCCGATCTCGACCTGGTGCGCCGCACGGTCGAGCGCCATACCACCTTCCTGCTGGAGCGGGACGGCGAGGCGGCCGCCACTGTGTCGGTGCGCTTCCCCTGGCCGATGGGGGAGGGGCACCTCGCCAGCTATCCCTTCCTCCACTGGTTCGCGGTGGCGCCAAATCTTAAGCGCCAGGGCGTCGGCTCGGCCCTGCTGCGGCATGTCGAGAACGGGTTCCTGCGCGACCAGGTCAAGGCGCCGGCAGTCTATCTGGCGACCGCGATGCGCCATCCCTGGCTGCGCGGCATCTATGAGCGGCGCGGCTACCAAGCCTTTCACCGCCAGCCCAGCAGCCGGGGCGAGGAGATGGTGTTCCTGCGCAAGATCCTGCTGCCGGAGATCTATCGCGACCTGGAGGTGGCGGAGCTGAGGCGGTCGGATCCGGACGGGCTGGCGCTGGTGCA
This sequence comes from Inquilinus limosus, assembly GCF_002195995.1. Lineage (GTDB taxonomy): Bacteria > Pseudomonadota > Alphaproteobacteria > DSM-16000 > Inquilinaceae > Inquilinus > Inquilinus limosus_C. The sequence continues at coordinate 164,185 of NZ_NHON01000004.1, forward strand.
GGCGGGTGCGGCATGAGCGCGGACAGCATCGCGACGGGCGTCGCGGCGCATCGTGAGGCGATGGTGGCGCTGCGCCGCGACCTGCATCGCCACCCCGAGCTGGCCTATCGCGAGCGGCGCACCGGCGACCTGGTGGCGCAGGCGCTGTCCGCCTGGGGCTACGAGGTCCATCGCGGCCTGGGTGGCACCGGCGTGGTCGGCACCCTGGCGCTGGGCGACGGCCCGCGCCGCATCGGCATCCGCGCCGATATGGACGCGCTGCCGATCGTCGAGGCCACGAACCTGCCCTATGCCAGCGGCACGGCGGGGGTGATGCATGCCTGCGGCCATGACGGCCACACCGCCAGCCTGCTGACCGCCGCCCGGGTGCTGGCCGAGCGGCGCGGCTTCTCCGGCACGCTGCACCTGATCTTCCAGCCGGCGGAGGAGGGCGGCGCCGGCGCCCGCCGGATGATCAAGGATGGGCTGTTCGAGCGATTCCCCTGCGACGCCGTCTACGGGCTGCACAACTGGCCCGGCGTGAAGCTGGGCCAGTTCGGCTTTATCGCCGGTCCGGCCATGGCCGCGGTCGACCGGGTGACGATCCGCGTCATCGGCCGGGGCGGCCACGGCGCCGTGCCGCAGCAGACGATTGATCCGGTGGTGGCCTCCGCCTCGCTGGTCATGGCGCTGCAGAGCGTGGTGGCGCGCAATGTCAGCCCTCTGGACGCCGCGGTGGTGACGGTCGGCACCATCCATGGCGGCACCGCACCGAACGTGATCCCCGACGCGGTCGAGCTGCAACTGACCGTCCGCACCTTCCGGCCGGAGGTGCGGGAGCGGATCGAGGCCCGCATCACCGCTCTGGCGAAGGCCCAGGCCGAGAGCTACGGCGCCGCGGCCGAGATCGAGTATCTGCGCGGCTATCCGGTGCTGGTGAACCATGCGGCGGAGACGGAGTTCGCGCGCCAGGTGGCGGCGGAGCAGTTCGGCCAGGACCGGATCGAGGCCGAGTTCCCGCCGATCACCGCCAGCGAGGACTTCGCCTACATGCTGGAGGAGCGGCCGGGGAGCTATCTCTATCTCGGCAATGGCGACAGCGCCGCGCTGCACAGCCCGCACTACAACTTCAATGACGAGATCCTGCCCGTCGCCGCCCGCTACTGGGTGGCGCTGGCGGAACGGTATCTGGTGGCGGCGTAGGGTTTCGCTGCCCCCTTCTGTCATTGCCGGGCTTGACCCGGCAATCCAGGGGCCACCCAGAGCGGCATCGGCATTTCCTGGATGCCCGGGTCAAGCCCGGGCATAACACAGAAAAAGAGGCGAGCTGCGGCCTTCACGCCGTCCGCCGCACCGCCGGTGCCAGCGGACTGATATCCTTCTCGAAAGGCAGCTTGCCGTGGATCTCCGGGTCGATCTCGGTGTCGAACAGGGCGGTGTAGCCGGAGCGGAGATAGAGGCCGGCCGCCTCGGGCTGGCGGAAGCCGGTGGTCAGGTAGATCCGGCTGTAGCCCTGCCGCGCCGCCTGCGCCTCCAGCTCCTGCAGCACCCGGCGGGCCAGGCCCTGGCGGCGCAGGTCGATATGGGTCCAGACCCGCTTCATCTCCGCCGTCTGCTCGTCGTAGCGCTTGAAGGCGCCGCCGGCGATGGCGGCGCCGTCGCGCAGCAGCAGCAGGAAGGCGCCGTCCGGCGGCGCGAACAGCTCGGCCGGATAGCGATTCATCTCCTTGACCCCGTCGCCCCGGCCCCAATAGTCGCCGTAGCGCGTCTCGTATTCCCAGGTCAGGGCCGAGATCAGCGGCTGTGCCTGCGGATCCAGCGGCGTGGTGTAGAGGAATCGGTCGGTCATCGCATTGCCTGTTCGGGGCGGGGAAGGGCGGCCGCGATGGTCGCGGCCGCAGGGTCTGGTTCAGACTTTGGGCAGGCCGGGCGGGTTCGTCCGGGACTGCTCGATCGCCTCATCGGTCAGGTTCCAGCGGGCCAGCGCCTCGCGGTACTTGCCGTTCCGGATCAGGGTGTTGATCGCGAGCGTCAGGGCGTCGGCCAGGCCGGCCCCCTTGCGCGTGGTGATCGCGATCTCCGCCGTCAGCGGCCAGCCGCCATTGATGACGCCGACCGCGCGGGTCTTGCCGCTGACCGCCGCGGCATAGGCCAGGCGGGAGTTCGGGTTGATCTCGACATCGGCGCGGCCGGAGGTCAGGGCCAGCTGCGACGCGCCGTTATCATCGAAATAGAGGAACTCCGCCGGCTTCAGCCCGGCGGCGACGTTCTGCCGGTCCCACTCGACCACGATCTTCTCCTGGTTGGTGCCGGCGCCGACGATGACCTTGAGCCCGGCGATGTCCTTCGGCTCCTTGATCGACTGGATCGGGCTGTTCAACGCGACATAGGCGCCGAGCACGTCCTGGCGGTAGGAGGAGAAGTCGAAGCGCTGCTTGCGCTCCTCGGTCACCGTGACGTTGCTGATCACGGCGTCGAAGCGGCCGGAGACCAGGCCCAGCGGCCAGTCGGCCCACGCCACCGGCACGAACTCCACCTTCCGGCCCAGCGATTCCGCCACCAGCGAGGCCAGGTCGGCATCGGTGCCGACCACCGTCTTGGCGTCGGAGCCATAGGTGTTCAGCGGCGGGTCGCCGACGCTGACGCCGACGGTGAACACCCCGTCCTTGACGAATTTGAAGCCGGGCGAGACGGCGGCGACGGCCGCGTCGACCTTCTCGGTGTGGATTCGGCCGGCCTGCTCCGGGCTCAGGTCGAAGCTCTTGCCGCTCTGCGCGTATGCGCCGGCAGCGGTGAGGAGGGCGGCGATGCCGATGGCCGCGGCTGCCGTGGTCCGGCGGAGGAACATGATGGGGCTCCTGATCTCTGGTCGGGTGGGGTTGGGCAGCGGCGGCGTGGGGGACTCGGCCAGCGACGGCCGGGAAGGGGGCTACAGCACCTTGGCCAGGAACTCGGCGGTCCTGGGGTGCCTCGGGGCGGCGAAGACCTGGTCGGGCGGGCCCTGCTCCAGGATCCGGCCGCCATCCATGAACACGACGCTGTCGGCGACCTCGCGGGCGAAGCCGATCTCATGGGTCACGATCACCAGCGTGGTGCCGGACCGGGCCAGGGTGCGGATCACGTCCAGCACCTCGCCCACCAGCTCGGGGTCGAGGGCGGAGGTCGGCTCGTCGAACAGCAGCACCTTGGGCTTCAGCGCCAAGGCGCGGGCGATGGCGACACGCTGCTGCTGGCCGCCGGAGAGCTGGCGCGGATAGGCCTGCGCCTTGTCGCTGAGGCCGACGCGGGCCAGCAGCGCGAGCGCTTCTTCCGTCGCCTCGGCCTTCGGCTTGCGGCGCAGCGCCACCGGCGCCTCGATCACATTCTCCAGCACCGTCAGATGCGGGAACAGGTTGAAGGTCTGGAACACCATGCCGACATCGACCCGGCGCTTCAGGATCTCAGCCTCCTTCAGCTCGTAGAGCGTGTCGCCGCGCTCGCGATAGCCCAGCAGGGCGCCATCGACGGTGATGAAGCCGGCATCGACCTTCTCCAGATGGTTGACGCTGCGCAGCAGCGTCGACTTGCCGGAGCCGGAGGGGCCGAGGATCACGGTGACGTCGCCGGACGGGATGGTCAGGCTGACCTCGTCCAGTACCTTCAGCGACCCGAAGCTCTTCGACACGCCCTGGATCCGCACCTCGCCGCGCCCGGCGGACAGCGGCTGCCAGGCCGGCTGGGATGGCCTCGGCGCGGCGGGCGCGGCGGCGATCCGCACGGGCTCGGCCAGCACCGGTTCAGCCCGGCGGCCGGCGCGCCAGGCGCGAAGCCGCTGGATCGGCGTCGGCGGCAGCGTGCGCAAGGCGCCGCGGGCGAAGTGCCGCTCGATGTAGAACTGGATGACCGACAGCACGATCATGATGATCAGGTACCAGACGGTCGCGACCATCAGCAGCGGGATCACCGCCAGGTTGCGGCGATAGATCACCTGCACCGTGTAGAACAGCTCCGGCAGCGCCAGCACGTAGACCATGGACGTGCCCTTGGCCAAACCGATCAGCTCGTTGAAGGCGGTCGGCAGGATCGCCCGCATCGCCTGCGGCAGGACGATGCGGAAGGCCTGGCGCCGGCGCGGCAGCCCCAGCGCCGCCGCGGCCTCCAGCTGGCCCTGGTCGACCGACAGGATGCCGCCGCGGATGATCTCGGCCGAGAAGGCGGCCTGGTTCAGGCTCAGCCCCAGCAGCGCCGCGGCATAGGGGCCGAGCAGCGAGACCGTGGGGTATTCGCCGAAGACCATGTCGGTGAAGGGGATGCCCAGCCGCACCGTCTCGTACAGGTAGCCGAGGTTGAACAGGATCAGCAGCAGCACGATCAGCGGGATCGAGCGCAGCAGCCAGATGTAGCCCCAGGCCAGGCCGGACAGCAGCGGCGACCGCGATACCCGGGCCAGGGCCAAGCCGGTGCCGAGCAGGAAGCCGAGGGCGGAGCCGGCGGCCGTCAGCAGGATGGTTCGGCCCAGCCCGTCCATCACCGGCTCGGCGAAGAACCATTCGGCGAAGACGCCCCACTCCCAGCGCTCATTGGTCAGGATCGAGTGCAGCACCACGACGATAACGGCCGCTGCCGCGAGGGTGCCGGCGGTGCGGCCGGGATGGCGGGCGCCGACGACCCGGTGGCGGGAATAGTCGCGCGCCTCCGCCAGGTCGCGGCGGCGCACCGCCTCGGGCGCGGCCTCCGCCAGGCGGGGCAGAAGGCGCGGGCGGTCCTGCAGGTCGATGTCTGGGCTGGTCATGCGGTCTCGCAATCGGCTGTCGCTGCTGGGTGCCGCCGGACCGTCCGCCGGTCCGCCGATCATATATAACAGTTAAAATCTGCATAAATTGCAGTTTCAACATATCTATTGCGCATATGTAAATTCATACTGTCAACTGAGTCCGTATATTGATCGCGCGGCCGGCCGTCGGCCGAGGAGGGAAGAATGTTCGGAGCGCTCCCCAGACGGGCAGCCGCAGCCCTGATCCTGGCTCTAGCGGCCGTCTCGGGGCCGGCCCTGGCTCAAAGCCTCGACCTGAGCCCGGAGCAGCCGGGCCGCCTGCGGGCGGAGAAGGACGCGGCGATCGCCGCCGCGCTGCCGAAGGATTTCCGATTCGTCGAGGACGGGGTGCTGACCGTGGCGGTGGCGCCCAGCCAGCCGCCGATCGCCACCTATGCCGATGATGCGCGGACCGTGGTCGGCGCCGACCCGGACCTGGCCCAGCTGGTCGCCGACGTGCTGGGGCTGAAGCTCAAGCTGGTTGCCGTGGCCTGGGCGGACTGGCCGCTGGGCCTGGCCTCCGGCAAGTACGACGCCGTCATCTCCAATGTCGGCGTGACCGAGGAGCGCAAGCAGCGCTTCGACTTCTCCAGCTACCGCAAGGGCCTGCACGGCTTCTATGTGAAGTCGGACAGCCCGATCACGGCGATCCGCGAGCCGAAGGACATCACCGGCCTGCGGATCATCACGGCCTCCGGCACCAACCAGGAGCGGATCCTGCTGGAGTGGAACCGGCAGAACCAGGCCAAGGGCCTGGCCCCGGCCGAGCTGCAATATTATGACGACCAGGCCGCCTGGGGGCTGGCGATCCAGGCGGGGCGGGCGGACGCGCTGTTCAGCGTCAACGCCTCCCTGGCCTACCAAGCCCGTGACGGCAGCCTCAAGCCGGTCGGGACGGTCAGCTCCGGCTGGCCGCTGGACGCCGAGACCGGCATCACCACCCGCCGCGGCAGCGGCCTGGCCGACGCTTTCACCGCCGCCATCAATGAACTGATCGCAGACGGGAAATACGCCGGTTCGCTGGCGCGCTGGAACCTGTCGGCCGAGGCGATCGACCGGTCGCGCACCAACCCGCCCGGCCTGCCGGCATTCTGACGAGGACCGCATCATGGCATCGATCGACCATGCCGGATTCCTGACCCCCGGCAGCTTTCCGGAGGCCGACCCGCAGGACGGGCTGGAGAAGGCGCTGCGGCTGTTCGCCCATGGCGAGCGGCTGGGCTTCGACAGCGCCTGGATCCGGCAACGGCATCTCGAGCCCGGCGTGTCCTCAGCCTCGGTGTTCCTGGCGGCCGCGAGCCAGCGCACCCGGCGCATCCAGCTCGGCTCCGCCGTCATCCAGATCGGCTATGAAAGCCCGTACCGGCTGGCCGAGGACCTCGCCACCGTCGACGTGCTGTCGGGCGGGCGGCTGAATGTCGGGCTCAGCGCTGGCGTGCCGCCCCATATCGACCTGCTGGGACCGCGCGTCTTCGACGGCGACTGGACCGGCTACGACCTGTCCTATGGCCGGGTCGAGCGGCTGGTCGACAATCTCCGCGGCGGCTATCTCGGCGCGCCGGACCGGGTGGTGGTCAACGCCGCCGGCCGCCACCGGCCCCGGCTGCAGCCGGTGGCCGAGGGGCTGACCGACCGCGTCTGGTACGGCGGCGGGTCGCTGCGCTCGGCCGGCTGGGCCGGCCGCACCGGGCTGAACCTGTTGATCGGCAACGTCACCTCGGGCGAGGGCACCGACGATTTCTTCACCGCCCAGCTTCGGCAGCTCGACGTGTATCGGGAGGCCTGGCGCGGATCGCGCCCGGCCCGTGTGGCTTTGGGCCGGGTGATTGTGCCGTTCGACGGCGCCGATGACTGGACCCGCGCCCGCTATGCCGAATACGCCGCCAGCCGGCGCGCGCGGATCCTGGCGCCGCAGGGCGAGCGGCGGACCCTGTTCGCCCCGGACCTCGTTGGCCCCTCCGACCAGATCCTCGAGGCGCTGGCCCGGGACCCGGTGCTGGCGGAGGTGTCGGAGCTGCGGCTGGAGCTGCCCTACGAGTTCCGGCCCTTCGAGTACGAGCAGATCCTGGGCGATGCGGTGCGCCACATCCTGCCGCAACTCGGCTGGACGCCGGCGGGGCAGGGCGGACCGGTCTCCGCGCCCCATGCCTCCCCGGCCGAGGCCTGGGTGCCGCAGGGGAAATAGGGGACCGCTCCGCGGCGGACCTCCTATTCCACGACGATCCGCACCGGGCGCGATTCCCCGCCCTGCAGCGGCAGGCGCAGCTGGAAGCGGTGGGCGCCGGGGCTCAGCGGCCAGTACACCGTCTCGTCCGGCCGGGCGGTGCGGAACGGCAAGCCGTCGACATACCAGACGACCTGGGTGACGCCGGGCGCCGCCGCGGCCTTCAGCGCCAGCCGGTCCAGCGCCGGCGGCATCTCCGGGTTGCGCCAGATCCGGGCGTTGTGCTCCGGCATCGTGATCGACAGGCGTGGCGGCTCGGCGGTGCCGATCGCCGGACCGTCCGGTCGGGGGGCATCCGGCTGCTGCGCGCGGGCGACGGCGGGGACCACGGCCGGCGGCGCGGCGGCGTCCGCCTTGACCCATTCGACCAGCCGCTGGCGGCAGAAATCGGGGGAGGGGCCGCCGGCCGGCACGCACAGCTCGACCGGCTTGTAGGCACGCGGCGCCGGGAAGCCGGCGTCCAGCAGGTCGCCGGGCCGGGCGCCGTGCAACGCCATCAGCACATCCTGCGCCAGCTTCGCGGCCGAACCGGCGCCGGCCACCTGGCGCATGGTCCCGGCATCCGGCCGGCCGAACCAGACCCCGACCATGTAGTCCTGCGACCACGCCACCACCCAGGCGTCGCGGTACCCTTGTGAGGTGCCGGTCTTCAGCGCCACCGGGAACGGGAACTCGGTGGTGCCGTAGCGCGGGAAACTGGGCAGCCGCGCCATCGGGTCGGACAGGAACAGCGTCACCAGCCGGGCGATGTCGGCCGACAGCACCCGGCGCGGCGGCGCCATCGGCTGGCCGCGATACCACACCAGGTCGCGCAAGGTGCCGTCATCGGCCAGCGCGCCATAGGCCTGCACCAGCCGGTCCAGGCTGGTCGGCAGCGACCCGATCGCCATCGACAGGCCGAAGCTCTCGGCTGGCACGTCCAAATCGTGCAGCCCGAGCTCGCGGAAATAGCGGAAGCCGCTGTCCAGCCCGACCCGGCGCAGCAGGTTGGTGGCCGGGATGTTGCGCGAATTGGCCAGCGCCTGGCGCGGCAGCACCGGGCCGAGGAAGGTCCGGTCGGCGTTGGAGATGCCGGACGCGCCCTCCGGCATGTCGGCCATCACGTCGGTCGGGCTCAGCAGGGTGCGCTGCATCGCCAGGGCGTAGATGAAGGGCTTCAGCGTGCTGCCGGGCGACCGCACGGTGCGGCTGAAATCGATCGACCCGCCATCCGGCCCGCCGTAGCGGGCGCTGCCGATATCGGCCAGCACCTCGCGGCTGTCGCGCCGGGCGACCACCACGGCCACCTGCTGCGCCCCCATCGGGGACAGCGCCCGCAGCTGGCGCCGCGCCGCCGCCGTCACCGTCTCCTGGATCCCCAGATCCAGCGTGGTGCGCAGCCGCGGGTCGCTCGGGTCCAGCGCCTGGGCGCCGTTGCGCGCGATCATCTGGCGCAGCCGCAGGATGGCGGGCACGGCGTCGGGCCGGCGCGGCACCGGCGGCAGGCGCAGATCGGCCAGCTGCGTCGTGGCCAGCCCCAGCTCCTGCGGGTCGATCACGCCCTGGCTGGCCAGCTCGTCCAGCGCCCGCTGGCCGCGCAGCTTGGCCCGGGCCAGCCCGTCCGGCCGGCGCGGATTCATCAGGCCCGGCGCCTGCGGGATGGCGGAGAGCAGGGCGATCTCGGCCCAGCTCAGATCCGCCACCGGCTTGTCGAAATACCAGCGCGCGGCATGGGCGATGCCGTGGCTGCCATTGCCGTATGGCACCAGCCGCAGGTAGTGGGCCAGCAGCGTCCGCCGGTCGTAGCGCTGGGTCAGCACCAGCGCGGTGCCGGCCTCCACCGCCTTGGACCACAGGTTGCGCGCCGCCGGCTGCTGCATCCGGGCGATCTGCATGGCGATGGTGGAGGCGCCGGACCGCACCCGGCCGCCCTCGAGATTCTGCCACAGGGCGCGGGCGACGGCGCGCGGGTCGACGCCCGGATGGTCCCAGAAGCGGCGGTCCTCCAGCGCCAGCGTGGCGCGCACGACCCGGTCGGGCAAGGGACCGATGGTCCAGTAGCCGTAGTCGACATACCGTTTGCCGTCCGCCGTGCGCTCCTCATGGCCGATCTGGGCCAGGAACGCGCCCTGCCGGTCGTACAGGATCGGCGTCGGCGCCGGCGCCTCCAGATGCGCCCGCTGCGCCACCTGGACGGCGAACACCCCGAACACGGCGAGGCTGAGCGCGAGGGCGCTCCAGCCGATCCGGCGCCGCCAGGGGCGGGACGGGGTGGGAGCGATTGCGGAAGGCGCGGGAGCCTGCATTCAAGTCAGCCCCAAAGTGTCCCCCCTCCCGCGGGGGAAGGGGGGACTAT
>NZ_NHON01000005.1 GCF_002195995.1 Inquilinus limosus
GCGCATCCTGTCCAACGACCTCGACGCGCCGGCCCAGGAGATCGCCGATCTCTACAAGCGTCGCTGGGCCATCGAGCTGTTCTTCCGATGGGTCAAGCAGACACTCAAGATCCGCCACTTCCTCGGCGTCTCCGAAAACGCTGTGCGCATCAGATCGCCGTCGCCCTGATCGCCTTCCTGCTCCTGCGCTTGGCCCAGGCCGCTCAAAAAGCCGTCCGCACCCCGCTCGCCTTCGCTCGTCTCGTCCGTCTCAACCTCATGCACCGACGATCCATCGATCGCCTGAGCGGAGCAAAGCCCACACCACGCTCAGACCCAAGGCAAATCGTCCTTCTGTGACCATGAAACCTCAACCGGACACCCGTGGGTCAAGCCCGAGGATGACGATAAAATAATCTGATGCTCTGGCACCGAAACCCCGGTCAGTTGATCCACACCGCGAAGCTGAGGAACTCGCCCTCGAAGGCGTCGGTCGCCTGCTCCCAGAACGTCCGCTCGCTGACCGGGCCGTCCTCCAGGAAGGGCACCATGTCGGTGCCGGTCAGCAGCAGCACCAGGTCGAAGGGCTGCGGCGACTCCAGCAGGCGGCGCAGGTTGAAGCCCTGCTCGAAGCGCCAATGCGGCAGCAGCTTGTCGCCGTTCAGGATCGCCTCGGATTCCGCCATCAGCGACAGCCAGGAGTCGATGCGCTCATCGGTGATGGTCATGCCCGGGATCAGGCTGGCCTGCCTCGCGTTCGGCAACCATTCGCGGTCGTTGTCGGTCTCGGCCCGGATCGACGCCCACATCTCCTGGCTCAGCGTCGCCGCCGCCAGCAGGTGCTCGCGCGCCCGCGGCAGCCGCTCGGGCTCCGCCGCCGGCCAGTTCAGCAGGTGGATCCAGGCGATGCCGTCGGCGATCCGGCCGTCCTCCGCCCCGGTGAACAGGCCCTGGGTCGGCAGGGCCAGCGCCGCGGCCAGCGGCGAATCCGTCCGCGGGAACAGCAGGTGCCCGGCGGCGTCGAAGCTGCGATGCCAGTCGCGTGCCAGCAGGAACTCGGCGCCCGCGCGCAGCACATGGGTGTAGGCGCGCAGCCACAGCACGTCGCCGGTGTCGAAGGCGATCACCAGCTTGCCGGCATTGGCGGGGGTGCCCTGCCCGCCCAGCAGCACGGCGCTGTAGACATCGTAGAGCGTGGCCTGGCCCCGGCCGTTGCCGGCGAGGTCCAGCTTCACCCGGCCCATGGCCATGGGCAGCTTCACCGGCCGGTCGCCCAGCGGCTGCAGCGTACGGTCGACCGCGTCGAGATCGTCCACCAGCGTCTGCAGGATGGCGCGGGCATCCTCGTAGCGGATCACCTCCGGGCTCGGGTTCGGCGGCACCGGCATGGCCATCAGCGGCACCGACACCACCGGGTCGTGCGGCGGCTGGAAGCCGTAGCGGTAGAGGGCCTGGCTGAAATGCTCCGTCGCCTTGGCCAGGCGGATCAGGCCGAGCCCGGCGATCGCCTCGGCATCGTCCGGCTTCTTCGCCACGATCGCGGCCAACGCCTTCTCGCCCTCGGCGATCGAGCCGGCATAGAGGTGCTTCTGCGTCAGCTCGACCGGCGTCGCCGCCAGGGCCGGGCCGGCCGCGAGAGTCAAGGCAAAGGCAGCCCCAGCGAGACCGGCCGCCGCCTTCGACCGGATCGATCCAAACATTCCGCAGAAAAGTGAATCGGATTCACTTCGGAGATTGAAAACCAAGCCAGCCGCCTTTCAATATTCATAGCAACAAGCCCAGATAATCTCTCAGCTTCATGTCACAAATCGGGCAACAACATTCACCGCGAATGATGTCAGATCCCGGATTGTGCCCCGGGCTCCGGCGCCACCAGGGCGGAGCTGTCGTAGCCGAGGTCGCGCAGCTGGCGCGGAATGCCGTCGCGGACATGGCCGCTGCCGGCCAGGACCACGACCAGCGGCACCCCGGCGGCCCGGGCCTCGGCGATGCGGGCGGCCATCGCCCGGTCCCACAGCAGCTGGACGTCGACGAAGCGGCGGAAGCCGCGGTTGAGGGCGTCGCCCTCGGCCCCGCGACCATGGCCGGCGAAGGCGGCGGCGAGGTATTTGTTGTAGTCCAGGGACGGCGGCACCGGCCGGCCGAGATCGAGATCCGGCCGGGCCTGCAGCGCCGCCCAGCCCTCCGCCCCGACCGCGCGCACGACGTCGCGGTCGACATTCAGCGCGATCAGCGGGATGTGCTTCATCCGGGCATAGGCGAAGATCGGCCGGTACAGGCCGAAATCGAAGCCCCAGGACCGCTCCCAGTCGACCTCGCGCAGGAAGGCGGCCTCGTCGAGCCTGCCCGCGGTCCAGGCGTCCAGCGCGGCCTGGCGGCCGCGCGGCACCATCTCCAGCCCGATGGCGAGGCGCGGCTCCTGCTCGCGCAGCGCGGCGATGCGCTGCAGCTGCCAGTGGTGGTCGGTGACGCGGTCATGGGTCTCGCCCAGCAGGACGATGCCGCCATCGGTCCGGGCCGGGGACGCCGGGGGCGGCGTCGCGCACCCGCCCACGGACCAGCCGAGCAGGCCCGCCAGAGCCAGGACCAGGATCCTCCCCCTCATCGCCATCCTTCCGCTCCATCCGACACCTGTCTCATGTGGCAGCCTTCGGCGCCCACGGCAACCGCTTCGCCGCGACGACGGGCAGGGTTGCGCCGGGCCGCGGAAATCGCGAGCTATGACACCGGTTCGAGACGAGGAGTCGGGATGAGGCGGGGACCAGACCGGATCGGGGCGGAGGCATGACCGACATCGCGCAGGCGGTCATCGGCTTCATCGGCCAGCACCCGCATTGGGCCGGCCTTCTGATCTTCCTGATCGCCCTGACCGAATCGGTGGCGGTGATCGGCCTGTTCATCCCCGGCTCGCCGATCCTGATCGGCGTCGGCGCCGTGGTCGGCCTCGGCCACCTGCCGCTGTGGCCCATGCTGGTCTGGGCCACCGCCGGGGCGATCATCGGCGACGGCGTGTCCTATGAGATGGGGCGGCGCTGGCGCGGCACCATCCTCGGCGCCTGGCCGATGAGCCGCTATCCGGCGCTGGTCGCCCGCGGCGAGGCCTTCTTCCGCCGGCATGGCGGCAAGAGCATCGCGCTGGGCCGCTTCCTGCCGATGCTGCGGCCGATGATCCCGATGGTGGCCGGCGCGCTGGGGCTGCGGCCGGGGCTGTTCTACACGGTCAACATCGCCTCGGCGATCGTCTGGGCGCCGGCCCATATCCTGGGCGGCGCGGTGCTGGGCGCCTCGCTGGGCGCGCTCGGCGCCGTCAGCGGCCGGCTGGTGGCGATGCTCGCCGTGCTGGCGCTGACGCTGTGGCTGCTGGTCGTCGTCACCCGCTGGCTGTGGCGCCGGCTGCTGCCGCTGCTGGGCCGGGCCCAGCACGCGGTCCATCGCTGGGCCGCGGCCCGCGGCAGCCACCCCGCCCGCCTGCTGGCGCGACTGGTCGACCCGGAGGAGCCGGACCTGCGTGTCATGGCGACGCTGGGCGCCCTGGTGCTGCTGCTGGTCGCCGGCTTCGTCAACCTGCTGAGCCTCGTTGCTGCCCATGGCGGGCTGGCACGGGCCGACGGGGCGATCAGCGCCTTCGTCCAGGGGCTGCGCACGCCCTGGGGCGATGCCGCCCTGACCGTCGTCACCATGCTGGGCGACGGCCACACCATCACCGCCCTGACCGTCGCGTCCATCGGCTGGCTGCTGATGCACCGCGCCTGGCACCGGGCCGGCGGCGTGGCCATCGCCATCGCCGTCACCGCCGCCTTCGTGCCGCTGGTCAAGGGCCGGCTGCAGATCCTGCGGCCGACCACGGACCTGTACAGCGGCGCCGATGCCTTCAGCTTCCCCAGCGGCCACGCCGCCTTCTCCGCCGTGCTGTACGGCATCCTGGGGTGGCTGGTGGCGCGCGGCCTGCCCGGTCGCTGGCAGCTGGTGCCGCTGAGCGTCGCCGCGGCGCTGATCGGGCTGGTCTGCGCCTCGCGCGTCTATCTGGCGGCGCATTGGCCGTCCGATGTCGCCGCCGGGCTGATCTTCGGCCTGGGCATGACCGTGGCTTTCGCCATGGCCTTCCGCAGCGCGAACCCGGAACGGATCGCGCCCCGCGGCTTCGCCGCGACGCTGCTGCTGGTGCTGGCCGTCGCCGGCGGGGCCCATGTCGCCACCGGCTTCCAGGCCGCCTCGGCCATGTATGTGGTCCGCGACCGGACCGTCACGATCCCGGCCGCGGAGTGGCGGGCGGAGGGCTGGCGCCGGCTGCCGCAGCAGCGCATCGACCTCGAGGGCGACGCCGAGCAGCCTTTCCGCCTGCAATGGGCCGGGCCGCCGGAGGCGCTGGCCGAAGCCCTGGCCCCCTCCGCTTGGATCGCCCCGCCGGGCTGGAGTGTCGCCACCGCCGCCCGCTATCTCGACGACACGGCCGATGCCCGCACCCTGCCGGTGCCGCCGGTGCTGCAGGACGGGCGGATGCCGGTGCTGACCCTGATCCGGCCGACGGCGGACGGGACCGGCCGCGAGGTGCTGCGGCTGTGGCGCTCCGGCTTCGCCTTGGAGAATGGCGTCCCGATCCTGCTGGGCGCGCCGGGAATCGAGGCGATCCACCACCCGCTCGGGCTGGTCAGCGCCATCGACGCCGAGGATGAGGGGCCGTTGCCGGAGCTGCCCGAGCTGGCGCGCCTGCCGAACGCCGCCTCCCCCGTTCCCAGCCTGGTGCTGGCCCAACCCTGAGCCCGGTGCGGCATGCTGCCATGCCTTCCAGCCCCTGGACGGATGCGGCGGCGCACCGCATGATGCGATCGCGATCCGTTCTCAACGATCGACCCCTTCAGCCCAGGTGCAGTCATGTCCAGCACGGCCCCGACGGACGAGCCGAAGACCCTGATCCTGACCGGCGCCAGCCGCGGCATCGGCCATGCCACGGTGAAGCGCTTCAGCGCCGCCGGGTGGCGGGTGATCACCGTCTCGCGCCAGGCCTTCTCGAAGGACTGCCCGTGGCATGCGGGCGAGGAGGACCACGTCCAGCTCGACCTCGCCGACCTGGACGGGATCGAGCAGGGCCTGTCCGCCCTGCGGTCGCGGCTGCCGCACGGCCGGCTGGACGCGCTGGTCAACAATGCCGGCATCTCGCCCAAGCTGCCCGGCGGCAAGCGCATGGGCGTGCTGGACACCGACCACGCCACCTGGATGCATGTGTTCAACGTCAACCTGTTCGCCACCGCCCTGCTGGGCCGCGGGCTGTTCGAGCCGCTGAAGGCCGCGAAGGGGACGATCATCAACGTCACCTCGATCGCCGGCAGCCGCGTCCACCCCTTCGCCGGCCCGGCCTATGCCACCTCGAAGGCGGCGCTGGCGGCGCTGACGCGGGAGATGGCGCATGAATTCGGGCCGCATGGCGTGCGGGTGAACGCGATCGCGCCGGGCGAGATCGACACCTCGATCCTGTCGCCGGGCACCGAGGCGATGATCGACGGCGAGATCCCGATGAAGCGCCTCGGCAAGCCGGAGGAGGTCGCCGCGACGATCATGTTCCTCTGCACCGCCGGTTCATCCTACATTACCGGGGCCGAGGTTCACATCAATGGCGGCCAGCATGTCTGACGGCTGAACCGCCGGCCTCGGCGGAACAAGAAAACAGGGAGTGCCAGCATGATCCGTCTCACCCGCCTTCTGCCCGCGGCAGCGTTGCTGGCGGCCGGCTTCGCCGCGCCCGCCATGGCCCGCGACCTGACCGTCGTGTCCTGGGGCGGCGCCTATCAGGACGCGCAGCGCGCGCTGTATTTCGAGCCGTTCAAGGCCGCCGGCAACCCGATGCATGACGAGAGCTGGGACGGCGGCATCGGCGTCCTGCGCGCCAAGGTCGAGGGCGGCGATTCGAGCTGGGACGTGGTCCAGGTCGAATCCGAGGAGCTGGCGCTGGGCTGCGAGGAGGGCCTGTTCGAGCCCCTGAAGTGGGATGCGATCGGCGGCCGCGACGCCTATCTGCCGGAGGCGGTAAACGATTGCGGCGTCGGCGCCATTGTCTACAACTTCATCCTGGCCTATGACGGCGCCAAGTTCCCGAATGGCGGGCCGCAGAGCTGGGCCGATTTCTGGGACGTGAAGAAGTTCCCCGGCAAGCGGGCGATGCGCCAGGGGCCGAAGACCAATCTCGAGATCGCGCTGATGGCCGACGGCGTGGCCCCGGCCGATGTCTACAAGGTGCTGGCGACGCCCGAGGGCGTGGACCGCGCTTTCCGCAAGCTGGACGAGCTGAAGCCGAACATCGTGTGGTGGACCGCCGGCGCGCAGCCGCCGCAGATGCTGGCGGCCGGCGAGGCGGCGATGACCACCGCCTATAACGGCCGCATCTCCGCCGCCAACGACGCCGACAAGAAGGACTTCAAGATCGTCTGGAACGGCAGCCTGTTCACCATCGACAGCTGGGTGATCCTGAAAGGGTCGCCCAATGTCGACGCCGCCACCAAGTTCCTGGCCTATATGGGCAAGCCGGAGAACCAGGCGAAGCTGCCGACCAAGATCACCTACGGCGTCACCAACAAGGCGGCGACGCCGCTGATCCCGGCCCAGTACCTGCCCGGCCTGCCGACCAACCCGGCCAACATGTCCCAGGCGATCGAGCTGAACGCCGAGTTCTGGCTGGAGAACATCGACAGCCTGACCGAGCGCTTCAACACCTGGGCGGCGAAGTAGGCGGCCGGTCGAAGATCGGTGAAGACCGTGATGCTCGCGTTGCCTCTCCCGCTTGCGGGAGAGGTCGGAGCCGCGCCAGCGGCTCCGGGTGAGGGGATTTTGTCGAGGCCTGGGCCAGCCCTCACCCGGTCTCGCTGCGCGAGCCCGACCTCTCCCGCCAGGCGGGAGAGGCAATCCGTTCTGCTCGCCGCAAGGACGCTCTCATGACCGCCCTCGCCCAGGACGGCCTCGAGATCCGGCGGTCGCTGCGGCGGGCAGGCCGCAGGCGGCGGGTCGAGGCTTGGCTGCTGCTGGCGCCGCTGGTCGCCTTCCTGCTGCTGGTGTTCGTGGCGCCGATCGCCGGCATGCTGTGGCGCGCGGTCGACGACCGCGACCTGGCGCCGGTGATGCCGCGCACCATCGCCGCCCTGGCCGGCTGGCAGGGCGAGGCGCTGCCGGGCGAGGACGCCTTCGCCGCCCTGGCCGCCGACCTGGCGCAGGCCCGTGCCGACAAGACCCTGCCCGCCGCCGCCCGGCGCCTGAACTACGATCACAACGGCCTTCGCACGGTCGTCACCAACACCGCCCGCAAGCTGCCCGATGCGCCCAAGGACAGCTGGCAGGCGACCCTGACAGGGCTCGATCCCGCCTGGGGCCAGGTCGAGACCTGGGGCGCCATCGCCCGCGCCGCCGGGCCGGCCACCGATTTCTACCTGCTGGCGGCGCTGGACCTGCGCCGCGACGCGGCCGGGGCGATCCTGCCCTCCCCGCCCGACGAGGCGATCTACCGCGAGGTGTTCCTGCGCACCTTCCTGGTCGCGCTGTCGGTCACCGCGCTGTGCCTGGTGATCGGATTCCCCGTCGCCTATCTGCTGGCGACCCGGCCGCCGCGCATCGCCAACCTGCTGATGATCCTGGTGCTGCTGCCGTTCTGGACCTCGCTCCTGGTCCGCACCACCGCCTGGGTGGTGCTGCTGCAGAGCAACGGCGTGGTCAACGAGGTCATCACCGGCCTCGGCCTGGCCGGGGAGCCGCTACAGCTGGTGTACAACCGGGTCGGCGTGCTGGTGGCCATGACCCATGTGCTGCTGCCCTATATGATCCTGCCGCTGTACAGCGTCATGCGGTCGATCCCGCCGGCGCATCTGCGCGCCGCCTATTCGCTGGGCGCCAAGCCGGTCGGCGCCTTCCTGCGGGTCTACCTGCCGCAGACCCTGCCGGGGATCGGCGCCGGCGCCCTGCTCGTCTTCATCCTGGCGCTCGGCTACTACATCACCCCGGCGCTGGTCGGCGGGCCGGCGGACCAGATGATCAGCTGGTTCATCGCCTTCTACACCACCAGCACGGTCAACTGGGGCATGGCCTCGGCGCTCGGCCTCTTGCTGCTGGTGGCCACCCTCGCCCTCTATGCGGTCTATGCCCGGCTGGTGGGCGCCGACCGCATGCGGCTGGGCTGAGCGCCATGAGGATCTTCGAAAGCCTCGCCTTCTGGCGCGCCCTCCTGTGGCTGACCGGCGGCGCGGCGCTCTTGTTCCTGATCGCGCCGATCCTGGCGATCATGCCGCTGTCCTTCAATGGCGGGTCGTTCCTGGTCTATCCGCTGGACGGCGTGTCGCTGCGCTGGTTCGCGGAGTTCTTCGAGTCCGACCGCTGGATGGGCGCCCTGGCCAACAGCCTGATCGTCGGCAGCGCCACCACGGTGCTGGCGACGGTGCTGGGCATACCGGCGGCGCTGGGGCTGAACCATGCGCCGCTGCGCTTCCGCGGCCTGCTGACCGGCCTCCTGCTGTCGCCGATGATCGTGCCGGTGGTGATCGTGGCGGTGGGCCTGTACTTCGCCTTCGCCGCGGTCGGGCTGACCAACAGCTATGCCGGGCTGATCCTGGCGCACACGGCGCTGGCCGCGCCCTTCGTCGTCATCACCGTCGGCGCCACGCTGCAGGGGCTGGACCGCAGCCTGCCGCGCGCCGCCGCCAGCCTGGGCGCCCGGCCGGCCATCGTGTTCTTCCGGGTGACGCTGCCGCTGATCCTGCCCGGCGTCGTTTCCGGCGCGCTGTTCGCCTTCGTCACCTCCTTCGACGAGGTGGTGGTGGCGCTGCTGCTGGCGGGCCCGGGCCAGCGCACCCTGCCGCGCGAGATGTTCAACGGCATCCGCGAGAGCATCACCCCGACCATCACCGCGGCGGCCAGCGTGCTGATCGTGGTGTCGACGTGCATGCTGATCGCGATCGAGGCGCTGCGCCGCCGCGGCGAAAGGCTGCGGGCCCGGCGCTGACTTGCCGCCGCCGGCCGATCGGGGTACTGAAGCACATGCTTAACCATGCCCAGCCGCTGGACCTGATGTTCCAGGCCCTGGCCGATCCCAGCCGGCGGATCATGGTCGAGCGCCTGAGCCGCGGCCCGGCCTCGGTCAGCGAGCTGGCCCAGCCCCTGTCGATGTCGCTGTCGGCCGTGGTCCAGCATCTGGCGGTGCTGGAGGCCAGCGGCCTGGTGCGGTCGGAGAAGATCGGCCGGGTGCGCACCTGCCGGATCGAGCCGGCGGCGCTGCAGACGGCCGAGCAGTGGCTGAGCGACCGGCGGCTGGGCTGGGAGCGCCGGTTCGACCGCCTCGGCGACTTCCTCGCCAAGGCGACGGACGAACCCTCTTCCTAGTTCACCGCCCCGTCGCCGCCGAGATCCTCCATCGTCGGATCCGCCGCCGACTGGCCGGTGGCGCGGTTGACCAGCACAGTCACCACCCAGAGGCCGACGCCGATCGCCAGCAGGATGCCGGCGATCTTGTATTCCTCGGGGTTGCGCCCGGTCCACGGGCCGGCCAGGAAGCCGCAGCACGCCGCGCCCAGCACCGGCAGGACCGTCGGAGTGTGGAAATGGCTGTGCTCCACCCGGTCGCGGCGCAGCACCAGCACGGCGATATTGACCACGGTGAAGACGCAGAGCAGCAGCAGCGCCGTGGTGCCGCCCAGCGCCGGCACGCCGCCGACGAAGCCGATCAGGCCGAAGGCCAGCAGCGTGGTGAAGCCGATGGCGATGTAGGGCGTGCGCCGCCCGGCATGGACACGGCCCAGCACGCCGGGCAGCACCCGCTCCCGGCTCATGCCGTAGACCAGCCGGCTGGCCATCAGCATGTTGATCAGGGCGCTGTTGGCGACCGCGAACATGGTGATGAAGCCGAAGATCTCCAGCGGAAAGCCGGGCGCGCCGGCCTGCACCACCTTGAGCAGCGGCGTCTCGCCCTCGCCCAGCTGCTCCGGCGGCACCAGGGTGATCGACGAGATCGAGACCAGCACATAGATCACGCCGGTGATGCACAGCCCGGCCAGCAGCACCTTCGGGAAGATCCGGCTCGGCTCGCGGCATTCCTCGGCCATGTTGACCGAATCCTCGAAACCGACCATGGCGAAGAAGGCCAGGGTGGTGGCGCCGATCACCGACCAGAACAGGCCGCGGTCGGTCGTGCCGAACTGGGTGATGCGCGAGACGTCGCCCTGGCCCAGCCCGATCGCCCACATCCCGATGCAGATGATGATCAGGAGGCCGGTCAGTTCGACCAGGGTCAGCACCACATTGGCCTTCACGCTCTCGCCGACACCGCGGAAGTTGACGATGGCGACCACCGCCATGAAGCCCAGGGCGATGAGGGTGACCCCGCCGCCGCCGAGGCCGAGATTGAAGGCGGCCGACAGGTTCGCGGCGAAGGCGCGCGAGGCGGTGGAGGCCGAAGTGATGCCCGAGCACATCACCGCGAAGGCGACGATGAAGGTGATGAAATGGATGCCGAACGCCTTGTGCGTGTACAGCGCGGCGCCGGCGGCGCGCGGGTATTTGGTCACCAGCTCGAGATAGCTGAAGGCGGTGACCAGGGCGACGGCGAAGGCCACCAGGAAGGGCAGCCAGACCACGCCGCCCACCTGCTGCGCCACCTTGCCTGTCAGGGCGTAGATGCCGGTGCCCAGGATGTCGCCGACGATGAACAGCAGCAGCAGCCAGGGCCCCATCACCCGGTGCAGGCTCGGCTCCACGGCCGGCGTGCCCGGGGCGTCTTTGGCGATATCGACCATCAACTCCCCTTCCGACGATCGTATGCGGATATGCATGAAACAGCATTTCCGGAGGAATGTCGCCGTGGAAGCCGATAGCCTTCAGGACCAAAGAAAAGAAGAAGGGACTTTATTCTCATTGTCATTGCCGGGCTTGACCCGGCAATCCAGGGGCCACCGAGAGCTGCTCCGGCCGCCCCTGGATCCTCGGGTCAAGCCCGAGGATGACAATAAAGCAGAGCAAAACCTGCTGCTCGACTGTGCTGCGCTCAATCCTCGAAGCCGGTCGATTCCGCCAGGCTGCGCCACTGTTCCAGCTCGCGGGCGACGAAGGCGTTCTTGACCTCGATCCGCTCCACCGTGTCGCGGCCCAGCGGCAGGCGCACCGGCGGCTTCTCGGCGGCGACAACCTGGCGCAGCGCCTGGGCCAGCTTCTTCGGATCGCCCGGCTGCTGGTGGTTGTGCCCGGCGGCGAAGTCGCGCATCCGGCCGACCGTCTCGGCATAGTCGGCGATCTCGGTCTTCGTCCGGATCAGCGAGCTGCCGTCCAGGAAGTTGGTGCGGAAGAAGCCGGGCTCGACCACCGTGGCGTGGATGCCGAGCGGCGCCAGCTCCGCCGCCAGGGCCTCGGTCAGCCCCTCGACCGCGAATTTGGTGGCGCCGTAGACGCCCCAGCCCGGGTAGGCCTGGCAGCCGCCGACCGAGGAGATGTTGAGGATGTGGCCGGAGCCCTGGCGGCGCAGCTGCGGCAGCACCGCGCGGGTCACGGCCAGCAGGCCGAAGACATTGGTGGCGAACAGCCGCTCGACCTCGCCGGCATCCGCCTCCTCGACCGCGCCCAGCAGGCCGTAGCCGGCATTGTTGACCAGAACGTCGATCCGGCCGAAGCGCTCCACCGCCGCCTTCGCCGCCGCCTGGGCCTGGGCCTCGTCGGTGACGTCGAGCGCCAGCGGCAGCAGGTTCGGATGGCTGCCGAAGCGCTCGGTGATGGCCTTCGCGTCCCGGGCGGCGGCCGCCACGGCGTCGCCGCCGTCCAGAACCGCCTGGGTGATCTCGGCGCCGATGCCGCGCGACGCCCCGGTGATGAACCAGACCTTCATGATGCCCTCCTTCGGAACGGGGCCCGCCGCGCGGGCCGTCCGTGGTTCCGAATTTAAGGGCTGGCAGATTGGACAATAATCCGCTCAATCTTCCATTGGTCATTGAGAAAAGGTCACTAATCCATGGCCCGGATCGACTTCCCCGGCCTGTCCGCCTTCGTCGCCGTGGCGACCCATCGCAGCTTCCGCAAGGCGGCGGCCGAGCTGGGCGTCTCGCCCTCCGCCATCAGCCACCTGCTGCGCGACCTGGAGGAGCGGCTGGGCGTGCGCCTGCTGAACCGCACCACCCGCAGCGTTGCGCCCTCGGATGCAGGGGCGCGGCTCTTGCAGCGGCTGCAGCCGATGTTCCGCGACCTCAACGACGCGCTGGAGGAGGTGAACGAGTTCCGCGACGTGCCGGCCGGCACGCTGCGCCTCAATGCGGCCCACCAGGCGGCCCGAATGGTGCTGGCGCCGATCATGGCGCGCTTCGTCCGCGCCTATCCGCAGATGCGGCTGGAGATCGTCGCCGACGACGATTTGGTCGACGTTGTGGCCGGCGGCTTCGATGCCGGGCTGCGCTTCGGCGAGAGCCTGCAGCAGGACATGATCGCCGTCCGCTTCGGCCCGCGGCAACGCTGGGCGATCGTCGCCGCGCCGGCCTATCTCGACGGCCGCGAGCCGCCCCGCACCCCGCATGAGCTGAAGTACCATGGCTGCATCCGCTACCGCTTCCACAGCGGCACTTTCTTCCACTGGGAGTTCGAGAAGGACGGCGAGGCGCTGGAGGTCGAGGTCGACGGCCCGCTGACCCTGGGCGACCAGGAGCTGATGCTGCGGGCGGCGGTGGACGGCGCCGGCATCGCCTGCGTGTTCGAGGCGGTGGCCACCCCCGCTTTGGCCGCAGGACGGGTGGTGCGGCTGCTGGAGGATTGGTGCCCGGACTTCCCCGGCTTCTTCCTGTACTACCCGAGCCGGCGGCAGCTGCCGCTGGGCCTGCGGGCGTTCATCGAGATGGCGCGCGAGGAATGGCCGGCGGGATAGCCGCGCCGAGCGAAGGTCATGGTCCGGACATTTGCCAGCCGCCAGGAGCCGCGGCGCCCCTCAGGGCGGCGTGGCGTCCATGTCCATCAGGCAGCCCCCCCGCTGCGGCAGGCTGAAGAACCGCTCCTTCGCGCTGCCGGAGCACGCCTCCATCGCCGACAAGGCCAGCATCTCGCGAACCGCGAACTCGGTCCTGCCGTACAGGGCCATCGGCCTGATCTCGTCCATCCTCGCCGAGGCCGGTGTCATCCCGGCCTTCGCCACGGCATCGTCCAGAAACTTGCGGGCGCATTCCAGCATCATTCCCTTGATGCTGCCCGCCCCACATTGCCGGCCCTCATCGGTCAGGCAACTGCGCTTGATGCTGCTGGCCTTCAGATCAGAGAGCCACATCAGGAACTTCGACTGCTCGGCCGAGTATCCGTCCCGTTTGAGCTTCCGGACCAGCAGATCCCGCTGGTCGCTGTACGAGTAGGTTCGGCAATCCGATGGCCCCGCCGCCAAGGCAAGGCTGGCCGGCCCGGTCAGCATTACCAGAACCAGAAGCCCATAAGCCGACGCACGCCCCATCACGGCCGTCCCCCTTGTCCCCAAGATCCATGCTCGGGAGATCCGGGATCTACCGCAACGAAAAAGGCCCGGACCGAGGTCCGGGCCTTCCGCATTCCGACGGTTCCGGCGCCGCTTACGCCGCGGTGGCGCGCAGCATCCAGGCGGTCTTGTCGTGATAGGTGATCCGGTCGGTCAGCAGGTCGACGGTCGAATCGTCGCCGGCCTTCTCGCCCACCGCGAGGGCGGCCTTGGCCTGCTCCGACAGCAGCTCGTGGCTCTTCACCAAGTCCTTGACCATGGCCTGGCCGTCGATGCCGTCCTTGGGCGGCGACACCTTGGTCAGTTCGGAAAAGGCCTTGAAGCTGCCCGGCGCGTAGTCGCCGAGCGCGCGGATCCGCTCCGCCACCTCGTCCACCGCCTCGAACAGCGCCTTGTACTGCTCCTCGAACATGGTGTGCAGCGAGTGGAACTGCGGGCCTTCGACGTTCCAGTGGTAGTTCTGGGTCTTGATCTGGAGGGCGTAGGTATCGGCCAGCACCTGCTTCAGCGCGTCCACGACCGGTGTATTGGAGGCCTTGCTCATCACCCTTCTCCTGCTTTTTCGTCAAGCGTCCGGCCCGTCCCCGGGACCGCCGCCATGGATTGGTAAATGGCCCCGCTCCGGCGGAGTTCCAATCGATCCGGCGGATCGGGGCCATCAGCCCTCCTTATCGGAAAAAGCAGGTCGGATTCCACCTGTCATGCGGGATAGGGCCGGGCAAACTCAAAGATGGTTCCCAACGACCGGCTCAGCCGGGGCAGTTGCCCGGCGCCGGCTTGCCGGCGAAGCGGTCGCGGATCCAGGCCAGCTGGTCGGGCACCGTCTCGCCCATCGCCGGGTCATGGTCGAGGCCGGGATAGCGGCGGAAGGTCACCGCCAGGCCGTTGCGGCAGGCCCGGTCCACGGTCTCGACGATGCCGGGCAGCGGCACGGCGCTGTCGGCCTCGCCGGCGATCGCCAGGATCGGCCCCTTGATCGGCGCCGCGCCGGCCGCGTTCTGATCGAAGAAGCCGCGCACGGAGGCGTTGTCGCCCCAGCCCGGCTTCACCATCGCCGCGGTGCCGACGCCGTGATAGGCGGCGTAGCCGTAGAACCAGCAGCCCCTGGTCGTCACGTCGCCGTAATGGGCCATGCCGGCGGCGGACAGGATGTCGTCAGGCTTCACCTCGGGCGACCGGGTGTGGATGGCATAGGCGATCCAGGCCAGGTAGAAGCCGGCGCCCGCCGTCTCCTCCGGATGGGTGACCAGCCGCGCCAGATGGGTCGCCCCGGCCACCGCGACGGCGCCGAGATAGTCCGGATCCTGCAGCTTGGCCTGCAGCTCGGCCACGCCCCAGGCGGCCGCGCCGCCCTGGGAATGCCCGTCCACCACCCAGCGATGGCCCAGGCCGGGCACGGCGGCCCGGGCGGCCGGCAACGAATGCACGACGTCCAGCGCCTGGGCCGCCTTGTCCATGTAGCGGTGCGCGCCCGCGGTGCCGAGGCCGTGATAATCGGTCGCCACCACGGCGAAGCCGGCCTCCAGCATCTGCGACAGGCCTTCGCTGCCGTAATAGACATCCGACATCGCCGAGGGCGCGCATTGCCGGGCGACGCCGCTGGTGCCGTGGGCCCAGGCGATCACCGGCCAGCCGCCTGATGGGACCGGGCCGGCCGGGACCAGCACGACGCCGGAGGTCGCCACGTCGGCGCCGTCGGGCTCGACCGAATGGTAGAGGATGCGGATGGCCGAGGCTCCGGCCGGCAAGGTGTAGCCGGCGAAGGCCTCCTGCCGCAGCAGGTCGCCCGGCCTGGTCGCGGCCAGGTTGGCCGGCGTGTCGTAGAAGGCGGTGATCGGCAGGGCCGTCGATTGCTCCGCCTTCACCGCGTCGGGCACCGTCTCCGGCAGGCCGGGATCGTCGGCCCGGGCCGGCTGCAGGCCGAGCAGCAGCATGCCGCCCACCGCCCCCAGCCACCGGCGCCTCGGCCGGGTTCCGCGATTGCCGCTTTCACGCATTCTTCGCCTCCTCCCCGAGGATGACGGTCGCGACAACGCGGGTCGGGCCGGCCGCCATCGATTGCACGGAATACGAATTTATATTCGCGTTCAAACGCGACAGGCGTCAAGCCCCGGCGCTTTCGGTGGCACGCCGCGGCCCCGGCCCCCTAGACTGGCCGGGCATCGAGGATGAGGACGCTGATGGCCCGGGGCCGGCAGGAGGAGTCAGGGACGACGATCGAGCCGCGCCGCCGGCCGCGGCAGGACCGGTCGCGCGAGATGGTCGAGCGCATCCTCGAGGCCGGGCGGTCGCTGCTGCAGGAGGTCGGCTTCAAGGGCCTGACCACGATCGCCATCGGCGAGCGGGCCGGGCTGTCGGTCGGGTCGCTGTACCAGTATTTCCCGAACAAGGAGGCGGTGATGCTGGAGCTGGCCCGGCGCTGGTTCTCCGCCTTCCGCGCGGCGGTGGAGGAGCAACGCGACAGCCCGCCGGCCACCAGCTGGGCCGAGTTCGAGCAGAGCTTCCGCGCTTTTGGCGACGTCCTGGCCGGGATCTACCGCGACCATGCCGGGCTGCTGCCGGTGCTGGAGGCGATGCAGGCCAATGCCGAGTTGCGCCGGATCGTGCAGGCGCATGACGCCGCCATCATCGCGGCCCAGGCCGACTGGTTCCAGCGCCTGAACCCGGCGCTGGACCGGGAGACGGCGGAGCGGCTGGGGTTGGTGATCCTGGAGACCGGTCACGCCGGATTCGCCGCCGCCACGGTGCGGCCGGCGCCGGTGCGGGACCGGATCAAGCAGGATCTGGACGTGATGGGCCTGGCGCTGCTGCGCCCCTATCTGGCGCTGCCGTAGCAGCGGGCGGTCAGGCCCAGTCGCGCCAGCGCGCGGCGATGCGGTTGCCGACCGACAGGCGCAGATCCTGGATGCCGGTGTCGACCTCGCGGCTGGGATGCACCCGGTTGGTCAGGAGCGTCCAGGCGATGCCGCGGTCGAGGTCGATCCACAGGCCGGTGCCGGTGAAGCCGAGATGGCCGATGGTGCGGGGCGAGCACAGGCTGCCGCCCTTCCAGCCGGGGTGGCGCCGCTCCCACCCCAGCGCGCGGCCGGGGGTCGATTGCGGCGCGCACAGCTCGACCATCGCCGCGGGGCTGAGCAGCCGGCCGCGCAGCAGCTCCAGCGCGAAGTCGAGCACGCCGCGGACGGTGCCGAACAGCCCGGCATGGCCGGCGGCGCCGCCCAGCGACCAGGCGTTCTCGTCATGCACCTCGCCACGCAGCAGCCGGTTGCGGACGGCGCAGACCTCGGTCGCCGCCGACTGCGCCGGCACCGGCGCGAAGGACAGGCCGGTGCCGACCGGCAGCTGGTTGAAGGCGACGCCGCGCCAGCGCTCGACCACGAAGCCGAGCAGCATGTAGTTGATGTCGGAATAGACCGGCTCGGCCTTCAGCGGCCAGTGCTTGCGGATCACCGCAGCGCGCCGCTGCTCCGCCGGGCCGGGCCAGAGATAGATCCGCTCCTGCGCCGGCAGGCCGCTGGAATGGTCGATCAGCCGGCGCAGCGGAATGGCGCCGTGCAGCGGCGCCGCGTCCGGCAGATGCTTGGCCAGCGGGTCGTCGAGGTCCAGCACCCCCTCCTCCACCAGCCGCAGGATCTCGGTCACCGTGACGATGACCTTGGTCAGGCTGGCGAGGTCGAACCAGGTGTCGCGCTGCAGCGCCTCGGGCTTCGGCAAAGTGGTGGCGACGCCGCCCCAGCGCAGGGCGCGCTGGCCGTCGGCGGTGGCGATGCCCAAAGCCGCGCCCGGAATCCGGCCGTCCTCCAGGGCGAGGGCCACGGGAGCAAAAGCGTGATCGGCGAGGGTCTCGAGGCTCATGGACACGGCTCGTCGGGACGGACGGCGTCGTTAGAGCATGGCGGCGGTGGCGACCGCAAGGCTGGGGCGCAGGCCGGGCCGCCCTGCCCCGCGCCCCGGCCGGGTTGGACGGCAGCCGGGCGCGTGCTAGACCCACCCGGCAACGCCCATAAGAAACGGTCGCTCCCCATGTCCCGCACCGCCGCCCGCGCCCTGGTCGACACCCTGCGCCTGAACGGCGTCGACACCATCTTCTGCGTCCCGGGCGAGAGCTACCTGGCCGTGCTCGACGCGCTGCACGACGTGCCGGAGATCAGGCTGGTGGTGTGCCGCCAGGAAGGCGGCGCCGCCTACATGGCCGATGCCTACGCCAAGGCCACCGGCAAGCCCGGCATCTGCTTCGTCACCCGCGGCCCGGGCATCACCAACGCCTCGGTCGGCATCCATGTGGCGCAGCAGGACTCGTCGCCGGTGATCGTGTTCATGGGCCAGGTCGGCCGCGACATGTTCGAGCGCGAGGCCTTCCAGGAGGTCGATGTCCGCAAGGTGTTCGGGTCGATGACCAAATGGGCGGCGCAGATCGACGACGCCGACCGGGTGCCGGAATTCGTCTCTCGCGCCTTCCACACCGCCACCTCCGGCCGGCCCGGCCCGGTGGTGCTGGCGCTGCCGGAGGACATGCTGGTCGAGGAGACCAACGCGCCGGATGTCCGCCCGGCCACGCCGGTCGAGACCGGCATCGGGGTCGAGGCCCTGGCCCGGCTGCGCGACCTGCTGTCCGAGGCGAAGCGGCCGCTGCTGCTGATCGGCGGCGGCGGGTGGGATGCCAAGGCCCGCGCCGACATCCAGGCCTTCGCCGAGGCCTGGGAGGTGCCGCTGACCGTCTCCTTCCGCTGCCAGGACTATGTCGACAACGACCACACCCACTATGCCGGCGATGTCGGCATCGGCCCGAACCCGAAGCTGGCCGAGCGGGTGAAGACCACCGACCTGCTGATCGTGCTGGGCGCCCGGCTGGGCGAGATGACCACCAGCGGCTACACGCTGCTGAACGTGCCGATGCCGGCGCAGCGCCTGGTGCATATCCATGCCGGGGCGGAGGAGCTGGGCCGGGTGTACCAGCCCGAGCTGGCGATCAACGCGAATTCCGCCGCCGTCGCCGCGGCGCTGGCCGCCCTGGCCCCGGCTGGCGACATCCAGGCCCGGCAGGACTGGGTGCGCGGCGCCCGCGCCGATTACGAGGCCTGGCAGCAGCCGGTGGTGTCGCCCGGCCCGGTGCAGATGTCGGAGATCGTGCGCTGGCTGGTCGGCCGGCTGCCGGCCGACAGCATGATCTGCAACGGCGCCGGCAACTACGCCACCTGGTTCCACCGCTTCTACCGCTACCGCGGCTGGCGCACCCAGCTGGCGCCGACCAACGGCTCGATGGGGTACGGCGTGCCGGCCGGCGTCGCCGCCAAGCTGCAGCATCCGGAGCGGGTGGTGATCGCCGCCGCCGGCGACGGCTGCTTCCTGATGAACGGGCAGGAGCTGGCGACAGCGGCGCAGTACAACGCGGCCGTAGTGTTCCTGGTCATCGACAACGGCATGTACGGCACCATCCGCATGCATCAGGAGCGGGAATACCCGGCCCGGATCAGCGGCACCGACCTGAAGAACCCGGACTTCGCGCAACTGGCCCGGGCCTATGGCGCCCATGCCGAGACGGTGGAGCGGACCGAGGAGTTCGCCCCGGCCTTCGAGCGCGCGGTGGCCGCCGGGAAGCCGGCGCTGATCTGGATCCGACTGGACCCGGAGGCGATCACTCCGCGCGCCAGCCTGAGCCAGATCCGCGCCACGGCGCAGCAGGCGAAGGGCTGACGACGATGTCGTGAAGCGTTCTCCGCAGGGTCGCATTCCTGCCATAGACGCTTCCGATAGTCGCCGTCCGACATCATCCCTATCCCGCGACCCATCGGCCGCCGGGCGTTCCCGCGAGAGGCTGCGCATGACCAGATCCTGGGCCCGAATTCTCTGGCTGGCCGTGCCGGCCCTGATGGCCGGACAGGCGATCGCGGCCGATGCGCCGCCCCGCGCCACCGGCCCGATGACCTTCGTGTCCGCCAGCAATGGCGGCAATTGCATCGGCTGCGAATGGACCGCGGCGGAGGGCACCATCACCGCCGCCACCCCGGCTGCCTTCGACGCCTATGCCGCCGAGAATGGCTGCCCCGTGCTGCACCTCGATTCCCCGGGCGGCGATCCCGCGGCGGCAATGGCGCTCGGCCGCAGGATCCGGGAGCGGTGCGTCGATGTCGAGGTCGGCCGCACCGTCCCCTATGCCGACCCGACCATGCCGGCGGATTATCCCAAGGTCGAGGACACGGCCTCCGGTCGCTGCGAGGGCGCCTGCGTCCTGGCCTTCCTCGGCGGCCGCAGCCGCAGTGCGGAGGCCGGGGAGCTGGTGCCCGGCGGCGTGCCGGAGAACCTGCGGCCGCAGGTCGCGGCCTATCTGGCCGAGATGGGCGGGAAGGCGGAGCTGCTGCCGCGCCTGCTCGCCGCCGGGGCCGGCAAGCCGCTGGGCAGCGACGAGGTCGCCTCGCTCGGCCTCGCCAATGCCGGGGAGGAGGCGCGGACGCCGTGGCAGACCTCGGCGGAGGGCAAGGGCACGATCGCGACCATGACCCTGAAGACCCCGACCAACGGGTCGGGCGAGACGCTGACGCTGTTCTGCCGCCGCGGCGACCAGACCCCGGCCTACCTGGCCTATTCCGGCTTCGACACCGGCACGGAGCTGCCGGACACAGCGACGCTGCAGATCGGCGGCCCCACGGCCGCGTCGCGCGACGTCACCGGGCCGGACCTCGAATCCCGCGACAGCCCCGACGGGCCTGAGGTGACGGTGGCGCTGAGCCAGGCCGAACGGGACGCGATCCTGGCCGGGCAGCCCTTTTCGCTGAGCATGGACGCGCTGCCGACCGTGGCCCCGGGCGGCATCGTCAGCCTGGACAGCACCCTGACCGAGACCGACCGCAAGGCGGTGCGGGACGCCCTGGCCCATTGCCTCTGACGGTCAAGCCCAGCCGGCCATCAGCATCAGCGCCCCGGCCCCGGCGCTGACGCCGAGCAGCACGTTGCGGCGGAACAGCAGGAAGACGGCGAGGCCGAGCGCGGTGGCGCCGGCCCGCTCCGCCATCGAGGTCGCGGCCAGCGGCCCGGCCGGCAGCAGGATCATGCGCGCGATCAGCCCGGCCAGGATGGCGTAGGCGACGCAGCCGACCCAGTCGAGCAGCGCCCCGCCCTCGCGCACCCGGCCGGCGAGATAGACGCCGAGCGCCCGCCACAGATAGGTGGCCGCCGCGGCGCCCAGCAGCATGACCCAGGGCAGCGCCTCACCCATGGCGGCGGCGCCACAGCCGGTCGGCCAGGAAGGCGGCGGTGCCGGCGATCAGCCCGGTGGCCAGCAGCCCCCATTCCGGATCGAGCTGATACAGCAGCGGCCCCAGCGCGCCGCCCAGCACCATGGCACCGAGCCGGGCCCGGTTCCGCAGATCGGCGGTCAGCACCAGGATGAAGTAGAGCGGGTTGAGGAAGACGAGGCCGAGCGAGACCGAGGCCGGCACCGCCGTGACCAGATAGTAGCCGACCGCGGTCCAGGCGACGCAGGACGCCCACAGGGTGCCGGCGAAGCCGACGAAATAGGGCAACCGCTGCTCCGGTGGCAGGGTCGGGCAGACCCGCATCCCCTGCACCCAGCCGGTGATGGCGACCAGATGGGCGGCGGCATAGTCCCACCAGCGCGGCCGGCCGGGCACGCGCAGCCCGGGCATCAGCACCAGCGCCATCGGCATCAGCCGGACATTGACCAGAGCCACCGCCGCGACCATGGCCAGCAGCGAGGCGCCGACGGCATAGGCCTCGATCATCACCATCTGGCCCGGCAGGGCCCAGCCGGTCAGGGTCGAGAGCAGCCCGACCGGGAGGCCGAGCCCGCTGGCCCGCACCAGCGAGCCGAAGCCGACATAGGAGGCGCCGAGGACGAGGAGCGGTGCGCCCAGCACGTCCCGCGCCCCGCCGCGGAAGGCGGCGCGGGGCGAGGTGTAGGCGCGGGTCCGGTCGGGCATGGATCGCTTGTAGGATGCCGCCTCGGCCCGCCGGCATGCCGATCCGGCATGGAGGGTCTGCGACCGGATCCGCGAGCCGTCCCTAGTCCAGGTCGAGCATCTTCAGGAACGCCTCCACCGCCTTGCTGCGGTAGTGGTCCGGATGGCGCAGCACGCGGAAGCGGCGGGCCGGGAATGGCGGATCGAGCTGGCGCAGCGTGCCGAAGCGCAGCCCCGATTCGACCGACAGGCTGGACAGCACCCCCGCCCCCGCCCCGGCCTCGATCGCCGCGCGCACCGCCTCGTTGCTGGCCAGCTCCAGCGCCACCGGCAGCGCGGCGGGGTCGACGCCGAGCCGCTCCAGCGCCGATTCGAACACCTGGCGGGTGCCGGAGCCGCGCTCGCGCAGCACCCAGGGGCTGTCGGCGAAGCGGGACGGCACCACCATCCGCTCCTCCGCCCAGGGGTGGCCGGCGCCGACCACCAGCACCAGCCGGTCGCCCGGCACGCTGGCATGCTCGAAGCCCGCCACGTCCAGGTCGCCCTCGACGAAGCCGATATCGGCCCGGCCCTCGCGCACCGCCTCGGCCACCTGGGTGGTGTTGCCGATGGTGAGGTCGAGCTGCAGCCCGGGATGCGCCGCCCGGAAGCGGTGCATCAGCGACGGCAGCCAGTAGTTGCCGATGGTCTGGCTGGCATGCAGCGCCAGGAGGCCGCGGCGCAGCCCGGACAGGTCGTCCAGCGCCCGCTCGGCCAGCGCCGCCCGGGCCAGCACGGCCCGCGCCTCCGGCAGGAAGGCGGTGCCGGCATCGGTCAGGGCGATGCCGCGGCCGACGCGGTGGAACAGCTTGGTGGCGTGGCGTGCCTCCAGCGCCTGGATCGCCGCGCTGGCGGCGGACTGGGTCAGGTTCAGCGCCTGCGCCGCGCGGGTCACGTGCAGATGCTCGGCGACCGCGACGAAGATCCGCAGCTGCTCCAGCGTCATGCGTTGACCCCGGCGCGGCGGGGCGGGCGGCGGAGGCACCGGAGCGATGCGACTCGGGACGCCGCTTCTGTGACAGCCACAAGCCTCACGAAAGCCTCCGCCGGACCCTTAGGGTCCTCGCCAATGATCGAGCGAGCGATTGAGTCCGGACCAAACGATCAGGATTCTCGATCACAGAATGACATAGTTCGTGCTTAAGGCGAGTCGGCTGAAAAGCCGCATCGCCTTTCTGGCGAACTGAGCATACCCTGTTACCATTGATGCGACGTGGGACCTGGATGGCAGGCCGCGCCAAGACCTCGACCAACGAGGCCCCGGGCCCAGATAAAAATTAAGGCAGTAGTATTATCGGTCAGGTTCGACCCTATATTGTTAAGCAGAGCGAGCGGTGGAGAAGGGGTAGTGTCAGATATTGCACCTCATCCGGGTCCCGACTGCGCAGCCCATGCTGGGCCTGCGGGCGGGCGGGATGGGGCCGGCCCTTGTCATCCACCCGAATCTCGCCGCAAAGCCCGGACCATCATGGGCCGGACACATATGCCCAGAAGCTGCGGCCGGAAACGGCACACTAGGTTGAGTCTCGATCCTCCAACCTTTGGCGGGTGGCAATGGCACCGACCGACGATCTCTTCACCAGCTATGCGAAGTCCTACGAGGCCCGCCGCGCGGCGGAGATGTCCCTCGAAGAATTCCTGAAGGGATGTCGCAGCGACCCGATGATGTATGCGAGCGCGGCCGAACGGCTGCTCGCGGCCATCGGCCAGCCGGAGATCGTGGACACCGCCCGCGACGGCCGGCTGGGGCGGATCTTCATGAACCGCACCATCCGGGTGTACCCGGCCTTCTCCGAGTTCTACGGCATGGAGGAGACGATCGAGCGGATCGTCAGCTTCCTGCTGCACGCGGCCCAGGGGCTGGAGGAGCGCAAGCAGATCCTCTACCTGCTCGGCCCGGTCGGCGGCGGCAAGTCGTCGCTGGCGGAGCGGCTGAAGGCGCTGATGGAGGTGCACCCGATCTATGTGCTGAAGGCCGGCGACGAGGTCAGCCCGATCTTCGAGAGCCCGCTCGGCCTGTTCAACCCCGACACGATGGGCGCCGAGCTCGAGGACCGCTACGGCATCCCGCGCCGGCGCCTGACCGGGCTGGTCAGCCCCTGGTGCCTGAAGCGGCTGGACGAGTTCGACGGCGACATCTCCAAGTTCAAGGTGGTGCGGCTGCAGCCGTCGCGGCTGCGCCAGATCGGCATCGCCAAGACCGAGCCGGGCGACGAGAACAACCAGGACATCTCCTCCCTGGTCGGCAAGGTCGACATCCGCAGCCTGGAGACGCTGCCGCAGCACGACCCGGACGCCTACAGCTATTCCGGCGGCCTGAACCGGGCCAATCAGGGCCTGCTCGAATTCGTCGAGATGTTCAAGGCGCCGATCAAGATGCTGCACCCGCTGCTGACGGCGACGCAGGAGGGCAACTATGTCGGCACCGAGAACATCGGCGCCCTGCCCTTCACCGGCATCATCATGGCGCATTCCAACGAGTCCGAGTGGCAGGGCTTCAAGAACAACAAGAACAACGAAGCCTTCATCGACCGGATCTACGTGATCAAGGTGCCCTACTGCCTGCGGGTGACCGAGGAGCAGAAGATCTACGACAAGCTGATCCGCAGCTCGAAGCTGGCGGACGCCCCCTGCGCCCCGGGCACACTGGAGATGCTGGCCCGGTTCTCGGTCCTGTCCCGCCTGCATGAGCACGAGAACTCCAACCTCTACTCCAAGATGCGGGTCTATGACGGCGAGAGCCTGCGCGAGGTCGACCCCCGCGCCCGCAGCCTGCAGGAGTACAAGGATGCCGGCGGCGTCGACGAGGGCATGGACGGCGTCTCGACCCGCTTCGCCTTCAAGGCGCTGGCCGCCACCTACAACCACGACACCAACGAGGTCGCCGCCGACCCGGTGCACCTGATCTATGTGGTCGAGCAGATGGTGCGGCGCGAGCAGCTGCCGGCCGAGACCGAGAAGCGCTACCTGGAGTTCCTGAAGGCCGACCTGGCGCCGCGCTATGCCGAGTTCATCGGCCACGAGATCCAGAAGGCCTATCTGGAATCGTATCACGACTATGGCCAGAACCTGTTCGACCGCTATGTCGATTACGCGGATGCCTGGATCGAGGACCAGGACTTCAAGGACCCCGACACCGGGCAGCTGCTGAACCGCGACCTGCTGAACCAGGAGCTGACCAAGATCGAGAAGCCGGCCGGCATCGCCAACCCGAAGGACTTCCGCAACGAGGTGGTCAAGTTCGCGCTGCGCTCCCGCGCCGCCAATGAGGGCCGCAACCCGAGCTGGACCAGCTACGAGAAGATCCGCGAGGTGATCGAGCGGCGGATGTTCAGCCAGGTGGAGGAGCTGCTGCCGGTGATCAGCTTCGGCTCGAAGAAGGACGGCGACACCGAGAAGAAGCACGAGGAGTTCGTCGAGCGCATGGTCGCCCGCGGCTACACCGAGCGGCAGGTCCGGCGCCTGGTCGAATGGTACATGCGGGTCAAGCAGGCGGGCTGAGACAGGAGGGTGTGAACAACGCGCGATGTCCATGCACATCATCGACCGGCGGCTTAATCCGGGCGGCAAGAGCCTCGTCAACCGCCAACGCTTCCTGCGCCGGGCCAAGGCCCTGGTGCAGCGGGCGGTCAGAGACAGTTCGCGCGAGCGCAGCATCAAGGATCTGGAGCAGGGCGGCGAGGTCGCGATCCCGGTCACGGGCGTGAACGAGCCGCGGCTGCACCGCTCCGGCTCCGGCGGCGTGCGCGACCACATCCTCCCAGGCAACAAGGAGTTCGTCGAGGGCGACACCATCCAGCGGCCGAAGCGCGGCGGCGGGGGTGGCGGCAGCGAGGGCGCGCCCGACGGCGACGGCCAGGACGAGTTCCGCTTCGTGCTGTCGCAGGAGGAGTATCTTGAGCTCTTCCTCGACGATCTGGAGCTGCCCGACCTGGCCAAGCGCAAGCTGGTCGCGTCCGAGAGCGTCGGGTGGCGGCGGGCCGGCTTCTCCACCAGCGGCCCACCGGCCAGCCTGGCGGTGACCCGGACGATGCAGCGGGCGATGTCGCGGCGCATCGCCCTGCGCCGCCCGAAATCCGGCGAGATCAAGGACATCGAGGCCGAGATCGCGGCGCTGGAGGGCCAGGCCGACCCGGACCAGGAGAAGATCGACCAGTTGCAGGAGCATCTGGACCACCTGCTGACGCGCACCCGGCGCATCCCCTATATCGACCCGGTCGACCTGCGCTACCGCCGGCTGGAGGCGACGCCGAAGCCGGTGGCCCAGGCAGTGATGTTCTGCCTGATGGACGTCTCGGGCTCGATGACCGAGCACATGAAGGACCTGGCGAAGCGCTTCTTCGCCCTGCTGCACCTGTTCCTCAAGCGCCGCTACAAGCATGTCGAGCTGGTGTTCATCCGCCACACCCACCAGGCCGAGGAGGTGGACGAGGACACGTTCTTCTACTCGACCGAGAGCGGCGGCACGGTGGTCTCCACCGCGCTGGAGATGATGGCGTCGATCGTGGCCCAGCGCTACCGGCCGGAGGACTGGAACATCTACGCCGCCCAGGCCTCGGACGGCGACAACCTGTCCAGCGACAGCGCCAAGTCCGCGGCCCTGCTCGGCGACGAGATCCTGCCGCTGTGCCAGTACTTCGCCTATCTCGAGGTCGGCCGCGACGAGGACCCGATGTCCTCCGGCGTGGTGCCACGCCAGACCGACCTGTGGCAGACCTATGACCGCGTGCGCAAGCCGGACGTGCCCTTCGCCATGCGCAAGGTCTGGCACCGCCGCGACATCTACCCGGTGTTCCGCGAGCTGTTCCAGCGCCGCGACGTGGGGGTGGGAGCCGACTGATGAGCGAGACGCTGCTCTATCCCGGCACCGACTGGGATTTCGGCACGATCCAGCGGATCTACGATCGGGTCGAGCAGGTGGCCAAGGGGCTGAAGCTCGACACCTATCCCAACCAGATCGAGGTGATCACGGCCGAGCAGATGCTCGACGCCTATTCCTCGATCGGCATGCCGCTGTTCTACAAGCACTGGTCCTTCGGCAAGCAGTTCGCCCAGAACGAGGTGCTGTACCGCAAGGGGCTGCGCGGGCTGGCCTATGAGCTGGTGATCAACTCCAGCCCCTGCATCAGCTACATCATGGAGGAGAACTCGGCGACCCTGCAGACGCTGGTGATCGCCCACGCCGCCTTCGGCCACAACACCTTCTTCAAGACCAACTACCTGTTCAAGCAGTGGACCGATGCCGAGGGCATCCTCGACTATCTCGAATTCGCCAAGGCCTACATCGCGCAATGCGAGGAGCGCTACGGCCAGGCGGCGGTCGAGCAGCTGCTGGACGCCGCCCACGCGCTGATGAGCCATGGCGTGCACCGCTATCCGCGGCCGCGCCGGCCGGACCTGAAGACCGAGGAGCGGCGGGCCAAGGAGCGGCTGGAATACCAGGAGCAGGTGTTCAACGACCTGTGGCGCACCCTGCCGAACGCGCCGGCCAAGTCCGGGCCGGTGCTGAGCGAGGAGCGCCGCCGCGCCCTGCTCGAGCTGCCGCAGGAGAACATCCTGTATTTCCTGGAGAAATCGGCGCCGCGGCTGCAGCCCTGGCAGCGCGAGCTGCTGCGCATCGTCCGGCTGGTGGCGCAGTATTTCTACCCGCAATCGCAGACCAAGGTGATGAACGAGGGCTGCGCCTGCTGGGTGCACTACAAGATCATGACCCAGCTGCACGAGGAGGGCTCGCTGAACGACGGCGCCTTCCTGGAGTTCCTGCAGTCCCACACCAATGTCGTGTACCAACCGGAGTTCAACGACCAGCACTACAACGGCATCAACCCCTACGCCCTGGGCCTGGGGATGATGCAGGACATCGAGCGGATCGTGGTCGACCCGACCGACGAGGACCGGGAATGGTTCCCGGACATCGCCGGCAAGGGTGATGCCACCGGCGTGCTGCAGGATGTCTGGGCCAACTACCGCGACGAGAGCTTCGTGTCGCAGTTCCTGAGCCCGCGGCTGATCCGGCAGTGGCGGATGTTCCACCTGCTGGACGATTCCGGCCAGCCGGAGCTGCGGGTCGACGCGATCCATGACGAGGGCGGCTACCGCCGCATCCGCCGGGCGCTGGCCCGGCATTACGACGTGGCCTGGAACGACCCGGACATCCAGGTGGTCGACGTCGACCTGGCCGGCGACCGCCGCCTGATACTGCAGCACAGCGTTCTGAACGGCATCCTGCTGGCCGAGAACGACACAAGGCAGGTGCTGCAGCACCTGGCCGACCTGTGGGGCTATGACGTGCTGCTGAAGGAGATCGACCCCTCCAGCAACGCCGTGCTGAAGGAGCATTCCGCCAGCGCGCGGTCGACGTTCTTCTGAGCCAGCCCGGCTCGCCTTTCCACTGTCATCCTCGGGCTTGACCCGAGGATCCAGGGGCTTTCAACAGCCGCTCTCGGTGGCTCCTGGATTGCCGGGTCAAGCCCGGCAATGACAATGGAGGAGATCTGCTGCCGCCCTCTACCCTGCCTCCCCCGCCGGCTTGGCGCGGTCCAGCGCGTGCTGGGCCACGGCGGGCGGCACCGCCCCTCCTCCGCCGCCGCCGGCCACGGTGACGGTCGGGACGGCGAAGGCGATGCCGTTGGCCTCGAAGGCCTTCTTGATCATCGCCATCGCCCGGCGCCGGATCACGAACTGCTCGCCCGGCCTGGTCATCATCTTCAGCCGGATCTGGATGGCGTAGTCGCCGAACTGCTCCACCCCCTGCATCTTCAGCGTCTCCAGGATATGCGGCGCGAATTCCGGGTCGGCCGCCAGTTCCTTGCCGACCTGCTTGACGATCGGTTTGATCTTGTCGAGGTCGGTGTCGTAGGTGACCGACACCGTCATCTTGTCGATCACCCAGTCGCGCGAATAGTTGGTGATCTTGTCCAGCGAGCCGAACGGGATGGTGTGCAGGGCGCCGCGGTGGTGGCGCAGCTTGAGCGAGCGCAGCGAGAACCCCTCCACCGTGCCGCGGATGCTGCCGCTCTCGATGTATTCGCCGATGCGGAAGGCGTCGTCGAACAGGAAGAACATGCCGGAGATGACGTCCTTCACCAGCGTCTGGGCGCCGAAGCCGACGGCCAGGCCGACCACGCCGGCGCCGGCGACCAGCGGCCCGATCTCCACCCCCAGCGCCGCCAGGGCGATCAGCCCGGCCATCACTGCCAGCACCACGAACAGCACGTTCTTCAGAATCGGCAGCAGCGTGCGCAGCCGGGCGTGGCGCCGGGCGTCGTCGCCGGTGCCGAGCCCGCCCGCATTGGCGGTGACGATGCGCTGATCCAGCCAGGCGCGCAGCAGGTGCCAGGCGAAATCGGCCACCAGGAACACGATCGCGGCGTTGATGGCACCGCGCATCAGGCGCGTCAGCACGGTGTCGCGCGTGGTCAGGGCGGCGAGGTCGAGCCCCAGCACCGCGGCGACCAGCAGCGCTGCGCCGATCACCAGCAGGGCGCGCAGGCCGCGCTCCAGCGACACGCCGAGCACCGACGGGATCTCCTCCGCCGCCGCGGCCCCGGCCGGGCGCAGCACATGCTTGACCGCCAGATGGCTGCCGCGGATGGCGATCGGCAGCAGCAGCAGGATGACACCGACATAGAAGGGCGCGACCGAGCCGGTGAACAGCGCCAGCCAGATGCCGATCAGGTAGAGCGTCAGCATCCAGGTGCCGATCCGGTGGTCGTGGCCGATCCGGTCGCGGCCGTCGAAGGTCGGGGCGCGCCATAGCGCCGTCAGGGTCAGGCCCAGCAGGACGACGCCGCAGGCCAGGCCGACCAGATACCAGCTCTCCCGCCGCAGCCCCAGCGTGGTCAGGACGTCCAGGGTGAACTGCACGAAGAAGAACCAGCCCACCAGGATCGCCGACCAGACGAACCAGAAATGCGCGGTCGGTGTCGCCATCGGCACCAGCCGGAACCGCTCCGCCCCTGGCGCCAGGATGATACGGCCCAGCACCAGCGTCACCCGCACGATCAGCACCAGCAGCAGGTAGGACAGCACGATCTCCTGCAGCAGCGGCGGCCAGTCGAACAGCAGGAAGGCGCCGATGCTGCCGAGGGCGAAGACGAAGATCAGGCCGAGGCCGTAGACCGAGCGCAGCCACACCGCCTGCAGCCGGCCATGCAGCGTGTCGAGCTGGGTGCCGATCAGCCGGCGGCGGAAGCGGGCCGACAGATACCAGTAGAGCTTCTCGGCGCCGAAGCCGAGGCCGACGAAGACCGCGAGCGACAGGATCGTCCACAGCAGCCCCTGGTCCTCCAGCTGCGCCACCAGCACCCGCCGGGCGGCGGCGAGCTCGGCCGGCAGCGCCGGGGCGGCGGCGACCAGCGCGCGGAGGAAGCCCCGCGTGGCGTCGATGCCGCCGGCCAGGCTTTGCTGCACCCCCTCGGCGGCGGGCGCGGCGCCGGCGTCCCCGGCGGCCGGGGCGGCGACCTGGCTCTGCAGCCAGCCGCGCACCTCCGGGTCCTGCAGCAGCTCGGCCAGGCTGCGCAGCTTCTCCGGGCTCGGCGGCGGTGCGGCCTGCTGGGCCGGGGCAGCCCCCGGGGCGCCCAGCCCGAGCAGGAGGACGAACAGAAACAGCAGGCGATGCATGGCGGGACAGCCCCTCAGCCGATCTCGGGCGATGATAGAGCGCGGGCGCCGCGAAGCGACAGCCGTTCCCACACCGCGACCACCAGCATCACCACCGCCACGCCGGCGGAGAGCAGCAGCGGCGACAGCCCGTCCGACAGCGGGATCAGCAGGGCCAGCAGCACCAGGCCGGCCAGATGCGACAGCGGGATGCGGCCGGCGGTCGACCATTTGAACAGCGAGTTGCCGAGCAGGTACAGCGCCGGCCCGCCCAGCAGCGCGGCCACGGTACCGACGCCGACATGGCCCGTGGGATGGGCCAGCACCAGCTCGTCCGCCACGGCGCCGACGATGATGCCGGCGACGATCAGCAGGTGGATATAGGTGTAGGCGATGCGCGCCAGCCGCCCGGGATCTTCGGCATGGGCGATGCGGTGGCTGCCGCGCTCGGCCCCAATGTCGAAATAGATCCACCACATCGCCACGCTGCCGATGAAGGAGATGACGAAGGCGGCGACGGTGGCCGCGTCCCGCTCCAGCTCGGCGAAGGTGGCGCCGGTGACCAGGATCGATTCACCCAGCGCGATGATCACGAACAGGCCGCAGCGCTCGGCCATGTGCCCGCCCTCGACATCCCAGTCGGCGGTGGTGGAGCGGCCGAGGCCGGGCGTCCAGAAGCCGAGCGAGGGCGAGACGTATTCGATCGCCAGCGCCATGGCCCACAGCGCCAGCCGCGCCTCCGCCTCCACGAAGGCGCCGGCGATCCAGAACACGGCGGACACCGCCAGCCAGGCGCTGATGCGCAGGAAGTTGCGACAATTGCCCGGGCTGTGGCCGCGCAGCGCCGCGGCGGTGAACAGGCTGCGCCCGAGCTGCATGAAGACGTAGGCGCCGGCAAAGGCCAGCCCCTTTCCGGCGAAGGCCTCGGGCAGCGAGGTCGACAGCACCAGACCGGCCAGCATCAGCACCAGCAGCAGCAGGCGCACCGGCGTGCGCTCCGGGTCCAGCCAGTTGGTGACCCAGGAAGTGTAGATCCACACCCACCACACGGCCAGGAACAGCAAAGCCATGTGCACCGCGCCGAGCAGGGTGAGGTCGTGCAGCAGCCCGTGCGACAGCTGGGTGATGGCGAAGACGAAGACCAGGTCGAAGAACAGCTCGACGAAGGTGACCTTGCCGTGCTCATGCGCCTTGCGCGGGCGGAGCAGGTTGCGCGGCCGGGCGGCCTGGACGGTCATGCGCGAATTCCCCCGAATCCGATGGTGATCAATCCTATGCCTGCCCCTGCATCCGCGCGAGATGCCGCGCGGCGGCCGCCTCCAGCACCGGGCTCAGCGCCTCGGCCAGCGTCTCGAGCTGGCCAATGTCGTCCCCACCGAAGCCGCCGCAGCGATCGGTGACCGCCGCCAGCGACGCCATCCGCCCATCGGCGAAGGGCATCGGCAGGGCCAGGTAGTCGGTGGCGCCCTGCGCGGCCAGGCGGTGCAGCAGCGGATGCGCCGCCGCCGGCACCGCGGGCTCCAGCCGCA
Organism: Inquilinus limosus; assembly: GCF_002195995.1. GTDB lineage: Bacteria > Pseudomonadota > Alphaproteobacteria > DSM-16000 > Inquilinaceae > Inquilinus > Inquilinus limosus_C. Next base: position 31,518 of record NZ_NHON01000005.1, read on the forward strand.
GCCGGAACGCCGTGCCGGTGCGGTCGATATGCTCCAGCGGGCTGCCGATATAGGCCGGCGACCGCCGCAGCCCGGCCTGGGCGACCCGATCACGGTCGAGCGGCCGGCCGCGGGTCCAGACCGCGGCCCAGCCATCCAGGCGCGGCCCGTCGGCCCGCAGCGACAGGCGCAGCCGCACCAGCGGCGCGCCCGCCTCCACCAGCCGCAGGGCCAGCGCCTGGGTCAGCGCGTTCGGGTCGGCCAGGAACCGGCCCTCGCGGAACAGCCAGGACAGGATGGGCGCCAGCGCCCAGCCGTCCCCGGCGTCCGCGAGGGTGCTCATTCCGCCCCGGCTAGCGGGTGGTGTAGCCGCCATTGGCGAACAGGGTCTGGCCGGTGATCCAGCCGCCCTGGGTCGCCAGGAAGCGGACGATCGGCACGATCTCCTGGATCCTGGTCAGCCCGCCCAGGGCCGAGGCCGCGGTGTGGTAGGCCACGGAATCCGGGGTCTCCGCCGGGTAGAAGAAGGGCGTGTCCATCGGGCCCGGGCCGATATTGTTCACCGAGATGCCGCGGGCCCCGAACTCCTTGGCCGCGGCGCGGGTGAAATGCTCGACCGGCGCCTTGGCCCCGGCATAGGTCGAGTAGAGCCCGGTGAAGGCGGCCAGCAGCGAGGTCACGATGGTGATGATCCGCCCGCCATCCTCCAGCGTCTTGCCGGCTTCGCGGATGAAGAAATAGGCGGCCTTGGAGTTGACCGCGAACATCTCGTCGTATTCGGCCTCGGTGGTCTCGACGAAGGGCTTCTTCAGCACCTTGCCGGCGGTGTTGACGGCAACGTCGACCCGGCCGAAGCGCGACTTCGCCTCGGCGAACAGGCGCTCGACCTCGGCCACCCGGGTCAGGTCGCCCTGCAGGGCGAAGGCGTCGCCGCCCGCGGCCTTGACCGCGGCCACGGTCTCCTCGGCCGCCGCCCTGGTGCCGTCGCTGTTGAAGTTGATCGCGATCCGCGCGCCGGCGCCGGCCAGGTCGCGGCTGATCAGGCCGCCGAGATTCTTGGCGCCGCCGCCGATGACGACGACCTTGTCCTTGAGGGGCTGGGGGGACATGGCATGCTTCTCCGATGCGGGCCGGACCGTCCGGCCGATGGAGGCAGGGTGCCAGCCGGCAGGGCCGCGGCGCTTCCACGATGCCCGCCGCGGTTGCAGATTCTCCGACGGCATCTAGAATAGATAAAATTTTATCCTTCTCTCTCCCGGCAGGCAGGTGCGATGGCAGGCACATCCCCCATTCCGACCGAGATCCAGGGGCGCTGGGGCCCGGTCGAGCTGGTGGTGACGCGCGAGGACATCCGCGCCGCGACGGCCTGGCAGATGCGCGAGGCCCGGCATGCGGTGATCGTGCATCTCGGCGGCCCGATGAAACGACTGGAGACCGAGCTGGACGGCGTCGCCGCCAAGCCCGGCCCGCCTTCGGCCGGCGATATCTGGGTGGTTCCGGCGGGCCGGCGCTATGCCAGCCAGGCCAGCGGCGGGCGCATCCGCTACGGCGTGCTGTATGTCGAGCCGGAGGCGCTGGCGCAGCTGACAGGGGATGGCGGGATCGCGCCGCGCCTCGCCCATCGCGACGAGTTCCTGTACCGCTCGGTCGAGCGGCTGGCCGGGCTGATCGGCCAGGATGACGATGTCTCGGGCCTGCTGGGCGGCAGCCTGGGCCAGGCCCTGGCGCTGCACCTGGCGCAGGGCTACCGCACCGGCGACGCCGCGGCGGGCCCGCGCGGGCCGCGGCTGGGCGAGCGGGCGCAGGCGCGGCTGCAGGAGCGCATCCACAGCCATCTCGGCGACCGGATCACGCTGGACGACCTGGCCGTGATCGCCGGGATGAGCCCGCACAACCTGCTGATCGCCTTCCGCGCGGCCTTCGGCACCACCCCGGCGCAATATGTCATCGCCCAGCGGCTGCGCCGGGCGCGGTGGCTGCTGGCCAACACGGCGCAGGACATCACCACGATCGCGCTGGAGACCGGCTTCGCCAGCCACAGCCACCTGACCACCGCCTTCAAGCGCCATGTCGGGCTGGCGCCGCGGGACTTCCGCCGGCGCTGGCGCGACGACGCCTGAGCTCGGGCCTTACCGGATGCGCTGGAGCTCCATGATGTCGAACTGGGATTCGAAGCGCGGCGACGGGAATTCCAGCCGCAGCCGGTCGGGCCCGACCCGGACCAGATAGGCGACCTGGTCGCGCTCGGCGTCCTTGCCATAGGGCTTCGGCTTGCCCTCATAGCCGTAATAGGAGGTGCCGACATAGGTCAGCCGGTCGGGGTTGGCGTTGTCATAGAAGGTGCCGGCGGTGCGCTGCGAGCCGGAGATCTTGTCCAGCCGCAGCCCGGCCGCGTCGTCGGTGATGCGGCAGCGGAACCAGTCATAGATCACCAGCGGCAGGGTGTCGCTGCCGCCCAGCTTGGCCACCCGGCAGCGCCAGGTGCCAGCCAGGTCGGTGGCGCCGCGGATCGCCTGCGGCTTGCCGGACAGGATCTGGTCCAGCATGGCCACCGCCGCCTTGTCGTCGCTCTCGCGGGCGGCGCCGATCGCCTCGCCGCGCACGGAATCGAAGCTCTCGAGCCGCTGGCGGTCGTCGGCCGACAGCTTGCCCGGCAGGTCGCCATCGGCCAGCGCGGGCGCCGCCGCGGCCAGGGCGAGGATCATCGCCAATGTTGCGCGAAGCGCCATTCCGTTCCCCCTCGGCGCGCCGGGTCAGCCGGCGTCGATACGGTCGATGAACCAGCGGCAGACCCGCCGCCACAAATCGTCCTTGGCGACCAGATCCTCGCAGCCATGGTCGAGATTGGGATTGTCGTTGATCTCGATCACGAACACCCCCTTCTCGGTCTGCTTCAGGTCGACGCCGTAGAGGCCGTCGCCGATCAGCCTGGCCGCGCGCACGGCGACGTCCAGCACCTCGGCCGGCACCTCGTCCAGCGCGAAGGTCTTGAAGTTGCCCCAGCCGACCTTGCCGTCGGCCGAGTGGCGGACGATCTGCCAGTGCTTCTTCGCCATCATGTACTGGCAGACGAACAGCGGCTCACCATCCAGCACGCCGACGCGCCAGTCATGCTCGGTCGGCATGAACTCCTGCGCCAGGATGACGTCGGAATCGTCCAGCAGCTGTTCGGCCATCTGCTCCAGCTCGCGCCGGTCATTGGCCTTGAATACGCCGCGGCTGAAGGACCCGTCCGGGATCTTCAGCACGATCGGATAGGCGAACTCCTCCTCCAGCCGCTCGATGTTCTTCAGGCTGTCGACCACCACCGTCTTCGGCGTCGGGATCTTGTTCGCGGACAGGAGCTCGTAGAGATAGACCTTGTTGGTGCAGCGCAGGATCGAGGTGCTGTCGTCGATCACCGGCATGCCCTCCTGCTCCGCCCTGCGGGCGAAGCGGAAGGTGTGGTTGTCGATCGCCGTGGTCTCGCGGATGAACAACGCATCGTATTCGGCCAGGCGCAGCAGGTCCTTCTTCTCGATCAGCTCCACCTCCATGTCCATGGTCTCGGCCACGCGGGCGAGCTTCAGGAGCGAGCGATGGGTCGAGGGCGCGAACTCCTCCTTCGGGTTGAACAGCACGGCCAGGGTGTACTTGGCCGGCTTGTTCTCCTTCGGGTTCCGCCAGCCCTGGCGGGTGTAGAGGTCGAGCGTGTCGTAGAAGAAGGCTTCGGTCTCGCCCTCGATGTCGGCGATCGAGAGCTCGCCGATCGAGGCGATGCGGAAGCGGTCGGTGAAGCGGACCTTGACCTCGAGGATCGGGGCCCGGAACCAGTCGAACACCCGGCGGCCGAAATCCTGGAACCGGTCGTCATCGGCCCGGCCGAAGCAGATGATCAGCTTGAACGGCCCGCCCGGCGGCACCGACAGCCGCTTGATCCGACGGTTGAGGTCATCCTCCAGGTCCGGCAGGGCGATCTTGTAGAGCGTCTTCTGGCCCAGATCGAGGATGGTCTCGACCATCGGGATGACCCGGTGGGCGCGGGCCTCGGCCAGCAGCGAGACGTAGTAGCCCCGCGTCATATAGGCGGTGGACCGGGTCAGGTTGATGACCTTGGGGTCGCCGGCCTTCAGCATCTGCGGCCGGGCGATGTAGTCCCGGGCGGTGACGAGCTGGCGGCCGTCAGCGTCGCCCTTGAAGTCGCCAATACGGTCGACGACGATGATCCAACCGCTCATTGGGCCTTCCTGCTGAGCACGACCGCGGCCCTGAGCTGGGTGCGGCCGTAGCGGGCCATGCGTTCGAACTCGCGCCGCGGGATCGGGAGGTTGGCCTTGGCCGAGGCGCTCTCCATCTCCGTCACCGCGACCCAGGGGTCGTGCACATAGATGAAACGCTCGTCGAAGCCGTTTGCGACCACCCAGTGCGGATTTTTTTCGCCATAGCCTCGGAACAAGCTGATCAGCACGATCGGGATCGCGCCTTCGGAGATCAGGCCGCACATTTCAGGCAAACCGAGGGCACGGTGCACCACCTCGATCCGGCGGCGGGCGCAGCGGGCGCGAAAATCCTCCTGCACCACCGTCATCACCGCCTTCTTGTCGGGGCTGCGGACGCCGTCGAGGAACAGCAGGGAATCGTCACTGACGAAGATCCGCGCCCGCAGGCCGCGGTCATGCGCCGCCAGCGCCATGCCGTAGGGGTCGCAGCCGCCATGGCCCGAGGTCATGTAGATCGTCGTCGCCTCGCGCCACAGCCGCAGCTCGCGCGCCCGGCTCAGCTCCGTGTCCGGGTCCAGCGCCTTCAGCGCCATCAGCAGCGTCGCGGCGCCGCAGGTGAAGTTGGTGGTCTGGGCGTAATAGGGCACGTGCAGGTCGGTCTGCGGCAGGTCTTCGATACCCAGCCGCTTCTCGAAGCGCAGCGCGTCGGCATGGTCCTCGTAAAAGTCGAGATAGCGCCCGAAATGCCGGTAGCCGCGCGACTCGTAGAGCGCAATCGCCTTGGCGTTGTCCGGCCGCACCTCCAGCCGCAGGAACAGCGCGCCCTCGTCATGCGCCGCGCGCTCCGATGCCTCCAGCAACCGGGCGCCGAGGCCGCGGCCGCGGACCTCGGGGTCGACGGCGAGGGAGTAAAGCCGGGCCAGCGCCGTGGTCCGGCGCAGCAGCACCAGGGCGTAGCCGAGCAGCCGGCCGCCTTCCTCCGCCGCCAGGCAGACGGCATGCCCCTTGGTCAGCAGGTGCAGGAAGCTGCGCCGGCTGATGCGGTCATGGTCGAAGGCGCGGGATTCAATCTCCAGCAGCCGCGGCACGTCGTCGGGCGTGGCGATCCGGATGGTTTCGGCGGTCGGGGCGGCGGGGCGGTGGTCGGGCATCGCGCGGTCGAATCTCGCACTGGTTATCGCGCCGATGCGGATCCCGCACCAGGGGCTATTCGGAGATGACCGCGAATTCATCCATGCGCCACCGAAAGCTGTGCCATTTTTCGCCGCCATGACCGCCAGCAACACCGCCTTGCCCCGCCCCCGCAGCCGACTCGCGCCGCTCTACAGCGGGATCAGCCTGGCGGTGGCGCTGCTGTGGCTGGTGCTGCTGCTCGGCGTGCCCTCCGCCCCCGATGGCTGGCAAATCTACGGCCTGGCCTCGGTGCCGGTCGAGCTGGCGGTGCTGGTCGCCGCCCTGGTCCTGATACCGCCGCTGCGGCGATCCCGCGCCCTGGCCATCACGCTCGGCGGCCTCGGCCTGCTGGTCGCACTGATCAAGCTGGCCGACCTCGCCACCCAGGTCTCCTTCGGCCGGCCGGTCAGCCTCTATGTCGACCGGCTGCTGCTGGTCAACGGCATGCATCTGGCGACCGGGGTGCTGGGCGCCCTGGGCCTGATGGGCATCACCCTGGGGGTGCTCGTCGCCGCCTGGTGCGTGTGGTGGGCCACGGCTCGCTCCGTAAGACGGCTGCAGCAGGCCCTCTCCGCCTCCACCGCCCGGCGCGGCGTCGCCGGTGGGCTGGCCGCCCTGGTGCTCGCGGCCTTCGCCATCGGCCAGGCGGTGCCGGACGCCTATGGCGCGGCCCGCCCGGTCAACGACACCGCCAGCTTCATGGTGATGGACCAGATCCATCGCCTGATCCCGGCCCTGGCCATGGAGGGCAGCTTCCGCGCCGAGGAGGCGGTGGACCCGCTGGTCGGCGGGGTCCCGCGGACGCCCCTGGCCGGGCTGGGCGGCGCCGACGTCACCGTCGTGTTCCTGGAATCCTACGGCCGCAGCGCGCTGGAGGATCCGCGCTTCGACGCCCTGCCCAAGGCGGCGCTGGCCGAGATGGGGCCGAAGCTGGCCGCGGCCGGGGTCTACACCGCCTCTGGCTGGCTGGCCTCCCCGACCCGCGGCGGCCAGTCCTGGCTGGCCCATGCGACGCTGGCCAGCGGCATGCAGATCGACGACCAGATGCGCTACGACCTGCTGGTCACCGGCCGGCGCATGACCCTGTCCCGACTGTTCGCCAAGGCCGGCTACCACACCGGGCTGATCGCCCCGGCGGTGACCGGCGGCGAGCCGGAGGCGAAGACCTTCTACGGCTTCGACCAGACCCTGTTCGCCGACGATCTCGGCTATGCCGGCCCGCCCTTCGGCTGGGTCACCATGCCGGACCAGTACACCCTGGCCGCCTATGACCGCTGGCAGCGGCAGCAGCCGAAGCCGCTGTTCAGCGAGGTGGTGCTGGTGTCCAGCCACGCCCCCTGGACCCCGGTGCCGGCGATGGTCGAGGACTGGGGCAGCATCGGCGACGGCAGCCTGTACCGGACCCTGCCGGCCACCGGCGGCACGCCGGAGCAGGTGTGGAGCGACCCGGACACGATCCGCGCCCAGTACGGCCAGTCCATGGCCTATTCGCTGCGCGCGGTGCTGGACTATGCCGCCCGCGTCATGGGCGACCACACGCTGATGATCGTGCTGGGCGACCACCAGCCGGCGCCGATCGTGACCGGGCCAGGCACGCCGCGCGACGTGCCGGTGCACGTATTCAGCCGGGATGCGGAGCTGGTGGCCCGGTTCCGCGAATGGGGCTTCGCCGACGGGCTCAACCCGCCGGAAACCGGGCCGGTGGCGCCGATGGCGACGTTCCGGGATGCGTTCGCGCGGTCATTCTCCCCGTAAAAGCGAACCTATTTCGCGTGTCAATCTGTGAAAATGCAGATCAGCACCTGCCGCTGCGCCTGGGTCCGCCAGCTTCTGCGCCGGCCTCCGAGCCGCTAGGTTAACATCGGAACAAATTCACGAAGGTTGCGTTGATCGAACGGCTTCGGTGTGCGGCGGCAGGATCGCCAAAGGCCGGCGCCGGGTTGTGGGGGCTTGGGCCGAGCGGGGCGCAGCCGGTGCCGCGCACGACGGCCTTTGTCCACGAACCGCCACAATCACGGTCGATCGTGCCGTCATGTTGCAGTGCAAAAAGTGCGGTGGTGGTGACGTGGTGCTGAGCAGACGCCAGATCCTGATGGGAACGACCGCGCTGGCGGCGTCGTCCCTGTTCGGCGCCGCGCGGCCGGCCGTCGCCGCCCCAAGCCTGGGCGAGACCACGCCGTTCAGCATGACCTGGCTGGTCGACCGGGCCAAGACCGTGTCGCAGGCGCCCTTCGTGCCGCCGGACGAGAACCTGCCCGCCGAGATCACGCAGCTGACCTACGACCAGCATCGGGCGATCCGCTTCCTGCCGGAGCAGGCGCTGTGGAAGCCGGAGAACCTGCCGTTCCAGATGCAGTTCTTCCATCTCGGCTCCCTGTTCGACAAGCCGGTCCACATCTTCCAGGTCGACGGCTACCAGGCGCGCGAGATCTTGTACCGCCAGGATCTGTTCGACCTGGGCGGCAACAAATTCCCCGACACCCCGTCGGACCATCTCGGCTTCGCCGGCTTCCGGCTGCACTACGCGATCAATCGGCCGGAATTCCTGGACGAGATCGCGGTCTTCCTGGCCGCCAGCTATTTCCGCTGCCTCGGCCGCAAGAACATCTACGGCCTCTCCGCCCGCGGCCTGGCGATCGACACCGGATCGACCCGCGGCGAGGAGTTTCCGGTCTTTCGCCAGTTCTGGGTCGAGACGCCGGCGCCGGACGCCAAGCAGATCCGCCTCTATGCCCTGCTGGACAGCCCCGGCATCACCGGCGCCTACAGCTTCCTGATCAAGCCGGGCGAGATCACCACGGTCGATATCGAGGCGACGCTCTACCCCCGCCACCCGATCGAGAAGCTGGGCATCGCGCCGCTGACCAGCATGTTCCTGTTCGGGCCGCAGGACCACCGGACCTTCGACGACTTCCGGCCCGAGGTGCATGACAGCGATGGCCTGTCGATGTGGAGCGGCGCCGGGGAGTGGATCTGGCGGCCGCTGCGCAACCCGTCGCGCCTCTTGATCAGCTCCTTCATGGACGAGAACCCGCGCGGCTTCGGCCTGATGCAGCGCCAGCGCTCCTACAGCAGCTACCAAGATCTGGAGGCGATGTATGAGCGCCGGCCCAGCCTGTGGGTCGAGCCACTGAGCGGCTGGGGCCCGGGCGTGGTGCAGCTGGTCGAGATCCCGACCGACCGCGAGATCCACGACAACATCGTCGCCTTCTGGGTGCCGAAGGAGCCGGTCGATGCCGGCCAGGAATGGAAGCTGTCCTATCGGCTGCACTGGGGCATGAACCCGCCGGTCAACAGCGACCGTGGCGTCGTGGTGTCGACCCGCACCGGCGCCGGCGGCGTCTCCGGCAGCGACAGCAAAGCCAGCGATACCCGCAAGTTCGTCATCGACTTCCGGGGCGGCGCGCTTGACTCTTTGCCGCAGGACGCGTCATTGGAGGCCGTGGTCACGGCTTCTGCCGGGGAAATCCAATCCCCCGTCGCACAGCGGAATCCGGAACTCGGCGGCTGGCGGGCGTTTTTTGACTTGAAACCTGCCGGCGACGACCCCGCCGAGCTTCGGTGCTTCTTACGGCAAGGCAGCGATGCCTTGACCGAAACATGGAGTTTCCAATGGACGCCTTGACGACGCATCGGAATCATCCCATGTCCCAGGTCGGGCTGCAAACCCCGGTCAACATCAACATGCCTGACAACGTCATCGCCTTCTTCCAGGGCCTGGGATTCACTGAGCCGGCCGCGCTCTCGGGCGCGATCGAGACGGCGTTCTGCGACGTCGACCCAGCGTCGATGCCCGCCCAGTCCCTGCTGGATCACGCCCGCCGCCGCACCGCCGACTGGTTCGCCGTGGTGCTGAACCGCAGCGAGCGCGACGACGATGCCGTGCTGACCATCGGCCGGGCCGCCTATCTGCTGACCGACGCCGCCCGCCGCTGGCCCGAGCACTTCCTGTCCGAGGACCCGCTGCCCCAGGCGATGGAGCAGGCGCTGCGCCGCGTGTCGCCGGTGCCGGTGCCGCGCGCCAAGCCGACGCCGATGCTGGACCAGCCGCTCGACCCGGTCTGGGCCGGCGAGCCCTTGAAGCGCATCTTCGGATGGTGGTCGCCCGAGGCAGCCGAGCGGCGCCCGGCCTGACGGAAAGGCGATTTCCTAGCCGATGACCGGACTCGAAGCGGCGTCCTACGCCTCCGCGGCTCGCTGGCGCCGCCTCGCTGTGTTCGGCGCGACAGGGCTATCGACCCTGGCCGCCGCCTTCGCCCTCTACCGGTTCCTGTCGGTCGGCGGCGTCACCGGGCTGGAGCTGGCCCTGGTGGTGATGTTCGCCATCAACTTCTCCTGGATCGCGCTGTCCTTCTGGACCGCCCTGCCCGGTTTCCTGACCCTGTTGCTGCGCTGGGGCCAGCCCGGCCTGGTCTGGCCGCAGGGGGCCGAGGCGGTGGCGCCGCTGAAGAGCCGCACCGCGGTGCTGATGCCGGTCTACAACGAGGACACGACCGGCATCACCGCCAACCTCCAGGCGATCCATGACAGCCTGGCGCGGACCGGCCATCTCGGCGCCTTCGACATCTTCATCCTGAGCGACAGCACCAATCCGGACGTCTGGGTGGCGGAGGAGATCGGCTGGAGCGCGCTGTGCCGCCGCACCGAGGGCAGCGGCCGCATCTTCTACCGCAAGCGCCGGCACAACGTCGCCAAGAAGGCCGGCAACATCGCCGATTTCTGCACCCGCTGGGGCGCCCGCTACGACTTCATGGTGGTGCTGGACGCCGACAGCCTGATGGCCGGCGACACGCTGGTCACCATGGCCCGGCTGATGCAGTCCAACCCGCGCGCCGGCATCATCCAGGCGCCGCCGCTGGTGGTGAACCGCAACACGCTGTGGGCCCGGATGCAGCAATTCGCCGGCGCCCTGTACGGCCCGATCGTCGGCGCCGGCCTGGCCTTCTGGCAGCTCGGCGACGGCAATTACTGGGGCCACAACGCCATCATCCGCACCCGCGCCTTCATCGAGAGCTGCGGCCTGCCGATCCTGTCCGGGCGGCCGCCCTTCGGCGGCCACATCCTGTCGCATGACTTCGTCGAGGCGGCGCTGATCCGGCGCAACGGCTGGACCGCCTGGCTGGTGCCGGAGCTGGGCGGCAGCTACGAGGAATGCCCGCCGACGATGATCGACCACGCCAAGCGCGACCGGCGCTGGTGCCAGGGCAACATGCAGCATCTGCGCGTCCTGGTGGCGCGCGGCCTGCACCCCCTCTCGCGCCAGCACATGGCGATGGGGGTGATGAGCTACGTCTCTTCGCCGCTGTGGCTGATCTTCATCTGCATCGGCATGCTGACGGCGCTGGAGCACAAGCTGGAGATCCCGGTCTACTTCCCGACCGCGGAATCGCTGTTCCCGGTCTGGCCGGTGCAGGACCAGACGCTGGCGGTGCGTCTTCTGGTGATCTCCTTCCTGATGCTGCTGGCGCCGAAGATCTTCGGCTGGATCCTGCTGCTGTTCGACCGCCGCCTGGCCGCCGGCTATGGTGGCGCCTTCCGGGCGCTCTTGAGCCTGCTGTTCGAGACCTTCTTCTCGATCTTCCAGGCGCCGGTGATGATGCTGTTCCATTCCAGCTTCGTGCTGCAGGCCTTCCTGGGCCGCGACAGCGGCTGGGGCACCCAGTCGCGCGACGACAGCGGCACCACCTGGGCCGACGCGGTGCAGATGCATCGCGGCCACACCATCTTCGGCGCCGTGCTGGGCGTGGTGGCGCTGTGGATCTCGCCCTCGATGCTGGCCTGGCTGTCGCCGCTGGTGATCGGCCTGCTGCTGTCGATCCCGCTGTCGGTGATCACCTCGCGCCACTCCACCGGCGTCTGGGCCCGTAGGCTCGGCCTGCTGGTGACGCCGGAGGAGCGGCAGAAGCCGCAAATCGTGATCGAGGCCACGGCCCTGGGCGAGCAGTTGGCTGCCTCCACCAAGCCGATCGAGGACGGCCTGGCCACTGTGATCCGTGACCCGCTGGCCAACGCCATCCACATGACGCTGCTGACCGGGTCGCCCGAGGCCGGGCGCGAGGACCCGAAGGTGGTCGAGGCGGCACGGCGCAAGCTGACCGCCGGCGGCCCGGGCACGCTCAACACCGGCGCCCTCAGCCGCGACGAGAAGATGGCGCTGCTGTTCGACCCGCGTTCCCTGAGCGAGCTGCACCTGACCGCCCTGGCCGGCGGCCGCCTGCAGGCCGCACCGAGGGGCTGAGCGCCGCGGGCGGCCGCCCTATCCTATCCTCACAGCACGAAGTCCGCGGCGACGACCGGGATTCGGCCGTTCAGCTTGATGTGGAAGTCGGAGACGCCATCGCCGTCGATATCGCCGGCGATGGTCGTCGTCTGGGCGCTGGTGTAGGCGAACCGCAACTCGCCAGCATGGCGGGAATAGAGACCGCCGCCGATGAAGGTAAAGGCCTGGTTGCCTGCCGTACCGCGATCGGCATCGATCAGGGACAGATCGATACGGTCGCCCTGGCCACCATTCAGGTCGAAGATCACGTCGGCACCGGTGCCGACCGGGCTGTCTGCAATGGTGTCGATGACGAAGCGATCCGCACCGTCGCCGCCGGCCAGGGTGTCGGCGCCGGTGCCACCGCGAAGCGTGTCGTTTCCGCCTCCGCCGGCCAGCACATCGGCGCCTTCAAAACCGGCCAGGAGGTTGACGCCGTCATCGCCGGTCAGCCTGTCGCCCCGGATGCTGCCATGGACATTCTCGATGCCGTCCAGGCTATCGCCATCGGCCTCACCTCCCCTTCCGAAGTGGTTCCGCACATCGACGGTGACGCCGACCGTCGAGCCGAAGTAGCTGGCTGTGTCGACACCGACGCCACCGATCAGGTGATCGGCCCCGGCGCCGCCGCGGAGCACGTCATTGCCGGCCCCGCCGATCAGAACGTCGCTGCCCTGATCGCCGGCCAGGATGTTGGCCCCGGCATCACCGGCCAGCCAGTCCCCGCCCTGGCCGCCATGGACGTTCTCGACACCGCTGAAGCGATCGCCCTCCGCCGCGTTGCGGGTGCCGATGCCGGCCGCGAGATCCACGGTGACAGGTGTGAGGCTATCGAAATAGCTGACGGTGTCGGTACCGATGCCGCCGAAGAACCGATCCGCCTCGACGCCGCCGGCAAGAAGGTCGTCGCCAGCGCCGCCGGTGAGGACATCGCCTCCTCCATGCCCGTAGATCTTGTCGTCGGCGGCACCCCCGAACAGAAGGTCGATCTTGTCGGTGGAGCCATGGATGGTGAGCGGCACGCGCGAGGTGTCGAAGATGAAATCGCCGCCGTCCAGGCTGCCGATGGTGACGTTGACCAGCCGGACGCTCAGGCTCTCCGCAGGAAAGGGGCTCAGGCCCAGCGTGATCACCACGTCGCCGCCCACCTGCGCCAGGAAGGGCTTCAGGCTCTCGAAATCGCCGACATGGAGGCCCGACAGGTCGATCCGGTCACCCTCGCCGGAATTGAAGTCCGTGATCCTGTCATGGCCGGTGATCCAACGGTCGTCATAGACGAACGCGTCCCCGCCGGCGCCCCCGGTGAGAGTATCATCCTCAAAACCACCGACCAGCCTGTCGTTGCCCGCGCCACCGACGAGGCGGTCAATGCCGCTGTATCCGAAGATGGTGTCATCGCCGTTGCCGCCGATCAGGACGTCATTGCCCGGGTAGGAGATCCCCGTGAGCTCGTCATACCAGGCCGCGGAGCCTTCGATGATCCGAGGCGCGGTGGAGCTGTCGAAGATGAAGTCGCCCGCGTCCAGGCTGCCGATGGCGATGGACTTGATTACGATGGTCTCGGGGACATCGCTGATGACAAACGAGATCACGACGTCGCTGCCGGCCTGCTTGATGAAAGGCCGCAGGCTCTCGAAATCGCCGATGCGAAGGCCCGACACGTCGATCCTGTCGACGCCGTCGGGGTTGAAGTCGGTGATGTTGTCCCTGCCGAACAGCCGCCCGTCATAGACGAAGACATCCCTGCCGGCACCGCCCGTGAGGGTGTCGTTTCCGCCACGACCGATGATCCTGTCGTCGGCGCCGCTGCCGATGATGGTGTTGTCGGTCTGGTCGCCGATATAGTCCGTCATCGCTTCCTCCCCCCGCCATCGATTGAAGGCGGCTCGGCAGTCCCTCGCGCCGCGGCGAGGGCACCGGACTACGCGACGGTCTCCATACCGGCAAATCTGGGCGCGAGTGTGTCGCTGCGGGAGCGGAGCCCATCGAACGCCGCATCCGGCGGTGACGGGCCCCGCTACCCGTGACGTATCAGGCCTATTCCGCGACCGGGCGGCTGCGCGTCTCCAGGCTGCGGGGCACCGACACCCATTCCAGGAAGGCGGTGTTCCAGCCGGCGGCCTCGGCGATCGCGCGCAGGTCGTCGATCGCGGGCAGCGATGCGGCCAGCGCGGACTGATCGAGACCCAGCGACGGCCGCGCCAGGGTGACCAGCAGCGTCTCGCCGGCGCCGATGCGGCCGACCAGGGCCGGCACCGAGGCCTGCGGGAACACCAGATGGGTGTTCGGCGCCACATCCGCCTCGATCACCCGGCGCAGCCCGCCGAGATCGGCCAGGCTGGAGCCGTGGCCGTCGGCGACCGCGATGGTCAGGCCCTGCGGCCCCGGCTCCCGCGTGTCGAAGGCCTGCTTCAGCTTGCCGCGCGTGCGGCTGTGCGCCGGCACGGCATGGCCGGATTCGATCACCGCCAGCGGCGCGTCGGTGGCGACGCGATGCAGCCGCAGCTCCCAGTCGCCGGCGAAGCCCTGCAGCGTCGTCACCTTCACCCCGGCCAGCGGCTGCCAGACGGTCTCGATCCAGCCCTCCCCGACCCGGGAGGCGGTGAGCGCGCCGCGGGCCCGGAACTCCTGCCCGTCGCGGCTGACCGCCAGGATGTTGTCGCCGCAGAAGCCGTGCCCCAGCCAGCGGTCGCCCTCCACCGCCAGGCCGAAGCGCGACGAGTAGGCGAGCTTGCCGTATTTGTCGACCGAGCCGCGCATCTCCAGCCGCACCGGGCCGGCCGGCAGCGCCACCACGTCGCCGCCGCTGCGCCGCACCACCATCGAGGCGCCGCGCAGCGTGGCGGTGCCGTCCGGCGCGTCGAGAGCCTCCTCCCGTGCCGTCCAGAACGGATGGCTGTCCGGCAGGGCCAGCGGCAGGAAGGCCTTGAACGCCCAATAGGGCGAGCCGGGGGAGTTGTACTCCTCGCTCATCAGATAGTTCGGCCAGCGATAGCCGACCGGCAGGCGCCCGGCGGCGTCGAGGATCGGCTGCTGCATCCACCAGCGGATCTGCCGGGCCCACAGGCCGCGGATCTGGCCCCAGGGCAGCGCCTCGACCCCGGCATAGGCGAGCGCACCCCAGAACCCGGCCATGGCGAAGCGGTAGGTCAGCGACCGGCCGATCGCCAGCGCCGCGCCGTCGGCCCCGAACCAGTGGCGGAAGCCCTGGGCGAAGGCGGTGGCACGATCCCTGTAGGCCTGCGCCCGCGCCGGGTCCTGCTCGGCCCGCTGGGCGGCGTAGATCAGGCCGTAGAAGTGCAGCGCGAAGCCGTTGTAGTGATCGATCCAGCCGCCTTCGCCATCGCCATACCAGCCCTCGGCGCCGATGAACTGGTCGATCCGGTCCAGGTGCCTGTCGCGCGAGGCGGTGTCGATGCCGACGCCCACCCGCTCCAGCCCCAGCCCGGCCATCACCGGGAAGAAGTGCCAGTTGTTGTCGGCCATCTGCACCGACTGGATGCCGCCCAGCCATTCGGCCGTCCGGCGTTTCGCCGCGTCGGGCAGCGGCTCCCACAGCCGGTCCGGCGCCAGAGCCAGGGCGAAGCCCAGCGCCGCCATCTCGACCGAGCGCTGGTCGGTGTCGGTCACCGCCTCCCAGTATTCCGGATGGTCGGGGTCGGTGCCGCTGGCGAGGCCCTGGCGGAACTTGTCCCAGAAATCGAAGCCGCCGCCGCCGGCATGCAGCGGCGCCAGGCCCCAGAGCGGCCGGGCATAGCCCTCGAACCACTGGGCCTTGCGGTTGAAATGGGCGGAATCCAGCCCGAGACGGATCTGCGCCCGGCCCTCGCTGAAGCCGGATTCGAGCGGCGCCGTCAGGTCGCGCAGCAGGCGCTGCACATCGGCCCGGCTGGCCAGCGGATTGGCGCGGATGCGGTCGGCGGTCGTATCGGTCATCGGGATGCCCAGAGCAGGCCGCGGCGCAAGATCTCGCGCATCTGCGGGTGTTCGAACTCACGCACCACATGGCCCAGCGCGGTGTAGAACACCCGCCCGGCGCCGTAGCGCTTCTTGTACACGACCGGCATGGTGACGCCGTCGATCCAGGCGGCGTGCTCGCCGGAGAAGGTGGTGGTGGCCAGCACCTCCACGATCGGGTCGACATGCAGGTAATACTGCTCCGACCGGTAGTCGAAGTCGCCGATGCCGTCCATGATCGGGTCGTCCGGCCGGGTGACGTTGACCCGGAACGGGATGATGTTGCCGGGATGTGCAACCCACTGGCAGCCGGCCATGAAGTGGAAGCCCACAGCCTCGCGGAACGACCCGGCCAGGCCGCCATGGTAGCCGGCGATCCCCGTGCCGCCCTGGACGGCCGCGAGCAGGTTGTCCAGCGGCTCCTTGGCGATGGCGGCGCGGGTGATGCACGGCACGATCAGGTCCATCTCGCGCACCGCCGGGTCGGCGAAGGCATTGATGTCGCCCTCGACCCGGACCTCGAAGCCCTCGTCCCGCAGCATCGCGGCGACATAGGCGGCTCCGGGCTCGGGCTCATGCCCCTCCCAGCCGCCCCAGACGATCATGGCGCGTTTCATCGGCATCCTCTCAAGCTCCGGAACCGGCGGCCATCACCGCCGGCGCATCAGGACGTTGCCCTGCTCCACCAGCTGCTTCGCCGCGTCGTCGATCGACAGCTGGCCGAAGGCGAGCTGATCGGTGGTGATGCCGAGATGGTCGCCGAACTCCTGCGACCCGATCGGCGGCGGCGCCTGGTAGGCCCCGACCTTGCCCGCCAGCGCATTGACGTACTCGACCGAGGCGCGCTCGGTCTCGTTCAGCGTCGGCAGGATCGCCTCCCGCACCTTGCGCGACGGCGGCACCCCGCGCTCGACGCCGAGGATCTTGCCGGCCTCCAGGTCGTTGACGAAGAAGTCGATGAAGGCGGCTGCCGCCTCGCCGTTCTTCGAGGTCGAGCCGATGCTCCAGATCAGCGCCGGCCGGTAGTAATGGCCGGACGGGCCGCCGCCGCCGGCCTGGGGCACCATGGTGATGCCGAGCTTGTTCGGCATCATCGCCTGGTAGCCGACCAGCTGGTTGGAATAGGTGAAGCCCATCGCCGAGTAGCCACGGCTGAGCGGGTTGGTCTCGATGATGCTCTGATCCTGGGTCTGGATGTCGCCGCCGACACAGCCGCCGCGCACCCGCAGATCCTCCCAATAGGCATACCACTCCTGGGCGTCCTCGACGCCGAAGCCGAGCTGCCCGTCCTCGGAGTACAGGGTCTTGCCGCGCTGGCGCAGCCAGACGTCGAGCACATAGGAATAGCGGGCACCGTAGGAGGAGCCCCAGAAATGGTCGCGGCTCAGGGCCTTGGTCAGCTCCACCGACAGGTCGGCATATTGCGCCCACGTCGTCTCCGCCGTCGGCGGCGGCAGGCCGGCCTTGGCGAAGACCGTGGTGTCATAGAACAGCGAGAAGGAGTTCAGTCCGAGGGCGATGCCCCAGACCTTGCCGCCGATCCGGCACAGATCGACGGTTCCGGGGTCGAAGTCGTCGACCTTCAGCGTCTGCGACAGGAACGGGTCCAGCGCCATGCAGGCGCCGCGGCCGGAATAATCGGAGATGGTGCGCGGCTCGAGCTGGTAGACGTCGGAGATGTTGCGGCCGGCCATCTGGGTCGACAGCTTGGTCCAGTAGGCGCTGCCACTGATCGCCTCGCCGACGATGCTGACCCCCGGCGCCTTCTGCTGGTACAGGTCGATCACCGCCTGGGTGCGCCTGGTGCGGTCCTGTGACCCCCACCAGGCCAGGCGCAGCCGGGTCCCTTCGGCCCGGGCGATCCCCGGGCCGAAGGTGAAGGCCGCGGTCGCGGCCAGCGAGCCGTGCAACAGCGATCGACGGTTCAGACGGATCCGATCGGTCATGCGCTCCCCCTCCGGTTACTTCGGTCGCAGCGTCGCCGTCCCCTGCTCCACCAGCTGCTGCGCCGCATCGGCGACCGACAGCTGGCCGAAGGCCAGCTGGTCCGCCACCTTGCGCACGACATCGCGGTCGAATTGCTGCGACCCGACCGGCGCCGGCGGCGGATAGGCGCTGACCTTGTCGGCCAGCAGGTTGACGTAGTCGACCGTGGCCCGCTCGGTCTCGTTCAGGAGCGGCAGGATCGCATCACGCACCTTGGGCGACATCGGCACGCCGCGCTCGACACCCAGGATCTTCCCGGCCTCGACGTCGTTGACGAAGAAGTTGATGAAGGCCGCCGCGGCCTCGCCGTTCTTCGAGGTGGCGCCAATGCTCCAGATCAGCGCCGGCCGGTAGTAATGGCCGGACGGGGCGCCGCCGCCGGCCTGGGGCACCATGGTGATGCCCAGCTTGTTCGGCATCATCGCCTGGTAGCCGATCAGCTGGTTGGAATAGGTGAAGCCCATCACCGAGTTGCCGCGGGTCAGCGGGTTGGTCTCGATGGTGTTCTGGTCCTGGGTCTGCAGGTCGGCCGAGGTGCAGATGTTCTTCGCCCGCAGGTCCTCCCAATAGGCGTACCACTCCTTGGCGTCCTCGACGCCGAAGCCGATCGACCCTTCCGGCGAGAACAGGGTCTTGCCGCGCTGGCGCAGCCAGACGTCGAGCACATAGGCGTAGCGGGCGCCGTAGGGCGCGCCCCAGAGCTGGTCCTTGCCGGCCGCCTTGGTCAGCTCGGCCGCCAGCTCGGCGAACTGGGTCCAGGTCGTGTCCGGCGTCGGCACCGGGATGCCGGCCTTGGCGAAGACCGTGGTGTCGTAGAACATCGAGAAGGAGTTCAGCCCCAGCCCGACGCCGTAGATCTTGCCGTCGACCCGGCACAGGTCGAGCATCTTGGCGCCGAAGGCCTCGACGTCGAGCGGCTTGGGGATGAACGGGTCCAGCGCCATGCAGGCGCCGCGCTTCGAGTAGTCGGAAACGGTGCTGGGCTCGAGCTGGAAGATGTCGGAGACGTTGCGCCCCGCCATCTGCGTCGACAGCTTGGTCCAATAGGCATCGCCGGCGAGCGGCTCGCCGACGATGGCGACGTCGGGGGCCTTCTGCTTGTAGAGATCGGCCACGCCCTGGGTGCGCTTGGCGCGCTCCTGCGATCCCCACCAGGTCATGCGCAGCCGCGTCTCCGCGGCCATGGCCCGGCCGGCGCCGAAGGACAGCGTCGCCCCTGCGGCGGCCCCGGCGAGAAGCGATCCCTGCAGGAACGAACGGCGGTTGAAAGCCTTCATTGTTTGCCTCCCCTGGCACAGCGGCGTTCGGCCGCCACGTTATAACCGTTTGGTTACTTATTATTGAGCGGCAGCGCGGGAAGTCAAATCAGGAATGGCTGAGCCAAGCGCCGCCTCGTGGCGCGACCGGATGTAACCAATTGGATATAACTTGTATGGCAAATGCCGGCCCGACTCAGCGGGCCGAGACGCCCTTGCCGAAGCGCTTCTCGATCCGCGCCTGGACCAGCTCGAACACGGCCGACATCGCCCAGTAGATCAGCGCGGCGACGATCAGCATCTCCATGTATTTGAACTCGGCCCGGCCATGGGTGCGGGCCAGGAACATGATCTCCCACACCCCCATCACCGAGACCAGGGACGAGTCCTTGAGCATGGCGATGAACTGGTTGCCGGTGGGCGGGATGATCAGCCGCATCGCCTGCGGCAACACCACCAGCCAGGTCACCTCGGCCGGCTTCAGCCCCAGCGACAGCGCCGCCTCGGTCTGGCCGCGCGGCACCGCCAGGATGCCGGCGCGGAAGATCTCGGCCATGTAGGCGCCGTAGCACAGCGACAGGGCGATGATGCCGGCCGGGATGGCGTCGATCACCAGGCCGAGCTGCGGCAGGCCGAGATAGATCAGCATGGTCTGCAGCAGGAGCGGCGTGCCGCGGAAGAAGGAGGTGTAGAAGGTGGCGACGCCGAAGGCCGGGCCGCTGTCCGACAGCCGGGCCAGGGCCGCGGCCAGGGCGATGACGGTCGAGATGGCGATCGAGACGGCGCAGATGAACAGCGTCAGCGCCGCACCCTGGATGAAGCCGTCGCGCAGCTCGAAGCCGAGCAGGATCGGCGCCCGGTCGAGCATGAAGGAATAGCTGAGGCTGAAGCTCCAGCAGAAGGCGGCGAACAGGCCCAGCAGCTCGACCCAGATCACCGTCACCTGGGCCCGGAACGGCAGGTGGGACAAGAGCCAGAAGTTCAGCACCACCAGCGCGGCCAGGAGGGCAATGACCAGCCAGGGCCCCGCCGCCTGGCCGGCCGGCAGGGCCAGGGCCGGCACCACCGCCCCCAGCCGCGCGACCAGCCCCGAATAGTCGAAGCCGGCCAGCACGGCGGCGGAGAGCAGGAACAAAAGCCCGCGCAGCAGTAGCGGCCGCGCCAGGGCCTCGAACAGGCGAAGCACCCCGCTAGCCGAGGGCTAGGCCGCGGGCTTGGTCAGGTCGACCCCGTACCATTTCTCCGACAGCTTGCCGAGCGTGCCGTCATCCTGCATCGCCTTGACGATCTCGGCGATCTTGGCGTGCAGCTCCGGATCGCCCTTCTCGATCGCCACCGCCAGCGGCTCATAGTACAGCGGCTCGCCCACCACCTTGATCGGGTAGCCGTTCTTGATCGCGCCCTGGATCGTCGGCAGCGCCGTCATCGCCGCGTCGAGCCGGGTGCCGTCGCCCAGCCGCAAGTCGTCCAGCGCCGGCACATCGGTGTCATAGGACTGGATCTTGGCGTCCTTGACCACGAACTGGAATTTCGGGGCGCCGGTGGCGTCGATCACCAGGTCGCCGCGCAGGTAGTTCTCATAGGTCGTGGCGGCGCCCACGCCGATCTTCTTGCCCGAGGCGTCGGCCGGCGTCTTGATCGTGGTGTTGGCCGAGTTCACCGCCAGCGCGGCCGGCGTGTAGTAGTAGATCGCCGGGAAGTCGAGCACCTCGGCCCGCGCCTTGGTCGGCGTCATCGACCCGACCGAGACGTCCCAGCGCCCAGCCCATTTGCCGGACACGATGGTCTCCCACCCCGGGGTGACGAATTCGATCGAGACGCCGAGGCGCTTGGCGATCTCGGTGCCGACATCGATGTCGAAGCCTTCGAACTTGTTGCTGGCGTTGAGCGAGGATTGCGGCGGGTACTCCGGATCCGTCGACATCACCATCTTCTTGTTCTGCATGATCCGGTCCAGTACGGCGCCGGCGAAGGCCGGGCTGGAGGACAGGACGCCCATGGCGGCGACGGCCAGGACGATGCTGCGCAGACGCATGTTCGGTCTCCCTGTGGCGCGGGGGCGGCGCCTCTTCCGGACGTCCGCCCATGGGCAGCCTAATCCCGGGCCGCCGCGCCGTACAGGGATCAGCGAGCGTCGAGCGGCACGGTCGCCGGGGCGGGCGCAAGGCGCCCGGGCGCCGCGGCGGACACCGCCCGCCGGTGGGTGCCGAGCCGCGCCTCGAGCCAGGCGAAGCCGCGGACGATCAGCCAGGTCAGCACCAGATACATCACCGCCGCGGTGATCAGCGGCTCATAGGTGCGGAAGGTCTGCGCCCGGATGATGTTGGCCTCGCCCATCAGGTCGCGCACGGTGATGGTGAAGACGATGGCGCTGGCCTTGAGCAGCAGCACCGTCTCGTTGGCGAAGACCGGCAGGCTCTGGCGCAGGGCGATCGGCAGCACGATCCGGCGCATCATCAGGCCGCGACGCATGCCGACCGAGCGCGCGGCCTCGACCTCCCCTCGCGGCACCGCCTGGATGGCGCCGCGCAGCACCTCGCCGGAATAGGCGGCGGTGCTGATGCTGAGCGAGATCACCGCGCACCACATCGGCTCGCGCAGGATCGGCCACAGCACGCTGTGCCGCACCGCCGGGAACTGCGCCAGGCCGTAGTAGATCATGAACATCTGCACGATCAGCGGTGTGCCGCGGATGCACAGGATGAACAGGAAGGCCGGCGCCTTCAGCCACCAGCGCCGCGACACCCGGGCCAGCGCCACCGGCACCGCCATCGCGTTGCCGCAGACCATCGACGCCGCCACCAGGATGATGGTGACGACGACGCCGTTCAGCAGGTTGCCGACGATGCGCTGGACGAAGTCGAGATCCATCGCTCAGCGCCCCTGGAAGCCGCGGCCATAGGCGCGCTCGGCCAGCTGGAACAGCCCGACCGAGGCTATGGTCATCAGCAGGAAGATCACGGCCACCACGGCGTAGAAGGTGAAGGGCATGCGCGTCGTGGCGGCGGCGGTGGCGGCGCTGCCCAGCAGGTCGCGGATGCCGACCACGCTGATCAGCGCGCTGTCCTTCAGCACCACGACCCAGAGATTGCCCAGCGCCGGCAGGGCGAAGCGCATCGCCTGGGGCAGCACCACGCGGAAGAACATCACCCGCGGCGGCAAAGCGAGGGATTTGGCCGCCTCGACCTGCCCGGACGGCACCGCCAGGATGGCGCCGCGGAACACCTCGGTGGCATAGGCGCCGGAGACGAAGCCGAGCGAGGCGACGGCCGCGGCGAAGGCGTCGATCTCGACCGTCACTCCCGGCACCACCAGTCCGATCAGGGCGCGCAGGGCACCGCTGCCGCCGTAATAGACCAAGAGGATGATCAGGATGTCCGGCACGCCGCGGATGATGGTGGTGTAGGCATTGCCGAGCGCGCGGAGCGGCCGGGGCCCGGCCAGCTTGGCCCAGGCCCCGAGCAGACTGAGCAGAAGCCCGACCAGGTAGGAGGCGATGGCGATCTCGACCGTCACCACCGCCCCGGCCAGGAGCTGCGCGCCCCACCCCTTCTCCCCGAAGCCCAGCAGGGCGGCGAGGTCGTCCATCCCCGCGGCCTCAGCCGTAGATGTCGAAGCTGAAATACTTGTCGTTGATCTTCTTGTAGACGCCGTTGGCGCGGATCGCCTTGATCGCCTCGGAGAACTTCGCCGCCAGCGGGTCGCCCTTGCGCACCGCGATGCCGGACCCGTCGCCCAGCAGCGGGTCGCGGATCGGCTGGCCCTTGACCTCGAAATCCGCGCCCTCGGGCGATTTCAGGAAGCCGTCGGTCAGCGCCACGGAATCCGCCAGCAGCAGGTCGACGCGCCCGGCGATCAGGTCGAGATTGGCGTTCTCCTGCGTGTCATAGGTCTTGATCGTGACGATGCCCTTGTACTTCGCTTCGATGTAGTTGGCGTGGATGGTCGAGACCTGGACGCCGACGGTCTTGCCTTCCAGCCCCTCCGGCGAGATGTCGATCGTCTCGCTCTTCGGGCCGATGAAGATCGCCGGCGAATCGTAGTACTTCTCGCTGAAGTCGACGACCTGCTTACGCTCCGCGGTGATGCCCATCGAGGCGATGATGGCGTCGAACTTCTTCTCCTGCAGCGCCGGGATGATGCCGTCCCAGCTCTGCAGCACCCATTCGCACTTGACCTGCATCTGGGCGCAGAGGGCGTCGGCGATCTCGATCTCGAAGCCGTTCAGCTTGCCCTGGGCGTCGACCCAGGTGAAGGGCGGGTAGGATTCCGGCGTGGTGCCGATGCGCACCACATCCTGCGCCGGGGCGGGGGCGGCGAGGCCGGCCAGGGCGGCGATCGCCAGGCAGGCGGCAAGGATCGGTCGGTTCATGGTCTGCGCTCCCTGTTTCTTCGTTCGACGGTAACGGCCCCTCAGGGTTCGAGGGGCCCGGGCCTGGCGGTCGCGCTGGGCGACCGGCAGACCAGCTTCATCAGGTCGTCGCCCGGGCGGGTGCGGCGATGGGCGCGGCGGGTCATCACCACGCCGGCCTGCGGCGCCAGGACCGGCACCCCGCCGCCCTCCTCCCCCGGCCGGACCAGGATCGTCGCCAGCAGGTCGCCGGCCTCGACCCGGTCGCCCGGTTTGCGGGCGAAGGAGATGGCGCCGCCCGCCGGCGCCTTGATCATCTCGACCCAGTCGAGCGGCACGGCCGGGCCGGACCAACCGGCCCGCGGCCCGGCATCGCCGGCGACCACGCCGCGGCCGGCCAGGAAGCGGAACAGCCCGTCGGCGTCGCTGTCGGCCAGGCCGGCATCGACATCGGCCATGCCGCGCAGCTCGACCGTCGACACGGCGCGCCCGGCCAGCTCGCCGATGCGCAGCCAGGGCTCCAGGCAGGCGCTGTCGAAGGCGCCGCCGCCATCGCCGTCCCACAACAGCACGGTGTCGGCCCGCATCGCCGTGGCGAGGTCGGTCATCGCCGGCCACAGCGCCGCGGGGATGTAGAGGTACAGCGGCGATTCATCGTCGCAATGCAGGTCGAGCACGATCTCCGACGGCAGCGCCAGGCGCAGCAGCCGGGCCTTCAGCCGCTGGGCCGCGGTCTGCACGGCGTCGTCGCCCGGCAGCAGCGACGGGTCGGGCCGTTCCAGCTGCGGGAAGCCGCGATTGAAGTTGACCCGGCTGTCGAACTCGTACCGCCCCTGGCCGCTGCCATGCAGCCATTGCTGCTGCCCGATCGGGTTGGCCCAGGGCACGATGGTGATGTCGCCGCGGATGTCGCCCGCCGCCTCGGCCCGGCGCAGCCTGGCGCAGAGCGCGTCGAGGGCGATGACGCCGGGCAGTTCCTCGGCGTGGAGCGCGGCCTGGAGATAGGCGGAGGGTCCGCCGCCACGGCCGCGGAAGCGCAGCACCGGAATCCGCCATTCGAGACCCGGCATGTCGCCGGGAATCAGTTCCCAGGAACGATCCATTCTTGCCCTGCTCCGCCTGCGGATGGGAGCACGATCATGCCGCGCGCTTCAGGCGGCGTCGCTTGAAATCCGCCAGGATCTCGCGCGCCGCATTGTGGCCCGGCGCCCCGGTGACGCCGCCGCCCGGGTGGGTGCCCGACCCGCACATGTAGAGGCCCGGCACCGGCGCCCGGTAGTCGCCATGGCCCAGCACCGGCCGGGCCGAGAAGATCTGGTCCAGCGACAGCGCGCCGTGGAAGATGTCGCCGCCGATCAGCCCGAAGGTGCGCTCGAGATCCCGCGGGCTGTTGATCTGGCGGCCCAGCACCGAGGCCTTGAAGTTCGGCGCCCAGGCATTGACCGTGTCGATGATCAGGTCGGCCGCCGTCTCGCGATGGTCGTCCCAGCTGGCGCCGTCCGGCAGCTTCGGGTCGAAATGCTGGCAGAACAGGCTGGCGACGTGCTGGCCCGGCGGTGCCAGCGAGTCGTCGAGCGTCGACGGGATCAGCATCTCGACAATCGGCGTCTTCGACCAGCCGCCGGCCCTGGCGTCGAGATAGGCCTTGTCCATGTAGTCCAGGCTGGGGCCGAAGATGATGCCGCTGGTGTGGTGGTCGGCCAGCTGCTTGCCCGGCAGGCAGGTGAAGTCCGGCAGCTCCGACAGCGCCACATTCATGCGGAAGGTGGCGGAGCCGCATTTGAACCGGTCCATGCGCTCGCGGAAATCCTGCGGCAGCGCCGCCGGGTCGACCAGCTTGCCGTAGAGCAGCTTGGGGTTGAGGTTGGAGACGATGCAGCCGGCGCGGACGATGTCGCCAGCCTCGGTCACCACGCCGACGGCGCGCCCACCCTCGACGATCACTTCGCGCACCCCGGCGTCGGTGCGGATCACCGCGCCGCGCGACGCCGCCGACTTCGCCATCGCCTGGGTGATCGCGCCCATGCCGCCGATGGCATGGCCCCACACGCCCTTCTTGCCGTTCACCTCGCCGAAGACGTGGTGCAGAAGGACGTAGCCGGTGCCGGCATGGCTGGGGCTGGCATAGTTGCCGACGATGCTGTCGAAGCCGAACAGGGCCTGCACCACCGGCGTCTCGAACCAGCCCTCCAGGATATCGGTCGCCGATTTGGTGAACAGGTCCAGCAGGTCGCGCCGCATCACCATGTCGAGCTTGCGCAGCCGGTTGCCGAGCGACCCGGCCTTGATCAGCTCCGGCAGCGCGCCGGACCAGCCGCCGGAGGCGACATTCGGCGGGGTGCGCAGCACGATGTCGCGCAGCACGTCGGCGATGACGTCCAGCCGGTCGCCATAGGAATCGTAGCGCTCGGCGTCGCGAGCCGAGAAGCGGGCGATCTCCGCCTTGGTGCGGCCCGGGCCGGACAGCAGGTAGCGGTGGTCGTCGACCGGCAGGAAGTTGGACAGCCGCCGCTCCACCACTTTCAGCCCGTGGCCCGGCAAATCGAGGTCGCGGATCACCTTGGGGTTCAGCAGGCTGACGGTGTAGGAGGCGACGGAGTTGCGGAAGCCGGGATGGAATTCCTCGGTCACCGCGGCGCCGCCGACGACGTGGCGTCGCTCCAGCACCGTCACCTTCAGCCCGGCGGCCGCCAGATAGGCGGCGCAGACCAGGCCGTTATGGCCCCCGCCGATGATCGCGACGTCGAAGACCTGTGTGTTCGCCATGAAGATCCGCCCGGCCCTGCCCCTGTCTGTTTGCCCCTGCCGCGGTGTCGCGGCAGGGGAGCTTGAAGTCTATTCCGCCGCGAAGGCGGGCGCCTGCGAGGCCTCGCGCCGCAGGCTCCAGCCCGCCGGCGGCGGCCGGTGCAGCCGGCTCTCGGGGATCAGCCGGCGCATCGCCCGGGCGAAGCTGCGCAGGCAGACCTCGGTCGTGCCCAGCGGCCCGACGGTGTAGCTGGAGGAGCCCATGCCGGCCTGCACCCGGTCGATCAGCGTCTTGTCCTCGATGCTGACGCGGCGGTTGATCCGCCAGTTCAGGTAGCGCGCCGCCTTCATCTCGGGCCGGTGGTCCGGATGGACATAGGCGATCTCACGGATCATCGTCTCGGTCGGCGAGACCGGGATGAACTGCATGAAGTCGATCTGGTCCGGATAGATGTCGAAGGCGATGTTGGGCCAGAGCTTGAAATAGGTCCACAGCCGCTGCCGCTCCGGCGGCAGATGCGGCACCTCCGGCAGGAAGTGCTGGTAGGCGCGCTCGGACAGCACGGCTGACGGCCGCTCCTGCAGCTGGCCCCACATCTTGTCGACCCAGGGCCGGGCCTCGACGCCGTAGCCGCGGCCGAACAGCCGGGTCAGCCCGGGATGGGCGACGGTGATGTGCAGCCCGTCGGAGTAGTTGTCGGCGACGTTCTTCCAGTTGACCGCGCGCGGCCGCATCGTCACCCGGCCCAGCGGCACCATCTCCTCGATCCGGTAGGCCTGCATCTCCTCGGCATAGCCGCCCATCATCTCGGCCACGCTCGGCGTGCCGGGGGCGAGGCGGATGAAGATGAAGCCGCAGAACACCTCATGCTCGACCGGCACCAGCCCATGGGTGCCGAAGTCGAAATCGCCGTAGCTGGAGCGCTGCGGCATGCCGATCAGCCGGCCGTCATGCTCGTAGGTCCAGGCGTGGTAGGGGCAGACGATGCGGCTGCCGCACTGGCCCTTCGGCCCGTCGAGCAGCCGCGCGGCGCGGTGCCGGCAGACATTGTGGAAGGCGCGCACCTGGCCGTCGCGGCCGCGCAGCACCACCACGTTCTCGCCCAGGAACTCGAAGGTGTGGAAGTCGCCCGCCTGCGGGATGTCGTTCAGGTGGCAGACCACCTGCCAGGAGGTGCGGAACACCGCCTCCTGCTCGACCGCGAAGAATTCCGGATCGCGATACAGCCAGGCCGGCAGGCTGACATCGTCATCCGGCAGGCCCGCCTCGGCGCGGCGGTGCATCGGTTCGATCATGTGGCTGGCCTCCCGCGGCCTTCAGGCCGCCTTGTTATACGACCGTATAACAGTCTCCGAGAGGCGGTCAATCATCCTCGCGATCAATTTTCGTTGCCGCCGCAGCCGGGGCGGGCCATAGCGGCGGCGCGACGCAACATCCGGAGATGGAGCCGGCGATGCGCTTCATCGAGACCTTCGACCTCTACCCCTTCCTCGACACGGTGGTCAGCCTGACGGCGGCCTTCGTGCTGGGCACGCTGATCGGCGCCGAACGGCAGTACCGCCAGCGCACCGCGGGCCTCAGGACCTGCGTCCTGGTCGCGGTCGGCGCCGCCGCCTTCGTCGACCTGGCCGCCCGCATCGCCGGCAGCGCCGAGGCGGTGCGCGTGATCTCCTATGTCGTCTCCGGCATCGGCTTCCTCGGCGCCGGCGTGATCATGAAGGAGGGGATGAATGTCCGCGGCCTGAACACCGCGGCGACGCTGTGGTGCTCCGCCGCCGTCGGCGCCTGCGCCGGCGTCGACATGGTGGCCGAGGCGACGCTGCTGACCGTCTTCGTCATCGCCGGCAACACGCTGCTGCGCCCGCTGGTCAACGCCATCAACCGCATCCCGTTCAATGAGCAGGCGTCGGAGGCGACCTATGAGGTGCGGGTGACCACCACCCCGGCCGCCATGCCGGCCGTGCGCGAGCGGCTGCTGGACCAGTTGCAGGCGGCGCGCTACCCGGCCAGCGACGACGAGGTGATCGAGCGCGGCGAAGAATCGGTCGAGATCGTCGCCACCCTGGTCTCGACCGCGGTCGACCCGAAGGAGTTGGAGGCCCTGGTCGCCCGGCTCGGCAAGCAGCCCGGTGTCAGCCATGCGAGTTGGGAGGCCAGCACGAAGGATTAACGCTACCCATCGTCATTGCGAGCGCAGCGAAGCAATCCAGGGCCGCACGCACCGGCCCTGGATTGCTTCGTCGGCTTCGCCTCCTCGCAATGACGTGGTGTAGGGTTCCCCCTTCACCGCTCCCGGGCGGCGCCCTCCGGCGGGCGGTCGATCAGGCGCTCGATCTCGGCCATCGCCTCGGCCGGCAGCGGGCCCTTCTCCAGCGCGCCGACATTCTCCCGCACCTGCGCCACCGACCGGAAGCCGGGGATCGGCAGGGTGCGCGGCGACCTGGCCCAGAGCCAGGCCAGCGCGCCCTGCGCCAGGGTCCGGCCATCCGTCGTGAGCAGGTGCCGGATCCGCTCCAGCCGCTCGGCGAAGTCCGGCACCACCCTTCCGTCCTTGAAATAGTCCATCCAGCCGAAGGTGTTCGATCGGACGTCGCCCGCCGGCAGCGCCTGCCCGGCCGCGAACTTGCCGGTCAAGAGCCCCATCGCCAGCGGCGAGCGGTTGATCAAGATCAGCCCGTGCCGCTCGGCCACGGCGGACAGGCTCGGCGCGCCGAAGAACAGGTTCATGCCATGCTGCACGGCGACGAAGCCGTCGCGCCCGGCATGGGCCGCCGCCCGCTCCGGATAATCGGTGCTCCAGCCATAGGCGCCGACGGTACCGTCGGCGCGGAGCCCGTCCAGTGCATCGAACACTTCGCCGGCCCGGTCGATCGCCAGCGTGTTCAGATGCAGCTGCACCAGGTCCAGCCGGTCGCGCCGCAGCCGGCGGCGCGAGGCGTCGACCGCGGCCAGCACCTCCTGGCGCAGATCGCCCTCCTCGATGCTGCCAATGTACTGCTTCGTCGCGGGATCGAAGCGGTTGCCCAGCTTGGTCGCGATCACGACATCGTCATGGCCTTCGAGGGCCCGGCCCAGCACTTCCTCGGAATGGCCGGCGCCATAGACGTCGGCGGTGTCGAAGAACCGGATGCCGAGGTCGACGGCACAGCGGATCGCCGCGATCGATTCCGCATCGTCGACCGTGCCGTAGCCCAGCGGCGTGTCGCCGGCGAAGAACGGCCCGCCGATCGCCCAGCAGCCGAGACCGAGGCGAGACACCTCCCGCCCGTCCCACAGGCGGATCACCGGATGCGGCGCGGTGCGGTCGGTCATGGCGCTCTCCCTTTTCAAGATCGAAAAGAATATCGATCAATCAAGGGCAGGCTATCGGCTATGCTCCGCACCTGGAACAACCAGGGCTGCAATGAGCCTTTCAGGAATGAAAAGCGCGATCGACTGGGAGGACATCCGCCTGTTCCTGGCCGTGGCCCGCGGCGAGGGGCTGAGCGGCGCGGCCCGCCAGGCAGGCTCCAGCCCGGCCACGCTGGGGCGGCGGATGACGGCGCTGGAGCACAGCCTGGACCAGCGCCTGTTCATCCGCGAACGGCTGGGCTACCGCCTGACCGAGCCGGGGCGCCAGTTCCTGGCCCAGGCGGAAGAGATGGAGGCCGCCGCCACCGGCATCGAGCGCTGGCGCGACGGGCTGTCGCCGCGCCGCACCGTGCGGATCTCGGCCGGCACCTGGACCTCCTGGTTCCTGGCCCGGCACATCGACGCGCTATGGTCGCCCGGCGAGGCCTGGACCATCGATTTCGTCGCCGCCAATGCCCGGCTCGACATCGCCCGCGGCCAAGCCGATATCGGCGTGCGCAACCGCCGGCCGGAAGAGCCGTGGCTGGCCGGGCGGCGCACCGGCGACGTCGCCTTCGCCGTCTATGGCCGGCGCGGCGGCGGGCTGGAGGAGCGCTGGATCGGCGTCACCGGCGATGGCGCCGTCACCCCCTCGGCGCGCTGGGTGGCGGAGCGGCATGCCGCCGCCACCGTGGTCCGCGGCAACGACCCGCGGCTGATCCTGGACCTGCTGCGCCGCGGCGTCGGCCGGGCGGTGCTGCCCTGCTTCGTCGGCGACACCGAGCCGGAGATCGAGCGGCTGGAGGAGGTCGAGGCGCTGCGCCACCAGCAATGGCTGGTGCTGCACCAGGACGAGCGCCGCCACCCCGCGGTGCGCGCGGTGATCGAGCGCATCGTCCGGCTGATGCGGGACAGCCGGGCGCTGCTGCGAGGCGAGAGCTAAGTGTCCGCCAGCCCCATGGCGTTGCCGGAGAGCAAACCGTCGACCCAGCCATTGGCGATGCGCACGGCGTCGTCCGGCGTGAACACGGAGGGGTCGAGGCAGAGCTCGAGCCACAGCCCGTCGAGCATGGCGGTGAAGGCCAGCGCCGCCAGCGCCGTGTCGATGCGGCGCGACCGGGCGGCGGCGGCCTCGGCG
The DNA here is from genome assembly GCF_002195995.1 of Inquilinus limosus. Lineage (GTDB taxonomy): Bacteria > Pseudomonadota > Alphaproteobacteria > DSM-16000 > Inquilinaceae > Inquilinus > Inquilinus limosus_C. The sequence continues at coordinate 61,892 of NZ_NHON01000005.1, forward strand.
ATCAGCCCCTCCAGCCGGCGGCGATAGGCGGCGTAGACGTCGCGGTGGATCCGGCGGATCGCCTCGTCGCGGCGCACCAGCGCCCAGAAGGACAGCCAGATCGACAGCAGGTCAGGATCCAGCACCGGCGGCCGGAAGCTGGCATCGATGAAGGCGCGCAACCGCGCCTCCGGCGTCGTGTCGGCCGCGTCCAGCGCTGCGGCCAGCGTCTCGGCCACATGGCTGCCGATAGATCGGTAGGTCTCGGCGATCAGGGTGTCGATGCCGCCGAAATAATGGCGCACCAGCCCGAGGGACACGCCAGCACGCGCGCAGACCTCACGCACCGATGTGGCCGCGTGGCCGCGTTCGGCCAGGCAACGGGCCGTGGCTTCGATCAGCGCCCGGCGTCTGACCGCCGGCAATTCGCGCGTGAACTTCGCGCGGGGCCCTGGTTTATCGCCAATCTCTTGGCTTGGGGGCACGCGATCGGATGGGCCGGAGCGGGGCTCAGCCAAGAAAGGCAACGGCCCGGGGTTTCCCCCGGGCCGCGTCCGTCGTCACAGGAGCTGGACGGCTTCCGCCATCGGGCCCTTCTGGCCCATGCGGACCGTCAGGCGCACCCGCTGCTCGCTGTTCAGGCTCGGCAGGCCGGCCTTCTGCAGCGCGCGCGAGGCGACATAGACGTCCTTGCCGCCGTCGTCCGGGGTGACGAAGCCGAAGCCCTTCTCCGCGTTGAAGAACTTCACCGTGCCCTCGACCTCGGTGGCCGGGCCGCTGAAGCCGCCGCGATCGCCGCCGCCGAAGCCGCCACGATCACCGCCGCCGAAGCCACCACGGCCACCGCCGTCACCGAAGCGGCTCGGGCGGAAGCCGCCACCAGCGCCGGCGCCACCGCCGGCCGGCGGGGCGCCGAGCTCCTCGATGCGATGGATCACCGCGACCTGCGGGCCCTTCTGACCTTCCGCGATGTCGCAGACGATCTTCGTGCCCTCATACATCTCGCGATGGCCGGACTGTTCCACGACCGAGGCGTGCAGGAACGCATCCGGCGAACCGTCCGTCACCTGGACGAAGCCGAAGCCCTTCGTCGGGTTGAACCACTTGACCACTGCCGTCACGTCACGGCGATATTCGCCGCCTCCGACGCGCGGCGGATGACGTCGGTTCATCATTGAACTGAAACTCCAAGAGAAAGTGCTGCACCAGGACCAAGGGTGCGGCTTCCGCGAGCGGAAACCAGAATCTGTCCGCTCGCAACCGACGACAAGCCGGTGCTGGACGGTCTGAACGTTTTTGTCGAGACGACCATTCGTTACCTGAGACAACCAGCCCGCGTGTGGTTGGCCACGCGCGGGCGACGATCGTCTCCATACCCCTCAGCCGAGCCTACAGAAGACACCCGCGTGGACTATAACCTCAGGCCGCGCGCCTTGACCATAGGCGTTCCGCCGACATCGGAGAGAATCTTTCGCACGACAAATCGAGGCTGACTCAGCGTGACAGCCGCACCGGAGCGCCGGTCTTGGCCGATTCCCAGGCCGCGTCGGCGAGCAGCAGCGCCCGCTTCCCGTCCTCTCCCCCGGCCCGGGGCGCCCGCCCCTCCAGCACCGCGTCGATGAAGTCGTCGAGCTCGCGCCGATAGGCTTCGGCGTAGCGTTCCAGGAAGAAATGCAGCGGCTTGTCGCGCACCACCCCGTCGGCACCGGCATATTCCACCGTGGTCGCGGCGCGATTCTCAGCCCGCAGCATGCCGAGCGACCCGAAGGCCTCGACCCGCTGGTCGTAACCGTAGACGGCGCGGCGGCTGTTCGAGATCTGGGCGATAGAGCCGCCCGCGGTCTTCAGCGTCACCACCGCAGTGTCGACGTCGCCCTCGGCGCCGATCGCCGGGTCCACCAGGTTGCTGGCAGTGGCGTAGATCTCCACCGGCTCCTCGTCCAGCAGCCAGCGGGCGATGTCGAAGTCGTGGATCATCATGTCCCGGAACAGCCCGCCGGAGACGCGGATGTAGCTGGCCGGCGGCGGGCCCGGGTCGCGGCTGGTGATGGCCACCAGCTCGACCTTGCCGATGCGGCCCTCGGCGATGCCGGCATGGACCGCCTCGAAGCTCGGGTCGAACCGGCGGTTGAAGCCCAGCGCCAGCGGCACGCCGGCCTGGGCGACGATGTCGAGGCAGCCCTCGACCCGGGCGCTGTCGAGGTCGATCGGCTTCTCGCAGAAGATCGCCTTACCGGCCTTGGCCGCGGCCTCGATCAGGTCGGCATGGGTGTCGGTCGAACTGGCGATCACCACCGCATCGGCGCCGTCCAGTGCCGCCAGGCCGTCGCCGACCACGGCGCCGTGCTGCTTGGCCAGCGCCTCGGCCGCCTCGTGGTGGACGTCGACCACCGCCACCAGCTGGGTGCGCGGGTTCCGGGCGATGTTGTCGGCATGGATCTTCCCGATCCGTCCGGCACCGAACTGGCAGATCTTGAGCATGGATTCCTCTCCCTCGCGACGCGCCGGATCATCGTCCCGGCGGCGGCCGACGGCGACAGAAAAATCAGAATTCTGAGGTTGCAGTCAAATGGAATATTTGTTCTATTTGACTGAAATAGCGTTCGGGAGGACCAGCCCATGACCCGCCATCTGACCGGCCACCGCGGCGGCTTCGGCCCGGGGCTGACGCAGATCACCCGCTTCGACGAGCCCGAGGACGACACCGGCATCGCCGTTTCCGTGCTGAAGCTGGCGCCGGGCGAGAGCCGCGAGGTCGAGACCGCGAACGAGACCGCCTGGCTGCTGATGTCCGGCACCGCCGAGGTGACCGTCGACAACCAATCGGTCCGCTTCTCCCGCGCCTCGCTGTTCGATGAATCGGCCAGCGCCGTGCATGTCGCCGCCGGCGCCCGGGTGCGCCTGACCGCCGAGACCGAGGCCGAGTTCACCGTCTACGAGACGAAGAACGCCAAGCCCTTCCCGTCCCGCGTCTTCGGGCCGGCGGACGTGCCGAACGAGCACCGCGGCAAAGGCCAGGTCGACGGGGCCTGCTACCGCTACGTCCGCACCATCTTCGACCTGCGCAACAGCGACCCGAACGCCGAGCTGGTGCTGGGCGAGGTGGTGACCTTCCCCGGCCGCTGGTCGAGCTATCCGCCGCACCACCACCCGCAGCCGGAGATCTACCACTACCGCTTCACCGATCCGCGCGGCTACGGCCATGCCGAGCTCGGCGAGACGGTGCTGAAGGTGCGCGCCAACGACACCATCAAGATCTTCGACGGCTTCGACCACGCGCAATGCGCGGCGCCCGGCTACGGCATGTACTACGCCTGGGTGATCCGGCACCTGCCCGGCAATCCCTACACCGTGCCGGAGTTCACCGAGGAGCATCGCTGGACCATGGACGAGACGGCCGGGTTCTGGCGCCCGGAGGGAGTCTCGCGTCATGGCTGAGCCGACTCTCGACGTGATCTGCATCGGCCGGTCCTCGGTCGACCTCTATGGCGAGCAGGTCGGCGGCCGGCTGGAGGACATGGCCTCCTTCGCCAAATATGTCGGCGGCTGCCCGACCAACATCTCGGTCGGCGGCGCCCGCCTTGGCCTGCGCACCGCCCTGCTGACCCGGGTCGGCGACGAGCATATGGGCCGCTTCATCCGCGAGCAGCTGGCGGCGGAGGGCGTCGACACCAGCCATGTCATCACCGACAAGAAGCGGCTGACCGCGCTGGTGATCCTCGGCATCCGCGACCGCCACACCTTCCCGCTGATCTTCTACCGCGAGGATTGCGCCGACATGGCGCTGTCCGAGGACGACATCGACGAGGCCTTCATCGCCTCGGCCCGGGCCGTGGTGGTCACCGGCACCCATTTCTCCACCCCCGGCGTCGCGGCGATGAGCCGGAAGGCGATGCGGCTGGCCCATGCCCATGGCCGCAAGGTGGCGCTGGACATCGATTACCGCCCGGTGCTGTGGGCCCTGACCGGCCACGGGCTGGGCGAGGAGCGCTTCGTCGAGAGTTCGGCGGTCAGCGCCCATCTGCAGGCGATCCTGCCGGACTGCGACCTGATCGTCGGCACCGAGGAGGAGATCCACATCGCCGGCGGCGCCACCGACACGCTGGCGGCGCTGCGCCGGATCCGCGAGCTGAGTGCCGCGACCATCGTGGTCAAGCGCGGGCCGATGGGCTGCGTCGTGTTCCCGGGCGCGATCCCGGACGATATCGAGCAGGGGGTGAAGGGCCCCGGCTTCCCGGTCGAGGTCTACAACGTGCTGGGCGCCGGCGACGGCTTCATGGCCGGCTTCCTGCGCGGCTGGCTGCGCGACGAGCCGGTCGAGGCCGCCTGCCGCTATGCCAATGCCTGCGGCGCCTTCGCCGTGTCGCGGCATGGCTGCGCCCCGTCCTATCCGAGCTGGGCAGAGCTGTCGCAGTTCCTGGCCGAGGGCAGCGCCCATCACCGGCTGCGCGAGGACCCGGCCCTGAACCAGGTGCATTGGGCGACGACCCGGATCCGCGACTGGCCCGAGGTCCACGCCATGGCCTTCGACCACCGGTCTCAGCTGGAGGAGATGGTGGCGCGCCACGGAGTGGACCCGGAGCGGATCGGCGACTTCAAGTTGCTGGCCTGGCAGGCGGCGAAGCAGGCGCATGGCGACCGGCCCGGCTTCGGCGTGCTGATCGACGGGCGGCTGGGCAGCGAGGCGCTGTTCGCCGCCGCCGGCACCGGCGCCTGGATCGGCCGGCCGATCGAGCTGCCGGGGTCGCGCCCGCTGCGCTTCGAGGGCGGGCCGGATGTCGGCGTCACCCTGCGCGAATGGCCGCTGGAGCATGTGGTGAAGTGCCTGGTGCAGTATCACCCGGACGACCCGCCGGAGATCCGGGCCGCGCAGGACCGCCAGCTGCTGGCCCTATTCGACGCCAGCCGCGCCACCCGGCACGAGCTGCTGATCGAGGTGATCCCGCCCAAATCGATGCCGGCCGACGACCGCACCGTGGCCCGGGCGCTGGACCATCTCTACGGCATCGGCATCCATCCGGACTGGTGGAAGCTGCCGCCCCCGCCCTCGGAGGCCGCCTGGGCGGCGATCCAGGAGGTGATCGCCCGGCGCGACCCGCATTGCCGCGGCGTGGTGCTGCTGGGGCTGGAGGCGCCGGAGGAGGAACTGATGGCCGCCTTCACTTTGGCCGCGCGCCAGCCCTGGTGCCGCGGCTTCGCGGTCGGCCGCACCATCTTCGGCCGCGCCGCCGAGGACTGGATCGCCGGGCGCATCGACGATGACGAAGCGGTGAGACGGATGGCCGCCAGCTATGGCAGCCTGATCGCCGCCTGGGAGAATGCCCGCGCCGCGGCCCAGGCTGCGGCTTGAAGGAGCGATAGGGATGGGAACCGTGCGTTTGACCATGGCGCAGGCCCTGGTGCGCCACCTCGCCGCGCAGTGGATCGAGGCCGAGGACGGCAGCCGCGAGCGCCTGTTCGCCGGCTGCTGGGCGATCTTCGGCCACGGCAACGTCGCCGGCATGGGCGAGGCCCTGTACGCCCATCGCGAGGAGCTGCCGACGCTGCGGGCGCATAACGAGCAGGCGATGGCCCTGTCCGCGGTCGCCTATGCCAAGGCGAAGTTCCGGCGCCGGATGATGGCCGTCACCACGTCGATCGGGCCCGGCGCCACCAATCTGATCACCGCCGCGGCGCTGGCCCATGTCGACCGGCTGCCGGTGCTGCTGCTGCCCGGCGACGTCTATGCCAGCCGCCGGCCCGACCCGGTGCTGCAGCAGGTCGAGGATTTCGGCGACGGCACGGTCAGCGCCAATGACTGCTTCCGCCCGGTGTCGCGCTATTTCGACCGGATCACCCGGCCGGAGCAGATCCTGACCGCCCTGCCCCGCGCCTTGGCGGTGCTGACCGACCCGGCCGAATGCGGGCCGGTGACCCTGGCCCTGTGCCAGGATGTGCAGGCCGAGGCCTATGACTTCCCCGCCTGGTTCTTCGAGGACCAGATCCACCGCATCCGCCGCCCCGGTCCGGACGAGGCCGAGTTGGCCCAGGCCGTCGCGGCGCTGCGCAAGGCCGAACGGCCGCTGGTGATCGCCGGCAGCGGTGTTCTCTATTCCGGTGCCGAGAAGGCCCTGGCCGGCTTCGCCGAGCGCCACGGCCTGCCGGTGGCCGAGACCCAGGCCGGCAAGGGCAGCCTGGCCTGGAACCACCCGGCCAATGCCGGCTCGATCGGCGTCACCGGCTCCAGCGCCGCCAACGCCCTGGCCGTCGATGCCGATGTCGTGCTGGCGGTCGGGACGAGGCTGCAGGACTTCACCACCGGCTCGCGCGCCCTGTTCCGTGCGCCGGGGCGGACGCTGATCCAGCTGAACGCCGCCGTGTTCGACGCCGGCAAGCACGGCGCCCTGCCGCTGGTGGCCGACGCGCGCCGCGGCCTCGACGCGTTGTCCGAGGCGCTGGGCTCCTGGACCGCGCCAAAGGCCCAGTCCGACCGGACGAAGGGGCTGATCGCGGAGTGGACCGCGTCGGTCGACCGTGCCACCGCCGCCAGCAATGCCCGCCTGCCCTCCGACGCCCAGGTGCTGGGCGCGGTCAACCGGGGGGCCGGGCGCGGCGCCATCGTGGTCTGCGCCGCCGGCGGCCTGCCGGGCGAGTTGCACAAGCTGTGGCGCACCGACGCGCCGGGCGGCTACCACCTGGAATACGGCTATTCCTGCATGGGCTACGAGATCGCCGGCGGCCTCGGGGTCAAGCTGGCCCGGCCGGACCGCGAGGTCTATGTCCTGGTCGGCGACGGCAGCTACATGATGATGAACTCCGAGATCGCGACGGCCGTGCAACAGGGCGTGAAGCTCAATATCGTCGTGCTCGACAATCGCGGCTTCGGCTGCATCAACCGGCTGCAGAACGCCACCGGCGGCGCCTCCTTCAACAACCTGTTCCGCGACATCGACGGCGCCCAGCCGATCGACTTCGCCCTGCACGCCGCCAGCATGGGCGCAGCGTCGGAGAAGGTGGCCGGCATCGCCGAGCTTGAGGGGGCGCTGCTGCGCGCCAAGGCCACCGACCAGACCAGCGTCATCGTCATCGACACCGACCCGGTGGTGACGACCGAGGCCGGCGGCGCCTGGTGGGACGTCGCCGTCCCCGAAGTCTCCGACCGCGACCAGGTGCGCCGGGCCCGCGCCGGCTACGAAGACCAGTTGGCCGGGCATCCCGTCACTGGGCGCTCCGCTTGATCCATCCACCCACCGACCGCACGAGACCGCCGCGATGACCGTCACCCTCGGCACCAACCCGATCGCCTGGAGCAACGACGACCTGCCGGAGCTGGGCGGCGAGACGCCGCTCGAGACCTGCCTGTTCGAGGCGCGCGAGGCCGGCTTCACCGGCATCGAGCTGGGCAACAAGTTCCCGCGCCAGGCCGACGCCCTGCGGCCGATCCTGGAGGCGCACCGCCTGTCCCTGATCTCCGGCTGGTACAGCGCCAACCTCCTCGACCGCTCGGTCGAGGAGGAGATCGCGGCGATGGAGCCGCACCTGGCCCTGCTCGCCGCGCTCGGCTGCAAGGTCATGGTGTTCTGCGACACCTCCGGCGCTGTCCACGGCGACCGCGGCACGCCGCTGACCCAGCGCCCGACCCTGCCGGAGGATGCGTGGCCGGAGTTCGGCCGCAAGCTCACGGCCGTCGGCGACCACATGGCCAAGCGCGGCGTCCGGCTGGCCTATCACCATCACATGGGCACGCTGGTGCAGAGCGAGGCCGAGGTCGACCTGCTGATGCAGCACACCGGCCTGTCGGTCGGGCTGCTGCTCGATTCCGGCCACATGACCGTGGCCGGCGGCGACGCGGCGGCGCTGGCCAGGCGCTATGCCAGCCGGATCAACCACGTCCACGCCAAGGATGTCCGCCGCGACGTGCTGCAGACGGTGCGCGACGAGGATTGGAGCTTCCTCGATGGCGTTATCGGCGGGCTGTTCACCGTGCCGGGCGACGGCATGGTCGACTTCCCGCGCATCTTCGACGCCCTGCCGAAGAGCTACAGCGGCTGGATGGTGGTAGAGGCCGAGCAGGACCCGGCCAAGGCGCATCCGCTGACCTATGCCCGTCTTGGCTACCGCAACCTGTGGAAGTTCGCGACCGGCGCCGGCTTCGAGGTCAGGACCTGAGACGGGCGGTCCGTCAACACACTGTTTATAAAGATTTCTCCATCCGGGCCGGGCGGTTGATGTCATAGTGCCCGCATCGAATCACTTGCCCGGATGGTGAAATGTCGGCCTTCTCTTCCTTCTTCGCCTTCTTCGCCCGCATCTTCCTCGCCGTCCTGTTCGTCATGTCCGGCTGGGCCAAGCTGACCGGCTTCGAAGGGACGGTCGGCTACGTCGCCTCCAACGGCCTGCCGGTGCCGCAGCTCTTCGCCGCGCTGACCATCCTGGTCGAGCTCGGCGGCGGCATCCTCCTGATCCTCGGCCTGTTCTCGCGCCTGGCCGCCTTCATCATGGCCGGCTTCACGCTGCTGACCATCGTCATCGTCCACCACTTCTGGACCATGGCCGACGCCGAGATGCAGATGAACCAGCTGATGGCGATGAAGAACCTCGCCATCGCCGGCGGCCTGCTGATGGTCACCGCCTTCGGCCCTGGCGCCTGGGCCGTCGGCCCCGGCCGCGACTGAGCGAGATCGCTGCATGACGTGAAGACGGCGGGCCCCGGGCCCGCCGTTTTCGTTCGGGTCAGCGGTGCTTGAACTGCGGCGGACGCTTCTCGGCGAAGGCGGCCATGCCCTCGCGCCGGTCCTCGGTCCCGAAGGTGGCGTGGAACATCCGCCGCTCGAACAGGATGCCTTCGGCCAGCGGCGTCTCGTCGGCGCGGTGCACCGCCTCCTTCGCCATCATGGTGATCGGCAGCGAATAGCCGGCGATGGTCTCCGCCGCCTTCACCGCCTCGGCCAGCAGCTCGGCCGCCGGCACCACGCGGGCGACCAGCCCCGACCGCTCGGCCTCCGCCGCATCCATCATCCGGCCGGTCAGCACCAGGTCCATCGCCTTGGACCGGCCGATCAGCTTGGTCAGCCGCTGGGTGCCGCCGGAGCCCGGAATGGTGCCCAGCTTGATCTCCGGCTGGCCGAACTTCGCCGTGTCGGCGGCGATGATGAAGTCGCACATCATCGCGATCTCGCAGCCGCCACCGAGGGCATAGCCGGCCACCGCGGCGATGATTGGCTTGCGCAGCTTGACGATGCAGGTCCAGTTCTCGATCAGGTTGCCGCGATAGGCGGCGATGAAGTCCTTCGACGCCATCTCCTTGATGTCGGCGCCGGCGGCGAAGGCCTTCTCCGACCCGGTCAGGACCACGGCGCCGACGCCGTCATCGGCATCGAAGGCCGCCAGGGCCTGGGCGAGGTCCCGGAAGATCGCGTCGTTCAGGGCGTTCAGCGCCTGCGGCCGGTTCAGCGTGATCAGGCCGACCCGCCCCCGGGTCTCGACCAGGATGGTCTCGTAGGTCGCGGTCATGAAGGGATCCTCCGCATCGGGTCTTTCGGAATGGGCATCGCCGGTCAGCGCTGGCAGACCGGGCAGAAGAAGGTGCTGCGGCCGGACTGGACCAGGCGCTGCACCGTGCCCCGGCATTTCGGCGTGCGGCACGGCTCGCCCTCGCGGTCATAGACCGACCAGGAATGCTGGAAATAGCCGAGCTCGCCATCGACCTGGACATAGTCGCGCAGGCTGGACCCGCCGGCCTCGATGGCGCGCTGCAGCACGGCCTTGATCTCCGGCACCAGCCGCGCCGCCCGCACCCCGGCCACCGAGGCGGCGACCCGGCGGGGCGAGATCCGCGCCGCCCACAGCGCCTCGCAGACATAGATGTTGCCGAGGCCGGCGACCACGCGCTGGTCCAGCAGCGCCGCCTTGATCGGCGTGATCTTGCGGGCCAGGGCCTGGTCGAGATACGCGGCGTCGAACTCGTCCGACAGCGGCTCCGGCCCCAGCGCCTCCAGCGATTTATGGGCGTGCAGCGCGTTCTGGCTGACCAGGTCCATCATGCCGAAGCGGCGGGTGTCGTTGAAGGTGACGACAGACCCGGCCTCGGTCTCGAACACGACATGGTCGTGCGGGCTGACGACCTGCGGCCGGCCCTGGCTGACCATCATCCGGCCGGACATGCCGAGATGGATCAAGAGCACCATGCCGTCGTCGAGATGGATCAGCAGGTATTTGGCGCGGCGGTCCAGCCGGACGATGCGGCGGCCGGTCAGCCGCTCGACCATCCGCTCGGGCAGCGGGAAGCGCAAATCGGGGCGGCGCTGCTCGACGCGGGCCAGCACCTGGCCTTCCAGGACGGGCACCAGGCCGCGACGAACGGTCTCGACTTCGGGAAGCTCGGGCATGGCCGGCACACTGGCACGACCCGGCGCCGGACGCTATGGTCCCGGCCATGAGCGACGCGCCCCATAATCCTGAATCCCGCTGGTTCGGCGACACCGAGGTCGATCCGACGGAGAAGACCCACCGCGTCCACGGCGTCTTCAGCAGCGTGGCCCAGCGCTACGACCTGATGAACGACCTGATGAGCGGCGGCGTCCACCGGCTGTGGAAGGCCCAGTTCATCGCCGCGATCCGGCCCCGGCCCGGCGAGACCCTGCTGGATGTGGCCGGCGGCACCGGCGACATCGCCTTCCGCTTCCTCGACCGCGCCGGGCCGACCGGGCGCGCCATCATCTGCGACCTGACCGAGGGCATGGTCGCGGTTGGCCGCGACCGCGCGATCGACCGCGGCCGGGTCGGGCCGATCCTGCACATGGTCGGCAACGCCGAATCGCTGCCGGTCGCCGACCGGTCGGTCGACGTCTACACCATCTCCTTCGGCCTCAGGAACGTGACCCGGATCGACGACGCGCTGCGCGAGGCGCGGCGGGTGCTGAAGCCGGGCGGGCGCTTCTTCTGCCTGGAGTTCAGCAAGGTCGTGCTGCCCGGCCTGGACCGCGCCTACGACGTCTATTCCCGCACCGTGATCCCGCGCATGGGAAAGGTGGTGGCCAAGGACGAGGACAGCTACCGCTACCTGGTCGAGAGCATCCGCCGCTTCCCCGACCAGCCGAGCCTGGCCGAGCGAATCGAGGCCGCCGGGCTGGAGCGGGTGCGCTGGACCAACCTGTCGGCCGGGATCGCGGCGATCCATACGGGGTGGCGGATCTGAGGCTTCGGACCGGACCATCCAGGTTCCGGCGATTGTATTTGCTCGGAGTTGCGCATAAATTTGGGTCAGGTTATGCGCATCGATTGGATGACGATATGCTCACCCGCTATCGCGAAGACGCTCCGAAGAAGCCCGTCAACTGCAGCATGAACAGCGACCTCGTGGCCCGGGCGAAGGCCATGGGTATCAACGTCTCTGCAGCGGCCGAGGCCGGTCTCCTCACCGCCATCGAACAGGCCGAGCGCCGGCGGATCCAAGAGGAGACCGACGCCTTGATGAAGTTCTGGAACGAGCATAGGGCTCAATTTGGGACGCCCGCGGACGAGTATTGCGAAATCTAAATACCGATGCGGCAATTCGATGTGCATCGGAATCTGGGAACGACAAGAGCCGGATATCCTTATCTGATCGTTCTGCAGTCGAGCCTCTTCCGAGAATCAGATCGTCGCGTTGTCATCCCACTGGCTCGAACCGCACGCCGTTCTCCCGGGAACGGGCAGTTGCACCCCGTGTTCGAGATCGAAGGCCAATCCTGTTCTCTGATGACATTGGATCTCCTTACGGTTCCGACGGATCGCCTGGGACCGCTGGTGACGAATCTCGCCGCCGAGAGCGACGCCATCATCGCCGCGGTCGACTGGATGATGAACCGAGGCTTTGGGTAGGATTTCACGGCCCCTGTCGCGCATTTCGTCGCAAGCGGCGATCGTAGGGCTTGCCGAATCCGGCTGAGCACCCTAAAGAACATTCATGCGATGTAATTCGCTCTCCGCCGCCCCTGAGGACCTGCCGTGACGCTGACGCTGCGTGACCGCCGCATCCTGCTGGTCATCGCGGGCGGCATCGCCGCCTACAAGTCGCTGGACCTGATCCGCCGGCTGCGCGAGCGGGGCGCGCGGGTGCGCTGCATCCTGACCCAGGCGGCGACCGAGTTCGTCACCCCCCTCGCCGTCTCCGCCCTCACCGAGGACAAGGTCTATCGCGACCTGTTCTCGCTGACCGACGAATCGGAGATGGGCCATATCCGCCTGTCGCGCGACGCAGACCTGCTGGTGGTGGCGCCGGCCACCGCCAACATCCTGGCGCGGATGGCGGCCGGCCTGGCCGACGACCTGGCCACCACCGCCCTCTTGGCCACCGACAAGCCGGTGCTGGTGGCGCCGGCGATGAATGTGCGGATGTGGGACCATCCGGCGACGCGGGACAACCTGGCGCTGCTGCAGCGCCGCGGCGTCCGCGTGGTCGGGCCGAATCCGGGCGAGATGGCCTGCGGCGAATACGGCCCCGGCCGGATGTCCGAGCCGCTGGAGATCGTCGCCGCCGTCGAGGCGTATTTCGAGGAGTTCGACCGCTTCGGCACCGGCGGGGCGCTGCACGACCGCCATGTCATCGTCACCAGCGGCCCGACGCATGAGCCGATCGACCCGGTGCGCTACATCGCCAACCGCTCCTCCGGCAAGCAGGGCCACGCCATCGCCGCGGCGCTGCGCCAGGCCGGGGCGCGGGTGACGCTGATCAGCGGCCCGACCCATGAGCCGGCGCCGCACGGCGTCGCGGTCGTGCCGATCGAGACCGCCGACGAGATGCTGGCCGCCTGCCGCGCCGCCTTGCCGGCCGATGCCGCGATCTGCGCCGCCGCCGTGGCCGACTGGCGCGTCGCCGCCCCGTCGGGGCACAAGATCAAGAAGGGCGCCGGCGGCCCGCCGCCTCTGGCTCTGGCCGAGAACCCCGACATCCTGGCGACTCTGAGCGCGCCCGGGCCGGACCGGCCGGCCCTGGTGGTCGGCTTCGCCGCCGAGACCGAGGACGTGATCGCCCATGCCCAGGCCAAGCTGGCCCGCAAGGGCTGCGACTGGATCCTGGCCAATGACGTATCGCCCGGCACCCAGGCCTTCGGCGGCGATTCGAACATCCTGCACCTGATCACCGCCGACCGCACCGAGACCTGGCCGCGGCTGAGCAAGGCCGATATCGGCACCCGCCTGGCCGGGGCCATCGCCCGCCATTTCGAGAAGGCCTGAGCCCATTCCGATGACCGAAGCCGTCCCCATCGCCATCACCCGCCTGCCGCATGGCGCCGACCTGCCGCTGCCCGCCGCCGCCACGGAGGGGGCGGCCGGGCTGGACCTGCTGGCCGCGGTGGCGGAGCCGGTGACGGTGGCACCCGGGCGTCGGGCGATGATCCCGACCGGCATCGCCATCGCCCTGCCGCGCGGCTGGGAGGCGCAGGTGCGCCCGCGCTCCGGCCTCGCCTTCAAGCACGGCATCACCATCGTCAACGCGCCCGGCACGATCGATTCCGACTATCGGGGCGAGATCGGCGTGGTGCTGATCAACCATGGCGACGAGCCGGTCGCCATCACCCGGGGCATGCGCATCGCCCAGATGGTCGTGGCCCGCCACGCGACCGTCACCTGGGACGAGCGCGCGAGCCTCGACACCACCGCCCGCGGCACGGGCGGTTATGGATCCACCGGAACGGGAGCCTGACGGATGTTCCGACTGCCGAAGAAGATGCTGTTCGCGATCGAGGCGGTTCTCGACATCGCCTACAACGCCGTCGACACGCCGGTGCAGAGCGCCGAGATCACCAAGCGCCAGGGCATCCCGCGCCGGTATCTGGAGCAGGTGCTGCAGCAGCTGGTGCGGGTCGACATCCTGACCGGGGTGCGCGGGCCGCGTGGCGGCTATCGCCTGGCGCGGGAGCGCCGGCGCATCACCGTCGGCGAGATCGTGCGCGCCATCCGCTCGCTGGAGACCGCGGCCGATGACGAGGACGCGCTGCCGCCGGGATCGCGGCTGGGGCAGGAGATCGTCCGCCCCCTCTGGGCCGAGCTGCAGGAGGAGGCGGTCAAGAAGCTCGACGCCCTGAGCATCGAGGACCTGTCGAACCAGGCCCGCGACAAGGGCATTCCGCGGGAACGCGCCGCGCCGGTCGACTTCTCGATCTAGGCCTTCCTGCGCCGATCCGAGCGTCTGGCCTTCTCCAGGGCCGACGCGTATAAATGCTGATCAATCAATTTACGCCCTTGGAGAGTAATATGTCCTCTTCCACCGCCGGGAAGACCGAGTTCCGAGGCAAGATCTACGACTCGATCCTCGACACCATCGGCGCGACCCCGCTGGTGCGGGTGAAGAAGCTGGCCGAGGCCCATGATGCCCGGGCGGACATCCTGGCCAAGCTGGAGTTCTTCAACCCGCTGTCGAGCGTGAAGGACCGCATCGGCCTGGCGATGATCGAGGCGCTGGAGGCGTCGGGCAAGATCAAGCCCGGCGTCAGCACCCTGATCGAGCCGACCTCGGGCAACACCGGCATCGCGCTGGCCTTCGTCGCCGCGGCCAAGGGCTATCGCCTGATCCTGACCATGCCGGAGACCATGTCGGTCGAGCGGCGCAAGATGCTGAAGCTGCTGGGCGCCGAGCTGCACCTGACCGAAGGCCCGAAGGGCATGAAGGGCGCGATCGCCAAGGCCGAGGAGCTGGTCCAGAGCATCCCGAACGCGATCATCCCGCAGCAGTTCGAGAACCCGGCCAACCCGGAGGTGCACCGCCACACCACGGCCGAGGAGATCTGGAACGACACCGATGGCGGCGTCGACATCCTGATCTCCGGCGTCGGCACCGGCGGCACCATCACCGGCGTCGCCGAGGTGATCAAGCAGCGCAAGCCCACCTTCAAGGCGATCGCGGTGGAGCCGGAGGACAGCCCGGTCCTGTCCGGCGGCAACCCCGGCCCGCACAAGATCCAGGGCATCGGCGCCGGCTTCGTGCCCGGTATCCTGAACACCAAGGTGATCGACGAGGTCGTGCGGATCTCGAACGAGCGGGCCTTCCAGGTTGCCCGCCAGGTCGCCAAGCTGGAGGGGCTGCCGGCCGGCATCTCCTCCGGCGCCGCCCTGGCCGCGGCGCTCGAGGTCGGCGCCCGGCCGGAGAACGAGGGCAAGAAGATCGTCGTGATCGTGCCGTCGATCGCCGAGCGCTACCTGTCGACCGCGCTGTTCGAAGGGCTGGATTAAGCTCCGCCTTCTCAGTGCGTGCGGGGGAAGCGGGCCTTCGGGCCCGCTTTTCGTTTATGGGCCATTGAGATCGGCTCTCCGTCCCCTTCACCGTCATGGCGAGCCCCGCAGGGGCGTGACCATCCAGGGCGGCTCGCACCGGCCCCTGGATGGTCACGGCGCTTCGCGCCTCGCCATGACGGTTCTGGGATTCCGACTGTCAGCGTCACTTGCCCAGCGCGATGACCCGGCCGATGCCGACCGCGGCGACGAAGTCCGGGTCGTGGCTGGCCACCAGCAGGGCGCCGTCATAGGCGGCCACCGCCCGCTCGATCGCCGCGATCGAGTCGAGGTCGAGATGGTTGGTCGGCTCGTCCAGGATCAGCAGGCGGGGCGGCCGCGGCCCGCCCAGCACGCAGGCCAAGGCCGCCCGCAGCGTCTCGCCGCCGCTGAGGTCCCCGGCCGGGCGCAGCGCCGCATCGGCCCGGAACAGGAAGCGCGCCAGCGCCGCCCGGCAGGCATTGTCCGTCGCGTCCGGATGCATCGCCCGGAAATTCTCCAGGATGGTCTGGTCCGGCCGCAGCCCGCCGGCTCGCTGGTCGAGCATGGCGACGCCGCCGCCGAAACGGCGGACCCGGCCCTCATCCGGCTCCAGCTCCCCGGCCGCGAGGCGCAGCAGCGTCGACTTGCCGGCGCCGTTCGGGCCGGTGACCGCCACCCGCTCCGGCCCGGTCAGGGCGAAGGACAAATCGCGCAGCACCGGCCGCACAGCGCCCGGCGGCGCCCAGGAGACATGCTCGAAGGCCAGGACGGTGGTGCCGGCGGCCAGCCCGGTCGATGGCACCGAGGCCGCGAGGCTGTCAGTGCGCTCGACCGCGGCCCGCGCCTCGGCCAGCGCCGCCTCGGCCCCTTCCTCGCGGCGGTCGCGCAGCCCGGTCTGGCGCGACTGGCTCTGCCCCGCCTTCTCCTTCTTGAAGTCCAGCAGGATCTTGGCCTGGCCGCCGCCGGCGCGGGACCTGCGGGCGCGGGAATCGCTGCGGGCCTTGCGCTCCAGTGCCGCCTGCCGTTCCCGTGCCAGCCGCGCCACCTCCTGCTCGGCATGGGCCAGGTCGTGCCGCGCCGCCTCGGCATCGGCCTCGCGCCGGGCCCGGTATTCGTCCCAGTTGCCGCCATAGATCCGGGCGCCGAGGCTGGAGAGCTCGACGATCCGGTCCATCCGGCGCAGCACCTCGCGATCGTGGCTGACCACCAGGGCGCCGCTGCGCCAGCTCTCCAGCAGGGCGCAGATCGCGGCACGGCCGTCGGCGTCGAGATTGTTGGTCGGCTCGTCCAGCACCAGCATGTCCGGCGGGTCGACCAGCAGCCCGGCCAGGGCCAGGCGCGTGGCCTCGCCGCCGCTCAGCGTGCCGAGCGGCCGGCGCAGGTCGAGATCGCCGGGCAAGCCCATCTTGGGCAGCGCCGCGGCCGCGCGCTCCTCCACCGTCCAGTCGGCGGCGGCGAGGTCCTCCTCGTCCCCCTCCCCCGCCAGCAGCCGGTCGAGCCGGGCCAGGGCCGGGGCGATGCCCAGCGCGTCGGCGGCGGTCATGCCGGGCATCACCCGGACGGCCTGCGGCAGCAGGCCGACGCGGCCCTGGCGCAGGACCCGGCCGGATTGCGGTGGGATCTCGCCCAGCAGCAGGCGCAGCAGCGTCGACTTGCCGACGCCATTGCGGCCGACGAGGCCCGTCCGCTCCGCCCCGAAGGCGAGCGTCAGATCCTCGAAGAGCGGGCGATGGTCAGGGGTGTGGTGGGACAGCGACTCGGCGGCAAGGAGAGGCATGGGGACTCGACGGATTCAGCGTGACGGGGCGGGTGAAATTCCGGTCCGTCGTGCTTTCCATCGGGGCCTCTCCTGCGCTGTGAGGCCGGCAGCATAACCGCAAACATTCCCCAGGCAAACCCGGGCGCAAGCGCGCATCCTTCCCATGGGGAGCGAAGGAGACCCGAGATGGCGGATGAGGAGACGGTGCGGCGGGCCGCGCTGGCCCTGCCCGAGGTGACGGAGGAGGCGCATTGGGAGCGGCCATCCTTCCGGGTCGGCGGCAAGATCTTCGCCGTGCTGCGCCCGGCGGAACGGCGGGCGGTGCTGAAGCTGCCGCACGACCACCAGGAGATGCTGTTCGCCGCCCGCCCCGAGGCCTTCGCCCCGGCGCGCTGGGGCCGGCTGGTCTGGACCTTCGTCACCCTGCCGCAGGTCGATGACGAGCAGATGGCGGCGCTGGT
Source organism: Inquilinus limosus (assembly GCF_002195995.1). GTDB lineage: Bacteria > Pseudomonadota > Alphaproteobacteria > DSM-16000 > Inquilinaceae > Inquilinus > Inquilinus limosus_C. Next base: position 79,304 of record NZ_NHON01000005.1, read on the forward strand.
GGCCGAGGCCTGGCGCGAGGTGGCGCCGAAGCGGCTGGTGCGGCAGCGGCCCGGCTGATGACCGGCATGGACAGCCGGCTGCCGCCGCGCTAGCCGGAAGGAAACGGCACAGCGGAGGATGCGACCATGACCAAGCCTCGAGCCCGGGATCTGGGCATCCCCTTCGACGGCGAGCCCGGGCCGCTCAACGCCATCACCGATATCGCCGGGATCGAGGTCGGCACCGCCACCATCATCGCCGGCGACGGCAGGCTGGAGGTCGGTCGGGGGCCGGCACGCACCGGCGTGACCGCCATCCTGCCGCGCGGGCGGGTGTTCGACCCGGTCTTCGCCGGCACCGGCGTGCTGAACGGCAATGGCGAGATGACCGGCACGATCTGGATCGAGGAATCGGGCTTCCTCGAAGGGCCGCTGACGATCACCAACAGCCACAGCGTCGGCGTGGTGCGCGATGCCGTGATCGGCTGGCAGGGCCGCCACGGCCTGGTGGCGCCGCTGGCCAACGACCTCTACTGGTGCCTGCCGGTGGTGGCCGAGACCTATGACGGAACCCTGAACGACATCAACGGCTTCCACGTCACGGCGCAGCATGCGGTCGAGGCGCTGGACGGCGCCCGGCCGGGCCCGGTGGCGGAGGGCAATGTCGGCGGCGGCACCGGCATGTCGCTGTTCGGCTTCAAGGGCGGCACGGGCACGGCCTCGCGCCGGCTCTCACCCGAGGAGGGCGGCCACACCGTCGGCGTGCTGGTGCAGGGCAATTTCGGCCGCCGCAAGAACCTGATGATCGCCGGCGTCCCGGTCGGGCGCGAGATCCCGGACCTGCTGCCGGACCTGGCCCGGGACCGCGACACCGGGTCGATCATCGTCGTCATCGCCACCGACGCGCCGCTGCTGCCGCACCAGTTGAAGCGCCTGGCCCGGCGGGCGCCCATCGGCATCGCCCGCACCGGCGGCTATGGCGCCAATGGCAGCGGCGACATCTTCGTCGCCTTCTCGACCGCCAATCCCGGGGCCTTCAGCCGCAGGGACAGCCGGCTGGTGCAGGTGCTGCCGAACGACGCCATGGACGGGCTGATCGAGGCCGCGGCCCAGGCGACCGAGGAGGCGATCGTGAACGCCATGGTCGCGGCCGAGACCATGACCGGCCGCGACGGCAACACGCTGCACGCGATCCCGCATGACCGGCTGCGGGAGATTCTGAGGAAATACAACCGGCTGGCGGAGTGAGCTGAGACGGCGACCGCCGCCTCAATGCACCGCCATCTCGGCCCGGATCTTCTGGCGCAGCAGGTCGATCGGGGCCAGCCGGTCGCGCTGCGCCTCGAAATGCCAGAATGTCCAGCCATTGCAGGAGGGGGCGCCCTGCAGCGCCGCGCCGACCCGGTGGATCGACCCGGCATGGTCGCCCTCGCTGTTGCTGGCGATCAGCGTGCCGTCGGCTCGCACCTTGGCGACGTAGCGGCGCTGGGTGTCGAACAGCCGGTCGCCCGGCCGCAGCATGCCGCGCTCCACCACCCAGCCGAAGGGCACGCGCGGCGCCTGGCGCTTCGACAGGGTGTCGAGCATGCTGGGATCGGCCGGCGATTCGATGGTGGCGATGCGCTGGGCGGCGACGCGGGCATAGACCTCCTCGCGCTCGACGCCGATGAACCTGCGGCCCAGCCGCTTGGCCACGGCGCCGGTGGTGCCGCTGCCGAAGAACGGGTCGAGGATGGTCTCCCCCGCCCGGGTCGAGGACAGGAGGACGCGCCACAGGAGCGCCTCGGGCTTCTGCGTCGGATGCGCCTTGCGGCCGTCGATCTTCAGCCGCTCGCCGCCGCTGCAGATCGGCAGCGTCCAGTCGCTGCGCATCTGCAGTTCCTCGTTCAGCGCCTTCATGGCGTCGTAGTTGAAGGTGTAGCGGCTGTCGGGCGACTTGGCGGCCCAGATCAGCGTCTCATGTGCGTTGGTGAAGCGGGTGCCGCGGAAATTCGGCATCGGGTTCGACTTGCGCCAGACGATGTCGTTCAGGATCCAGAAGCCGAGATCCTGCAGGATGGCGCCGACCCGGAAGATGTTGTGGTAGGTGCCGATCACCCACAGCGTGCCGTCGTCCTTCAGCGCGTGGCGCGCCGCCGCCAGCCAGTCCCGCGTGAACCGGTCATAGGTGGCGAGGTCGCTGAACTTGTCCCATTCCGCATCGACGCCGTCGACCCGGCTCTCGTCGGGCCGGCGCAGTTCTCCCCCCAACTGCAAGTTGTAGGGCGGATCCGCGAACACGCAATCGACCGAGCCGGCGGGCAGCGACCGCATCGCCGAGACGCAGTCGCCGAGGACGATCCGGCAGCCCGGCGGCAGGCGCTCGGTGAGGATGGGTGATTCGCTCATAGGGCGACGATGAGTCGCGAAGGACTCGGCGTCAATACCCCTTCGAATCAGCCGGTTATGGCGAGTCGCTGAAACACCGGGGCGAACGACCGCCGGTGATGCGCGCAGACCCCGATCCGGTCGAGCGCGGCGATGTGCTCGGGCGTGCCGTAGCCGGCGTTGCGTTCCCACCCATAGCCGGGATGGAGGGTGGAGAGACGCAACATCTCGTGGTCGCGCACAACTTTTGCGAGGATCGAGGCCGCCGCGATCGACAGCGACAGGGCATCGCCGCCGACCACCGCGCGGCCGTCGCAGGGCAGCCCGTCGGGCACCCTGTTGCCGTCGACCAGCGCCATGTCCGGACGCTCCGGCAGGGCGTCGAGCGCGCGCCGCATCGCCAGCATGCTGGCCTGGAGGATGTTGATTCGGTCGATCTCCTCGACCGAGGCCCAGCCGACGCCCACCTGCGCCACCGCCCGGATGCGAGGCACCAGCGCCTCGCGCCGCTGCGCCGTCAGCACCTTGCTGTCATCGATGAGAGAGGCGAGATCGGGGTCCAGCGGCCGGGTCAGCACCACGGCCGCGGCCAGCACCGGGCCGGCCAGCGGGCCGCGGCCCACCTCGTCCAGCCCGGCGACGCTCCGCCGCGGCGCGCCGCACTCGATCTCGAGACTCCAATCCGGCATCCGCACCCTCCTGCCCCAGGGCATAGCGCCGGCCGGGCGAAGAGCCAAGCCCGGATGGTCGATGAACAGGGTGTCTGGTGCCGCTACCCCGATCGTCATTGCCGGGCTTGACCCGGCAATCCAGGGCCACGGGAGCCGCTCCGGCCGCCCCTGGATCCTCGGGTCAAGCCCGAGGGTGACAAGAGAGAAGAAGGCCCGGACGCCATCCCCCAGTGCGCATTCGCAGGTCGGGCGCGCGGCAGGCGAACCCAACCCGCTCTCCACCCAAACCGTCATGGCGAGGAGGCGAAGCCGACGTGGCCATCCAGGGATCGAGCCGCTGAATGGCCACGGCGCTGCGCACCTCGCCATGACGGCTTATGGTTTGGGCCGCTGATCCTTCAACTGCTGTCCGGTCCCGGCGGCCTCGGCGGAGGCCGGCTGGCGACGGGCGCGTCCGCTGGGCGGAGCCAGCCCTGTGCGGGCGCTTGTCCGGCGGTCTCCGCCCTGTCCCCGTCGGGGGCCTCGTCCGTCCCGGCGATGGCCGCGGCGANCTGCTGTCCGGTCCCGGCGGCCTCGGCGGAGGCCGGCTGGCGACGGGCGCGTCCGCTGGGCGGAGCCAGCCCTGTGCGGGCGCTTGTCCGGCGGTCTCCGCCCTGTCCCCGTCGGGGGCCTCGTCCGTCCCGGCGATGGCCGCGGCGATCGCGGCGCGGTCGGGCGGGATGCCGAGGGCCCGGCAYAGGCTGCGGATCAGGGCTTCGATCGGCAGGGCCCTGTCGGCGGTGTCGGGACGGTCGGCATGGTCGCCGGCCAGCCGGTCCCAGAGATCGGCGGTCAGTTGTTCCCGGGCCTCGGTATCGTCGGGCGTGGCGCCGGCGGTCGCGGCCACGATGGCGCCGGTGACGCCCTGGGCGACGCGGCGGCGGCGGTCGGCCGCCTGGTCCCGCNATGGTCGCCGGCCAGCCGGTCCCAGAGATCGGCGGTCAGTTGTTCCCGGGCCTCGGTATCGTCGGGCGTGGCGCCGGCGGTCGCGGCCACGATGGCGCCGGTGACGCCCTGGGCGACGCGGCGGCGGCGGTCGGCCGCCTGGTCCCGCYGGTCGTCCCGGTCCTGGTCGGCGGCGCGCAGGGCTTCCTGGCGCTGCTGGCGCAGCTTGGCCTTCAGCGCGATGGCGCGGCGGATGCCGAGGAAGAGGCGGCTGAAACGGGCTTCGGCCTTGCAGGCCCGGTCGAGGTCGTCGGCCTGCAGGGCGGCGACGGCCTCGGCCTGGAACGCCCGGGCCATCGCCGCGCTGAGCTCGATCAGGCCGGACAGGATCGCGTCCTCGTCCGGCATCGGCGGGGCGGTGGGCGCAGTCTCGGTCCTGGGATCGGCATCGGCCATCCCGAATTGGAACATAACAAGAACATCTAAGTCAAGAAGAAGCGTGCCCGCCACTACGAGGAGGCGAAGCCGACGAAGCAATCCAGGGGCCAGCGCGAACCGGCCCCTGGATTGCTTCGCTGCGCTCGCAATGACGGTGTCGGGAGCGACGGCCCGCCCTCAGAACAGGCTCATCTGGTCGCCCGGCCGCGGCGGCGGGGTGAACTGGGTGGTGTCCAGGACCCAGCGCTTGCGGTCGAGGCCGAGCCGGCGGACGGCGTGGTTGAAGCGGGTGCGGATCAGCTCCGCCACCGGCCCCTCGCCGCGATGCCGCTCGCCGAAGCCGGATTTGTAGAGCTTGCCGCCGCGGGTCTGGCGGATCAGCGACATCACCCGCCCGGCGCGGTCCGGCGCATGCGCCTGCAGCCACTCCTCGAACAGCCCGGCGATCTCCAGCGGCAGCCGCAGCAGGGTCCAGCCGGCCGCGGTGGCCCCGGCCTTCACCGCCGCCTCCAGCACCTGCTCCAGCGAATGGTCGTTGAGGCCGGGGATCATCGGCGAGGTCAGCACGATCACCGGGATGCCGGCCTGGGTCAGCTGCCGCATCGTCTCCAGCCGCCGCGGCGGAGTCGCGGCCCGCGGCTCCAGCGTCCGGGCCAGTTCGCGGTCGAGGGTCGACAGCGAGATGCAGACCGCCGCCAGCCCCTTGGCCGCCATCGGCGCCAGGAGGTCGATGTCGCGGGCGATCAGCGCCGATTTGGTGACGATGCCGAGCGGGTGGTTGAAGCGTGACAGCACCTCGATCACCCGGCGGGTCAGCTTCAGCTCGCGCTCGATCGGCTGGTAGGGGTCGGTGTTGGTGCCCATCGCCATCACCGCCGGGACATAGCCGGGGCGCCGCAGCTCCGCCTCCAGCAGCTCCGGCGCGTCCGGCTTGTAGAAGAGCTGGGTCTCGAAATCGAGGCCCGGCGACAGGCCCAGCCAGGCATGGGTCGGCCGGGCGAAGCAGTAGATGCAGCCGTGTTCGCATCCCCGGTAGGGGTTGATCGACCGGTCGAACATGATGTCCGGCGAGTCGTTGCGGGTGATGATGGTGCGGGCGGTGTCGACATGCAGCCGCGTGCGCAGCGGCGGCTCCTCGTCCTCCTCCGGCGCCAGCCCGGCCCAGCCGTCGTCGACCCGGTGGCGGGTGGCGGCCTCGAAGCGGCCGGTGCGGTTGCTGACCGCGCCGCGGCCCTTGCGCGGCTGGTCGGGCAGCTCGTCGAGATCTGGGTCTGGCGGCTTGATCGGCATGGAACAAATATAGAACATGACGACAGACTTGCCAATGCCTCGCGGGCGGGCCACATGGGGGACCGCAGGCGGCGCCGAGACTCGTCTTGACGCCCGGGCGCGAAGGGACTATCAAGCGCCCTCGTTTTTCTTGGGGCCGTCGTTGGCCCGAACTGGGACCGACAATGGCCAACCACAAGTCCGCCGAGAAGCGCATCCGCCAGACCGAGCGCCGCACGGTCGTGAACCGCAACCGCGTCAGCCGCATCCGCACCTTCGTCAAGAAGGTCGAGGCGGCGATCGAGTCCGGCGACAAGACCGCCGCGGCCGAGGCGTTCAAGGCGGCGCAGCCGGAGATGCATCGCGGCGTCACCAAGGGCGTGCTGCAGAAGAACACGGTCGCGCGCAAGCTGTCGCGCCTGTCCGGCCGCATCAAGGCCCTCTAAGCCTCGATCACCGACAAGCCGTTCCGCGGCAGCCGCCGCGGAACGGCTTTCTTATTGCCGGGGATAACGGCGGATGCGGCACAACGGGCCGCCGTCCGGGACCGTTTTTTGCGTTTTGGGATGGTCCGGATTTGTTCCGTTGCCAGCCCGCGCCCACCCTGCATATGATCGTCTTTCGCCTGCACATCAGCAGGTGAAGATGACCTCAGGACACAACTTGCCCGGCTACCAGCCTTCCTCACGAAGATTGGCAGAAGTCTATTGGTGTCCCTGAGAAATACTCATACATTTTTTATTAACCGCCTTCGCAGCTTCACAAGTAGCTGTGGGGAATTGTTCCTGCACGTCGGTCGTGATACTGTGATTATTACAGTTTGAATTCTGCGAGCATGGCAGCCGCGCATCGGGCATCTGGTGTTGTTGGTGGTGGGAGCAGGTACAGTCGGGGGCGTGGCGGGCAGCGCGCCGCGGATCGGATCGAGAGGGGTCGGAAGGCAGCATGTCGTCGATGGGGGGAGTCATCGCATCGATCGAGCAACAATGGACCCGGGTCTGCGGCCGGTTGCGCGATGAGGTGGGCGAAGGCGCCTTCAAGAGCTGGCTGCGCCCGGTGGTCGTCGTCGATCTCGACGGCGGCGAGGTCCGCATCGCCGCCCCCACCCGCTTCATGCGCGACTGGGTCGCCGCCCACTATGCCGACCGCATCCGCAGCCTGTGGCATTCCGAGAATCCGGACATTCACAGCATCGACGTGATCGTGGTGCCGGACCGGCTGGCCGCCAAGCCGGCCGCCGTGGCCGCCCCGGCCGCGACCGCCCCGGCGTCGCGCGCCGAGTCACCGGCCCCGGGGCACGACCGCTCGCCCGAGTCGGCCGCCGAGTTCGGCGCCGTCCTGGACCAGCGCTTCACCTTCGACAATTTCGTCGTCGGCAAGCCGAACGAGCTGGCCCACGCCGCCGCCCGCCGGGTGGCGGAGGCCAACAGCGTCACCTTCAACCCGCTCTTCCTCTATGGCGGGGTCGGCCTCGGCAAGACGCACCTGATGCACGCCATCGCCTGGCACATCCGGCAGAAGCATCCGGAGCGGCGCGTGCTCTACATGTCCGCCGAGAAGTTCATGTACCAGTTCATCCGTGCCCTGCGGTTCAGGGACACGATGACGTTCAAGGAGATGTTCCGGTCGGTCGACGTGCTGATGATCGACGACGTGCAGTTCATCTCCGGCAAGGACTCCACCCAGGAGGAGTTCTTCCACACCTTCAACGCGCTGGTGGACCAGAACCGCCAGGTGGTGATCTCGGCCGACAAATCGCCCTCCGACCTCGAGGGGATGGAAGAGCGGCTGCGCTCCCGCCTCGGCTGGGGCCTGGTCGCCGACATCCACCCCACCACCTACGAGCTGCGCCTGGGCATCCTGCAGGCCAAGGCGGAGACGGCGCGGGTCGAGATCCCGGCCAAGGTGATGGAGTTCCTGGCCCACAAGATCACCTCCAACGTGCGCGAGCTGGAGGGGGCGCTGAACCGCATCACCGCCCATGCCGAGCTGGTGCACCGGCCGATCACGCTGGAATCGACCCAGGAGCTGCTGCACGACCTGCTGCGCGCCTCCGACCGCCGGGTCACCATCGACGAGATCCAGAAGCGGGTGGCCGAGCACTACAACATCAAGGTCGCCGACATGCATTCGGCCCGCCGCGCCCGCACCGTGGCCCGGCCGCGCCAGGTGGCGATGTACCTGTCGAAGCAGCTGACCCCGCGCTCGCTGCCCGAGATCGGCCGCAAATTCGGCGGGCGGGACCACACCACGGTGATGCACGCCGTGCGCAAGATCGAGGAGCTGTGCAGCGAGGACCGCTCCTTCGCCGAGGATGTCGAGCTGTTGCGCCGCATGCTGCAGGTGTGAACGCTTCGCCAACGTGCAATCCCAGGCCGTCATTGCGAGCGCAGCGAAGCAATCCAGGGCAGTTTGGCGTGGCCCCTGGATTGCTTCGTCGGCTTCGCCTCCTCGCAATGACGGAAAGCCGCGCCGGCGAGGCCTGTCACATTCGTCCTCGGCCCTGCGCCTGCCTCTCGCCACCGCCGCCGGCTTTCGGCTATAGTGCGCCCCCGCCGCGTCGGCCGGGCCTCTGCCCGTCCCGATGACCCAGTCCGGCGGCCGGCATCGTCGAAGTGGAATCGGGATGAAGCTGATCATCGAGCGCGCTGCCCTTCTCAAGGGCCTGAGCCATGTGCAGAGCGTCGTCGAGCGGCGCAACACCATCCCGATCCTGTCCAATATCCTGCTGCGCGCCGATGGCGGCGCGCTGCGCCTGACCGCTACCGACATGGATCTCGAGATCGTCGAATCCGTGCCGGCGGAGATCCAGGCCGCGGGCGGCACCACCGCCCCCGCCCACACCCTCTACGACATCGTCCGCAAGCTGCCCGACGGCAGCCAGGTCGAGATCGAGACCAACCCCGACGGCGGCTCGCTGACGCTGCGCGCCGGCCGCTCGAACTTCCGGCTCGGCTGCCTGCCGGTCGAGGATTTCCCGAGCATGGCGGGCGGCGATCTGAGCCATCGCTTCACCATCGCCGCGGGCGACCTGCGGGTGATGATCGACCGGACCAAGTTCGCGATCTCGACCGAGGAGACGCGCTACTACCTGAACGGCATCTACCTGCACGCCGCCACGGCCGATACGGTGCCGGTGCTGCGCGCCGTCGCCACCGACGGCCATCGCCTGGCGCGGGTGGAGATGCCGCTGCCGGACGGCGCCGACGCCATCCCCGGCGTGATCGTGCCGCGCAAGACCGTGATGGAGCTGCGCAAGCTCCTGGACGAGAGCGGCGAGACGGTCGAGGTGCAGCTGTCCGAGACCAAGACCCGCTTCACCCTGCCGGGCGCGGCGGGCGACGGCGTGGTCCTGACCTCGAAGCTGATCGACGGCACCTTCCCGGAATATGAGCGGGTGATCCCGAGCGGCAACGACAAGATCCTCGAGGTCGACGCCAAGGAGTTCGCCAAGGCGGTCGACCGCGTCTCCACCATCTCGACCGAGAAGAGCCGGGCGGTGAAGCTGACGATCGAGAACGGCTCGCTGACCCTCTCCGCCAACTCGGCCGAGCAGGGCAGCGCGACCGAGGAGATCGAGGTCAATTACGAGGCGTCGAAGATCGAGATCGGCTTCAACAGCCGCTATCTCCTCGACATCACCCAGCAGATCGAGGGCGACGGCGCTCGCTTCGCCATGGCCGATGCCGGGTCGCCGACCATCGTCCGCGACACCGCCGATTCCAGCGCGCTGTACGTGCTGATGCCGATGCGGGTGTGACGGCTTGAACCGAGGAATGCGGGCGTGTGGGGCGAAGCATCCGCTTCGGATGCCTTGAGCCACATGTCCCAGGACCCCATGCCGGAGCAGGCGGCCGCCTCGTCCGGGCGCCCCTCTCCCTCCGGAGCGGGGGCCCGGATCGCGGTGACGCGCCTGGTGCTGACCGAGTTCCGCTGCTACGGCCAGCTGCGGATCGAGCTGGACCCGCGCCCGGTGGTGCTGACCGGGCCGAACGGCGCCGGCAAGACCAACCTGCTGGAGGCCGTGTCCTTCCTGTCGCCCGGCCGCGGCCTGCGCCGCGCGCCGCTGCCGGAGGTGACGCGCCGCCAGGCGGCGGCCGGTGCCGGCTGGGCGGTCGCGGCGCATCTGCTGACCCCGACCGGCGAGATCCGGCTGGGCACCCAGCTGGAGCCCGGCGAGGGCCGCCGCGCGGTGCAGATCGACGGCCGCCCGGCCCAGAGCCAGACGGCGCTGGGCGCCCGGGCGCCGATGGTGTGGCTGACGCCGCAGATGGACCGGCTGTTCGGCGATGCCGCCAGCCAGCGCCGCCGTTTCCTGGACCGTCTGGTGTTCGGCTTCCACCCCGACCATGCCGGGCAGCTGGGCGCCTATGAAAAGGCGATGCGCGAGCGCAACCGGCTGCTGAAGGACGGCCGCCCCGACCCGGCCTGGCTGGCGGCGCTGGAGGACACGATGGCGACCAGCGGCACCGCCGTCGCCGCCGCCCGGCGCGAGCTGGTGGCGCGGCTGCGCGGCGCCGAGTCGCTGATGATCGAGGGCCCCTTCCCGCGCGCCGACCTGGCCATCGACGGCCGGATCGAGGCGTGGCTTGACGGTCGGCCGGCGGTCGACGCCGAAGAGGCTTTTCGCAGCCTTTTGTGCGATAATCGACGCATCGACGCCGCGGCCGGCGCCGCGACGGAAGGACCGCACCGCAGCGACCTCTCCGTCCATCACCGGTCCAAGGCGATGCCGGCGGCGCAGTGCTCGACCGGCGAGCAGAAGGCGCTCCTGATCGGCATCGTCCTGGCCAATGCCCGCCTGCTCGCCGGGGAACGCGGCGCCCCGCCCCTGCTGCTCCTCGACGAGGTTGCAGCGCATCTCGACGAGGCCCGTCGGGTGGCGCTGTACGAGGAGATCCTGGCGCTCGGCGCCCAGGCCTGGATGACCGGCACCGACCCGGCGCTGTTCGCGCCGCTCGGGAACCGGGCCCATCACCTTGGCGTCGACGACGCCCGGGTGGCGGCCCGGGGCGCCGATTGAAATGGATGAGAAGTAATGTCGGATTCTGCGATCCCGAATAACGACGGCGCCTATGATGCCGGCTCCATCACCGTGCTGCGCGGCCTCGAGGCCGTGCGCAAGCGGCCGGGCATGTATATCGGCGACACCGATGACGGGTCCGGCCTGCACCACATGGTGTACGAGGTCGTCGACAACGCCATCGACGAGGCGCTGGCCGGCTATTGCGACACCGTCACGGTGACGCTGAATGCCGAAGGCTCCGTCACCGTGACCGACAACGGCCGCGGCATCCCGGTCGCGATCCATGAGGAGGAGGGCATCAGCGCCGCCGAGGTGGTGATGACCCAGTTGCATGCCGGCGGCAAGTTCAACCAGAACTCCTACAAGGTGTCGGGCGGCCTGCACGGCGTCGGCGTCTCGGTGGTCAATGCGCTGTCGGAGACGCTGGACCTGCGCATCTTCCGCGACGGCCATGAATGGTTCATGCGCTTCCACGACGGCGAGAGCGAGGCGCCGCTGGCGGCCCTCGGCCCGCAGGGCCAGGATCGCGGCACCCATGTCACCTTCCTGCCGTCGAAGCACACCTTCACCAAGACCGAGTTCGATTTCGGCACGCTGGAGCACCGGCTGCGCGAGCTGGCCTTCCTGAACTCCGGCGTCAAGCTGACCCTGACCGATGCGCGCGGGCCGGAGCCGCGCGTCGTCGAGATGCATTACGAGGGCGGGCTGAAGGCCTTCGTCAGCTATCTCGACAAGGCCAAGCAGCCGCTGCATGGCGAGCCGGTCACGGTGACGTCGGAGCGCGACGGCATCACCGTCGAGGTGGCGATGCAGTGGAACGACAGCTACCACGAGACCATGCTGTGCTTCACCAACAACATCCCGCAGCGTGACGGCGGCTCCCATCTGGCCGGGTTCCGCGGCGCGCTGACGCGGCAGGTGAACAGCTACGCCACCGAGAGCGGCATCCTGAAGAAGGAGAAGGTGGCGCTGACCGGCGACGACGCCCGCGAAGGCCTGACCTGCGTGCTGTCGGTGAAGGTGCCGGACCCGAAATTCTCCAGCCAGACCAAGGACAAGCTGGTCTCCTCCGAGGTCCGGCCGGCGGTCGAGGCCGTGGTCAACGAGATGCTGGCGACCTGGTTCGAGGAGCATCCGAACGACGCCAAGCGGGTGATCCAGAAGGCGGTCGAGGCGGCCACGGCGCGCGAGGCGGCGCGCAAGGCGCGCGAGCTGACCCGGCGCAAGGGCGCGCTCGACTTCGCCTCCCTGCCCGGCAAGCTGGCCGACTGCCAGAACCGCGACCCGGCCGAATCCGAGCTGTTCCTGGTCGAGGGCGACAGCGCCGGCGGCTCGGCCAAGCAGGGCCGGGACCGCAAGTTCCAGGCCATCCTGCCGCTGCGCGGCAAGATCCTGAACGTCGAGCGGGCACGGGTCGACAAGATGCTGTCCTCGGCCGAGATCGGCACGCTGATCACGGCGCTGGGCACCAGCATCCGCGACGAGTTCGACGCCGACAAGGCGCGCTACCACCGCATCATCATCATGACCGACGCGGATGTCGACGGCAGCCATATCCGCACGCTGCTGCTGACCTTCTTCTACCGGCAGATGCCGCAGCTGATCGAGCGCGGCTACCTCTACATCGCCCAGCCGCCGCTGTACCGCGCGGCGCGGGGCAAGGAGGCGGTGTATCTGAAGAACGACGACGCGCTCGAATCCTACCTGATCGACAGCGGCATGCGCGACCTGGTGTTCACGCCGTTCGACGGCGCCCAGGTGGCCGGCAACGATCTGCGGGACCGGATCGTGCAGGCGCTGGAGGCCAAGCACAGCCTGGCGCCGCTGATCCGCAAGGTCGGCAGCCGCGCGGTGGTCGAGCAGGTGGCGGTGGCCGGCGCCCTGGCGTCGCGCATCGTCAACGACGCGGCCGTGGCCGGGGAGACCGCGAGCTATGTCGCCCAGCGGCTCGACGCGCTGGAGCCGGAATTCGAGCGCGGCTGGCAGGGGGCGCCGCTGCCGCCCTCCGGCAACCAGCCGGGCGGGCTGGTGTTCCGCCGCACCCTGCGCGGCGTGACCGAGAGCCGGACGATCGATTCCGACATCGTCCGCTCGGTCGAGGCGCACAAGCTCGACCGCATGGCCGCCGACCTGCAGGCGCTGTACAAGCGGCCGGGCGTGCTGACCTGGATGAACCCGAAGGGCGCCGCCCAGGAATGGCCGATCACCGGCCCGCTGGACCTGATCGAGCGGGTGCTGGAGCAGGGCCGCAAGGGCCTGGCGGTGCAGCGCTACAAGGGCCTGGGCGAGATGAACCCGGACCAGCTGTGGGAGACCACGCTGGATCCGAACGCCCGGGTGCTGCTGCGCGTCGAGGTCAAGCACGCCGACGACGCCGAGGACGTGTTCTCGACCCTGATGGGCGACGTGGTGGAGCCGCGCCGCGACTTCATCCAGGAGAACGCGCTGAAGGTGACGAACCTGGACGTGTGATCCGGCGGGGCCGGGACACCGGCCCCGCTTTCATCGCTCCCGTAACCATATGGCGACTTCCCGCGAACAGATCGTCGGGACGCCGTGGGCCTGTACAGGCCCGAACGGGAGCGAAGCAACATGACCAGACAGCGCCTCGTCCGGCGTGGCGCCGCATGGCCGGGCCACGACAGGGCCGGCCGTGCCCCAACCTTCAGACCCGCAGCAGCCTGAGCCGGGACGACCCATCATGCTGCTGTTCCTGCTGGCCTATCTGGGCGGCGTGCTGACCATCGTCAGCCCCTGCATCCTGCCGGTGCTGCCCTTCGTCTTCGCCCGGGCCGACCGGCCCTTCCTGAGCAGCGGCCTGCCGATGCTGATCGGCATGGCCGCGACCTTCGCGATCGTCGCCACCCTGGCTGCCGTCGCCGGCGGCTGGGCCGTCGCCGCCAATGAATGGGGCCGCATCGCCGCGATCGTGCTGCTGGCGCTGTTCGGCCTGACCCTGCTGCTGCCGCACCTGGCCGACCGTCTGACCCGCCCGCTGGTGGCGCTGGGCGGCCGCCTGTCGCAATCGGCCGAGCAGGGCGGCACCGCGCGGTCGCCCGCGGCGGCGTCGCTGCTGCTGGGCGTCGCCACCGGCCTGCTCTGGGCCCCCTGCGCCGGCCCGGTGCTGGGGCTGATCCTGACCGGCGCGGCGCTGAACGGTGCCAACACCGGCACCTCCGTGTTGCTGCTGGCCTATGCCCTGGGCGCGGCGACCTCCCTCGCCCTCGCCCTGCTGGTCGGCGGCCGGGTGTTCAAGGCGATGAAGCGGTCGCTGGGCGTCGGCGAATGGATCCGCCGCGGCCTGGGCGTCGCCGTCCTGGCCGGGGTTGCCGCCATCGCCCTGGGCCTCGACACCGGCCTCTTGACCCGCGTCTCGCTGGCCAGCACCACCTCGCTGGAGCAGGGGCTGATCGACAAGCTGCAGCCGGCGCCCGCCAACCCGCCCGCTTCCGTCGCCATGAAGGGCGGCCCCGCCATGACGGCGCAGGCCGAGGCCCTGCCGGTGCTGGGCACCTTCCCGTCCCTGGCCGGCGCGGTCGACTGGCTGAACTCCCCGCCCCTGACGGTGGACGGGCTGAAGGGCAAGGTGGTGCTGGTCGATTTCTGGACCTATTCCTGCATCAACTGCCTGCGCGCCATCCCCTATGTCCGGGCCTGGGCCGAGAAGTACAAGGACCAGGGCCTGGTCGTGATCGGCGTGCACGCGCCCGAATTCGCCTTCGAGCGCAATGTCGACAATGTGCGCAAGGCGATCGCCGACCTGAAGATCGGCTACCCGGTGGCGATCGACAACAACTACGCCATCTGGCGCGCCTTCGAGAACCAGTACTGGCCGGCGCATTACTTCATCGACGCCGAGGGCCGGATCCGGCACGAGCATTTCGGCGAGGGCGACTATGACGGGTCGGAGCGGGTGATCCAGCAGCTGCTGGCCGAGGCCGGGCACAAGGATGTCGCCGGCGGGCTGGCCACGGTCGACGCCCAGGGCGCCGAGGCGGCCTCGGACCAGGCCGATGTGCGGTCGCCCGAGACCTATCTCGGCAGCAACCGGGCCGAGAACTTCGTGTCGCCCGGCGGCTTCGTCCAGAACGCCAGCCATGTCTACGCCGCCGGCACGCCGCGGCTGAACCAGTGGGGCCTGGCCGGGGACTGGACGGTCAGCGGCGAGCATGCGGCGCTGAACCAGCCGGATGGCGGCATCGTCTACCGCTTCCACGCCCGCGACCTGCACCTGGTGCTGGGGCCGGCGGCGGACGGCAAGCCGGTGCGCTTCCGCGTCACCATCGACGGCCGGGCGCCGGGCGACAGCCACGGCACCGACACCGACGCCGCCGGCCAGGGCACGGTGACCGGCCAGCGCCTGTACCAGCTGGTGCGGCAGGACGGCACGGTGGCCGACCGCACCTTCGAGATCCGGTTCCTGGACCCCGGCGTCCAGGCCTTCGCCTTCACCTTCGGCTGACAGCGGAGCTGACACATGCCCCTCTTCCCGATCCGACCCTCCGCCGCATGGCGGCGCCTGCCGGCCCTCGCCGGCGCCCTGTCCCTGCTGGCGGTGGCCGCCGGCCTGGCCGTGACCCAATCCTCGGCCGAGGAGGCGCGGCTGGTGCCGCCGCCGGCGGTCGACGAGAGCGCGGCCCCCGGTACGGCGACCGAGACCGCGGTGCTGGCCGGCGGCTGCTTCTGGGGCGTCCAGGGCGTGTTCCAGCACGTCAAGGGCATCACCAGCGCCGTCTCCGGCTATGCCGGCGGCGACGCCCGGACGGCGCAGTACGAGACCGTCAGCGGCGGCGGCACCGGCCACGCTGAGTCCGTGAAGATCACCTACGACCCGCACCAGATCAGCTATGGCCGCATCCTGCAGATCTACTTCTCGGTGGCGCATGACCCGACCCAGCTGAACCGCCAGGGGCCGGACAGCGGCACCCAGTACCGCTCGGCGATCTTCCCGGCCGATGCGGAGCAGGCGCGGGTGGCCAAGGCCTATGTCGACCAGCTGAACCAGGCCGGGACCTTCGACGCCGCGATCGTGACGAAGATCGAGCCCGGCCGGTCCTTCTACCCGGCCGAGGACTACCACCAGGACTACCTGACCCTGCACCCGACCAGCCCCTATATCGCGATCAACGACCTGCCGAAGGTCGAGGCGCTGCAACGGCTGTTCCCGGACTCCTACCGCACCGACCCGGTGCTGGTTTCGGCGCAGACGAACTGAGCGGCCAGGGCGAAGGAGGAGCAGCCCTCCCCCTTCGCCCGGCGCGGCGATGCCTGCATGAGCGGGGCGCAGGGCGGCGGCGACAAATCGCCCCTCGCCAGGACGGAATTCTTGTCCGACCATTGCATATCCAGGAATGCACCGGCTGAAGGCCCGTGAGAGGTCCGGCCGGCGGGCAAGGGACGGATCTCCATGGGGCTGCTGCGCGCCGGCCGCATCGTGCTGGGAGTCGGGCTGCTGCTGGCCGTCGGCGGCGCGGCGGGGCTGGCCGCCTATGGCTGGCGCCCGGCGATCGACCCGATCGACCCGCCGACCGCCGCAAGCTTCGACCCGGCGCTGATGCGGCAGGGCGCCGAGCTGGCCTCGGTCGGCAATTGCGGCACCTGCCACACCGCCCCAGGCGGCAGGCCCTTCGCCGGCGGGCTGGCGCTGCCGACGCCCTTCGGCACGATCTACACCACCAACATCACCCCGGACCCGGAGACCGGCATCGGCCGCTGGTCGGAGGCGGCGTTCCAGCGGGCGATGCGCGAGGGCGTCGACCGCGCGGGCCGCAACCTCTACCCCGCCTTTCCCTACGACCACTTCACCCTTGTCACCGATGCGGACAACAAGGCGCTCTACGCCTTCCTGATGACGCGGCAGCCGGTGCCGGCGCGGGCGCCGGACAACGACCTGCCCTTCCCGCTGAACCAGCGCTTCGTCCTGGCCGGCTGGAAGCTGCTGTTCCTGCGGGAAGGCCCCTACGCGCCCGACCCGGCGCATGACGCCGCCTGGAACCGCGGCGCCTATCTGGCCGAGGGGCTGGCCCATTGCGGCGCCTGCCACACGCCGCGCAATCTGCTCGGCGCCGAAGAGACCGGCCGGCGCTTCGCCGGCGGCGATGCCGAGGGCTGGCACGCCGTGCCGATCGGCAGCGGATCGCCGGCGCCGGTGCCCTGGACGGCGGACTCGCTCTACCAGTATCTGCGCGACGGCTGGCACGGCCAGCACGGCACGGCGCAGGGGCCGATGGGGCCGGTGGCCGACAGCCTGGCCGGCATCCCGGAAGCCGATGTGCGGGCGATCGCCGGCTACGTCGCCTCGGTGATGGGCCAGCCGGACGCCGACGCACGCAAGCGTGGCGACGCGCTGGTGGCCGCCACCGCCAATCCCGCCGGCCCCGGCACCCGGCCGCAATCGGCCGGCAGCCAGACCATCGCCCCCGCCGCCACGGCCCCGGATCCCGGCGCCGCGATCTATGCCGCGACCTGCGCCGCCTGCCATGAGAGCGGCCGGCCCTCGCCCTTCGGCGGCCTCGACCTGCGCCTCAGCTCCGCCATCAGCGGCGACAGCCCGGCCAACCTGATCCGCATCATCCGCCAGGGCGTTCCGGCGCAGGCCGGCGCGCGGGCGCCGATCATGCCCGGCTTCGCCGCCTCCCTGTCGGACCGGCAGCTGGCGGCGCTGTCGGGATATCTCCGCGGCCGCTTCGCCGACAAGCCGGCCTGGAGCGGCCTGGACGCCGCCATCCGCGCGACCCGCGACAGCGAGGTCGCCGCTTCCGCCGCGAGCCATTAGGGAGAGGTCATGATCGAGATCAAGGTCAACGGCCGCCGGCAGACCATCGCCGCCGATCCCGACACGCCGCTGCTGTATGTGCTGCGCGGCGAGCTGCAGCTCAACGCCGCCAAATATGGCTGCGGCCTGGGCCAGTGCGGCGCCTGCACCGTGCTGGTCGACGGCGAACCCGCCTTCTCCTGCGTCGTCCCGGTGCTGCTGGCGGAGAACAAGGAGGTGACGACGCTGGAGGGGCTGGGCAGCGAGGACGAGCCCGGCCCGCTGCAGCGCGCCTTCATCGCCGAGCAGGCGGCGCAGTGCGGCTACTGCATCCCCGGGATGATGATGCGGGCCCATGCCCTGCTGCGGAAGACGCTGACCCCGTCGGACGCCCAGATCCGCCAGGCGTTGCAGCCCAACCTGTGCCGCTGCGGCACCCATCTGCGCATCCTGCGCGCGATCCGCCGCGCCGCCGACGAGATGCGCGGCGCCTCGGCCGACCGGCCGGCGGTGCGGGAGACCGCGCTGTGAGCGCCGCCCTCTCCCGCCGCTTCGTGCTGCAGGGCGCCGGCGGCCTGGTCGTCAGCTTCGCCCTGGCGCCCGCCGCCTTCGCCCAGCAGGCGGCCGAGACGCCGCAGCTGGGCGGCACCCTGCCCGGCAGCCTGGAGGATGCGCCCTATCTCGATTCCTGGATCCAGGTCGCCCCGGACGGGACGGTCACCGTGTTCACCGGCAAGGCCGAGCTGGGCCAGGGCATCGCCACCGCCCTGCGCCAGGTCGCGGCCGAGGAGCTGGGCCTGGCCTTCGAGGGGCTGGCCATCGTCACCGCCGACACCGGCCGCACCGCCAATGAGGGCTACACCGCCGGCAGCCATTCGATGCAGGACAGCGGCACCGCCATCCGCCATGCCGCGGCCCAGGTGCGCGCGATCCTGCTGGCCGAGGCGGCGCGCCAGATGGGCCTGCCGGCCGGGCAGCTGCGGATCGATCGCGGCGTCGTGCTGGCGCCGGACGGCAACCGCCGCTCCTTCGGCGCGCTGGCGGCCGGCCTGTCGCTGCATGTCGAGGCCCGGCCGGACTCGCCGCTGACCGACCCGGCCGCCTTCCGCGTCATGGGCCAGCCGGTGCCGCGCATCGACATCCCGGCCAAGGTGACGGGCGGCGAGGCCTATGTGCAGGACATGCGCCTGCCCGGCATGCTGCACGCCCGGATCGTGCGGCCGCCCAGCTATGGCGCCCGGCTGACGGCGCTGGACAGCAGCGCGGCCGAGGCCCTGCCCGGCGTGGTCAAGGTGATCCGCGACGGCGACTTCCTGGCGGTGGCGGCGGAGCAGGAGTTCCAGGCGATCAAGGCGATGCGGCTGCTGGCCGCGGCGGTGCAGTGGCAGGAGGATGCGGCGCTGCCCGACCAGGCCCGGCTGCCGGAGGCGCTGCTGGCCCTGCCCGCCCAGGATTTCGCCATCCTCGACAGGCACGACGCGGCACCGCCCGCCGGCGGCAGGACCATCGAGGCCCGCTACACCAAGCCCTATCTGATGCACGGGTCGATCGGCCCGTCCTGCGCCGTGGCGCAGCAGGACAAGGACGGGCTGCTGACGGTCTGGACCCACACCCAAGGCGTCTATCCCGACCGCAAGGCGATCGTCGAGATGCTGGGCCGGCCGGTCGAGACGGTGCGCTGCATCCACGTCCAGGGCTCCGGCTGCTACGGCCACAACGCCGCCGACGACGCCGCGGCCGACGCCGCCCTGCTGGCGGTGGCGCTGCCCGGCCGCCCGGTGCGGGTGCAGTGGATGCGCGAGCAGGAGCATGCCTGGGAGCCCTACGGCCCGGCGATGGTGACGCAGGCCCGCGCCACGCTGGACGACACCGGCCGCATCGCCGACTGGGATTACGGGGTGTGGAGCAACACCCATTCGATGCGCCCCGGCCCGGCCGGCAGCCTGCTGGCCGCCCGGCACCTGGCCAAGCCCTTCCCGCTGCCGGCGCCCAAGCCGCTGCCGCAGCCGGAGGGCGGCGGCGACCGCAACGCCATCCCGCTCTACACCCTGGCCAGCGCCCGGGTGGTGCACCACTTCCTGCCGGACATGCCGCTGCGCATCTCGGCCCTGCGGTCGCTCGGCGCGCAGATGAACGTGTTCTCGATCGAGAGCTTCATGGACGAGCTGGCGCTGGCCGCCGGCGCCGACCCGGTCGAGTTCCGGCTGAAGCATCTGGACGACCCGCGCGCCCGCGACGTCGTCACCGCCGCCGCCGAGGCCTTCGGCTGGAGCCAGGGCAGGCCCGCCGCGCCGGGGCATGGCCGCGGCTTCGCCTTCGCCCGCTACAAGAACCTGGCCGCCTATTGCGCCGTGGCGCTGGAGGTGGCGGTCGAGCGCGAGACCGGGACGGTCCGCGTGCCGCGCGCCGTCGCCGCGGTCGATACCGGCCAGGTGGTCAACCCGGACGGGGTGCGCAACCAGATCGAGGGCGCCCTGCTGCAGTCGATGAGCTGGACGCTGTATGAGAGCGTCGGCTTCGACCGGGGGCGGATCACCTCGGTCGACTGGTCGACCTACCCGATCCTGCGCTTCGATGCCGTGCCGGACAGCGTCGAGGTCCATATCGTCGACCGGCCGGGCGCGCCCTTCCTGGGCTGCGGCGAGACCGGCCAGGGCCCGGCCAGCGCGGCGCTGGGCAACGGCATCGCCGACGCCATCGGCCACCGGCTGCGCGACCTGCCGCTGACCGCCGCCAAGGTGAAGGCCGCCATCGGGGTGTGAGGCTTCCATGCCACACCCCGTCCCTTTGCCGCCGTAAGCTGGGAACGGCCGCACGCTCCGCATTGTTTCCGTGTCTGAGGTAAACAGGTACGGAGAACGGAATGCTGAAGCCAGCCATGATCATTGTCGCCGCGACGCTGGCGCTCGCGGCATGCGGCCGCGACCCGGGCACCCGGGCGCTTTCGGGCGGCGCCCTCGGCGCTGGCCTCGGGGCCGGCACGGCGGCGATCACCGGCGGCAATGTCGGCACCGGCGCGATTATCGGCGGTGTCGGCGGCGCGGCCGTCGGCGGCCTGACGAACTGCCACGCCGTCGGGCGCTGCTGATCCTGCAGCGGACGTGACGAAACAGCCCCGCCCCCCAAAGGGCGGGGCTGTTTTGTTGCGGAGCTGCTATTCCGGCTGGAAGTCCAGCGCCACGCCGTTGATGCAATAGCGCAGCCCGCTGGGCGGCGGGCCGTCCTCGAACACATGGCCGAGATGGCTGCCGCAGGTGGCGCAATGCACCTCCACGCGGGTCATGCCCCAGCTGCGGTCGACCGTGGTCTCGACCGATTCCGGCACCGGGTCGTTGAAGCTGGGCCAGCCGGTGCCGCTCTCGAACTTCAGCGTCGATTCGAACAGCTTGCTGCCGCAGCCGGCGCAGCAGAAGGCGCCCTGCCGGTGCTCGTGCAGCAGGGCGCAGCTTCCCGGCCGCTCGGTGCCGTGCTGCCGCATCACCTGATACTGCTCGGGCGTCAGGATCTGGCGCCACTCGGCCTCGGTGCGGGTCACGGGATAGGGTTCGGGCATCATCGATCTCCTGGGCCGGCCCCGGGGGAGGCGGCGGCGTCCCGCTCCTGATATAGGGTGGCGGCGGCGCAGATGGATAGGGAGGACGGTGTGGACAGGCAGGATTTCGCCGGACGGCGGGTGCTGGTGACCGGCGCAGGCAAGGGCATCGGCCGGGCGACGGCCGTGATGCTGCACCGGCGCGGCGCCGAGGTGATCGCCGCGACCCGCAGCCCGGAGGATCTGGCGGGCCTGGAACAGGAGATCGGCTGCCGCACCATCGCGGTCGACCTGGCCGACGCCGAGGCGACGCGGCGGGCGGCGACCGAGGCCCTGCCGGTCGACGCCCTGGTGAACTGCGCCGGCACCACCACGCTGGAATCCTTCCTCGACACCTCGGTCGAGAGCTTCGACCAGATCATGGCGGTGAACGCCCGGGCGCCGATGATCGTGGCCCAGGTGGTGGCGCGCGACCTGATCCGCCGCGGGCAGAAGGGCGCCATCGTCAACGTGTCGAGCGTGTCCTCGATGATCGGCCTGGCCGATCACACCGCCTATTGCGCCTCGAAGGGCGCGCTGGACGAGATCACCCGGGTGATGGCGGTGGAGCTGGGGCCGCACGGCATCCGCACCAACAGCGTCAACCCGGTGGTGACGCTGACGCCGATGGCGGTGAAGGCCTGGAGCGACCCGGCCAAGTCCGGCCCGATGCTGGGCCGCATCCCGCTGGGCCGCTTCGCCCAGCCGGAGGAGGTCGCCGAGGTGATCCTGTACCTGCTGGGCGACGGCTCGGCGATGATGAACGGCGCGATCGTGCCGGTCGATGGCGGCTTCCTGGCGATGTGAGGCCTGAGGGTTCGTGATCAGATCCTAGAAAAGAACCGTCATTGCGAGGAGGCGAAGCCGACGAAGCAATCCAGGGGCCACAGCGAGCGGCCCTGGATTGCTTCGCTACGCTCGCAATGACGATCTTTTCATAGGGTCCCCGTATGAGACCTCCTGCAAATGCTGCCGGCGGGGCTCAGTCTCCTCAGGGCGCCTCGCGGCACACCGCCTCGACATTGTGGCCGTCGGGGTCGAGCAGGAAGGCGCCGTAATAGTCGGGGTGGTAGTGCGGCCGCAGCCCCGGCGCACCGTTGTCGCGGCCGCCGGCGGCCAGCCCCGCCGCGTGGAAGCGGTCGACCGTCGGCCGGTCCGGCGCCGCGAAGGCGACATGGGTGCCGGTGACGGCGCCGTCATGCAGGCCGATCCAGAAGAACGCCCGGCGGCCGACACCGTAGCCGGCGAAGGTCTCGCCATCGGCATAGAGCCGGGTGATGCCGAGCGGCGCCAGCAGCGCGTCGTAGAAGGCCTTCGATCGCTCGAAATCGCCGACCCGGATGGTGACGTGATCCAGCATGCGATCCTCCCTGTCCCCGGGCGCTATCCTACAGCCCCCAGAGACCCGGCTCGAAGCACCATGTGGAGATCTCGAGGCCCGCGGCCGGCACGGCCAGGGCGGCGGTCGCGCCCTCGACCGGCGGCAGGTCGTGCAGGTGCCAGTCAGTGCCGGCGAGGTCCGGCGGCAGGACGGGGCGGCTGGTCCGCTCGGCCGGATCGGCGCTGACGGTGAAGCCGGTGAAGTCGAAGGAGAAGCCGCGGCTGATGCCCTTCGACAGCGCCTCCTTGCGGGTCCAGATCGCATAGAAGGCCGCAGCCAGCGCCGGGCCGGACAGGCCCGCCAGGGCCGCCCGCTCCACCGCCGAATAGGCGATGCCCGCGACCTCCATCGGCGGCGGGTGCGACACGGCCTCGACATCGACACCGACCTCGATCCCCCGGGCCAGCGCCACCAGCGCCCAGGGGCCGCTATGCGAGAGGTTGAAACGCAGGTCGCCCTCCGCCAGCTCGGGCTTGCCCCAGGAATTCCGGCGGAGGCGCAGCCGGTCCGCCGGGATGTCGATCGCGCGGCCGAGCAGCAGCCGCAGCGCCGCATGGGCAACGACGTAGCGGGCCCGCAGCAGGTCGGTGCGGAACGCGTCGGCGCGCCGACGCTCCTCCGCCGACAGCAGGGCGGCGCCAAGCCGCGGGTCGCGGTCGGTCCTGAGGCGCCAGACATGGACCTGACCCGGCGGCAGGTCGGGGACGCCCGACGGCATGGCCCAGATGTCGGACATCGCCCCTCCTTTGCCCGCTAGAGTCCGTCAGAATAGTGCTGATACCGCCGGCCGGCTCGCCCCCTCACCCGAAATCGCTGCGCGATTTCGACCTCTCCCTAAGGAGAGGTATAGGGCGCGGCTCCTATTTCCCTCTCCTCGGGGAGAGGGCCCGTCGCGTTGGCGACGGGAGGGTGAGGGGGAGAGCCGGCCACTCCGTGGCGACGACCGCCCTACTCCCCGTAAGGCAGCCAGATGTTCTTCACCTGGGTGGCCCGGCGCAGATAGTCGCGGCCCTGGCCTTCGGCGTCGGACAGCCAGTCGCGGCGCCGGCCCTGATTGGTCCAGGTCGCCTTGAGGTTGCCGGTGCTGGCCTTCTCCACCGCCGCGCCGCCTTCGGCCGGGCCGACATACCAGAGGGCGGCGACGTCGTCATGCTCGGCCAGGGTCCTGGCCAGGACGTCGCGCTCGCCGGTGACGATGTTGACCACGCCGTCCGGCACGTCGGAGGTGTCGAGCACCTGGTACAGGTCGGTCGCCGCCAGCGGGTGGCGCGGCGACGGCACCACCACGACGCGGTTGCCCATCGCGATCGCCGGCACCACCAGCGAGACGAAGCCGAGCAGCGGCGCCTCGTCCGGGCACAGCAGGCCCATCACGCCCCAGGGCTCGTTCATCGCCAGCGTCACCTGGCGGGCGCGGGCGTCGTGCACCTGGCCGTCATATTTGTCGGCGAAGCCGGCATAGAAGAAGATCCGCCGCACCGCGGCCTCGACCTCGGCCGAAGCGGCCTTCGCCGTAGCGCCGGCCATCGCGGTCAGACGGTGGACGAACTCCTCCGACCGCGCCGCCAGGTTCTCGGCCAGGAAGTACAGCACCTGGGCGCGGTTGTGCCCGGCCAGGCTGCTCCAGCCCGTGGCCTTGTGCGCGGCCTCGACGGCGTTGCGGATGTCCTTGCGGTTGCCGAGGCCGACCTGGCCCAGCGCCCGGCCCTTGGGATCGGTCACCGTATAGCTGTAGCCGCCATCCGGCCGCGCCTGCTTGCCGCCGACATAGAGCTTGGCGGTGCGGTCGATCGAGGGCAGGTCGTGGTCGCCGCCCAGCGGCACCGCCGCCAGCGGGGCCGCGACCACCGGCTTCAGCGCCGGCGCGTCCTTCTCCCAGCCCGGGACAAGGTATTCATACATGCCTTCCCGGCCGCCCTCGCGGCCGAAGCCGCTCTCGCGATAGCCGCCGAAGCCGACCGCGGCGTCGAAGGCGTTGGCGCAGTTGATCCAGACCACGCCGGCCTTCAGGCGCGCCGCGACATGCAGCGCCTGGTTCACCGTCTCCGACCACACCGAGGCGGCGAGGCCGTAGCGCGAATTGTTGGCCAGGCTCACCGCCTCGTCCGGGGTGCGGAAGGTCGAGGCCGACAGCACCGGGCCGAAGATCTCCTCCTGCGCGATGGTCGAGGCCGGCTCGGCCTCGGTGAACAAAGTCGGCGGGAAGTACAGGCCGCCCTTGGGCAGCGTCGCCGAGTCCTGCCAGCAGGCGGCGCCTTCGGTCTTGCCGAGCTCGACGTAATGCTTGATCCGGTCGAGCTGCACCTGGGCCACGATCGGGCCCATATCGGTCGATTTGTCGAGCGGATCGCCGACCCGCAGCGTCGCCATCCGGCGCTTCAGCTTGTCGTAGAGCCGGTCGGCCACGCTCTCCTGCACCAGCAGGCGCGACCCGGCGCAGCAGACCTGGCCCTGGTTGAACCAGATCGAATCCACCACGCCCTCGACCGCGGCATCGAGATCAGCGTCGTCGAAGACGATGAAGGGCGACTTGCCGCCCAGCTCCAGCGACAGCTTCTTGCCGGTGCCGGCGGTCGCCTCGCGGATCTTCCGCCCGACCTCGGTCGAGCCGGTGAAGGCGATCTTGTCGACATCCGCATGCTCGACGATCAGCGCGCCGGTGGCGCCGTCGCCGGTGACGATGTTCAAGACGCCCGGCGGCAGCCCGGCCTCCTGCGCGATCTCGGCGAACAGCAGCGCGGTCAGCGGCGTGAACTCGGCCGGCTTCAGCACCACCGTGTTGCCGGCGGCCAGCGCCGGCGCCACCTTCCAGGCCAGCATCAACAGCGGGAAGTTCCACGGGATGATCTGGCCGCAGACCCCGACCGGGCGGTAGCCGGGGAACTCGGTCTCGACCAGCGAGGCCCAGCCGGCATGGTGGTAGAAATGGCGGGCGACCAGCGGGATGTCGATGTCCCGGCTCTCGCGGATCGGCTTGCCGTTGTCCATGGTCTCGATCACGGACAAGAGCCGCTCGCGGCGCTGGACGTGCCGGGCCAGGGCGTAGAGATGGCGGGCGCGCTCGGACCCCGGCAGCGCGGCCCAGCCCTTCTGCGCCCGGCGCGCGGCCTTGACCGCCGCCTCGACATCCTTGGCGGTGCCCTGGGCGACCTGCGCCAACGGCTTGCCGGTGGCCGGGTTCAGCACCTCGAAGCGCCCGCCCTCGGCCGGGGCGACGAATTTGCCGTCGATGAAATGGCCGAAGCCCGCCTCATGCCGCGCCAGCCAGTCGCGGGCGATGCCGCTGTCCTCGGGCGCCGGGCCGTACTCCATGGTGTCGAGAATCTCAGCAATCCGGGGCATGGTCGGTCTCCTCAGAGATCGTTCGAGACTGCGCTGGTGTGAGTCGGCTGGTGGTGGTTTCGAGAACCGGAGCGCAGCGGACGTTTGGGTCCGTGAGCACCGGAAGCGCAGAAACCGCCATCAGACGGCCGCACCAGTAGCAGTATCGGACGGTCTCAGGCGGCGGCGTGGCGGAAGCCGGCCGAGTACCGGCCGGTGACGAAATGCTCGATCTGGCGCTCGACATCGGCCAGCAGCGAGGAGGCGCCGATGCGGAACAACTCCGGCTCCAGCCAGGGCCGGCCCAGCTCCTCCTTCATCAGGATCAGCCAGGCGATGGCGTCCTTGGCGGTGCGCAGGCCGCCGGCCGGCTTGAAGCCGACGCGCTCGCCGGTGCGGTCCAGATAGTCGCGGATGGCGCGCACCATCACCAGGCTGACCGGCAGGGTGGCGTTGACGTCCTCCTTGCCGGTCGAGGTCTTGATGAAGTCGGCGCCGGCCATCATGCAGACCAGACTGGCCGCCTCGACATTGCGCAGGGTCCGGAGGTCGCCGGTGGCCAGGATGGTCTTGAGATGCGCCTCGCCGCAGGCCTCGCGCATCGCCCGCACCTCGTCATAGAGGGCCGGCCATTCGCGGTTCAGCACCTGGGCGCGGTGGATGACGATGTCGATCTCGGCCGCCCCCTCCTCCACCGCATAGCGGATCTCGGCCAGGCGCTGCGGCAGCGGCGTCAGCCCGGCCGGGAAGCCGGTGGCGACCGAGGCGACCGGAATGCCGCTGCCGGCCAGCGCCTTCACCGCGGCGCCGACCATGCTGGGATAGACGCAGACGGCGCCGACGGTCGGCGGCCGGTCGGACAGGCCCAGCGCCTCGACCAGGTCGTCGCGCAACGGGTGGCGGGCCTTGGCGCAGAGGCGCTGCACCCGGCCCGGCGTGTCGTCGCCGGCCAGGGTGGTCAGGTCCATGCAGGTCAACGCCTTCACCAGCCAGGCGGCCTGGTATTCCTTCTTCACCGTGCGCCGGGTGGTCAGGGTGGCGGCCCGGCGCTCGGCGGCGCTGAGATTGACCCGCGCCGCCTCGACCCAGTCCAGCTCCAGCGCCATGCCGGGGTTGCGATGGGTGTTCCGGACCGCCGTGTCGGCGTCGGCGCGTTGATCAGGCATAAGTGCCTCCCGTCAGACATTCGCGTTGCCTCTCCCGCTTGCGGGAGAGGTCGGAGCCGCGCCAGCGGCTCCGGGTGAGGGGGTTTTCCATCCGCAAAAGCAGGACGGCACCGAGTTGGTCAGGGCTCATCGGGCGCGACCGCGGCGAACCAGCCGCCGGTGCCCTCACCCGGAAATCCTCACGGATTTCCGACCTCTCCCGCAAGCGGGAGAGGCCACGCTCCCAACCGGACAGGATCCATCGCATTCGCACAGCGAGGCTCTCAGCCATCCTATTCCCCACCCAGGAGCTGCGCGGCGGTGGCCGCGTCGGTGACCAGGACATTGACGAAGCCGGCGACGAGGCAGGCGCGGGCGATGCCCGCCTTCTGCGCCCCGGCGGCGACGCCGATCGAATGGGATTTCTCCCGCAGCGCCTCGGGCCTGAGGCCGATGGTGCGCGCATCCAGCTCCGGCGACACGATCCGGCCCTCGGCATCGAGGAAGCGGCCCAGCACGTCGCCGACCGCGCCGGCGCGCTGCAGCGCCTCGATCTGGCCGGCGTCGAGATAGCCGGAGTCGACATGGACCGAGCGGCTGGCCATCGGCCCCACGCCGAAGCAGGCGACCGGGGCGGCGCGGGCGACATCGAGGATGCCGGCGATCACCGGGTCCGCCTCCAGCACCGCGCGGGTGGCCGGGTTGCCGACGATCGCCGGTACCGGCAGCAGGGTGGCCGAGCCGGGGCCGGCCTCGGCAAAGCCCTCGGCCACGGCGTTGGTGCGGAAGGCGGTGCCGCGGATGGCGGTGGCGCCGTTCAGCAGCACCACCTGCACACCCTCATTCCAGCGCGGCGGCAGGCGCCGGGCCACCGCGGTCATGGTGCGCCCCCAGGACACGCCGACCAGATCCGGCCGGGGCGCCAGCGCGGCGAGGTACTGGGCAGCGGCCTGGGCCACGGCGTCGATGGCGATGGCCTCGTCGGCCGCGCCCTCCCCGGTGGCCGGGCCGGGCACCACGATCGCCTCGCGCAGGCCCCAGCGCGCCTGCAGCCGGGCCTCGAGGTCCGGCCGGCGCTGGCCGCGCGCCACGATCTCGATGCGGACGATGCCGGTCTCGCGCGCCTCCTGCAGCAGCCTTCCGACCTGCCAGCGGGTCAGGCCCAGCTCCTGCGCGATCTCGGACTGATTGCGGTCCAGGTCGTAATAAAGCTTGGCCGCCTGGACCATGAACTGCTCGCGCTGGGCATCCGAGGTGACGCGATGCCCGAGATCGGCCTGGAGGGTCACGGTGGCGCGTCCGTCAACATTTGAGCAATTCATGCTCTATTGAGCGGACGCTAGTCTCGCCGACCCCGCCCTGTCAAGCGGCGGCGCAGGGCGTTACCCTCGGCCGCAAGGATCATCTCCCGAGGAGACGCTTGTGACCGAGAGCGCACGCATGCTGGCCGGCAAATGCTATTGCGGCGCCGTCCACTACGAGGTGGCGGATTCGTTCCTGTATGCCCTGAACTGCCACTGCTCGAACTGCCGGCGGACGACCGGGTCGGCGTTCAAGCCTATCGCCGGGATCGAGCGCGGCAAGCTGACGGTGACCCAGGGCCGGGACGGGCTGATGATCTATGGCGAGCCGGACCAGAACAACACCCATTGCCGGGCCTGCGGGTCGCTGCTGTTCTCGGTCGTCCGCAACGGCGCCTATGTCCATGTCGCCATGGGCACGCTGGTCGACGACCCGACCATCCGGCCGACCGAGCACATCTTCGTCGGCTCCAAGGCGCCCTGGTACACCATCGCCGACGATCTGCCGCAGTATGAGGAGTTCCCGGGCTGACGCTGCTCCGGTTCAGCGTCCCGGGTTGCAGATCTAGGCACTGGACCAAACTTTTATTGTCATTGCCGGGCTTGACCCGGCAATCCAGGGGCCATCAAGAGCGGCTCTTGAAAGCCCCTGGACCCTCGGGTCAAGCCCGAGGATGACAATAAAATGAGAATGTAGAGCCGGCTCAGCCCGCCCGGCGCACCAGCGCCGCCAGCACCTCGGCCAACGGCGTCGTTCCCCGGCGAATCTCGCCGCCTTCGACCTCGATCCGCCCGGCATTGTGGGCGTCGTAGAGCTCGGTGATCAGCCGGGCATAACCGTCGCCCAGCCCGCCGGCTCCCAGCGCCTGGTCCCACTGGCCGCGCGGCAGCGCGACCGCCTGCACCGGCCGGCCGAGCGGCCCGGACAGGGCGGCGGCGACGTCCATCGCGGTGTAGCGCTGCGGCCCCTCGGCATGGACGATGCGCGGCGGCGCCTCCGCCGCGTCCAGCAGGTCGGCCGCGATCAGCCCGACATCGGGCGCCGAGACGGTCGGGAAGCGCTTGTCGAGCGGGTGGTGCAGGCTGGCCAGCACGCCGGTCGCCATGGCCGCGCCCAGCGACCGCACCCAGTTCTGCATATGCTCGGCCGAGCGCAGGAAGGTCACGCCCGGCAGGCCGCCGAGCCGCTGCTCCAGGTCGTGGAACAGCACGGTGATGCCGGTGCCGGACGGGTGCTGGGCGCCGTAGTCGGAAATGGCGACCGTGCGGGTCGGCCTCGCCAGTTCGAGTGCTTTGGCCAGGTTGTCGATCAGGCTGCGGGTCTCGGCCGCGGCGTCGCCGCGCGACGGGTTCAGCGGCGCGATCACCAAGGCGCCCTCGGCGCCGCTCAACGCAGCCGCCAGCGCCTCCGTGTCGGCGATGTCGGCGACGGCGATCTCGCAGCCGGCCTCGGCCAGCGCGGCCGCCTTGCCCGGGTCGCGGACCACCGCCCGCACCGCCCTGCCCCGCCGCCGCAGTTCCCGCGCCGCGGCGCCGCCGATCCGGCCTGTCGCTCCGATAATCACGAACATGACACCTCTCCCGCTATGCCCCGGATGGGGCCGGGCGGGACCTTGACGCGTCGGCTTGCGCCGGGTCGCGCCGGAACGGACGGGCGGGAGCAGGTTCGGACGGCGGCGTTCAGCCCCGCTCGCGCCGCAGCGCGCCGGGGGTGGTGCCGAGCACCCGGCGCATCGCCCGGGCCATGTGGCTCTGATGCGCGAAGCCGGCGTCGAGCGCGATTTGCGCCATCGGCAGGCGGCCGTCCAGCAGCAGCGCCCGGGCCCGCTCGACCCGGCGGCGGATGACGAACTGGTGCGGCGCCAGCCCGGTCGAGGCCTTGAACAGCGGCTTGAAATGCGACGGGCTGAGGCCGGCGGCAGCCGCCAGCTCGGCCAGGGTCAGGCGCTGGTCCAGCCGCGCCTCGATCAGCTCCAGCACCCGGGCCAGCTGCCGCCGCGACAGCGCCTGCCCCGCCGCGGACGCCGGCATCGGCGCCGCATAGCGCCGCAGCAGATGGGTCGCCAGCGCCAGGCCGATGCTCTCGGCATAGAGCGGGTCCGAGGGCATCTCCGCCTCCAGCTCGGCCTTCAGGGCCCAGCCGAGATGCTCGATCCGCGGGTCGCGCAGCTGCAGCCGCGGCGCGATCTCCAGCCGGCCGGTGGCCAGGCCCAGCCCCTCCGCCGCGCCGCGCATCAGCGCCGGGGTCAGCCGCAGCAGCAGGAATCGGGCCGGCCCTTCATCCTCCCAGGCCCCGGCCGCGCCGGCCGGCAGCAGGTCGATGTCGCCTTCGCGCTGCAGCCGATCCTGGACCAGCCCCTCGGCCCGGCAATGCGCCATGACCGGCGACCCGACATGCAGGCTGAGCCGCAGGTCCGGCGACGGCGCGGCCTCGACCGCATGGCCGGTGGCGGCGAACAGCCCGGCGGCGAAGCCGGTCCATTGCCCCGCCTTCTGCGGCGCGATCGCGCCGGACCGGATCACGGGTTCATGTGTATCCATTCGGCAACACCTCCGGGCCGACCTGCGGCGCCCGCGCCGCAGTCTACGTCCCGCCGCTTGAGCCGGCGAGGCCTCCTCGCTATATGGGCGGCGACCAGGCCGGGCCCCTCTGGCAGCTCCTCCGGGATCTGCGATGTCGGACTGGAACTCCCCCAGGGAGTGGCCCGCCTGCCGATCACCGATTCGCATTCCCGGAAGGCATGCAGGCTGCTCCTCACGACGAAGAGGACGGTTTTCGCATGGAACATCTGCTGACGGGCGAGGCGCTGAGCGCCCTGCTCCAGGTCATCATGATCGACCTGGTGCTGGCGGGCGACAACGCCATCGTCATCGGCCTGGCCGCGGCCGGGCTGCCCAAGGAGCAGCGCGGCAAGGCGATCCTGATCGGCATCGCCGCCGCCACCCTGCTGCGCATCGGCTTCGCCCTGGTCACCACCCAGCTGCTGGCCATCGTCGGCCTGCTGCTGGCGGGCGGCGTGCTGCTGCTGTGGGTGTGCTGGAAGATGTGGCGCGAGCTGCGCCATACGGCCAAAGAGGAGCATCAGGCCGAGGAGGCGCTGGAAGGTCACGAGGTGAACGGCAACGGCGCGCCGCGCAAGACCTTCGCCCAGGCCGCCTGGCAGATCGTGATCGCCGACGTGTCGATGTCGCTGGACAACGTGCTGGCCGTGGCCGGCGCGGCGCGCGAGCACCCGGTGATCCTGGTGTTCGGCCTGGCGCTGTCGATCGCGCTGATGGGCTTCGCCGCCAGCTTCATCGCCAAGCTGCTGAACCGCCACCGCTGGATCGCCTATGTCGGCCTGGCCGTCATCCTCTACGTCGCCGTCGACATGATCTGGCGCGGCGCGATGGAGGTGTGGCCGCACCTGCAGGGCGCGATGTAAGGCACAAGGGCCGGGCGATTGCCCGGCCCTTTCGTTTCAGCCCTCCGCCAGCAGATCCCGCACCGCCAAAGCGACGATCTCGGTCGCCTTGTACAGGTCGTCCAGCTTCAGCCGCTCATTCGCGCGGTGAGCGTTGGCGTCCTCGATGGTGCGCGGGCCGGCGCCGTAGAGGGCGATCGGCACCCCGGCGGCGGCATAGTGCCGGGCGTCGGTGTAGAGCGGCACGCCCTTGACCGGGATCTCCTCCCCCAGCACCGGCGCGGCGCGGCGGCGGATCGCCTCGGCCAGGCGGTCGGTGCCCGGCAGCGGCGACAGCGGCTCGGCCAGCAGGATGCGGCGGACCGTGACCGTCGCCTTCGGGAACGCCCTGGCCGCATCCTCGATCACGCCGCGCAGCTCCGCCTCCACCGCAGCACCGTTCTCCTCCGGGATCAGCCGGCGGTCGAGCCGGAACGCCACCCGGTCGGGCACGACATTGGTGTTGATGCCGCCCTCGATCAGTCCGACCGTGAGCTGCGGCGAGCCGATGCCGGTCACCTTCGACACCGTGGCCGCATAGCCCTTCCGATGCTGGTACAGCGCCGCCAGGATCGGCGTCGCCGCCTCCAGCGCGTCGATGCCGGTGGACGGCAGCGCGGCATGGGCCGATTTGCCGCGCAGCTCGACCTCGAGATGCAGGCAGCCATTATGCGCGGTCACCACCGCATAGCTGAAGGCGGCGGCGATGGCGAAGTCCGGCTTCGACAGCCCCTGCTCCAGGATCAGCTTCGGCCCGATCTCGCCGCCCGATTCCTCGTCATAGGTGATGTGCAGCTCGACCGTGCCGCGGGTCAGCCGGCCCGCCTGCTCCAACGCCTTGAGGGCGAAGGCGTAGGTGGCGATGTCGGATTTCGAGACGGCGGCGCCGCGCCCGACCATCCAGCCATCGACCACCTCGGCGCCATAGGGGTCGTGGGTCCAGCCCTCGCCGGGCGCGACCACGTCGCCATGCGCGTTCAGCGCGATCACCGGCCCGTCGCCGAAGCGGCGGCGGACGATCAGGTTGCTGGCGCTGATCATGCCATGCGCCTTGGCCAGCTCGGCCGGCACCGGATGGACCTCGACCTCGAAGCCCAGCTCGCGCAGCAGCTCGGTGGTCCGCTTCGCATGCGCGTCGCAATCGCCGGGCGGGTTGTCGGACGGGACCTTGACCAGCTCCGCCAGGAACCGGGCCTCCTGCTCGCGCGCGCCGTGGAGATAGTCGCGGATGGCGGTGTCGATGCTGTCGGTCATCACAGGAACTTTCGTGTCAGGCATGGTCGTACTGGCGGAGGAGGTCGAGCAGGACGCGGACGGCGAGGTCCGCATCCTCCACGGTGATGGATTCGGCCGGGTTGTGGCTGATGCCGCCGCGGCAGCGCAGGAACAGCATGGCCACCGGGGCCAGCGCCGCCATGGCCATGGCGTCATGGCCGGCACCGCTGGGCAGGCGCCGCGCCGGCAGGCCGTGGCGGCGGATCGCCGTCTCCAGCCGCGCCATCAGCGCCTCGTCGCAACGGACGGCGGCGGCATCGTGATAGCGCTCCAGCGCCAGCTCGACGCCGCGGCCGCGGGCGATGCCCTCCAGCGCCGCCGTCATCTCGGCCATCGCGGCCAGTCGGTCGGCATCGTCCGGCGCGCGGATGTCGATGGTGAAGCGCACCGCGCCCGGGATGACGTTGACGGCGCCGGGCTGCACGTCGAGCTGACCGACGGTCGCCACCACGTCGCGCCGGCTCTGGGCGCAGCGCTCGACCGCGAGGATCATCGAGGCGGCGGCGGCCAGCGCGTCGTGGCGCAGGTCCATCGGCACGGTGCCGGCATGGCCGGCCATGCCGCGGACCGTGGCGTTGTAACGGGCGGCGCCGTTGATCGCGGTGACCACGCCGAGCGGCAGGTCCTCGGCCTCCAGCACCGGCCCCTGCTCGATATGCAACTCGACATAGCCGAGCACGCGGTCGCGGCGCCGGGCCTCGCCTTCCAGGGCGTCCGGGTCGCCGCCGAAGCCACGCAGCGCGTCGCCCAGGCGCACGCCGTCATGGTCCAGCGCGTCGGCCACCGCCGGGTCGACGGTGCCGGCGACGGTGGCGCTGCCGGTCAGGGTGACGGGGAAGCGCACCCCCTCCTCGTCGCCGAAGGCCAGAACCTCGACGGCGAAAGGCAGCCGCTCGCCGCGCCGGTGCAGCTCGCCGATCACGGCGATGGCGGCCAGCACGCCGAGATTGCCGTCGTATCTGCCGGCATCGCGGACGGTGTCGATGTGGGAGCCGAGCAGCAGCGCCGGCAGCCCCGGCCTGTCGCCTTCGTAGCGGCCGACGACATTGCCGGCGGCGTCGGTCCGGGCGTCCATCCCGGCGTCGCGCATCCAGGCCAGCACCTGGTCGGCGGCCTGGCGGTGCGCTTGCGAGAGGAAAGTGCGGGTCAGCCGGTCCGGGTCCTCGCTGAAGCGGGCCAGGGCGTCCAGCCGCTGCATCAGCGCGGGGCCATGGGCGAGAGTGTTCTGGGTCGGAGCGGTCCCGAGGCTCACGGCAGCAGGTCCTTCAGTCGCAGGAGGGCGATGGTTTCCACCTCGGCCAGGGCCGTGGCGAATTCGGTGTCGCGCGGGTTTTCGACGCGGCGTCCGAACGCCGCCAGGATCTCGGCCCGGCTGCGGCCCTTCACCGCCATGATGAAGGGGAAGCCGAAGCGCTCGACATAGGCGGCGTTGAGTTCCTGGAACCGGGCGAACTCCTCGGGCGTGCAGCGGTCGAGCCCGGCGCTGGCCTGTTCGGCGCTGGAGCTGGCGGTCAGTTCCCCTGCCACCGCCAGCCGCCCGGCCAGGTCGGGATGGGCGCACAGCACGCCGAGCTGCCGGTCATGGTCGGCGGCGCGGAACACGGCGCGGAGCGCGGCGTGCAGCCCCTCGGCTGTGTCCTGCTCATGGGCCAGCCCGGCCTCCCAGGCCGCCTCGGCGATCCAGGGCGAATGCTCGAACACGCCGCCGAAGCGCACGACGAACAGGTCGCGGTCCATGGTGCTGGGGTGCGGCAGGGTCATCGGAAGAGCCTCCCTCGCAGCCCAGAAAAATCCAGTCCCCCCTCCCCTCGCGGGAGGGGGSYAGGGGGAGGGGGTTCGTGCAGGAAGATCCGGCGGAGGACAGTGTCGACGTACGGGCTTCGAGATAGGCCGGGCCGGCTCTTGCTGAGCGAACCCCCTCCCCCTGCCCCCCTCCCGCGGGGGGAGGGGGGACTCACTTTGATTGCAGCGCTCGTGATCATCTCACCCGCCATAGGGATGCTTCTCCCTCCAGTGGCGGGCGATCTCCACCCGGCGGCAGAACCAGACGCCGTCATGCTGCTTCGCGTAGTCGAGGAACCGCTCCAGCGCCATGATCCGGCCGGGGCGGCCGACGATGCGGCAATGCAGCCCGACCGACATCATCCGCGGCGTCTCCGCCCCCTCCTGGTACAGCGCATCGAAGCTGTCCTTGAGATAGGCGTAGAACTGGTCGCCGGAGTTGAAGCCCTGGACCGCGGCGAAGCGCATGTCGTTGGCGTCCAGCGTATAGGGCACGATCAGCTGCGGCCTGCCGCCGACGTCCTCCCAATAGGGCAGGTCGTCGTCATAGGCGTCAGCGTCGTAGAGGAAGCCGCCATGTTCGGCCACCAGCCGCCGAGTGTTCGGGCTGGTGCGGCCGGTGTACCAGCCGAGTGGCCTCTCGCCCGACACCTGCTCCAGGATCTCCACCGCCTTGCGGATGTGCTCGCGCTCGGTGTCCTCGCCGACATACTGGTAGTTGATCCAGCGATAGCCGTGGCTGGCGATCTCGTGCCCGGCCTCGACCATGGCCCGGATCACCTGCGGGTGCCGCTCCGCCGCCATGGCGACGGCGTAGACGGTCAGCGGGATCTGCTTGCGCTCGAACAGCCGGAGGATCCGCCAGACGCCGACCCGGGCGCCGTAATCGTAGAGGGATTCCATCGAGATGTGGCGCACGCCCGGCAGCGGCTGGGCATTGACGATCTCGGACAGGAAGCTCTCGGAGGCTGCGTCACCATGCAGGATGGAGTTCTCGCCGCCCTCCTCGTAATTGAGGACGAACTGCAGCGCCAGCCGGGCGCCGCCCGGCCAGTCGGCCTGGGGCGGGGTCGGGCCGTAGCCGACCAGGTTTCTCGGATAGACGGACACCGGTCCTCCCTCGCACGCGTGATCCCGAGCACAGGATAGCGGCCCGGGCCGCGTCCACTTTCGCTTTTGCGTTGAAAGTCTTTCCGCCGATCCGCCGTTGAGCAACGGACGGGCGGGGTGAAACATGACAACCGCAAGAAAACGACAAGCATCTTGTTGCCATGACAGGGCGATAATGCCCGGTGGCAGACCGGCCCGCCAGGGACCGGCAAGACACGGAGAGGCAGGATGGCCACAGACACGGCATCCCACCGGGGGCGACTGACCACCCATGTGCTCGACACCGCGCATGGCCGGCCGGGCATGGGCATCGCCGTGGCCCTGTACCGCCTCGACGGCGACAACCGCAGCCTGGTCATCGAGACCCGCACCAATGCCGATGGCCGCTGCGACGCGCCGCTGCTGGCCGGCGACGCCTTCCGCCCCGGCAGCTATGAGCTGGTCTTCGCCACCGGCGCCTATTTCCGCACCGCCGGCGTGGTGCTGAGCGACCCGCCCTTCCTGGACCAGGTGCCGATCCGCTTCGGCATCGCCCATGCCGACCAGCACTATCATGTGCCGCTGCTGATCTCGCCCTGGTCCTATTCCACCTATCGCGGCAGCTGACCCATGCGAGACACCGTCCGTTTCCTTCTCGGCGACGAGCTGCGCGAGATCCGCACGGTCGATCCGACCCTGACCGTGCTGGACTGGCTGCGGATCGAGGAGCGCCGCACCGGCACCAAGGAGGGCTGCGCCGAGGGCGATTGCGGCGCCTGCACCGTGGTGGTCGGCCGGCTTGACGGCGACCGGGTGCGCTACGAGCCGGTCAATGCCTGCATCCGCTTCCTGGCGACGCTGGATGGCTGCCAGTTGCTGACGGTCGAGCATCTGAAGGCGGCAGACGGGGCGCTGCATCCGGTGCAGCAGGCGATGGTCGACTGCCACGGCTCGCAATGCGGCTTCTGCACCCCCGGCTTCGTCATGACGCTGTTCGCCCTGTACCGCACCGACCCGGCGCCGGGCGAAGGCCGGATCGACGATGCGCTGGCCGGCAATCTGTGCCGCTGCACCGGCTACGCCCCCATCGTCGCCGCCGGAGAGCGCATGTATCAGCTCGGCGCGCCCGGAGCCGACCGCTTCGCCGCCGCCGAGACTGAGACGGTGAAACGGCTCCAGGATCTGGAGGATGAGGAGACGGTCGCGGTCGGCGACGGCGCCCGCCGCTTCTATGCCCCGGCCACCAAGTCGGCCTTCGCCGCGCTGCTGCTGGAGCATCC
This sequence comes from Inquilinus limosus, assembly GCF_002195995.1. Taxonomy (GTDB): domain Bacteria; phylum Pseudomonadota; class Alphaproteobacteria; order DSM-16000; family Inquilinaceae; genus Inquilinus; species Inquilinus limosus_C. Next base: position 116,320 of record NZ_NHON01000005.1, read on the forward strand.
GGACGCGACCATCGTCTCCGGCGCCACCGATGTCGGGCTGTGGGTCACCAAGCAGCAGCGGGTGCTGCCGGCGGTGATCTACACCGGCCGGGTGAATGATATGCGCGGCATCCGCGAGACCAAGGACGGCTTCGAGATCGGCGCCGCCGTCACCTATGCCGAGGCGATCGGGCCGCTCGGCCGCGCCTATCCCGATTTGGGCGAGCTGATCCGCCGCATCGGGGCGGAGCAGGTGCGCGCCGTCGGCACCATCGGCGGCAACATCGCCAACGGCTCGCCGATCGGCGACATGCCGCCGGCCCTGATCGCCGCCGGCGCCACGCTGGTGCTACGCCGCGGCGACGAGCGCCGGTCGCTGCCGCTGGAGGAGTTCTTCATCGCCTATGGCCGGCAGGACCGGAAGCCGGGCGAGTTCGTCGAGAGCATCCGGCTGCCGAAGCTGTGGCCCGGCGACCGCTTCCGCGCCTACAAGATCACCAAGCGCTTCGACCAGGACATCTCCGCCGTCTGCGCCGCCTTCCGGCTGCGGGTCGAGGACGGCCGCGTCGCCGACATCCGCATCGCCTATGGCGGCATGGCCGGCACGCCGAAGCGTGCGGCCGCGACCGAGGCGGCGCTGCTCGGCCAGCCCTGGACCGAGGATGTCGTGCGCGCGGCGCTGCCGCTGCTGCAGCAGGACTTCACCCCGCTGACCGACTGGCGTGCCAGCGCCGGCTACCGCGCCAAGGTCGCCGCCAACCTGCTGCTGAAGCTGCATGCCGAAACCGCCGATCCCGCTGCGGAAACCCGCCTGGTCGGCGCCCAAGCTTTAACCCGACCGAGCCTGACCCATGCCTGACACCACCCTCTCTCAGGCCAAGACGCAGCCGGCCGCCGACCGCATCGACGGCGCGGTGCACGACCCGCGCCGGCACGACAGCGCCCACAAGCATGTCAGCGGCGAGGCCGTCTATATCGACGACATCCCGGAGCCGGCGGGCCTGCTGCATGTCTGCCTGGGGCTGAGCGAGCGCGCCCATGCCCGGATCCGGTCGATCGACCTGGCCCAGGTGCGAGCCGCGCCCGGCGTGGTCCGAATCTTCACCGCCGCGGATGTGCCCGGCGAGAACGACATCGGCTGCAACCATCTGGGCGACGAGCCGCTGTTCGCCACCGACCTGGTGCAGCATGTCGGCCAGCCGGTCTTCGCCGTGGCCGCCGAGACCCGCGACCAGGCCCGCCGCGCCGCCCGCCTGGCCGCGATCGACTATGAGGAGCTGACGCCGGTCCTGGACTATGACGCGGCGAAGGCCGCCGGCACGCTGGTGACCAAGCCGATGACGCTGCAGCGCGGCGACGCCAAAGCGGCGATCGCGGCGGCACCGCGCAAGGTCGAGGGCCGGATGCGGATCGGCGGGCAGGAGCATTTCTACCTGGAGAGCCAGGTGGCCCTGGCCCTGCCGGGCGAGGATGGCGACGTCACCGTCCATTCCTCGACCCAGCATCCGAGCGAGGTGCAGCACATCGTGGCATCCGTGCTGGACGTGCCCGACGGGGCGGTGACGGTCGAGATCCGGCGCATGGGCGGCGGCTTCGGCGGCAAGGAGACCCAGGCCAACCTGTTCGCCGCCGCGGCCGCGCTGGTGGCCAAGGCGACCGGCCGCGCCGCCAAGCTGCGGCCGGATCGCGACGACGACATGGCGATCACCGGCAAGCGCCACGATTTCGAGGTCGACTATGCGGTCGGCTTCGACGAGGAGGGCCGGATCGAGGGCGTCGAGATGCTGCTGGCGGCGCGCTGCGGCTGGTCCGCCGACCTGTCCGGCCCGGTCACCGACCGCGCGCTGTTCCATGCCGACAACGCCTATTTCTACCCGGCGGTGCATCTGGCCTCGCTGCCCTTGAAGACCAACACCCAGTCGAACACCGCCTTCCGCGGCTTCGGCGGGCCGCAGGGGCTGGTGGCCGGCGAGCGGCTGATCGAGGAGATCGCCTTCGCCACCGACAAGGACCCGCTGGAGATCCGCAAGCTGAACTTCTACGGCACCGCCGACCGCAACGTGACGCCCTACCACCAGACAGTGGAGGACAACATTGTCCATGGGCTGGTGGCGGAGCTGGAGCGCGACAGCGACTACTGGAACCGCCGCGAGGAGATCCGCGCCTGGAACAAGACCAGCCGGTTCCTCAAGCGCGGCCTGGCGCTGACGCCGGTGAAGTTCGGCATCTCCTTCACCTTCACCGCCTACAACCAGGCCGGCGCGCTGGTGCATGTCTACAAGGACGGGTCGATCCACCTGAACCATGGCGGCACCGAGATGGGCCAGGGCCTGTACGTCAAGGTCGCCCAGGTCGTGGCCGAGGAGTTCCAGGTCGATATCGGCCGGGTCCACATCACCGCCACCACAACCGGCAAGGTGCCGAACACCTCGGCCACCGCCGCCTCCTCCGGCGCCGACCTGAACGGCATGGCGGCCCAGGCCGGGGCGCGGATGATCAAGGAGCGGCTGGTCGCCTTCGCCGCCGAGCGCTGGCAGGTCAAGCCGGACCAGGTGGTGTTCCGCCGCAATATGGTGCAGATCGGCGACCAGGAGGTGCCGTTCCCGGAGCTGGTGCGCGCCGCCTATTTCGGCCGGGTGCAGTTGTCCGCCGCCGGCTTCTACAAGACGCCGAAGATCCATTGGGACCGGGCCGCGGGCCGCGGGCGCCCCTTCTACTACTTCGCCTATGGCGCGGCGGTCAGCGAGGTCACGGTCGACACCCTGACCGGCGAGTACCGGCTGGACCGGACCGACGTCCTGCACGACGCCGGCAATTCCCTGAACCCGGCGATCGACAAGGGTCAGATCGAGGGCGGCTTCGTCCAGGGCGCCGGCTGGCTGACCATGGAGGAGCTGTGGTGGGACGCCAAGGGCCGCCTACGGACCCATGCGCCCTCCACCTACAAGATCCCGGTGGCGAGCGACCGGCCAAAGATCTTCAACGTCCGCCTGGCCGACACGCGGAACCATGAGGAGACGATCTACCGCTCCAAGGCGGTGGGCGAGCCGCCCTTCATGCTCGGCGTCTCGGTGCTGCACGCGATCTCCGATGCCGTCGCCAGCGTCGCCGACCACACGATCTGCCCCCGCCTCGACCCGCCGGCGACGCCGGAGAAGGTGCTGGATGCAGTGGAGCGGCTGAGGGCGGCGGGAGGAGGCGGGGGATGATGACGCTCGTTCATCAGCCGATGTCTTTTGAGTCCCCCCTTCTCTTGCGGGACTGCGGTGTTCACACATCGCCTCTTTCTAGTCCCCCCTCCCCTCGCGGGAGGGGGTTAGGGGGAGGGGGTTCTCTCGGATCGAGTTGGCCCAGACCGTCGCAAACCGGAATGGACGGCGAGTTCGGTGTCCTGCCCATTCGCGCGCGGACGCGCGCAGCCCCCTCCCCCTGCCCCCCTCCCGCAAGGGGAGGGGGGACTTGTAAAAACTCACTTCAGCAATGTGTAAATCCAGGGAAGCCGACCTCCCTAGACCTCGCCCTTCCCCGTCAGCACCGCCCCGATCGTCAGCACCACGCCCGACAGCTCATGCATGACTTGCTCGTTGGTGAAACGCACGACCCGGAAGCCCTGATCTTCCAGCCAGAGAGTCCTTCTGGTGTCGCCATCAAAGGTCAGCTCGTGCGACGCGCCATCGACCCCGATCACCAACCTTGCCGACAGGCAGACGAAGTCGACGATGTATGCGCCGAGGCGATACTGACGCCGGAAGCGAGCGCCACCGACGCGCTTGTCGCGCAACTGGTGCCACAGCAGCAGCTCGGCTTCGGTCTGGTTCTGCCGCAGGAACTGGACGCGTTCATCGGCCATCGGCGCGTTGCCTCGAAAACCCCCTCCCCCTACCCCCCTCCCGCGAGGGGAGGGGGGACTCCATTGTGCATCGGCGCCGTGCGCAAAGGCCATGGTAGACGTCGGCCGATGGAGGTCGCTCCATGACCCCCCTCGCCCCGACGCTCCGCCTGTGGCTCGGCGATGGCGAGCCGACGGCGCTGGTCACCCTGGCCGAGGCCCGCGGCTCGACCCCGCGCGAGGCCGGGGTGCATATGCTGGTCACCGCCGGCGCCGCCCGCGGCACCATCGGCGGCGGGCGGATGGAATGGGACGCGATCGCCGCTGCCCGAACGCTGATCGCGGCCAAGGAGCGGTCGCAACGCGTCGAGATCCCGCTCGGCCCCGCCATCGGCCAGTGCTGCGGCGGCTATGTCGTGATCGACCTGGAGCTGGCCGACGGCGCCACCCTGGCCCGGATCGAGGCCGAGGAATCCCTCGAGGCGGCCACGCGCCCGAGCGTCCTGGTCTTCGGCGCCGGCCATGTCGGCAAGGCACTGGCCCGGGCCCTGGCGCCGCTGCCGGTGAAGATCCAATGGGTCGACGGCCGCGCCGACGAGTTCCCGGCCGAGATCCCGGACGGCATCGTCCGGCGGCTGACGCCGACCCCGACCGACGCGGTCGCCGAGGCCCCGCCCGGTGCCGCCTATCTGGTCATGACGCACAGCCATGCCATGGATTTCGAGGTCACCGAAGCGGCCCTGCGGCGCGGCGACGCCGCCTATGTCGGGCTGATCGGTTCGGCCACCAAGCGCGAGCGCTTCGAGCGCTGGTTCCGGGCCCGCGGCAACGACCCGCGGCGCGCCGGAGAGCTGACCTGCCCGATCGGGGCAGGCCTCGGGCGGGACAAGCGCCCGTCCGTCATCGCCGCCATGGTCGCGGCGGAATTGCTCATCGCCTTCGCCAAGGCTAAGGACGTGCCCGCCCCCGCCGACAAACCGGCGGCGGGGGCGGGCCCAGAACAGGAGGCTGCATGGACCGCAACCCGGGGGCCGGCCCCGCGCGCATCGAGCTGCGCGGCATCACCAAGAGGTTCGCGAGCCTCGTCGCGAACGACGGGGTAAGCTTTTCCGTCCAGCCCGGCGAGATCCACGCGCTGCTCGGCGAGAACGGCGCCGGCAAGTCGACGCTGGTGAAATCGATCTACGGCCTGCTGCAGCCCGATTCCGGGGAGATCCTGTGGAACGGGCAGCCGGCCCGGCCCGCCAGCCCGCATGAGGCCCGCCGCCTCGGCATCGGCATGGTGTTCCAGCATTTCTCGCTGTTCGAGGCGCTGACCGTGGCCGAGAACATCGCGCTGGGCCTGGAAAATCCGCCCGACCGGCGCGTCCTGGCCAAGCGCATCCGCGAGGTGTCCGAGGCCTACGGCCTGCCGCTGGACCCGCATCGCGAGATCCACACTTTGTCGGTCGGCGAGCGCCAGCGGGTCGAGATCGTGCGCTGCCTGCTGCAGGACCCGAAGCTGCTGATCATGGACGAGCCGACCTCGGTCCTGACCCCGCAGGAGGTGGAGCGGCTGTTCGAGACGCTGCGCCGCCTGTCGGCCGAAGGCTGCTCGATCCTCTACATCAGCCACAAGCTGCATGAGATCAAGGCGCTGTGCAGCCGGGCGACGATCATGCGCGGCGGCAAGGTGGTGGGGTCCTGCGACCCGGCGGCCGAGACCGCGCGCAGCATGGCGCAGATGATGATCGGGGCGGAACTGCGCACCCTGGCGCGCCGCGGCGCCCGCGGCGCGTCCGAGGCCAAGCTGGTGGTGGAGGCGCTGAGCCTGCCCGCCGACGGTCCCTTCGGCACCGCGCTGAGGGAACTGAGCTTCACCGTCGGGGCCGGCGAGATCCTGGGCATCGCCGGCATCGCCGGCAACGGCCAGAACGAGCTGCTGCAGGCGCTGTCCGGCGAGCGGCGGGTGCGGCCGGCGGCCGCCATCCGCATCGCCGGCAGGCCGGTGGGGGCGATGAGCGCGGAGCAGCGCCGCCTGCTGGGGCTGTGCAGCGTGCCGGAGGAGCGCAACGGCCATGCCGCGGTGCCGGAGATGAGCCTGGCGGCCAACACCCTGCTGAGCGCCCGCAACCGCATGAGACTGGCGCCCGGCGGGCTGATCCGCGCCGGCCTGGCCCGCCGCTATGCCGAGCGGGTGATCCATGAGTTCGGCGTCAAGGCCCGCGGGGCCGAGGCGGCGGCCGGCAGCCTGTCCGGCGGCAATCTGCAGAAATACGTGGTCGGGCGCGAGGTGCTGCAGACGCCCGAGATCTTCATCGTGTCGCAGCCGACCTGGGGCGTCGATGCCGGCGCCGCCACCGCGATCCACCAGGCGCTGATGACCCTGGCCCAGAACGGCGCCGCGGTGGTGGTGATCTCGCAGGACCTCGACGAGCTGCTGCAGATCACCGACCGCATCGCGGTGATCAATCTCGGCCGCCTGTCCGAGGCCCGGCCCACCCATGACATCTCGGTCGCCGAGATCGGCCTGCTGATGGGCGGGCTGCACGGCGCCGAGCCGGCCGCGGCCGAGGAGAAGGAGCACGCCGCCCATGTCGCTTAGGATAGAGCCACGCCGGGAACCGTCCCGCGCCATGGTCTGGCTGACGCCGCTGATCGCCATCGCCCTGACCATCGCCAGCGGCTACCTGCTGTTCCTGGCGCTGGGCCTGGACCCGGCCGAGACGCTGTACCAGTTCCTGATCGCGCCGATCGAGACCTTCTACGGCTGGACCGAGCTGGGGGTGAAGGCGGCGCCCTTGATCCTGATCGCCACCGGCCTGGCCATCGGCTTCCGCGCCAATGTCTGGAACATTGGCGCCGAGGGCCAGCTGGTGATGGGCGCCATCGCCGCCGCCGCCGTCGCGCTGGGCTTCTGGGGCGAGGAGGGCTGGTGGATCCTGCCGGCGATGTGCGTCGCCGGCGTCCTGGGCGGCATGGCCTATGCCGCGATCCCGGCCTTCCTCAAGACCCGCTTCGACGTCAGCGAGATCCTGACCAGCCTGATGCTGACCTATGTCGCGTCGCTGGTGCTGGGCATCCTGGTGTTCGGGCCGTGGAAGGACCCGGACGGCTACAACTTCCCGCAGACCCGGATGTTCACCGACGCCGCGGTGCTGCCGATCCTGGTCGAGGGCACCCGCCTGCATCTCGGCGTGCTGGTGGCGGGGCTGATCGCGGTCGGCGCCTGGTTCCTGATGGGCCGCACCGTGTTCGGCTTCCAGATCCAGGTGGTCGGCCAGGCCCCGGCCGCCGCCCGCTTCGCCGGCTTCAGCCGCAAGCGCGTGACCTGGTTCGCCCTGCTGCTGTCCGGCGGCCTGGCCGGGCTGGCCGGCACCTTCGAGGCCGCCGGCCCGATCGGCCAGCTGATCCCGCAGCTGACGCCGGGCTACGGCTTCACCGGCATCATCGTCGCCTTCCTCGGCCGGCTGCACCCGATCGGCATCGTCGTCGCCGGGCTGGTCATGGCCCTGTCCTATATCGGCGGCGAGAACGCGCAAGTCTCGGCCGGGCTGCCGACCGCGGCGACCGGCGTGTTCCAGGGCATGCTGCTGTTCTACCTGCTGGCCGCCGACATGCTGGTCCGCTACCGCCTGCGCTGGGCCTCGGCCCAGGCCGCCGCCCCCAAGCCTGCAACGGTGTCGTGATGGAGATGTTCGTCCTGATCGCGGCGACGGTGATCACCGCGGCCACCCCCCTCCTCCTCGCCGCGCTGGGCGAGCTGGTGGTCGAGCGTTCCGGCGTCCTCAACCTCGGCGTCGAGGGCATGATGCTGATCGGCGCGGTCACCGGCTTCGCCGTCACCTTCACCACCGGGCAGCCGGCGCTGGGCATCCTGGCCGCGGCCCTGGCGGGCACGGCGATGTCGCTGATCTTCGCCGTGCTGACCCTGACGCTGATGGCCAACCAGGTCGCCACCGGCCTGGCCCTGACCATCTTCGGCGTGGGCCTGAGCGCGCTGCTGGGCTCCGGCTTCGTCGGCCATCCGATCGCGCCGCTGCCAAAGCTGGCGCTGCCGGTGCTGAGCGAGCTGCCGGTCGTCGGGCCGCTGCTGTTCGGCCAGGACGCGCTGGTCTATCTGTCGGTCGCCATGACCTTCGGCGTCGCCTGGTTCCTGAAGCGCAGCCGCGCCGGGCTGGTGCTGCGCGCGGTCGGGGAATCCGCGGAATCGGCCCATTCGATCGGCCATCCGGTGCTGCTGGTGCGCTATCTCGCCTGCCTGTTCGGCGGCGCCATGGCCGGGCTGGCCGGGGCCTTCCTGTCGCTGTCCTACACCCCGCTGTGGATCGAGGGCATGACCGCCGGCCGCGGCTGGATCGCGCTGGCGCTGGTGGTGTTCGGGTCGTGGCGGCCGTGGCGGGTGCTGCTCGGTGCCTATCTGTTCGGCGGCGTCACCATCCTGCAGCTGCACGCCCAGGGCATCGGCGGCATCGATATCCCAGCGCAGGTCTTCACCATGCTGCCCTACCTCGCCACCATCGCGGTGCTGGTGATCATCGCGGCCGGGCCGTGGCGCGGCCGGCTGCAGGCGCCGGCGGCGCTGGGCAAGCCGTTCCGGCCCTCGATCTAGGCCGGACAGGAGCGCGATCCCAATCGCGCTCCCAACCACGGATCGCTATCATCCGGTGAATCACAACAAGGAGGTCTTCATGTCGATGCGCTTCTCCCGCCGGGCGGTTCTGGCGGGCTCCGCGGCCACCCTGGCGACGACGATCCTGCCCGGCCGCATCTGGGCGGCGGAGCCGCTGAAGGTCGGCTTCATCTATATCGGCCCGATCGGCGATTACGGCTGGACCCACGGCCACGACATCGCCCGCCGCGAGATCGAGGCGAAGTTCGGCGACAAGGTGAAGACCAGCTATGTCGAGAGCGTGCCGGAGGGCCCCGACGCCGAGCGCGTGCTGCGCCAGCTGGCCCAGGCCGGCAACGAGCTGATCTTCACGACCTCCTTCGGCTACATGAACCCGACGATCCGGGTGGCCAAGACGCTGCCGAAGGTGAAGTTCGAGCACGCCACCGGCTACCAGACCGCGCCGAATGTCAGCACCTACAACGCCCGCTTCCATGAGGGGCGCACGGTGTGCGGCACCATCGCCGGCCACATGACCAAGTCGGGCATCACCGGCTATATCGGCTCGGTGCCGATCCCCGAGGTGGTGATGGGCATCAACGCCTACACGCTCGCGGCGCAGAAGATCCGCCCGGACATGAAGGTGAAGGTGATCTGGGTCAACAGCTGGTACGACCCGGGCAAGGAGAGCGACGGCGCCAAGGCGCTGATCGATGGCGGCGCCGACATCCTGTGCCAGCACACCGACAGCCCGGCCGCGATCCAGGTCGCGGAGGCGCGTGGCATCCACGCCTTCGGCCAGGCCTCGGATATGCGCAACTTCGCGCCCAAGGCGCAGCTGACCTCGATCGTCGACAATTGGGGCCCATACTATGTCGAGCGGGTGCAGGCCGTGATGGACGGCACCTGGAAAACCTCCAGCATCTGGTGGGGCTTCAAGCACGGCATGGTCACGCTGGCGCCGTACAACGAAGCAATGCCGCCGGAGGTGGTGGCCGCGGCGGAGAAGACCAAGGCCGACATCATCGCCGGCACGCTCGACCCCTTCGCCGGCCCGATCAAGAACCAGAAGGGCGAGCTGGTCGTGCCCGAGGGCAAGTCCCTGAGCGACGACGAGATCGCCAAGATGGACTGGTATGTCGAGGGCGTGGAGGCTTAAGGCGCCATCGCGCGTAGGTTGGGTTCGCGAACAGCGAAACCAACGTCGGCCATGGCCGATGCGCCTCTCTGTTGAGTCCCCCCTCCCCTCGCGGGAGGGGGCTAGGGGGAGGGGGTTTTCGCCGCAAGAGGTGAACTCGCTACCCAACGTCTCCCGCCAACATAGCTCCGATCGTCTGCACCACGCCCTCCAGCTCATGCATGACCTGGTGGTTGGAGAAGCGCATGACACGGAAGCCCTGATCTTCCAGCCAGCGCGTCCTCCTGAAATCGGCATCGCCGGTCAGCTCATGCGACGGGCCGTCCACCTCGATCACCAGTCGTGCCGAGAGACAGACGAAATCGACGATGAACGGGCCGAGGCGGTACTGGCGCCTGAAGCGCGCGCCGCCGACCCGCTTGTCCCGCAGCTGATGCCAGAGCAGAAGTTCGGCTTCGGTCTGGTTTTGCCGCAGAAGCTGGACGCGTTCATCGGCCATCAGCGCGTTGCCTCGAAAACCCCCTCCCCCTACCCCCCTCCCGCGAGGGGAGGGGGGACTCCATTGTGCAGCGGTGCGAAGGGCTGGACCAGAAGGGCTCTTCCGCCATGACCGCCCCGCTCTATCTCGACCATCTCGCCTCCACCCCGCTGGATCCGGAGGTGCTGGACGCGATGCGCCCCTGGCTCGACCCGGCCGCGGTCGGCAATCCGCATGCGGCGCGGCATCGGCCGGGCTGGCGGGCGGCGGAGGCGATCGATGCGGCGCGGGCCGAGGTGGCGGCGCTGGTCGGCGCCCGGCCGGGCGAGATCCTGTTCACCGGTGGCGCCACCGAGGCCAACAACCTGGCGCTGCTGGGCGGCACGCCCGAGGGCTGGCCGGCGGTCGCCTCGGCGATCGAGCATCCCAGCGTCCTGGCCTGCCTGCCGGAGCTCGCCGCGCGAGGCCACCGCACCGCGACCCTGCCCGTCGGGGCCGACGGCACCGCCGATCTCGACGCCCTGCGCAAGCTGCTGGCCGGCCGCCCGGCCCTGGTCTCGCTGATGGCCGCGAATAACGAAATCGGCACCATCCAGCCGCTGGAGGACGCCGCCCGGATCTGCGCCGAAGCCGGCGCCCTGCTGCACACGGACGCGGTGCAGATCCTGTCGACCGGCACCATCGACGTCCGTGCCCTCGACCTCGCCTTCCTCAGCCTGTCCGGGCACAAGCTGTACGGCCCGATGGGGATCGGCGCGCTGTTCGTGCGCGAGGGCATCCCACTGCGCCCCCTTCTCCATGGCGGCGGCCAGCAGCAGGGACGCCGCGCCGGCACTCTGCCGACCGCGCTCTGCATCGGGCTCGGCGCCGCCTGCCGCATCGCCCGGCAGCGCCGTTCAGCCGATGCGAAGCACCTGACGATCCTGCGCGAGCGGCTGTTCGCGGCGCTGCGGCATGAGCTGCCGGACCTTCGCCGCAACGGCTCCGCCGAGCACGGCCTGCCCGGCTGCCTCAATGTCAGCCTGCCGGGGCTGGATGCCGCGGACCTGCTGCTCGATTTGCCAGAGCTGGCGCTGTCCACCGGCTCGGCCTGCTCCACCGGCAGCCCGGAGCCGTCGCATGTGCTGCGCGCGATCGGCCTGTCGCCGGAGGCGGCCCATGGCAGCCTGCGCTTCGGCCTCGGCCGCGGTACCACTGAGGCGGATGTCGATCGGGCCACGGCCCGGATCGCCGAGGCGATCAGAGCGCGAGATCGGCGCTGAGCCGCGACCGCGTCTGCTCCACCAGATAATCCGAGAACACCCGCACCTTGGCCGGCAGGAAGCTGCGATGCGGGTACAGCACCGCCAGCACCACCGGCTCCGGCGGGTGGTCGGGCAGCACCACCTGCAGCGCGCCGCTGCGAAGATGGGCCGCCACCTCCCACACCGGCTTCATGACGATGCCGCGGCCGTCCAGCGCCCAGTCGGTCAGCACGTCGCCGTCATCGGCGTCGAAGCTGCCGCGCACCGGCACCTTGGACGGGCCGTCCTTGCCCTCCAGCGTCCACTGGTACTGCCGCGAGCCGGGGAAGCGCAGCAGCAGGCAGTTGTGGCCCACCAGCTCCTCCGGCGATTTCGGATGGCCCTGGGCCTCGAGATAGGACGGCGCGGCGCACAGCACCCGCCGGCAATCGGCGATCTTGCGCAGCACGAAGCTGGAATCCTTCATCTCAGCCATGCGGATGGCCAGGTCCACCGCCTCGCCCAGCAGGTCGAGCAGGTGGTCCGACAGACGCAGCCGGACGTCGACGCGCGGGTAGAGCTCGTGGAACTGCGGCACCAGCGGCGCCAGGATGCGGCGGCCGAAGCCGAGCGGCGCGGTCACCCGCAGGCTGCCCGACGGCACGCCGCTGGTGGTGGCGACGCTGGTCTCGGCCCGCTCCATCGCGTCCAGCACCACCAGGCAGTGGCGGTAGAAGGTCTGGCCGTGCTCGGTGGTCTGCACCTGGCGGGTGGTGCGGTTCAGCAGGCGGACGCCGAGATGCTGCTCCAGCTGCTGGATGCGGTGGCTGACCACGGCCGGCGACATGCGCACCTGCCGGCCGGCGGCCGACAGGCTGCCCAGCTCGACCACGCGCACGAAGACCCGCATGTTCTCCAGCAGCGCCAATCCCTGCTCCCTGTTCCTCGAGGCGATTCTGGGCGCATCCGCCGGATGGGATTATAGCCTTTCTTTTGAAAGTGCTGTGTTCCGCCCGCGCTTCCCCCGCCGCGGCGATGGCCATTAGGCTGGCTGGAACGGATAATCAGCCAGGACGGCGGAGGCGACGGCATGGAGCCGATCATCTGGGAATGGATCAACCTCGTCGCCCGCTGGGTGCATGTGATCACCGCGATCGCCTGGATCGGCTCGTCCTTCTACTTCGTCGCCCTCGACCTCAGCCTGAAGAAGCGCGAGGACCTGCCACAGGGCGCCGGCGGCGAGGCCTGGCAGATCCATGGCGGCGGCTTCTACAACATGGTCAAGTACCTGGTGGCGCCGGACCGGCTGCCGAAGGAGCTGACCTGGTTCAAATGGGAGGCCTACTCCACCTGGATCAGCGGCTTCTTCCTGCTCTGCGTCCTGTACTACCGCGGCGCCGACCTGTTCCTGGTCGATCCGCAGGTCTCGATGCTGTCGCCGAAGGAGGCGATCGCGATCAGCGTGGTCAGCCTGGCCCTCGGCTGGCTGGCCTATGACCTGCTGTGCAAGTCGCCGCTGGGCGAGAGCGACGTGAAGCTGGCCGCCGCCGGCTTCGTCGTGCTGGTCGCGGCGGCCTATGGCTTCAGCCAGGTGTTCAGCGGCCGCGGCGCCATGCTGCAGATGGGCGCGCTGATCGGCACCATGATGGTGGCCAACGTCTTCTTCCTGATCATCCCGAACCAGCGCAAGGTGGTGGATGCCCTGCTGGCCGGCCAGTCGCCGGACCCGAAGCTGGGCCGGCAAGCCAAGCAGCGGTCGCTGCACAACAACTACCTGACCCTGCCGGTGCTGTTCCTGATGCTCAGCAACCACTACCCGCTGGCTTTCGGGTCGCACTGGGCCTGGGTGATGACGGCGCTGGTGCTGGTGATGGGCGGGGTGATCCGGCACTTCTTCAACTCGCGCCACGCCGGCAAGGCGACGCCGTGGTGGACCTGGGGGGTGGCGGCGGCGTGCATGGCGGCGATCATCTGGCTGTCGACCCTGCCGCCGCCGCGCGAGCATGAGGTGGCGACCGCGACCAAGCCCTGGATCGGCGCGCCGGCGCCCGCCCCGGTGCAGACGGCCGCGGCGGCGGGGCCGGTGTCCTTCGCCCAGGTCACCGACGTCGTGGTGTCCCGCTGCAGCATGTGCCACTCCACCATGCCCGGCTGGGAGGGCATCAACGAGGCGCCGCGCGGCGTGCTGCTGGACTCGCCGGAGGAGATCCGACGCCACGCCAGCCTGATCCGCCTGCAGGCGGTGCTGACCCACGCCATGCCGCCGGCCAATGTCAGCCAGATCACGCCGGAGGAGCGCGACCTCCTCGGGCGCTGGACGGCCGATCCCGATCTGGCCGTGCAGTGAGCCCGGATATTCCGATGACCGATCGCGTTGCACAAAAGCCGTCATGGCGAGCCCCGAAGGGGCGTGGCCATCCAGGGCGGCTCGCACCGGCCCCTGGATGGCCACGGCGCTGCGCGCCTCGCCATGACGATGTCGAGAGATGGTCCCGGATGATTGGAGACCCGAGATGACGATCCCCACCACCGCCCTGCGCGGCCGCCTGCTGAGCTTCCTCGCCACCCCGAAGGGGGCCGGCGACGCCGCCAGCTATCGCTATATCCCGGACGGGGTGGTGGTGGTCGAGGACGGCCGGATCGCCCGGGTCGGCCCGGCCGCCGAGATCCTGCCGGCGCTGCCGGCCGGCACCGCGGTCGACCATTATCCGGACGAGCTGATCCTGCCCGGCTTCATCGACGCACATCTGCATTTCCCGCAGACCCAGGTGATCGCCTCCTACGGCGCGCAGCTGCTGGACTGGCTGCAGAAATACACCTTCGTGTCGGAGCAGCGTTACGGCGACCCGGCCTATGCCGAGCGCCAGGCGCAATGGTTCCTGGCCGAGCTGCTGGCCAACGGCACCACCACCGCCGCGGTCTACGGTTCGGTCCATCCCGGCTCGGCCGAGGCTTTCTTCGCGGAATCCGAGCGGCTGGGCACCGCCATGATCGCCGGCAAGGTGATGATGGACCGCAACGCCCCGCCCGGCTTGCTGGACACCGCCCAATCCTCCTATGACGACAGCAAGCGGCTGTTGGACCGTTGGCACGGCAAAGGCCGCCAGCGCTATGCCGTCACCCCGCGCTTCGCCATCACCTCGACCGAGGCGCAGCTGGAGGCGGCCGGCGCCCTGGCCCGCGAATTCCCGGACGCCTATGTCCAGACCCACATCGCCGAGAACCTGAAGGAGGTCGAGGCGGTGCGCGAGCTGTTCCCCGACAGCCGCGACTATCTCGACGTCTATGACCGCTACGGCCTGCTGGGCCCGAAGACCCTGTTCGGCCACTGCATCCATCTGGAGGAGCGCGAGCGGGCGCGCATGGCCGAGACCGGCTCGGTTGCGGTGTTTTGCCCGACCTCGAACCTGTTCATCGGCAGCGGCCTGTTCCCGATGCAGGAACTGGCGCGGCGCGACCCGCCGGTGCGCATCGCCGCCGCCACCGATGTCGGCGGCGGCACCAGCTACTCGATGCTGCGCACGCTCGGCGAGGGCTACAAGGTGCAGCAGCTGCAGGGTGCCAACCTGTCGGCGCTGGAGGCCTTCCACCTGGTCACCGCCGGCAATGCCGAGGCTCTGGGGCTGGAACAGGAGATCGGCACCATCACCCCCGGGCGCTGCGCCGACCTGGTGGTGCTGGACGCCCGCGCCACCGCCGCCATGGCGCACCGGATGGAGGCGGTGGAGGCCGATCTCGAGGAAGAACTGTTCATCCTCATGACTTTGGGGGATGATCGGTCGGTGAAGGCGACCTACATCCAAGGGCGCCGCATGCATGAACGGGAGGGAACGCGCAGCCGGTCACCGGCCTGAGCGTCCAGTCAGGAGCGCCATGGCCGAGATCGATCGCGACGCCGACCCCAGCATCGACGAGCCGAAGACCGGGCAGGTCCGGTCACTGCTCCGCGCCCTGCGGCTGCTCGACACCGTGGCCGCCCGGGCCGAAGGCATGAGCCTGACCGAGCTGGCCCGCGCCACCGACCTCTCCGCCCCCACCGTCCACCGGCTGCTGACCACGCTGGAGGAGGCGCATTACGTGCGCTTCGACCCGGCGGCGCGGCGCTGGATGGTCGGGCTGCAGGCCTTCCTCTCCGGCCTCGCCTATGCCGACGGCATGGGGCTGCGCCGCCTGGCCGACCCGCCGATGCGCACCCTGTTCGGCCTGTGCCACGAGACGGTGAACCTGGCGGTGGAGGAACGCGGCACCATCCTCTACCTGCATCAGCTGGGCGACCCGGGCGCCAGCCTGCCGGGATCGACCCCGCTGCCGGTGCACGGCTCCGGCGTCGGCAAGGCGCTGCTCTCGGCCAAGACCGACCCGGTGCTGTCGCGCACCCTGCCGGCTTTGGCGCTGACCCGGCTGACCGAGAAGACGGTGCCGGACCTGCCCAGCCTGCGCGACCAGATCAGCCGCGCCCGCCGCTCCGGCTACGCCATCGACGACGAGGAGCACCTGTCCGGCGTGCGCTGCGTCGCCGCGCCGATCCTCGACCGCGGCGGCCGCCCGGTGGCCGCGCTGTCGATCTCCGCCCCGCGCGAGCGCATGGGCGACGACCGCATCGGCCAGATCGGCATGCTGGTGCGCCAGGCGGCCGAGAAGGTGACGCTTCAACTGGGCGGCCGGCCGCACTAGAGACCGCCTGTAAATGCTACTGGTGCGGCTGATGGCGGTTTCTGCGCTTCCGGTGCTCACGGACTTTAACGTCCGCTGCGCGCCGGCTCTCGAAACCACCGCCAGCCGACTCACACCAGCGCATTTCCAAACGGTCTCTATGACTCGCCTTCCCCTCAATTGTCATTGCCGGGCTTGACCCGGCAATCCAGAAGGTCTCGACGCTCTCTGGATGCCCGGGTCGAGCCCGGGCATGACAGCTTCGGGAAGAGGCACGACCCGTGCGCGACCTTCCACCAGGTGAAAAAGACCGATCCGGTCCGCCGATTTTCGCGCCCTGGAATGTTTCGGCCCGCCGCTGGCCCCGCCCGGCCCCGCCGGCCACCATCCTCCCGAGAACCTTCGAACGGGAGGGCATGATGCCCAAGATGACGGCGATGGAAGCGGCGGTGCATGTGTTGCGCAGCGAGGGGGTGGAGGTCGCGTTCGGCGTGCCGGGCGCGGCGATCCTGCCCTTCTACGAGGCACTGAAGGACAGCGGCATCCGCCATGTGCTGGTCCGGCACGAGGAGGGTGGCACCCATGCCGCCGAGGGCTATACCCGCGCCCGGGCCGGCGCCATCGGCGTCTGCATCGGCACCTCCGGCCCGGCCGGCACCAACATGATCACCGGCCTGTACTCCGCCATCGCGGATTCGATCCCGATCCTGTGCATCACCGGCCAGGCGCCGCGCGCCAAGCTGCACAAGGAGGATTTCCAGGCGGTCGACATCGCCGCCATCGCCAGGCCGGTCACGAAGTGGTCGATCACGGTGATGGAGGGCGCCCAGGTGCCCTGGGTGTTCCGCCGCGCCTTCCAGATCATGCGCTCCGACCGGCCCGGCCCGGTGCATATCGACCTGCCGATCGACGTGCAGAAGGAGATCATCGACTACGACCCCGAGACCGACGCGCCGCTGCCGGTGTCGCGGCCGGCGCCGAGCCCGGCCGCCATCGCCCGCGCCGTCGACATGCTGCTGGCGGCGGAGAAGCCGCTGATCGTCGCCGGCGGCGGCATCATCAACGCCGAGGCGTCCGACCTGCTGGTCGAGTTCGCCGAGCTGGTGAACGTGCCGGTGGTGCCGACGCTGATGGGCTGGGGCACCATCCCGGACGACCATCCGCTGAATGCCGGCATGGTCGGGCTGCAGACCCAGCACCGCTACGGCAACGCCACCTTCCTGCAGAGCGACGTGGTGCTGGGCATCGGCAACCGCTGGGCCAACCGCCACACCGGGTCGACCGAGGTCTACACCAAGGGCCGCAAATTCATCCATGTCGACATCGAGCCGACCCAGATCGGCCGGGTGTTCTGCCCGGATCTGGGTATCGTCGCCGATGCGAAGCTGGCCCTGGAGGCGCTGATCGCCGAGGCCCGCGGCCGCAAGCTGCCGAGGCGCGCGAGCTGGGTCGGCGCGGTGCAGGAGCGCAAGCGCACCATGCTGCGCCGGACCGATTTCGACAACACGCCAATCAAGCCGCAGCGGGCGTTCCAGGAGATCAACGCCGCCTTCGGCCGCGACACCCGCTTCGTCACCGCGATCGGCCTGTACCAGATCGCCTCGGGCCAGTTCCAGAAGGTGTACAAGCCGCGTAACTACATCATCTGCGGCCAGGCGGGTCCCCTGGGCTGGGAGGTCTCGGCCTGCACCGGCGCCAAGCTGGCCGACCCGTCGGCCGAGGTGGTCGGCATCGTCGGCGACTATTCGCTGCAGTTCCTGATCGAGGAGCTGGCGGTGGCCGCGCAGTACCGCATCCCCTTCGTGCTGGTGGTGCTGAACAACGCCTATCTCGGCCTGATCCGGCAGGCGGAGCGCGGCTACAACATGGACTACGAGGTCCAGCTCTCGTTCCAGAACATCAACGCGCCGGAGATCGGCGATTACGGCGTCGACCACGTCAAGGCGGCGGAGGCCTTCGGCTGCATCGCCCGCCGGGTGTTCGACCCGGCCGAGATCGGCGAGGCGCTGCAATGGGCGCGCACCCGGGCGACCCAGGCCAGCCTGCCGGTCATGGTCGAGATCATCACCGAGCGGGTGACCAACATCGCCATGGGCCCGGAGATCGACAAGGTCACCGAGTTCGAGGAGATCATCGACCTCGCCCCCGCCCCGGCCCGCGAGCCGGAGACGGTGTAGGGCGCGTAAGACCCGAGGCCGGTGCCGCCCCCTCACCCGGAACCGC
>NZ_NHON01000006.1 GCF_002195995.1 Inquilinus limosus
CTTCGGCGCCGGGGCGGCCGTGGGCGGCACCGGCTGCGGCGCGGCCACCGGCTCGGCGGTGGCGAGGCTGGGCGCCTCGGCCGGGCTCGGCGGCGTCACCGCCGTCTCGGCCGGGACTGGAACCGGCACGGGAATCTCGGCGGCGGCCGGGGCCGGTGTGGGCACAACGGGCTCGACCGACGGGGCCGGCACAGGCGCCGCGGCACCGCCGGCTGCGGCGCGCTGCTCCATCTCGGCGGCGAAGCGGGAGAAGAAGTCGTCGGCCATCTTCTTGGCGGTGCCGTCGATCAGCCGGGCGCCCAGCTGCGCCAGCTTGCCGCCGATATTGGCCTTCACAGCATATTGCAGCAGCGTGCCGTCGCCGTCCTCGACCAGCTTCACATCGGCACCGCCCTTGGCGAATCCGGCCGCGCCGCCCTTGCCCTCGCCGGAGATGGTGTAGCTCTCGGGCGGGTTCAGGTTGGACAGGGTGACCTGGCCGCCGAAGCTGGCCTTGACCGGGCCGACCTTGGCGGTGACGGTCGCCGTCATCTCGGTCGGCGATGTCTTCTCCAGCGTGTCGCAGCCGGGAATCGACCGGCGCAGCACCTCGGGGTCGTTCAGCCCCTCCCAGACCACCGACCGCGGCGCCGCGATCCGATGCTCGCCCGTCATTTCCATGGCACGGTTCCTTCTTCTGCGCCGGCTTGCGCGAGTCACTGGAAGCTAGTGTGCGCCGTGTGACGCGACAACCCTACCTTGGGCCCGACAGCGCGATGGGCGCGGCGGGCCGCCCGGAAAAGGTTTGCCGGCTTCGCCTCGATGGCCATACTCCTGCCGCCTGAAGCGCGAAGGGGAGAAGGGTGTTCATGCCGGTGTCTCGACATGCCTGTCGCCGTCTGAGAGTCGCGGCGGCGGGAGCGGCCTTCCTCATGTCGACCGCACCGGCCCAGGCCGCCGCCGAAGGCGCCCCTCATCTCGACGGATCGCAGCTCGGCCTGGGCTGGATCATCCCCTTCATCGGCATCCTGCTGTCGATCGCGCTGTTCCCGCTGGTCCGGCCGCAGTTCTGGCATCACCATTTCGGCAAGGTCGCGGCCTTCTGGGGCCTGGCCTTCCTGTTGCCCTTCGCCGCGATCCATGGCGTCGATCTGGCGCTCTACGAGGTGCTGACCGTCGCGCTGACCGAGTACCTGCCCTTCATCATCCTGCTGGCGTCGCTGTTCGTGGTCGCCGGCGGGGTGCGGCTCAAGGGCACGCTGGTCGGCACGCCGGCGGTCAATCTCGGCATCCTCGCGATCGGCACGGCGATCGCCAGCTGGATGGGCACCACCGGCGCCTGCATGCTGCTGATCCGGCCGCTGCTGCGCGCCAATGAGAACCGGCGCTACCGCGTGCACACGGTGGTGTTCTTCATCTTCCTGGTCGGCAATATCGGCGGCGCGCTGACGCCGCTGGGCGACCCGCCGCTGTTCCTCGGCTTCCTGCAGGGCGTGTCGTTCTTCTGGCCGACGCAGCACCTGCTGCTGCCGATGCTGGTGTGCTCCGTGGTCCTGCTGGCGCTGTATCTCGTCATCGACATCGCGCTGTTCCGGCGCGAGCACGGGCTGCGCGAGGTGCCGCCCGAACCGCGCGTGCCGTTCGGGCTGGAGGGCGGGGTCAACCTGCTGCTGCTGGCCGGCATCGTCGGCGCGGTGCTGCTGAGCGGCGTGTGGAAGCCGGGCGTCGAACTGACCGTCTATCACGTGCCGGTGGCGCTGGAGAACCTGGCCCGCGACCTGGCTCTGCTGGCCATCATCGGCCTGTCCTGGGTGCTGACGTCGCAGGACAGCCGGCGGCTGAACGACTTCAACTGGTTCCCGATCATCGAGGTCGGCAAGCTGTTCGCGGCGATCTTCGTCACCATCGTGCCGGCCATCGCCATCCTGCGCGCCGGTCGCGACGGGGCGCTGGCGCCGCTGGTCGACCTCGTCGGCGGCACCGGCGCGCCGAACAACCTGGCCTATTTCTGGCTGACCGGGGCGCTGTCCAGCTTTCTCGACAACGCGCCGACCTACCTCGTCTTCTTCAACATGGCCGGGGCCGACGCGCAGCACCTGATGGGCCCGCTGGCGACCACGCTCGGCGCCATCTCCGCCGGCGCCGTGTTCATGGGCGCGAACACCTATATCGGCAATGCGCCGAACTTCATGGTACGGTCGATCGCGCAGGAGCGGGGCGTCGCCATGCCCAGCTTCTTCGGCTACATGGCCTGGTCCTGCGGCATCCTGCTGCCGCTGTTCGTGCTGGTGTCGCTGCTGTTCTACGCGGGGGCGTAGGGGGATGGCCGGGCCCGCCGATGACTATGAGGCCCAGTACCGGAGCCTGCGCGAGATGGGGCAGCCAGGATGGGCCGGTGACCAGTATGAGCGTGGGCTAGCCAGGCTGAAGGAGACGCTTGACCGGCTGGAGCGCGAAGGGGCCTTGCCGGTGCCTCCGGCTCGGATGCTCGAGCTTGGCTGCGGCAACGGCCAGTCATCCTATCTGCTGGCCGGCAAGGGCTACGAGGTCCAGGGCATCGATATCTCTGCCACCGCCGTGGCCTGGGCGCGAGAGCGCTTCGCGGTAGCCGGGCTGCACGGGACGTTCCATGAGGGCACCGTCTGCTGCATGCCCGTCTTCGCTGATGGCATCTTCGATATCGTGTTCGACGGCAGCTGCCTGCACTGCCTGATCGGCGATGACCGGGCTGCGTGCCTCGCCGAGATCCGCCGCATCCTCTGGCCCGACGGCGTCTTCGTGGTCAGCAGCATGTGCGGCGAGCCCCGGTCGGCCGATGCCCGGGCCCGCTTCGACCCACGGGCCCGCTGCCTGATGCGGGACGGCCATCCCTACCGGACCCTCAAGCCCCTCTCGGCGCTCGAAGCCGAGTTGGCCGGCGCCGGCTTCGCGGTGCAGGATCGCCGCGTCGCGGTCAGCCCGTGGTGGGATCACGCCACGCTGGTCTGCGGCCGGGCCTGCTAATTGGTTGGCCCGACATAGCCGAGATAGTCGGCGATCTCCGGCAGTGGCGGGCGGGTCAGCAGCTCGGTGGCCGGGCCGGTGGCGGCGACGCGGCCGTCCTCGATGAAGGCGGCCTGGGCGTCGATGCCGGGCAGGGCGTCGAGCTGGTGGCTGACCATCAGCACGGTCAGGCCGCGCTCCCGCCGCAGCCGGTCGACCAGCCCGACCATCTCGCGCCGCTGCGCCGGCCCGAGCGCGGCGAAGGGCTCGTCCAGCAGCAGGATCGGGCGGTCGCGCACCAGGCTGCGGGCTAAAGCGACGCGCTGGCGCTCGCCGCCCGACAGCTCCGCCGGCCGGCGTGTCTCCAGCCCCTCCAGGTCGACATGGGCCAGCGCTTCCTGCACCCGGGCGGCCTCGGCCGGGCTCAGCCGGCCCGGATGCAGCCCCAGTGCCACGTTCTTCGCCGCCGTCAGATGCGGGAACAGGTTGTGGTCCTGGAACAGGGTGGTCACCGGCCGCGCCGCCGGCGGCAGGCCCAGCGCGTCGCGGCCGAGCAGGCGCAGGCGGCCGGACAGCGGCGCCTCGAAGCCGGCGATCAGGTTCAGGAGCGTGCTCTTGCCGGCGCCGCTGGGCCCGAACAGCACGACGAACGCCCCGGCCTCGACCGCCAGGTCGAAGCGCATCTCCATCGCCTCGTAGCGATAGGTCAGGGCCTCGATCTCAATCGCGCGGTCTTCAGTTGGAGGAGGGGCCACCGAAGATCCTCTCGATCAGGCCGAACAGGGCGAGGCCCATCAGCACCAGCAGCAGCACGACGGTCGACGCCTCCTGCAGCCGGTAGGCGCCGAGCAGCTGCGCCACCAGCACCGGCAGGGTCTGGTTGCCGTCGCCGCCGAACAGCGCCGCGGCGCCGAGGTCGCCGAAGGCCAGGCCCGCCGCGATCGCCAGGGCGAAGCCGGCCGGGCGGCGCAGCAGCGGCCATTCCACCAGCCGCAGCCGGGCCCAGCCGGACAGGCCGAGACTGTCGGCCAAGCGGCCGTGGCGATGCTGCGCCAGCTCGGCGGCGCCGACCAGCAGGCGCAGCACGAAGGGCAGGGCCATCAGCGCGTTGACCATGGCGACGATCGGCAGCGCCCAGCGCCGCAGGTCGGCGGTGCCGAGCAGCATCACGAACAGCCCGGCGCCGAGCGCCAGCGGCGGCACCACCAGCACCACCGTGCCGCTGAGCTCGAACAGCCGGGCCAGCCTGCGGCGGCGCCTCCCGATCCGCAGCACCGCGATGCTGTGCGCCAGGGCCCAGCCCAGAACCAGAGCCAGCGTGGCGGCGCCCAGCGCCACGGCCAAGCTGCGCCCGGCGGCCTGCCACAGGGCGGCGCTGGCCAGGATCGGCTTGCCGATGCCGCCCAGCCCCTCGACCAGGATCGCCACCAGCGGCAGCAACACGAAGCCGGCGGCCAGGACCAGGACCACGGCATCGATCGTCCGGGCGGCCGGAGTGTGGCCGTCGTCGCGCAGCACCGGCCGGCCGACACCGCCCTCATCGGCGACCCGGCCGGTCAGCCGCATCGCCGCCAGCACCAGCACGGCGCACAGCGCCACCTGCAGCAGCGACAGGGCGACGGCGCGGCCGGGGTCGAAGTCGAAGCGCAGCGCCTGGTAGATCGCGATCTCGATGGTGGCCGAGGCCGGGCCGCCGCCCAGCGTCAGCACCACGGCGAAGCTGGTGAAGCACAGCAGGAAGACCAGGGCGAGGAGGCCGGGCAGCTGGCGCCGCAGCATCGGCCATTCGACCAGCCGGAACAGGTCGGCGCCGCGCAGCCCCAACATCGACGCCAGGCGCCAGCTCTCGGCCGGGATGGTGCCCCAGGCCGCCAGCAGCACGCGCACGGCGAAGGGCATGTTGAAGAACACATGCGCCAGCAGGATGCCGGCCAGGCCGTAGATGTTCGGCCGGATCGGCAGCCCCAGCGCCGCGAACAGGTCGGCCAGCAGGCCGGAGCGGCCGAACACGGTGAGGATGCCGAAGGCGCCGGCCACCGCCGGCACGATCATCGGCAGGCCGAACAGGCGCAGCAGCAGCGTCCGGCCGGGGAAGCGGCGGCGCGACAGGGCGCGGGCGACCGGAATGGCGATGGCGACGCTGATCAGCGCCGACAGCCCGGCCTGCAGCGCGGTGAAGCGCAGCACCGACCAGAGATACGGATCGGCCCAGACGGAGAGCAGGTCGAACTCGGTGGCGGCGCGGAGGAGGCCGGTCGCCGCGGTGCCGATCAAGGCCAGGATGGCGAGAAGCGCGAGAAGGCCGGGAAGGGAGGTCATCCGGACGAAATGGCGGCCGTGTCCGGCGCCGGCTTCCCCCTCACCCGAAATCGCGATGCGATTTCGACCTCTCCCCAAGGAGAGGTGAACGGGACGTCGCTCGGTTTCCCTCTCCTCGGGGAGAGGGAGGGGCCCGGCCCGCTTGGGCCGGGAGGGTGAGGGGAAGAGCCGGCCCAAGGGCCATGTCCTACTTGCTGGTCGCCTGCAGCCATTCGGCGATCCAGGCGGCGCGGTTGGCCGCGACCTCCTCCGGCGGATACAGCAGGGCCTTGGCCGGGGCCGGCAGCGCCTTGTAAGCGTCGGGCAGGCCGGCCTTCGGCGTCACCGCCGGATACATCCATTGGGTGGTCGGCAGCTGGTCCTGGAAGGCGGGGGTCAGCATGAAGGCCAGGAATTTGTCGGCCAGCTCCGGATGCTTCGAGGAGGCGAGCTTGGCCGCGACCTCGACCTGCAGGTAGTTGCCCTCGCTGAACACCGCGGCGCCGACATTGCTGTCGTTCTCGGCGATCACGTGATAGGGCGGCGAGGTGATGTAGCTGAAGGTCATCGGCACCTCGCCCTTGCGGAACAGGCCGTAGCTCTCGCTCCAGCCCGGGGTGACCGTGAGAATGCGCGGCTTCAGCTTGGCCCAGGCCTCCGGCGCCTTGTCGCCGTACACCTGCTTGACCCAGAGCAGCAGGCCGAGGCCCGGCGTGCTGGTGCGCGGATCCTGGATGGTCAGCTCCAGGTCGCTGCTCTCGACCAGCTCGTGCAGGCTCTTCGGCGGGTTCGGCACCTTGGTCTTGTCGTAGACAAAGGCGAAGTAGCTCCAGTCGAACGGCACGAAGACCGGGTCGGTCCAGGCGACCGGTAGCGACAGGCCGTCGAGCTTCTGGCCATGCGGCGCGAACAGCCCGGTTGCCGTGGCCTCGGCGGTCAGGTTGGTGTCGAGGCCGAGCACGATGTCCGCTTCGCTCGACTTGCCCTCCAGCTTCAGCCGCGACAGCAGGGCGACGCCGTCCTCGACCGAGGTGAACTCGACCGTGCAGCCGCATTCGGCCTCGAAGGCCTTCTTGACCTGCGGCCCCGGGCCCCAGTCGGCAGTGAAGGATTCGTAGGTGTAGACCTTCAGCACCGGGGTCTCGGCCATGGCTGTGCCGGCGAGGGCGGAGGTCAGGGCCGTCAGCAGGACGGCGGCAGTCAGGCGCATCGTAGTTCCTCCGCAGGGTCGAGGCGGGGCGGGAAGGGACGTGCCGATGCCTGAGGCGTCGTCTCGCGCTCCCTCCGCCGGCATGACCCGGATCAGGTTCGTCGGGTTGGCGCGGACGCGCCTCTCAGCCCTCGCGGGCACCCCGGCAAGACGCGCGCATCATCGGGGCGCGCCCATTCCGTGTCAACGAGGTGACAGATGTCGAAAGTGCCATTCGCGAACTTGTGATTGAGCGAGTTGAGGCCTATGTCTCTGGCATATGCCGTGGAGGATCGAATGCCAGAGCAAAGGCACGTCAGGCTGTTCCGCAACGGCCGCAACCAAGCCGTTCGCATCCCAGTGGAGTTCGAATTGCCAGGCGACGAGGCGATCATGCACCGCGACGGCGATCGGCTGGTGATCGAACCTGTGCGCAAGCGCGGGCTGCTGGCTTTGCTTCGGACGATGAAGCCGCTCGACGAGGAGTTCCCCGAGATCGACGATCCGGTTCCGGCGCCGGAGAGCGTGCTTTGACCCGCTACCTCCTTGACACGAACATCATCTCCGACTTGATCCGGAACCCGCGGGGCAAGACCGCCGAGCGGATCGCCGCCATCGGCGAGGACTCGATCTGCACCAGCATCATCGTGGCTGCCGAACTGCGCTATGGCTGTGCGAAGAACGGCTCGAAACGGCTGCTCAAAGCAGTCGAGGATGTGCTCAGCGAGATCAAGGTCCTGCCACTCGATCGTCCCGCCGATCTGAACTACGGCCGCATCCGCTCAGAGCTGGAGGTGGTGGGGACACCGATCGGCAGCAACGATCTGCTGATTGCCGCCCATGCTTATGCGACCGGCGCCACTGTCGTGACCGCCAATGACGATGAGTTCAAGCGCGTCCGCGGCCTGAGGGTGGAGAACTGGCTCGCTTGAGCGGCCCTTGCGACAAGGCTCCTGATGACACCGGCCTCGCGGCACGGTAAAATTACAAAATTAACGTTTATTGGAGGTAGAAATGGCCGGACCGCTCGCGATTGGTGAGGACGCGCCCGATTTCGAAGTCGAGACCACCGAGGGGCGGATCCGCTTCCATGACTGGCTGGGCTCGTCCTGGGGCGTGCTGTTCTCGCACCCCAAGGACTTCACCCCGGTCTGCACCACCGAGCTCGGCGCCGTCGCCAAGCTGAAGCCGGAATTCGACCGCCGCGACGTCAAGGTCATCGGCCTCAGCGCCGACCCGGTCGACCGGCACGCCGCCTGGGCCGAAGACATCAAGGAGACCCAGGGCCACGCCCCGAACTTCCCGGTGATCGCCGATTCCGAGCTGGTCGTCTCCAAGCTCTACGGCATGCTGCCGGCCGATGCCGGCACCACGTCGGAGGGCCGCACCGCGGTCAACAACCAGACAGTGCGCAACGTCTACGTCGTCGGGCCGGACAAGAAGATCAAGCTGGTGATCTCCTACCCGATGTCCACCGGCCGCAACTTCGACGAGATCCTGCGGGTGATCGATTCGCTGCAGCTGACCGCCAGGCACAAGGTCGCCACCCCGGCCGATTGGCAGAACGGCGAGGACGTCATCATCGTCACCTCGGTCTCCGACGAGGAGGCGAAGCAGAAGTTCCCGGACGGCTTCAAGACCCTCAAGCCGTACCTCCGCACCGTCGCGCAGCCCAGGGATTGATGTCCGGATCCCCGGGCTCAATCGAGCCCGGGGACGCTCTTTTGCGGCACCAGCCAGCCCGAGTTGGGCCGCAGCCGGTAGACGGCGCGGCCGATGATGTTGCCGACCGGGACCGGGCCGAAATCGGGCGAGCGGCTGTCCAGCGAATTGTCCCGGTTGTCGCCCAGCACGAAGACGGCATCTGCCGGCACCACGCGCTCCGGAACCTCGTCGAAAGGCTGCGTGTCCGAGATCTCGGCGATCCGGTATGGCCGGGCGCCGCCCAACACCTCCTCATAGATCGAGACCGGCATCGACCGGTAGGACAGGGCCAACTCGGTCTGTCCCTGCGGCTGCCGTTCGACGATCTTGCCGTTCAGCACCAGCCGGCCGCCCTTCAGGGCCACGCGGTCGCCCGGCAGGCCGATCACCCGCTTGCAATAGACCGTGTCCGGGCCCGGCGGGCGGAAGACGATGATGTCGCCGCGGCCGGGCAGGGCGCCGGCCATGCGCAGATCGGCCAGGATGACATCTTTCTCCCCCAGCGTCGGCATCATCGACGAGCTGCCCATCGCGTAGCTCTTCGCTGGAATGCCGGCGGCCAGGAAGCGGCCGACCATGTCGGCGCTGTCCAGCCAATCGCCCAGGGATGCAGCGGAAGCCCGCCCCGCCGACAGGGTCAGCAGGGCCGTGCCCGCTGCCCCGATCGCCTCGCGTCGCCGCATCATCAGCCCAGCAGGTGCTTGGCCATCATCATGTGCACGCCCTTGCAGCCATTCACCGTCTGGGTGATGCGCAGGTCACCGGCCAGGCTGCACAGGGTGTAGGCGTCGTAGCGCGACAGCCCGGCCACCTCGCCCAGCAGCACGATCATGTCGCGCAGCGCCATCTCGGCGCAGCGGTCGAGGTCCGGGGCCATCCCCATGGTGATGTGGTGGGTCGGCGTCTCCGCCCGCGGATAGGTGAAGCCGAGGTCGTCGCGGGCGATCAGCTGGAAGGTGCCCTGCAGCGCCGTCTCGATCGCGGTGACGCAGACCTCGCCGTCGCCCTGGGCGCCATGGCCGTCGCCGCAGGAGAACAGGGCGCCGTCGTTGAACACCGGCAGGTAGAGGGTGGTGCCGGCCACCAGCTCCTTGTTGTCGATGTTGCCGGCATGGTCATGCGGCTGGATCGAGCTGATCCGGCCCCAGCCCTTCGGCGGCGCCACGCCCATGACGCCGAAGAAGGGGTTCAGCGGCAGCTCCAGCCCCCAGGGCAGCCGGGCGGTGCCGCGCGCCGCGTCGAGCGGGATGTGGATCAGCCGCATCTCCTCGAAATCGTAGGGCAGGGTGCCGGACAGCGGGCGGATGACGTTGTAGCCCCAGTCCTGGCGCAGCGAGACGTCGAGGATCCGCACCTCCAGCACCCGGCCGGGCCGGGCGCCGCGCACCGCGACCGGACCGGTCAGGATATGGCCGGGCGTCGACCGGTCGCAGCGCTCATGGATCTCGTGGATCTCGGGCGGGATGTGGAAATCGCCCTCGGGCAGCGCGGCCGGCCCGCCCGACACGGTGTCGATCACGACCGTGGCGCCGCTGTCGACCGTCAGGACCGGCTCGCGCGTCGCGTCGAAATAGCCCCAGGCGCAGGTCTCGGCGGACGCGGGCACATGGTGTCGCGGCATAGTCGGCTCCCCTCCGGTGGAGCCGACACGCTCGGACGTTTCGGCCGCCGGTTCAACCCTTCACCGCGCCGGCGGTCAGCCCCTGGACGAGGTAACGCTGGATCACCGCGAAGAAGATGCAGACCGGGATCAGCGCCAGCACCGAGGCCGCGGTCATCTGGCCCCAGTCGACGCCGAACTTGGCGACGAAGGTCAGCAGGCCGACGGCGAAGGTCTTCTGGCTGTCGGAGTTGATCAGCATCAGCGCGAACAGCAGCTCGCTCCAGGCCGCGGTGAAGACGAAGCCCAGCGTCGCGCCCATGCCCGGCAGGGTCAGTGGCAGGATCACCCGGCGCAGCGCCTGGAAGCGGTTGCAGCCGTCGATCATCGCCGCCTCCTCCAGGTCCTTCGGGATGGCATCGAAGAAGGACTGCATCAGGAAGGTGGCGAAGGCGACGTTGAAGGCGCTGTAGATGACGATCAGCCCCATCAGGTTGTTGGTCAGCCCCAGCGGCGCCATCAGGCGATAGACCGGCGGGATGATCATCACCAGCGGGAAGGTCTGGGTCAGCAGCAGCACGAACATCACCACCGGCTTCGCCTTGAAGCGGAAGCGCGAGAAGGCGTAGCCGGAGGCCGAGGCGCAGACCGTCACCACCGCCGCGGTGGCGATCGAGACGATGACGCTGTTCAGGAAGTAGCGCGGGAAGTTGCTGGCGGTCAGCACCGAGCCGAAATTCGCCAGCGTCCATTCCGAGGGCCAGAAGGTGATGCCTTCGGAGAACAGGAGCTGGGTCGGCGTGACCGAGATCTTGACCAGCCAGTACAGCGGGAACAGCGCGAACAGCAGATAGGCGCCGATGCCGAGATAGAAGCCGGTGCCGCCGGCGAGGCGGCCGAGGGGCGAGCGTCCGACGACGTTCATGGTCTCATTGCCCCGCGAGCAGGCTCTTGCGCATCCGGATCAGGATGCCGGCATAGAGCAGGAGGAGAAGCAGCAGCACCGTCGCCACGGCCGAGGCATAGCCGAAGTTCAGCCGGGTGAAGGCCTGGGAGAAGATGTAGGTCGACAGGATGTTGGTGGCGTTGGCCGGACCGCCATTGGTCATCACCCAGATCAGGTCGGCGAAGGTGGCGATCCAGATCGTGCGCAGCAGCACGGTGATGGCGATGGTCGGCGCCAGGAACGGGACGGTGATCTTGGTGAAGCGCTGCCAGGCCGAGGCGCCGTCGATCGCCGCGGCCTCGTAGAAGTCGCCCGGGATCGCCTGCAGCGCGGCCAGCAGCGTGATGGCGAAGAACGGGATGCCGAACCAGATGTTGGCCAGGATCGGACCCCACATCGCCAGGTCGGGGTCGGACAGGATGTTCAGCGGCTCCGACAGCAGGCCGAGATCCGCCATCCAGTAGGGCAGGGGCCCGACCACCGGGTTGAACAGCCAGGCGAAGACCAGGCCGGACAGGAAGGTCGGCACCGCCCAGGGCAGGAACACCAGCGCCTGCACCACGCGCTTGCCGCGGAACGGCCGGTTCAGCAGCAGGGCCAGGCCGAGCCCGCCGAAGAACTGGAACACCAGGCTGCCGACGGTCCACCAGACGGTGTTCTTCAGCGCCCGCCAGAAATTGGCGTCGCCCAGCAGCGTCTCGAAGTTCTTCAGCCCGATCCAGGTGGGCTTCCCGAACGGCCCGAAATTCTGGAAGGCATAGGACAGCCCGACGATCAGCGGCACCAGCATGCTGAGCGTCAGCAGGATGATGGCCGGGCTGAGATAGAGCCAGGGCTCCAGCGCATTGCCCAGCGCGCGGCGGAAGGATCCCGGGCGTGCGCCCGGGATCGCGTGGGTGGCGGTCATCTGACTCGTCTTGTGTATCGACCGGCGGTCACTTCTTGCTGGCCAGGAACTTCTGCTGTGCGGTGGTCAGGTAGTCGGCCCATTCCTTGGCGACGTCGGCCGACTGCTTCTGGCCCAGCAGGGCCTCCTGGAAGCTCTGCACCGACATGACGTCGAAGAAATAGCCGAACTCCTCGAGATGGGCCGGCCAGGGGATCGGCTGCCACTGCGGGTCGTTCAGCTCCTGGAACCAGCCGGCATAACGCTCGCCGGCGAAATGCTCGTTCTTCTCGGCACCTTTGTGGATCGGCAGCACGCCGACGAACTTGGCCCATTCGATGTTCTGGTCGGCATCGAGCAGGTAGGACATCAGCTTCCAGCTCTCCTCCTTGTGCTCGCTGTTGGCGAACATCGACCAGCCGGCATAGCCGATCGAGGGATAGGCGTGGCCGCCGGGCCCGACCGGCATCGGCGCCACCGCGAAATCCTCCGGCTTCATGTGGTCGAGGATGCCGATCATGGCGTCCGGGTCGTTGTCCAGCATCGCGCAGGTGCCGGAGTAGAAGCCGGTGACGGTCTCGTTGAAGCCCCAGTTCAGGCTGTCCTTCGGCGCGCCGCCGGCCTTGTACAGGTCGACCAGGAACTGCATGCCCTTGGCCGCGTCGGCATCGGCGAAGGTCGAGGTGCCATCGTCGTTGAAGAACTTGCCCTTGCCGTCCATGGTCAGCATGAAGAAGGCGGTGCCGCCGGTGCCGCCCTTGCCGCCGCGCAGGCAATAGCCGGCCTTGCCGCCGCCCAGCGCCGCGATCTTCTTCGACACGTCCATGAACTCGTCCAGCGTCTTCGGCGGGGCTGCGACGCCGGCCTCCTGGAACAGCTTCTTGTTCCAGTACAGGCCGCGCAGATAGAAGCCGTAGGGCACCATGTAGGGGGTGTTGTTCACGGTCTTCGAGAACTGCACCGCCCGGTCGTTCAGCGTCGACGCCTCGTCCCATTTGGCGATGTAGGACGTCAGGTCCTCGAGCTGGCCGTTGTTGGCGTAGAGCGACATCCAGCGCTCCGGCATCTCGGCGATGTCCGGGGTCTCGCCGGCCTGGACCATGGTCAGGAACTTCTCGAACGCCTCGCCCCAGGGCAGCGAGACGATCTCGACATGCACGCCGGGGTTGGCGGCCTCGAACTTGCTGATCTGGCCCTTCAGGAACTCGGTGCGCTGCGGGCTGGTGATGACCTCGACCAGCTTCAGGTTGGTGTCGGCCAGCGCCGGACCGGTGAAGGCGATCGCGGCCAGGCCGGCCAGGAGCATCAGTCGTTTCATTTTTGCCTCCCTTGTTACGGTGTCAAAAGTCAGATCAACGGTAGGAAGTCCTGAACCGTCATGGCGAGCCCCGAAGGGGCGTGGCCATCCAGGGCGGCTCGCATCGGCCCCTGGATGGCCACGGCGCTACGCGCCTCGCCATGACGGATCTGGGAAGAGCAGGACGTTGCCAATGCGGGCTCCGGTCAGTTCACGGAGCCGGCGAGCGCGCGCTCGAGATCGGCCCACAGGTCCTCGGTGTCCTCCAGCCCGATGGCGAGCCGGACGATGCGCGGCGTCACCCCGAAGGCGGACATCGAGTTCGGCCCCTGGGCCTGGCGCAGCGAGGCGCGGGCCGGGACCACCAGGCTTTCATGCCCGCCCCAGCTGACGCCGAGCTTGAACAGGCGCAGCGCGTCGACCAGCCGCGGCACGTCGACCGTCTCCTCGACCTCGAAGGAGAACAGGCCGCTATGGCCGGTCAGCGTGGCGCCGCCGGGGTGGTTGGAGAAGGCGGGGTGAAGCACCCGCGTGACCAGCGGGTGATCGGCCAGGCGGCGAGCGATGGCCAGCCCGCTCTCCTGGTGCTGGCGCATCCTGAGCGGCAGGGTGCGCATGCCGCGCACCAGCAGCCAGGCCTCGAAGGGCGACAGCTTGCCGCCGAGATAGGGCTGGGTCCGGTCGTTGACCCGGGCGATGGCCTCGGCCGAGCCGGCGATCACCCCGGCAACGGTGTCGCTGTGGCCCGACAGGTATTTCGAGGCCGAATGCACCACCAGGTCAACGCCGTGCCGGAGCGGCTGCTGGAACAGCGGCGTGGCCCAGGAATTGTCGATGATGGTGGCCGCGCCATGCGCCTTGGCCAGGGCCGCCAGCCGCCCGATCTCCTGCAGTTCGAACATCATCGAGGTCGGGTTCTCGAGATACAGCAGCTTGGCGCCGGGCAGCGCCGCCTCGACCGCAGCCAGATCGCCGCAATCGACATAGTCAACGGTGATGCCGAGCCGTGGCAGCAGCTTCTCGAACAGCCGGTAGGCGTCGCCATAGACATGGCGGGTGCTGAGGATGCGGTCGCCGGCCCCGGCGATGCTGAGCACGGCGGAGCTGATCGCCGCCATGCCGCTGGCGGTGCCGCGCGCCGCCTCGGCGCCTTCCAGCGCCGCCACCTTGCGCTCGAATTCCTGCACCGTCGGGTTGTCGCCGCGGGAATAGACTGGGCGCTTCACCTGGCCGGAGAAGGCCGCCTCCATCTCCGCATAGCTGGCGAAGGTGAACAGCGAGGTCTGGTAGATCGGCGGCACCACCGCGCCGGCGGGGAAGCTGTCGTCATGCGCCAGCGTCGTGGCGGCCCCGTATTCCTCGGGGGGAGTGAAATCGTCGGTCATCGGGTCCGTCTGCGGTCGGCGTCTCGGATGTCCTCATCGACCATGTCGATGATGGTCAGCGCGGCGGCGCGCGCGCCGTCCGGGTCGCGCCGGACGATCGCGTCGTACATCACGCGGTGATAGGGGAAGGTGCGGCCGGCGAAATCCGGCATGTCCAGCGGGTTCTCCCAGAAGCGGTGGAAGGCGTCCCGCATGCTGGCCAGGATCTGCTCGAAGATCGGGTTCTCGGTGGCGCGGAAGATCGACTGGTGGAACTCCCAATCCTGCTCCGGCGCGTCGCCGTATTTGGTGTGGTGCGCCTCCATGATGTCGAGGCGGCGGCCGATCTCGGCGATCTGCTCCCCGGTCGCCCGGCGGGCGCAGATCGCCGCGGCCTCGCCCTCCAGCGCCCGCCGCACCTCCAGCGTGTGCAAGAGCGTGGCGACATCGGAGGCGCGGTCGATGGTCAGCGGCATGTGGATGCTGGCGGTCGACACCGGTACCTTGAGATAGGTGCCGCTGCCCTTGCGCATCTCGACGATGCCCAGGCCCTCCCAGCGTTTCAGCGCCTCACGGATGGTAGAGCGGCTGACCTGCAACTGCTCGGCCAGGTCGCGCTCGGGCGGCAGCCGCTCGCCGGGCCCGATGCCGGTGCGCTCGACATGCTCCGCGATTGCCGCCAACGCCGCCTCGTCACGCGTCGGCGTGCGGATCGGCGACAGGGCAGGGCGGAGGCGGGCGGACATCGGCGGCGGCAGATTTCAAAATTGGTCTGACATCTGGACCACTTTGATCGAATGCATTGAATGCCGTCAATATCGGTTTGTCGCCGCGGCGGCCGCGGTTACAAATCGCAACATCGTTGCGAGGTGTCCGGAATGCGCGTGCGGTCATGGGGCTGGGTCGGGGTCGTCTGGGCCCTGCTGTCCTGCGGCGCCGCCGGGGCCGCCCAGGGCAAGGACGAGACGGTCGAGCAGGCGGTGTGCCGGCTGATCGAGCAATCCGCCGCGGCCGAGAACCTGCCGCTGGAGTTCTTCACCCGGCTGATCTGGAAGGAGAGCCGGTTCCGGCCGCGCGCGGTCAGCCCGAAGGGCGCGCGGGGCGTCGCCCAGTTCATGCCCGGCACCGCCAAGCTGCGCGATCTGGAAGACCCGTTCGACCCGGAGACCGCGCTGCCGGCCTCCGCCGCCTTCCTGGCCGAGCTGCGCGACCAGTTCGGCAATCTCGGCCTCGCCGCCGCCGGCTACAATGCCGGGCCGAACCGGGTCGAGAGCTGGGTCGGCGGCCATGGTTTTCTGCCGTTGGAGACCGAGGATTACGTGCTGTTCGTGACCAAGCGCCCGGCCGATGACTGGGTGCCGAAGCCCGGTGCCCCCGCCCCCAGCTTCGACGGCAGCGACAAGCCCTGCCTGGAGATCCTGGCATCGCTGAAGACCGAGGCCGACCGGGACGAGCTGGTGTCGCCGACCGCGCCCTGGCATGTGCAGATCGCCGGCAACTTCTCCAAGGGCCGGGCCCTGGCCTCCTACAACCGCGTCCGCCGGCGCTTCCCGCAGCTGATGGCGGAGATCCAGCCGATGATCGTCGGCACCCGGATGCTGAGCATGGGCACGCGGCGCTTCTACCGGGTCAGCGTGCCGGCGCAGAGCCGGGCCGAGGGCAACCAGTTCTGCACCCGGCTGCGCCGGGCAGGCGGCGCCTGCATCGTGCTGCGGAACTGAGCGGGTAAGAGCTTTGGATGAAGAGGCGCAATGACGCTGCGCTTGTTGCTTTGTGTCATTACCGCGCTTGACCCGGCAATCCAGGGGCCATCCAGAACAGCGTCGACATTCCTGGATGCCCGGGTCAAGCCCGGGCATGACAGTGAAATAGGGAAACGATCTTCTGCTCGATTGTCTCACCTGAAGAAACAACAGGGGCTTGAAGAAGCCCCATTTCGCGCCGATCCTCACTCGACTGTCCGCGACGGAGGATGCCATGCGGTTCCCGAAAATCCTGATCGTGGCCGGCCTGGCCATATCGCTCGCGTCCTGCCAGTTCGACAGCGCGCCGAACACGATCGGCGGCGCGGCCGCCGGCGGCTTGGCCGGGGCCGGCATCGGCGCCCTGGTCAGCGGCGGCAACCGCGGCGCGGGCGCGCTGATCGGCGCCGGCGTCGGCGCGCTGGCGGGCGGCGCCATCGGCAACTACATGGACCGGCAGCAGGCCGATATGCGGCGTAACCTCGCCGGTACCGGCATCGGCGTGAACCGCCGCGGCGACAATTTGGTGCTGGAGATCCCGGGCGACGTCACCTTCGCCACCGATTCCGCGTCCATCAAGCCGGCGTTCTACGGCCCGCTCGACCAGGTCGCGGCGACGCTGAACCAGTACACCAGCACCTATATCGACGTGGTC
This sequence comes from Inquilinus limosus, assembly GCF_002195995.1. Lineage (GTDB taxonomy): Bacteria > Pseudomonadota > Alphaproteobacteria > DSM-16000 > Inquilinaceae > Inquilinus > Inquilinus limosus_C. Next base: position 16,643 of record NZ_NHON01000006.1, read on the forward strand.
GGCCACACCGACAACACCGGCGCGGCCGAGTACAACCAGCGGCTGTCGGAGGCGCGGGCGCGCTCGGTCGCCGACTACATCTCCTCGCGCGGGGTGTATCCGCCGCGGATCAACATCGGCGGCGCCGGCGAGGACCAGCCGAAGGCCAGCAACGCCACGGCGGCGGGGCGGCAGGAGAACCGGCGGGTGGAGCTGACGATCCGGCCGAACGGGCAATAGCAGCGACAGGATTCCTTCGACCAAAGTCGGAGGTGGTACGCGACGGGTTCACAACCCGAAGCACGGCACGTTACGCTCATTGCCGGACATAAGATCCGCAACGGGAGGAACGGCCATGCAGCTGAGTCGCGACGACCTTTTGCGTGCCTATCGCCAGATGCGCCTGATCCGTGAGTTCGAGGATCGGGTGCATCTCGAATTCGCCACCGGGGACATTCCGGGCTTCGTCCATCTCTATGCCGGCGAGGAGGCCAGCGCCGTCGGCGTCTGCCTGCACCTGACCGACCGGGATTCGATCGCCAGCACCCATCGCGGCCATGGCCACTGCATCGCCAAGGACTGCGATCCGGTGGCGATGATGAAGGAGATCTACGGCCGCAAGGACGGGCTGTGCGGCGGCAAGGGCGGGTCGATGCACATCGCCGACCTGTCCAAGGGCATGATGGGCGCCAACGGCATCGTCGGCGGCGGCCCGCCGCTGATCTGCGGCGCCGCGCTGGCGGCCAAGACGCTGGGCACCGGCGGCGTCGCCGTGTCCTTCACCGGCGACGGCGGCTCGAACCAGGGCACCACCTGCGAGGCGCTGAACCTGGCCACGGTGTGGAAGCTGCCGGCGATCTTCGTGTTCGAGAACAACGGCTATGCCGAGGCGACCTCCAGCAAATACTCGGTCAGCTGCAAGGACATTGTCGAGCGTGCCCAGGCTTTCGGCATGCCCGGCGTCGTGGTCGACGGCCACGACTTCTTCGCGGTGTGGGAGGCCGCGCGGGAGGCGATCGAGCGGGCCAGGTCCGGCGGCGGCCCGACCCTGATCGAGGTCAAGCTGAACCGCTACTACGGCCATTTCGAGGGCGACGCCCAGACCTACCGCGCCCCCGGCGAGGTCGATGCCATCCGGGCCCAGCGCGACAGCCTGGACCTGTTCCGCAACCGGGTCACCGAGGCGGGGCTGCTGGATATCGCGCAGATGGACGCCATCGACGCCGAGATCAGGCAGGCGATCGACCGCGCCGTGGTCGACGCCAAGGCCGCCGCGGTGCCGGGGCCGGCCGACCTCCTGACTGACGTCTACGTCTCGTATTGAGGGAGGCAGGGCATGAGCAAAAAGAGCTTCCGCCAGGCGGTCAACGAGGCGCTGGCGCAGGAGATGCGGCGCGACCCGCGCGTGATCCTGATGGGCGAGGACATCTCCGGCGGTTCCGGCGCGCCGGGCGAGCAGGACGCCTGGGGCGGGCCGCTCGGCGTCACCAAGGGGCTGTACAAGGAGTTCGGTCCCAGCCGCGTGCTGGACACGCCGATCACCGAGAGCGCCTTCATCGGCGCCGCGGCCGGCGCGGCAGCCAGCGGACTGCGCCCCGTCGCCGAGCTGATGTTCGTCGACTTCATGGGCGTCTGCTTCGACCAGATCTTCAACCAGGCCGCCAAGTTCCGCTACATGTTCGGCGGCAAGGCGGTGACGCCGCTGACCATCCGCACCATGTACGGCGCCGGCTTTCGCGCCGCGGCCCAGCACAGCCAGTGCCTGTACCCGGTGTTCACCCACATCCCCGGGCTGAAATGCGTGGTGCCGTCCTCGCCCTATGAGGCGAAGGGCCTGCTGATCCAGGCGATCCGCGACGACGACCCGGTGATCTTCTTCGAGCACAAGGTGCTGTACGACATGGAGGAGGAGGTGCCGGACGAGCCCTACACCATCCCCTTCGGCGAGGCGAACCTGGTACGTGAGGGCGAGGACGTCACCATCGTCGCCATCGGCCGCATGGTGCAGATGGCCAAGGCGGCGGCCGAGGCGCTGGCCAGGGAAGGCGTCGACTGCACCATCATCGACCCGCGCACGACCTCGCCGCTCGACATGGACACGATCCTGGAGAGCGTGGAGGAGACCGGGCGGCTGGTGGTGGTGGATGAGGCCAGCCCGCGCTGCAACATCGCCACCGACATCTCGGCCCAGGTGGCGGACCAGGCCTTCGGGGCGCTGAAGGCGCCGATCAAGATGGTGTCGCCGCCGCATGTGCCGGTGCCGTTCTCGGCGGCGCTGGAGGATCTGTACATCCCGAACGCCGACAAGGTGGCGGCCGCGGTGCGCACGGTGATGGGCGCGCCGGACCGGCGGGAGGCGGCCGAATGACCGGGACGATCCACCCGATCACCATGCCGAAATGGGGCCTGGCGATGACCGAGGGGCTGCTCGCCGCCTGGACGGCGGAGGAGGGGGCGCGAATCGAGCCGGGCACCGAGATCGTCGACATCGAGACCAGCAAGATCACCAACGCGCTGGAATCGACGGTCGCCGGCACGCTGCGCCGGCGGGTGGCCGAGGAGGGGCAGACCCTGCCGGTCGGCGCCCTGCTCGGCGTGGTGGTCGAGGGCGAGGTCGAGGACGGCGAGCTCGACCGCTTCATCGCCGCCTTCCAGGCCGAGGCGGCGGCCGCGGCCGAAAGCGCCGCCCCGCCGCCCGAGCCCAAGGTGATCCAGGCCGCCGGCCGGCCGGTCCGGGCCCTGGTGACGGGGGAGGGCGACGGTACGCCGGTCGTGCTGATCCACGGCTTCGGCGGCGACCTCAACAACTGGCTGTTCACCCAGCCGGCGCTGGCCGGCCGCCCGGTCCATGCCATCGACCTGCCGGGCCATGGCGGCTCCGGCAAGGAGGTCGGGGCGGGCGACATCGCAGCGCTATCCGGCGCGGTGCTGGCCTATCTCGACGCCGCCGGCATCGGCAAGGCGCATCTGGCCGGCCATTCCATGGGCGGAGCGGTGGCGCTGGCCCTGGCTCTGGACTCGCCCGACCGGGTGGCCTCGGCAACTCTGATCGCCCCGGCCGGCCTCGGCGCCGAGATCAACAGCGGCTACATCGACGGCTTCATCGGGGCGCAGAAGCGCAAGGACCTGAAGCCGCATCTCGAGGCGCTGTTCGCCGACCCCGATCTGGTCACCCGCGACCTGGTCGAGGATGTGCTGAAATACAAGCGCCTGGACGGGGTCGAGGCGGCGTTGAAGACGATCGCCGGCGCCGTCTTCCCCGGCGGCCGCCAGGCGGTGTCGCTGCGCGACCGGATCGGCAGTGCCAAGGTGCCGGTCCAGGTGATCTGGGGCACGGCCGACGCGATCGTGCCGGCCGCCCATGCCGACGGGCTGCCGGACTCGGTCCCGGTACATCGCTTCGACGGCAAGGGCCACATGGTCCATATGGAGGCGGCGGCCGAGGTCAACCGGCTGATCGCGGACTTCGTCGCCGCGCATTGAACGGAGGCGGGGCCGGGCCCTTGCACCGCCTGGCCCCTCCGGCTAGCCTGTTGGCCGCGTGCAAGACGCATCCGGTCCGCGGGAAGGGCAGCGCCCACTTGCCGAGAGACGAGCTTCCAGCGTCGGTCCTTCTTTCTGCCCGTTGATGCGGATGCCGGGCGTGTGAAAGGAGGAGCGTCATGCCCCATCCCTATGCCCAGGACCTGCCCGCATCGCCCGATCCGGAGCAGCAGAAGAAGCGCGCCAAGGACCTGCTGAAGGCGCTGCGCGCCGGCGAGGCCACGGCGATCGCAAGGGTCCGCTACAGCCATCCCCGGCTGGCCCACCGCCCCGATGCCGAGCTGGTCGCCGCGGCGAAGCTGAGCGACGCGCAATGGGTGATCGCCCGCGAATACGGCTTCGCCAGCTGGCGGAAGCTGCAGGCGCATCTGGCCGGCGAGCCGCCGGAGATCGCCCGGCCCTTCGAGACCGAGCTGCAATATTATCGCGACCGTGCCGCCGGGATCCGCAGCAACCACCGCACCGGCGAGGCCGGGTCGCTGCGCCTGGTCCAGCGCTTCCATCCGCGCTTCGCCGCGGCGTCGGAGGCCGAGATCCGTGCCGCGGATTTGAGCCAGGAGGATGCCGAGCTGGTGGTTGCCCGCAGCCACGGCTTCGACGGCTGGGACGGGTTCGCCGCCCGGATCGAGGCGATGCAGGCGGGCCGGGCCGAGGAGCCGTTCCGCACCGCCTTCGAGGCGATCCGCGGTGACGACCGCGCGGGCCTGGCGGCCGTGCTGGCGACCGATCCCGGCCTGGTCAACGCCCGCGGCACCAACGGCAACCGGCTGCTGATGCTGGCGATCTCGATGGACCGGCTGGTTCTGGCCGGCGATCTGCTCGACGCCGGGGCCGACCCCGCGCTGACCAACGACAAGGGCTGGGGGCCGCTGCACGACATCGCCTATGGCGGCGGCCGCGGCGACCGGGAGGCTCGCATGACCCTGCTCGACCGGCTGATCGCGGCCGGCGGCTCGGTCGAAGCAGAGGCTTACGGCGACGGCGGTACGCCCCTGGCGGTGGCGCTGTTCTGGGGCCACGCGGACATGGCGGAGCGGCTGGCGGCGGAGGTGGTGGCGCCGCTGAACCTGCGCATCGCCGCCGGTCTCGGCCGGATGGACCTGGTCGCGCTGTTCTTCGAGGCCGACGGCACCCTGCGGCCGGAGGCGGGGTACCATCGCGGCTTCTACCGGCCGCATAGCGGCTTCCCGGAATGGCACATGACCGGCGCGTCGCAGGAGGTGCTGGACGAGGCGCTGACCTGGGCCGCGCGCAGCGGCCGGATCGAGGCGATGGCCGAGCTGCTGGCCCGCGGCGCCGATATCGACGGCGTGCCGCACAACGGCGCCGCCCTGCACTGGGCGCTGCTGGCGCACCGGGCGGAGGCGGTGGACTGGCTGCTGGGGCAGGGGGCGGATGCCAGCCGGCGCGCCGTCTGGGGCGACAGCGCCGACGTCACGCCGCTGCACATGGCGGCCGGCTGGGCCGATAATCCCGGCGCCGCCCGGCTGCTGCTGCGGCACGGGGCGGACCCGACCCTCCGCGACCGGACCTACGACAGCACGCCGCTCGGCTGGGCCGAGCATTTCGGCCATCCCGAGGTGGCCGCCGTGCTGAGAGGCGGTGCGGAGAGCGGGGCCTGACCTGCCGGCCGGTCCGGGGCATCGCTGGCCCCGGACCGGTCGCCCTCACACGGGCCGGTCCCGCAGTCGGCGCAGCAGCGACAGGGTGTAGAGCAGGACGAACAGATAGATGAACAGCTCCTGCTGCTCGGCGGCGCGGTACGGCTTGGGCCCCTGGCCGAAGCCGAACAGGTGCAGCCATTCCGGCAGGATCGTCACCAGCACCAGCGCCGCCGCGGTGAAGCCGGCGAAGGTCGGCATCAGCCACCAGGGGCGGGCGATGCGCAGCCGGCCGGTCGCGGCCGTCACCAGCGGGTAGAGGATGCCGCCGACATAGATCGCGGTCTCCAGCAGCGCCCGCGGCTTCTGGTCGAACCAGGCGGAGGTGTTGTGCAGGTTGGTCTCGTGCTGGTCGTTGACCTGGGCGAACCAGCCCTCGGCCGCCCAGCCGGCGTAATGCTGGCCCCAGCTGATCTCCTCGCCGAGCATGTAGAACGACCCCAGCGCCAGCAGGGCCGCCCAGATCGTCAGGCCGCGATCCCGTGCGGCACGGGCGCGCCCGAACAGGACCAAGCTGGCGATCAGCGACGCCAGCAGGATGGCCGCCTGGGTATTCTCGAGCACGCCGAGCTCGCCTTCGAGCACGGTCATGCGCAGATCGGGACGGAGATAGAGGGCGAGGCTGAAGGCCAGGAACAGGGCGAGCGGCAGGATGACGGTGATGCCGAAAGGCAGATCATCGGCCGCCCGCGTGCGGGACGGGGCGAAGGTAACCAATGACTCGAAACTCCAAGAACCGATGCCCCTCGGCCCTGGTGTTACGGAATTATGACGGCCGTGTCGACCTGCAATCTCCGGCTGTGGCGGATGCCCGCCAACTCACTCCAATGGCGAATCGTCGTCCCCGCCGATGGCGTCCTGGACCGCATCGACCGCGGCGTCCTGCACGACGGCGGTGGCCGCGTCCTGCACGGCGTTGATCGCCGAGTCCTGAAGGTCGCTGACCGGCTGCAGCGCGGTGTCGGCGGCCTGCCGCAGGGAGGCGAAGGCCGAATCGGCCGAGGCCAGCAGATGCCGGAAGCCTGGGACGCTCTCGCAATGGGCGCGCGGCGCCGAAGAGACCGCCAGCGCCTGCTCGCAGCGTTCCAGGCTGCCGGCCAGGATCGCCACCGGCGCCGGGGCCGCGTCGTCGCCGCTGTCCTCGATCAGGTAATAGACCGGCGTGACAGCCGCCCGGGCCATGATCGCCGCTGCGAAGATGATCACTGCCGATCGCATGCTCGGCCTCGCCGGTCGGTTTCGGGAGGGCCCGACCGTACACGCCGGGGGCAGCCGAAGGCCAGACCGGGATTGTCGCAAGGCAATGCTGATGGCTTCGCGGAAGCCGCGCACGGTGCCAAATTGTCCGGAAAGGCCGGAGTTGGCTGGGGGACTAGGATTCGAACCTAGGCTGGCGGAGTCAGAGTCCGCTGTCCTACCACTAGACGATCCCCCAGCGGCCGGCGGGAGGGTGTCTACCCCAGCGATCCGCCCGTGTAAAGGCCTGTGTGAACGAACGGCAGCCATGTCGATAGAGGATGCGACTCCCGGCCCATTTCCTCTTTGGTCGTGGCTGCGCTACAGTTCGATGAAGGGACGGAGGCGCCGTTCGAAACGGGACGGACGGCCATGGAAGGAATGTCAGTGGTGGAGTCGATCGCGATCTCGGAGGCCACCGCGGCCGGCGATCGACGTCGGGCCGCGAAGCCCGAACCTCTCTACGCCGCGGTGGATCTCGGCACCAACAACTGCCGGCTGCTGATCGCGCGCGCCGCGACCGGCGGCTTCCAGGTGGTCGACGCGTTCAGCCGCATCGTCCGGCTGGGCGAGGGCGTCGGCGCGACCGGGCGGCTGCAGCCGGAGGCGATGCAGCGCACGCTGTCGGCGCTGCGCATCTGCGCCGCCAAGATCCGGCGCCAGAACGTGATCCTGTCGCGCGCCGTGGCGACCGAGGCCTGCCGCCAGGCCGACAACTTCCCGGCCTTTCGCGACCGGGTGCGGCGCGAGACCGGGCTGAAGCTGGAGATGATCCCGGCGGCGGAGGAGGCGCGCCTGGCCGCGGCCGGCTGCGCCCCGCTGCTGGACCCCGCGATCCCGCACGCGATCATCTTCGACATCGGCGGCGGGTCGACCGAGCTGACCTGGCTGGAGATCGATTCCGACGGCCATCCGGTGACGCTCGACGCGCTCAGCATGCCGCTCGGCGTCGTCTCGCTGGCCGAGCAGCATGGCGGCCACGAGGTCTCGCCGGAGACCTATGCGGCGATGAGCGCCGCCACCGCCGCCGCCCTGGCCGGGTTCGAGGCGCGCAACAACCTGCGCGGGCTGGTCGACCAGGGCCGGGTGCAGATGATCGGCTCCTCCGGCACCGTCACCACCCTGGCCGGTGTGCATCTCGGCCTGCCGCGCTACATCCGGTCCGAGGTCGATGGCTGCACCCTGACCTTCGAGGAGGCGCGGCGCGCCAGCCGCATGCTGCTGGGCCTCGACTATGCCGGGCGGTCGTCCTATCCCTGCATCGGCCGCGACCGCGCCGACCTGGTGCTGGCCGGCTGTGCCATCCTCGAGGCGATCTGCGACACCTGGCCGGTCGGCAAGCTGCGGGTGGGTGACCGCGGCGTGCGCGAGGGCATCCTGTTCGACCTGCTGGCCGAGGCGCAGAAGCGCCACGCCTGACTACATCCGGGACCGATGAAGACACCGAAGAAGCCTGGAGCCGCCGGCGCGAGGGCAGGGGGGCCGAGCGGCCGCGGCAGCCGCGGCCTGACCGTGCGCGTGAAGACCGCCAAGCAGCGCACCCCGTCCTCGACCCGCTGGCTGGAGCGCCAGCTCAACGACCCCTATGTCGCCGAGGCCAAAAGGCTGGGTTACCGGTCCCGCGCGGCCTTCAAGCTGGTGCAACTCGACGACAAGCTAGGCCTGCTGCGCCGCGGCATGCGCGTGGTCGATCTCGGCTGCGCCCCCGGCGGCTGGGTGCAGGTGGCGCTGGAGCGGGTGGGGCCGCAGGGCAAGGTGGTCGGCATCGACTATCTCGGCATGGACCCGGTGCCGGGCGCGACCATCCTGGAGCTGGACTTCCTCGACCCGACGGCGCCGGACCGGCTGAAGGCGGCGCTGGCCGGCCCGGCCGACCTCGTGCTCAGCGACATGGCGGCCCCGACGGTCGGCCATCCGGCGACCGACCATCTGCGCATCATGGCCCTGGCCGAGACCGCGGCCGATTTCGCCCTCGACGTGCTGGTGCCGGGCGGCGCCTTCGTCGCCAAGCTGTTCCAGGGCGGGGCGGAGAAGGACCTGCTCGACATCCTGAAGCGCAACTTCGCCAAGGTCCGCCACGTCAAGCCGGCCGCCAGCCGGCAGGACAGCTCGGAAGTCTATGTCGTGGCGACGGAATTCAAAGGCCGGGAGCCGGGCGGATAGGCCGCCGGCGCGTCCCGGCCCGCTCTTAAGATCCGCCCCACGCAACGCTGGCCCCCTAGATCTGCGCTTCACAACGCCCGGAGGGGGGTTATATTGCGGCGCTTCCAAGCTCTGGGAGCCTCCACATGCAGTTCCGCGACGCCCTGACCTTCGATGACGTCCTGCTGGTCCCGCAGGCCTCGTCGATCCTGCCCGCCGAAGCGGACACGCGGACCAGGCTGACCAAGCGGATCGAGCTGGGCATCCCGCTGCTCTCCGCCGCCATGGACACCGTCACCGAGGCGCCGCTGGCCATCGCCATGGCCCAGGCCGGCGGCATCGGCGTGATCCACCGCAATCTCGACATCGACCGCCAGGCCGAGGAGGTGCGCAAGGTCAAGCGCTTCGAGAGCGGCATGGTGGTGAACCCGATCACCATCGGCCCCGACGCCAGCATGGCCGAGGCGCTGGCGCTGATGGACCGGCACGGCATCTCCGGCTTCCCGGTGGTGGAGAAGGACGGCAAGCTGGTCGGCATCCTGACCAACCGCGACGTCCGCTTCGCCAGCAACCCGGCCCAGCCGGTGCGCGAGCTGATGACCAAGGACAGGCTGGTCACCGTGCGCGAGGGCGTCGGCAAGGACGAGGCCAAGCGCCTGCTGCACCAGAACCGGATCGAGAAGCTGCTGGTGGTCGACCAGGACTACCGCTGCATCGGGCTGGTCACGGTCAAGGACATCGTCAAGGCGCAGCTGCACCCGAACGCCTGCAAGGACGAGCAGGGCCGCCTGCGCGTCGCCGCCGCCACCGGCACCGGTGACAAGGGCATCTCCCGCGCCGAGGCGCTGTTCGATGCCGGGGTCGACGTGCTGGTGCTGGACACCGCGCACGGCCATTCCGAGGGCGTGCTGAAGAGCGTCGAGCGGGCGCGGCGCCTGACCAACTCGACCCAGCTGGTGGCCGGCAACGTCGCCACCGCCGACGCCGCCAAGGCGCTGATCGATGCCGGGGCGGATGCGGTCAAGGTCGGCATCGGCCCGGGGTCGATCTGCACCACCCGCATGGTCGCCGGCGTCGGCGTGCCGCAGCTGACCGCGGTGATGGATTGCGTCGAGGCCTGCCGCAAGGCCGGCATCCCGGTGATCTCCGATGGCGGCATCAAGTATTCCGGCGACCTGGCCAAGGCCATCGCGGCCGGCGCCGACGTGGTGATGCTGGGCTCGCTGTTCGCCGGCACCGACGAGGCGCCGGGCGAGGTGATCCTGTACCAGGGCCGCTCCTACAAGAGCTATCGCGGCATGGGCTCGCTGGGCGCCATGGCGCGCGGCTCGGCCGACCGCTACTTCCAGCAGGAGGTGTCGGACACGCTGAAGCTGGTGCCGGAAGGCGTCGAGGGCCGGGTGCCGTACAAGGGCCCGATCGCCAATGTCGTCCACCAGCTGGTCGGCGGTCTGAAGGCGGCGATGGGCTACACCGGCAGCCGCACCATCGCCGACCTGCACCAGCGGGCGGAGTTCGTGCGCATCACCAATGCCGGCCTGCGCGAGAGCCATGTGCACGACATCACCGTGACCCACGAGGCCCCGAACTACCGGCCGGGGCTGTAAGGAAGAGGGGGCCCGCTCCCCAAACCGTCATTGCGAGCGCAGCGAAGCAATCCAGGGGCCAATGCGCACCGGCCCCTGGATTGCTTCGTCGGCTTCGCCTCCTCGCAATGACGGAGAGGGGTTGCGTCGTCCTGCGGCTGGCCCCGGCCGTCATCGCTCCCTATTCTGACTGGCCAACGCTGCAACCGGCACGGTCGACATGGACGCTGATCCCTATCTGTGGCTCGAGGACATCGAGGGCGAGACGGCCCTCGACTGGGTCCGGGCGCGCAACGCCGAGAGCAGCGGCCGCCTCGCCGAGACGACGGCGTTCGAGCGGATGCGCCGGCAGATGCTGGAGATCCTCGATTCCGAGGAGAAGCTGCCGCACATCGTCCGCCGCGGCGACCGCTGCTACAATTTCTGGCGCGACGCCGCCCATCCGCGCGGCCTGTGGCGGCGCACCACGCTCGCCTCCTTCCGCACCGCCGAGCCGGTGTGGGAGGTGCTGCTCGATCTCGACGCCCTGGCCGAGGCCGAAGGCGAGAACTGGGTCTGGCACGGCTCCGACGTGCTGGAGCCGGACTACAAGCGCGCCCTGATCGCCCTGTCGCGCGGCGGTGCCGACGCCCATGTGGTGCGCGAATTCGACCTGGAGAGCCGCAGCTTCGTGCCCGACGGCTTCGTCCTGCCCGAGGCCAAGAGCCGCTTCGGCTGGAAGGACGCCGATTCGATCTATATCGGCACCGATTTCGGCCCGGGGTCGCTGACCCGCTCCGGCTATCCGCGCATCGCCAAGCTGTGGCGGCGCGGCCAGCCCCTGGAGGCGGCGACGACCGTCTATGAGGGGCAGGAGGACGACCTCGCCGTCGACGCCGTCCATGACGACTTCCCCGGCTTCGAGCGGGATTTCGTCTCCCGCCGCATCGATTTCTACACCAGCGAGCTCTACCTGCTGGGGGACGACGGCAGCCTGACCCTGATCGACGTGCCACGCGACGCCGAGGCCGGCACCCACGGCCCCTGGCTCTTGGTGTCGCCGCGCACGGAGTGGACGGTGGGCGGCCGCACCTATGCCGGCGGCGCTCTGCTGGCCGCGCCCTTCGACGATTGGGTGGCCGGCAAGCGCGAACCCGTCGCCCTGTTCGAACCGACCGAGACCACCGCGCTGTCGAGCTATTCCGGCACCCGCAACCACCTGGTGCTGCAGATCCTCGACGACGTGAAGAGCCGGGTCGAGGTGCTGACGCCGGGCGAGGGCGGCTGGCGGCGCCAGGCGCTGGAAGGCCTGCCCGAGGCCGCGACCATCGCCTATGTCGGCACCGCCCCGCACCAGGATGACGACATCCTGGTGCTGGCCTCCGGCTTCCTCGAGCCGGACACGCTGTATCGCGGCACCGCCGGCCAGCCCGGCTTCGAGACGCTGAAGCAGGCGCCGGCCTTCTTCGACGCCTCGCCCTATGCGGTGGAGCAGCATTTCGTCGCCTCGGCCGACGGCACCCGCGTGCCGTATTTCGTGGTGGCCCGAAAGGATGCTCCGCGCGACGGCTCCGCTCCGGTCCTGCTGACCGGCTATGGCGGCTTCGAGGTGCCGCTGCTGCCGCACTACATCCCGGGCGAGGGGCGGCTGTGGCTCGACCGTGGCGGCGTCTACGCCGTGGCCAATATCCGCGGCGGCGGCGAATACGGGCCGCGCTGGCACCAGGCGGCGCTGCGCGAGAACCGGCCCCGCGCCTATGAGGATTTCGCCGCCGTGGCGCGCGACCTGGTGGCCCGCGGCATCACCTCCGTCCCGCATCTCGGCATCGAGGGCGGCAGCAATGGCGGCCTGCTGGTCGGCAACATGCTGACGACCTATCCGGAGCTGTTCGGCGCCATCGTCTGCGCCGTGCCGCTCTTGGACATGAAGCGCTACACCAAGCTGCTGGCCGGCGCCTCATGGGCCGCGGAGTACGGCGACCCGGACAAGCCGGAGGACTGGGCGTTCCTGCAGACCTTCTCGCCCTACCAGAACCTGCGGCAGGACGGGACGTACCCGCCGGTGCTGTTCCTGACCTCGACCCGTGACGACCGGGTCCATCCCGGCCATGCCCGCAAGATGGCGGCGCGGATGATCGAAATGGGCAAGGACGTCCGCTACTACGAGAATATCGAGGGCGGCCACGGCGCCGCCGCCAACAACGCCCAGACCGCCTTCAACCAGGCGCTGATCCATGCGTTCCTGTGGGACAAACTGACGTAGATCCCCCAGCGTCAACGAGGCCGCCGATGCTCGCGATCGAGATCAAGGGAGTTCATTGGGACCCCGACCCGCCCGCAGCGACCGAAAGCTCCGTTCGCGCGACGGTAACCGTCGAGGTTGGGCTTCGCGACAAGGACGGCGCGGATATCTTTCACACCTATGTCTGCACGCCCGCCTGGATCCAGGAGCGGGTGAACGCTGAGACGGTCTTCTGGCCGAGAGGTCACCTGATCGTCCAGCGCCTGGATCTGGAGCATGTGACAGCCGTGCTTCAGGCGCTTGCGGAGCAGTTTGCGGGATCGCGCGATTGGGATCAGTTCGGCGAGCGGCTTAACCGATATCTCTGCTGGGAGTTCAAGGACTACAACGACTATCAAGGCGACGTCACCCCGCCGCGGCTCAAAACCCACTAGGCAAGAGACGGCAGCCCTTCATTCCTGAATGGCGGACCTTCAGCCCTGTCGGGCTGCCTCAGCCGTGCGACGCCCCGATCATGCTGCCGCACCACTATTTGCGGAGGCATCTTGGCAAATCCCCTCATGATCCTGGTCGCCGGGCCGTACCGCTCCGGCACCGGCGACGATCCCCGGCGGATCGCGGCCAATATGCGGGCCATGAACGAGGCCGCGCTGCGACTTTTCCGGGCCGGCCACCTGCCGATCACCGGCGAGGCCCTGGCCCTGCCGCTGGTCGAGACCGCCGGCTCCTCCGGCCTCGGCGATCCTGTCTTCGATGAGATCTTCCACCCAATCGGCGAGCGCGTGGCGCGGCGCTGCGACGCCTGCCTGCGCATCGGCGGCCCGTCGGTGGGGGCCGAGGCGATGGTGGCGATCTTCGAGGAGGCTGGGCGACCCGTGTACCGCAGCCTGGCCGAGGTGCCGGGATGCGCCTGATGCAGGACCGGATCCGGATCAAGTCGGTCGAGACCCTGTCCGACGACTGGTACGTGCTGAAGAAGACCACCTTCGACTACCGGCGCCAGGACGGCAGCTGGCAGACGGTCAGCCGCGAGACCTATGACCGCGGCAACGGCGCCGCGATCCTGCTGTACGACCCGGCGCGCGGCCGGGTGCTGCTCACCCGGCAATTCCGCTTCCCGGCCTATGTCAACGGCCACCCCGAGCCGCTGATCGAGGCCTGCGCCGGCCTGCTCGACGACCGCGACCCGGAGACCGCGATCCGCCAGGAGGCGGCGGAGGAGACAGGCTATCGCGTGGCGGCGCCGCGCCGGGTGTTCGAGGCCTTCATGAGCCCGGGGTCGGTGACCGAGCGACTGGTCTTCTTCGTCGCAGAATACAGCCCGGCCGACCGCGCCTCGGATGGCGGTGGGATCCAGGCCGAGGGCGAGGACATCGAGATCCTGGAGCCGACCCTGGCCGAGGCGCTGGCCATGGTCGAACGCGGCGAGATCATGGACGGCAAGACCATTCTCCTGCTGCAATACACCCAGCTTCACCGATTGCTGGGCTGAGCGTGACCACGGGCGCCGCCATCTCTTCTCTCGTCGGGCAGACCTTTTCAGAGTTCTCAACACCGTCATTGCGAGCGCAGCGAAGCAATCCAGGGGCCAGTGCGAACCGGCCCCTGGATCGCCACGTCGCTTCGCTCCTCGCGATGACGACTCTATGATCGGTTCAGCGAGGCTGCAGCGAAGAACCGAGCGTGACCACGGGCGAGCCGAACTGGGACGACATCCGCATCTTCCTCGCCGTCGCCCGAACCGGCAGCCTGACCGAGGCCGCGCGGCGGCTGGGGCTGAGCCAGCCCACCATCGGCCGCCACCTGCGGTCGCTGGAGGGCCTCGCCGGCGCCCGGCTGTTCGACCGCTTGCCGAACCGGCTGGAGCTGACCGCCCGCGGCCGGACGCTGCTGCAGGCCGCCGGCGGCATGGAGGAGGGGGCGGGCGCCCTGCTGCGGGAGCTGCAGCAGAGCGTCGACGCCGAAGCGGAGCCGGTACGGGTCTCCGCCACCAGCTCGGTCGCGCTGTTCCTGACCGCCCATCTGCAGGTGCTTCTCGCTGAAAGCGGCCAGGCGATCGCGATCGGCAACTCACGGGCGCGAGCCAATCTCGCCTGGCGCGAGGCCGACATCGCGCTGCGCATGCGCCGGGTGCCGGAGGAGGGGGATCTCGCCGCCCGCCGGGTCGGCCGCATCGGCTTCGCCCTCTACGCCGCCCGGGCCTATCTGGAGCCGCGCGGCCTTGGCGGTGACTCCAGCCTGGCCGGCCTGGACTTCATCGGCCTGCCGGAGCCGGAGCGGACGCCGTCGCAATCCGCCTGGTTCGACGCTGTGGCCGCCCAGGGCACGCTGCGCTGCCGGCTGGGCGAGGTCTATCTGCGCCACCGGGCGGCGGCCGACGGGCTCGGCGTGGCGCTGCTGCCCTGCTTCCTGGGCGATGCCGACGACAGGCTGCTGCGCCTCGGCGGCCCGGTGCCGGAGCTGGCCGAAGACGTCTATCTGATGCTGCATGGCGAGCTGCGCCGCGACGACGCCGTCCGCGCCGTCACCGAGGCGTTGGCCGCCTTGTTCCACCGCCAGCGCCGCGCGCTCGAAGGCACGCGGCGCGTCGTCTGACTCGGACTACTCCGCCGCCTGCCGGTCCTGCCGGCTGTGGATGATCTGCCACAGCCTCGGCGGCGTCGCCGGCATGTCGACATGCTCGACGCCGAGCGGCGACAGGGCGTCGACGATGGCGTTGATGATCGCCGGCGGCGCGCCGATGGCCCCGGCCTCGCCGGCACCTTTCACCCCCAGCGGGTTGGTGGTGCAGGGGATCTCGTTGTACTTGAAATTGACCAGCGGCAGGTCGATCGCCCGCGGCATGGCGTAGTCCATGAAGGAGCCGGACAGCAGCTGGCCGCTCTCCGGGTCGAACACCGCATGCTCCAGCAGCGCCTGGCCGAGGCCCTGGGCGATGCCGCCATGCACCTGGCCAGCCACCATCAGCGGGTTCAGCACCCGGCCGAAATCGTCGACCACGGTGTAGCGCAGGATCTCGACCTCGCCGGTGTCGCCGTCGACCTCCAGCTCGACCACATGGGCGCCGTTCGGGAAGGTGGCCGAGGGCGGGGTGAAGCTGCCGCGCTCCTCGAACACGATCTCGCTGTCGCTGGCCGCGTCGGTCTGCGCCGCGATCTCGGCCAGGGTCAGCGCCCGGTCGGTGCCGACCACGGTGAAGCGGCCGTCGGCGAAGGCGATGTCGACCGCCGCCGTCTCCATCAGATCCGCCGCCCGCAGCTTGGCCTTGTCCTGGATCTTCAGCGACCCGTCGCGGATCGCGGCGCCGCCGACCGGGACGGAGCGCGAGCCGCCGGTGCCGTTGCCGGTGCGCACGAGGTCGGTGTCGCCCTGGACCAGAGTGACCTGGTCGGGCTCGACCCCGAGATGCTCGGCGATGATCTGCTTGTAGGCGGTCTCGTGGCCCTGGCCGTTGGTCTGGGTGCCGACATAGATCGTCACCTTGCCGTCGCGGCTGACCCGGACATCGGCGGCCTCATCCTCGCCGCCGGCGCAGGCCTCGACATAGGTGGCGATGCCGAGCCCGCGATACTTGCCCGACCGGCCCGACTCGCGGCGGCGCGCCTCGAAGCCGGCGACATCGGCGATCTGCGCCGCCTCCTCGAGGTTGCGGGTGAACTCACCGCTGTCATAGGTCACGCCGGTGACCGTGTCGTAGGGCATGGCCGAGGGGGGGATGTAGTTGCGCCGCCGCAGCTCGACCGGGTCGATGCCCAGCACGCGCGACGCGTGGTCGACGATGCGCTCGACATTGTACGCCGCCTCCGGCCGCCCGGCGCCGCGATAGGCGTCGACCGGCTGGGTGTTGGTGAACACGCCGCGCACCCGCTCATACACGCCCTGCAGCGTGTACAGCCCGTTCAGCATCTGGGCGCCGCCGGCCATGGTCGGGATGAAGGGCGCGAAGTTCGACAGATAGGCGCCCATATTGGCGATCAGATCGACCCGCAGCGCCAGGAAGCGGGCGTCCTTGTCGACCGCCAGCTCGACCGTGGTGACGTTGTCGCGGCCATGGTCGTCGCTGATGAAGGCCTCGGTCCGCTCCGACGTCCATTTCACCGGCCGGCCGAACTTGCGGGCGGCGTAGAGGGTCGCCGGATATTCCGGATACATGAACAGCTTCATGCCGAAGCCGCCGCCGACATCGGTGCTGCGCACCAGGAACCGCTCCGGTGGCAGCTTGAAGATGTCGTTCGCCAGCATGTCGCGCAGCATGTGCACGCCCTGGCAGGAGACGTAGAGCACGAAGCGGCCTTCCGTCGCATCCCAATCGGCGTGGCAGCAGCGCGGCTCCATCGGCGAGGCGACCACCCGGTTGTTGACCAGGTCGACCTTCACGATCCGGTCGGCCCGGGCGAACAGCGCCTCGACCTTGTCCTTCTCGCCGAACTCCCAGTCGAAGCAGACATTGCCCGGGGCGGCATCCCAGATCGCCGGGCCGGCCATGGTGCCGGTCAGGTCGGTCGCCGAAGGCAGCGAATCATAGTCGACCTCGATCGCCTCGGCGGCGTCCTTGGCCTGTTCCATGGTCTCGGCCACCACCAGCGCCACCGCCTCGCCGACATGGCGCACCCGGCCGCGCGCCAGGATCGGCCGCGGCGGCAGCACCTGGTCGGAGCCGTCGCGGTTCTTCACCGGTGCGTAGCATTTCAGGTCGGCGATCCCGTCGGCATCGAGATCGGCGATGGTGACGATGCCGATCACGCCGGGCATCGCCGCGGCCGCGCTGGTGTCGATGCCGCGGATCTCGGCATGGGCGAAGGGCGAGCGCAGGAACCAGGCCTGCGCCTGGTTCGGCGCGGAGACATCGTCGGTGTACCGGCCGCTGCCCTTCAGCAGTCGCGGGTCCTCGCTGCGGCGCATAGGCTGGCCGATGCCGAACTTCGTCGCCACGATCTGCTCCTCCCGGGCTTTGAATCAGGTTAGGATCGGACGTGGCGCCACGGGCGTCAATGCCATGTCGGACAATATCCGCGCCGGGATGCGGCCTGTATTGTCCGCCGGTGCAGCGAGGGGCTGGTATTGGGGGCTGGTCTTCGCTACATAAGCGCCATCGCCGGCTGCCGGGCGCAGCCGGCCGTTTTTGTTTGTCGACAGGTGTCCAGTGCAGCAGGTCTTGCTCGTCATCCACGTCCTGATCGCCATCGGCCTGATCGGAGTGATCCTGATCCAGCGCAGCGAGGGCGGCGGCCTTGGCATCGGCGGCGGTGGCGGCGGCGGGCTGGTCTCGATCCGCGGCCAGGCGAACCTGTTGACCCGAATCACCGCGGTCCTGGCCGGGGCCTTCATGGTCACCAGCATCGTCCTGGCGATCATGGCCGGCGCCCATCGCAGCGGCTCCGCGATCGTCAACGAGGTGACGCCGCCGCCGGCGCAGGGCGCGCCGGCCAGCACCGCTCCGTCCGGGCCGAGCGTTCCCACGACGGAATAACCTGTCGGCATGACTGTCATGTCGGGGCGGCCCCGGTCTGGGGCCGCCTCGTTGTTTTTGGCTGGACGAATCTGGGGTAGGGTTGAATTCCATGACGCGGTACATCTTCATTACCGGCGGCGTGGTCTCCTCGCTTGGCAAGGGACTGGGCGCAGCAGCACTCGGGGCACTCCTTCAGGCGCGGGGCTTCAAGGTCCGGCTCCGGAAGCTCGACCCCTATCTCAACGTCGATCCGGGCACGATGAGCCCGACCCAGCACGGCGAAGTCTTCGTCACCGATGACGGGGCCGAGACCGACCTGGATCTGGGCCATTACGAACGCTTCACCGGCGTCTCGGCCCGCAAGAGCGACAACGTCACCACCGGCCGGATCTACTCCAACGTGATCGCGCGGGAGCGCCGCGGCGACTATCTCGGCGCCACGGTGCAGGTGATTCCGCACATCACCGACGCGATCAAGGAGTTCATCCGCTCCGACGTCACCGACGAGGATTTCATCGTCTGCGAGGTCGGCGGCACGGTCGGCGACATCGAGAGCCTGCCGTTCCTCGAGGCGATCCGCCAGTTCGGCAACGAGGTCGGGATCGAGAACGCGCTGTTCCTGCACGTCACGCTCTTGCCCTACATCCCGGCGGCGGGCGAGCTGAAGACCAAGCCGACCCAGCATTCGGTGAAGGAGCTGCTGTCGGTCGGGATCCAGCCGCAGATGTTGCTGTGCCGCGCCGACCGGCCGATCCCGGACAATGAGCGGCGCAAGATCGCGCTGTTCTGCAACATCCGGCCGGAGCGGGTGATCGCCGCCCTCGACGTCGACACCATCTACAACGTGCCGATCTCGTATCACGAGGAAGGCTTCGACGATCAGGTGCTGGCCTATTTCGGCATCGGCCAGGACAAGGCGCCGGACCTGTCGCGCTGGACCGGCATCGTCCAGCGAGTGCGCCAGCCGGAGGGCGAGGTCACCATCGGCGTGGTCGGCAAGTACACCTCGCTGATCGACAGCTACAAGAGCCTGGCCGAGGCGCTGACCCATGGCGGCATAGCCAACAACATCAAGGTCAAGCTCGACTGGATGGATTCGCAGATCTTCGAATCGGAGGATGCGGTCAGCCATCTCGAGCATGTCCACGGCATCCTGGTGCCCGGCGGCTTCGGCGAGCGCGGGGCCGAAGGCAAGATCCGCGCCGCCCAGTTCGCGCGCGAGCGCAAGGTGCCATATTTCGGCATCTGCTTCGGCATGCAGATGGCGGTGATCGAGGCGGCGCGCCATATGGCCGGGCTGCCGGCGGCCAACTCGACCGAATTCGGCCCGACCAACGAGCCGGTGGTCGGCCTGATGACCGAATGGACCCGCGGCAACGCGCTGGAAACCCGCAAGACCGACGGCGACCTGGGCGGCACCATGCGCCTCGGCGCCTATCCGGCGGCGCTGGTGCCCGGCAGCCGGGTGGCCGGGATCTACGGCGCGACCGAGATCAGCGAGCGGCACCGCCACCGCTACGAGGTCAACATCAACTACCGCGAGCGGCTGGAGCAGGCCGGCCTGTTCTTCTCCGGCCTGTCGCCGGACGGCGTGCTGCCGGAGATCGTGGAGCTGCCGGACCATCCCTGGTTCATCGGCGTGCAGTACCATCCGGAGCTGAAGTCGAAGCCGTTCGACCCGCATCCGCTGTTCACCGACTTCATCCGCGCCGCGATCGAGCAGAGCCGGCTCGTCTGAGGACATGACCATGACCGCAGCCCGCCCCGTCACTGTCGGCCCTGTCACCTTCGGCAACGACCGGCCGTTGACCATCATCGCCGGCCCGTGCCAGCTGGAGAGCCGCGAGCACGCGCTGGAGATGAGCCAGGCGCTGGTCGAGATCACCGGCCGGCTGGGCCTCGGCCTCGTCTACAAGACCTCCTTCGACAAGGCGAACCGCACCTCCGCCGCAGCCCAGCGCGGCCTGGGGATGGAGAAGAGCCTGCCGATCATGGCCGAAATCCGGGAAAAGTTCGGCTGCCCGGTGCTGACCGACATCCACGACGCGGCGCAATGCGCGCCGGTGGCGGAGGCGGTGGACATCCTGCAGATCCCGGCCTTCCTGTGCCGCCAGACCGACCTGTTGCTGGCCGCCGGCGCCACCGGCCGGGCGATCAACGTCAAGAAGGGCCAGTTCCTGGCGCCCTGGGACATGAAGAACGTCGCCGCCAAGATCGCCTCGACCGGCAACGACAAGGTGCTGCTGACCGAGCGCGGCGTCAGCTTCGGCTACAACACCCTGGTCAGCGACATGCGCTCGCTGCCGATCCTGGCGCAGACGGGATATCCGGTGGTGTTCGACGCCACCCATTCGGTGCAGCAGCCGGGCGGGCAGGGCACCAGCTCGGGCGGCCAGCGCGAATTCGTGCCGGTGCTGGCCCGGGCCGCGGTCTCGATCGGCGTCGCCGCCGTGTTCATCGAGACCCATCAGGACCCGGACCACGCCCCGAGCGACGGCCCGAACATGGTGCCGATCAGCAAGCTCGAGGCGCTGCTGACCACCCTGGTCGCGCTCGACCGCATCGCCAAGGCCGACCCGGTCCGGATCTGACAGGGGTCAGAAGACCCGAAGCACCGCCTTGCCGGTGATCTCGCGGCGCTGGAAGCGCTCGGCGATGGCGCCGATCTCCTCCCACGGCGCTTCGACCTCGATCCGCGGTCGCAGCAGGCCGCGCTCCGCCAGTCCGGCGAGGCGGGCAAGCCCCTCGCCCGGCGGCACGCGCTGCAGCAGCGGCAGCAAATAGAGCCCGACCAGCTTGGTCTGGCCCTGCGGATAGAAGAACTCGAACGGGTCGATGGTCATCGGCGACCGGCTGGAATTGCCGCAGGTGACGCAGAGCCCGCCGCTGGCCAGCGACCGCAGCGCGTTGGCCAAGGCCTCGCCGCCGGCCGATTCGACCACCAGGTCGAACGGCCCCGCCTCCCGCGCCTCGGCCAGCGCCTCGCTGACGATCACCCGGTCGGCGCCGTCGGCCTCGGCCAGCCGTCGCTGGGACTCGCGCCGGACGGCGGCCACGACGACGGCGCCGGAGGCGCGGGCCAGTTGTACCGCGACATGGCCGACCCCGCCGGACGCGCCGTTGACCAGAACCCTCTTGCCGACCAGCAGCCCGCCCTCGGCCAGGGTGTAGAGCGCGGTCAGGCCGGCGACCGGGAAGGTCGAGGCCACCGCGGCCGAGACCGCGTCCGGCAGGACCGCCAGGGACCGCGTGGCGACGGCGACCCGCTCGCGCCAGGCGCCTTCCGGCAGGAATCCGACCACGCGCACCCCGGCGGCCGGGCCGGTGCCGTCCGCGGCGGCGCGCTCGACCGTTCCGGCGAGATCCCAGCCCGGGATCCAGCCGGCCGGCGCGTCGTCCAGGGCGCGGCGGATCTCGCCCTGGTTCAGCGAGATCGCCTCGACCCGGATCAGGGCCTGGTCGGGCAGGGGAATGGGATCGGGAGCCTCGCCCAGGACCAGGCGGGACAGGCTGGCGGGGTCGACGACGATGGCGCGCATGGGGCCTCCGAAATGCTGCTTCGGGGATATGCGGGGTGCGATGTGGCTCAACAAGCGGCATGCTGGCGGATGGCTTGTTGAGGATATTTCACCAATGAACCGGCCCGACTTCACCGGCCTCGCCGCCTTCCTGTCGGTGGCCAGGAATCGCAGCTTCCGCCAGGCCGCGGTGGATCTCGGCGTGTCCCGCTCGGCGCTCAGCCACTCCGTGCGCCTGCTGGAGGAGGGGCTGGGCCTGCGGTTGCTGCACCGGACCACGCGCAGCGTCGCCCTGACCGAGGCCGGCACGCGGCTGATGGGCCGGCTGCAGCCGGCCTTCGGCGAGATCGCTGGGGCCATCGAGGACCTGAACGCGCTGCGGGAGACGCCCGCCGGCGTGCTGCGGATCAGCTCGCCGCGCCCGGTCACCGGGCTGGTGCTGGCACCGCTGATCCCGGCCTTCCTCCGCGCCCATCCGCAGATGCGGCTGGAGATCATTGACGACGACGCGCTGGTCGACATCGTGGCCGACGGCTTCGACGCCGGCATCCGCTTCGGCGAGCGGGTCGAGCGCGACATGGTGGCGGTGCCGGTCGGGCCCCGGCAGCGCTTCGCGGTGGTCGCCTCGCCGGTCTATGCCGCCGCGCAGGGCCTGCCGCAGCATCCGCGCGACCTCAAGCAGCATGGCTGCATTCTCTACCGCTTCCCGAGCGGCAGCCTGTGCCGCTGGAATTTCGAGAAGGACGGGGAGGCGATCGAGGTCGCGGTCGATGGCCCGCTGGTGCTGAACAACCACGAGGTGATCCTGCGGGCGGCGCTGCAGGATGCCGGCCTGGCGCTGCTCTACGAGGACGAGGTCGCGACTCATCTGGCGGAGGGCCGGCTGGTCCGGGCGCTGGCGGACTGGACGCCGGAATTCGCCGGATTCTTCCTCTATTACCCCAGCCGACGGCATGTCTCGGCCGGACTCAGGGCCTTCATCGAGATGGCCCGCCGGCGGTAGAGGCTGGCCGGACCGGACCATGCCTCCAACCTACGCTTCTGTTGTCATTGCCGGGCTTGACCCGGCAATCCAAGGGCCACCGAGAACCGCTCTGGCCGCCCCTGGATCCTCGGGTCAAGCCCGAGGATGACAGAAGGGGGATGGCCGGGATCCGGGTCCGCCGTGACGAACCCGGGCCGGCCTCTTCACTCCGCCGCAGCGGCCAGGGTGGCGTAGCGGCGCTCGGTGTCGGTGATGTAGTCGCGGGTGAGGGGGGCGGCGTCGCGCTTCCGGGCCAGCTGCATCTGGAACACCATGCAGGTGCCCATCCGGAACTCGTTCTCGCAGCCCAGCAGATAGAACTCCCACATCCGGCAGAAGCGCTCGTCATAGAGCTTGGCGATGCGCTCGCGCTGCTCCTGGAACCGCTCGTTCCAGGCCGCCAGCGTGTCGGCGTAGTGCACCCGCAGGATCTCGATGTCGGTGACCCACAGCCCCTGGCGCTCGACCGCGGCCATCACCTCCGACAGCGCCGGCACATAGCCGCCGGGGAAGATGTATTTCCGCAGCCAGGCGCCGGTGTTGCCTGGCGGGGTCATCCGGCCGATCGAGTGCAGCAGCATGACGCCGTCCTCGGCCAGCAGATTGCGGACCTTCCCGAAGAACTCGTCATAATAGCTGGCGCCGACATGCTCGAACATGCCGACCGAGACGATCCGGTCGAAGCGCTGGTCGAGCTTGCGGTAATCGAGCAGTTCGAACTTCACCCGGTTGCCCAGGCCACGCTTGGCGGCGCGCTCCTGCGCCAGCTTCTGCTGCTCGACCGACAGGGTCACGCCCGTCACCTCGACCGGCGCCAGCTCCGCCAGGGTCATCGCCATGCCGCCCCAGCCGCAGCCGATGTCCAGCACGCTGCTGGCGTCGTCGAGCAGCAGCTTGGCGGCGATGTGCCGCTTCTTGGCGATCTGGGCCTCCTCGATCGACCGCACCCCGTCGCCGAAATAGGCGCAGGAGTACTGCATGTCCTCGTCGAGGAAGAGCTCGAACAGCTCGCGCGACAGGTCGTAATGATGGTGGACGTGCTCCTGCGCCTTGCCGACCGGGTTGTATTGCTGCAGCCGGCGCAGCCGGCGGCCGACCGAATTCAGCAGCGCCTGCAGCGGATAGCCGTCCAGCGCCTGGAAGTTATGGCCATAGAGCGCGAACAGGTCGCGCAGAGTCGTGCCGTCCTCCAGCGTCAGCGTGCCGTCCATATAGGCCTCGCCGACCGCCAAGGCCGGGGCCGCGAACAGCTTGCGGTGCAAGGTCGGGTCGTGCAGGCGGACAGAGGCGAAGGGACCTGGCTGCTTGCCGGTGAAGTCGTGGACCACGCCGCCGGCATCGGTCACGCGCAGGCGCCCGGCCTGCACGAAGCGCGAGAGCATATGGGAGAGAAGCCGCATTTCGGTACCCTGAGTTGCGCACTTTTGTCGCGAGGCTACTCCCCAAATTGACGCAGTTTCAACATGGCGACGCCACAATCACCGGATGCGAGACCTGTCCCAGGCGCAGAGGCGAAAGTCCTTGCATTTTCCGGTCCGCGGCACAGTCTGGCCGCGCCGATTCCCGCCCCACCACTCCTGATGCCAGCGAGAGGCCGCTTCATGACCGCGATCGTCGACATCCATGCCCGCCAGATCCTCGACAGCCGGGGCAACCCGACCGTCGAGGTCGACGTGACCCTCGAAACCGGCGCCTTCGGCCGCGCCGCGGTGCCGTCCGGCGCCTCGACCGGCGCCCATGAGGCGGTCGAGCTGCGCGACGGCGACAAGTCGGTCTATGGCGGCAAGGGCGTCATCAAGGCCGTCGACGCCGTCAATGGCGAGCTGTTCGACGCGCTGACCGGCCTCGACGCCGAGGAGCAGATCGAGCTCGACCGCACCATGATCGAGCTGGACGGCACGCCGAACAAGGGCCGGCTCGGCGCCAACGCCATCCTCGGCGTCAGCCTGGCCGTGGCCCGCGCCGCGGCGGAGGATGCAGGCCTGCCGCTATACCGCTATGTCGGCGGCGCCTATGCCAGCACCCTGCCGGTGCCGCTGATGAACATCATCAATGGTGGCGCCCATGCCGACAACCCGATCGACATCCAGGAATTCATGATCCTGCCGGTCGGCGCGCCGACCCTGGCCGAGGCGGTGCGCACCGGGTCCGAGGTGTTCCACGCCCTGCGCAAGAAGCTGAAGGATGCCGGCCACGGCACCAATGTCGGCGACGAGGGCGGCTTCGCCCCGAACCTCGCCTCGGCCGATGAGGCGCTGAGCTTCATCATGCAGGCGATCGAGGCCGCCGGCTACAAGCCGGGCGACGACGTGGTGCTGGGGCTGGACGCCGCCTCGACCGAGTTCTTCAAGGATGGCCGCTACCATCTGGAAGGCGAGGGCAAGACCCTCGATAGCGCCGGCCTCGTCGCCTATTATGAGGACCTGGTGAAGCGCTACCCGATCGTGTCGATCGAGGACGGCATGGCCGAGGACGACTGGGAGGGCTGGGCCGCCATCACCAGCGCCCTGGGCAAGCGCGTCCAACTGGTCGGCGACGACCTGTTCGTGACCAACCCCGAGCGCCTGTCGCAGGGCATCGGTCGCGGCATCGCCAACTCGATCCTGGTCAAGGTCAACCAGATCGGCACCCTGACCGAGACGCTGCAGGCGGTGGAGATGGCGCACAAGGCCGGCTACACCGCGGTGATGTCGCACCGCTCGGGCGAGACCGAGGATTCGACCATCGCCGACCTCGCCGTCGCCACCAATTGCGGGCAGATCAAGACCGGCTCGCTCAGCCGCTCCGACCGGCTGGCCAAGTACAACCAGCTGATCCGGATCGAGGAGCAGCTGGGCCGTGCCGCCAGCTATGCCGGCCGTTCGGTGCTGCGCCAGCGCTAGTGGCATCCATTGACGCCGACCCCGACCTATGGTGACCTAGGGCCATGAGCATGTTTCGCACTCTGCGGCGGAAACTGCGACCCGTCATCGGGCCGGCGGTCGGCGTCTGCCTGATCGCCTACTTCACCTATCACGCGATCCAGGGCGATCACGGCATCTTCGCCCGTGACGCCCTGCAGGGCGAGGTGGCGCAGGCGAAGGCGACGCTGGAGTCGCTGACGGCGCAGCGCACCGAGATGGAGAAGCGCGCCGCGCTGATCGACCCGAAGCAGGTCGACACGGACATGCTGGACGAACGGGCCCGGGCGATGCTGAATGTCGCCAGGCCGGACGATGTCGTCATCTTCTTTCCCAAGACCACGCCGGCCCCGGCGCCGGCCCAGTAAACCCGCGCGTCTGCCTTGCGCCGATGATGGCGCAGCCCCGGTCCTGCGCCTTGCAAATTCCGTCCGTGCGGGGTAGCACTGGGCCAGGCGAAGGTACTATGCGCGCCTACTAACCCGATGCTATCCGACCAGGGAGGATCCATTGGCCGCCACGAAACGTCGTCCTGCCCAGGAAAAGACGTCGGGAGCCGTGGCTCCCGCTGCCGCCGGCAAGGATGAGCTGCTGCAGTATTACCGGGACATGCTCCTG
Organism: Inquilinus limosus; assembly: GCF_002195995.1. Classification (GTDB taxonomy): domain Bacteria; phylum Pseudomonadota; class Alphaproteobacteria; order DSM-16000; family Inquilinaceae; genus Inquilinus; species Inquilinus limosus_C. The sequence continues at coordinate 42,523 of NZ_NHON01000006.1, forward strand.
ATCCGCCGCTTCGAGGAGAAGGCCGGCCAGCTGTACGGCATGGGCCTGATCGGCGGCTTCTGCCACCTCTATATCGGCCAGGAGGCCGTGGTGGTCGGCATGCAGTCGGCCCAGACCCCGGCCGACGACGTCATCACCGGCTATCGCGACCATGGCCACATGCTGGCCTGCGGCATGGACCCGCGCGGCGTGATGGCGGAGCTGACCGGGCGCCGTGGCGGCTACTCCAAGGGCAAGGGCGGCTCGATGCACATGTTCAGCCGCGAGAAGAAGTTCTTCGGCGGCCACGGCATCGTCGGCGCCCAGGTGTCGCTGGGCACCGGCCTCGGCTTCGCCCACCGCTACAAGGAAGACGGCGGCGCCTCGATCACCTATTTCGGCGACGGCGCGTCGAACCAGGGCCAGGTCTATGAGAGCTTCAACATGGCGGCTCTCTGGAAGCTCCCGGTCATCTACGTGATCGAGAACAACAAATACGGCATGGGCACCTCGGTGCAGCGGGCCTCGGCCAATGCCGACCTGCACCTGCGCGGCCAGGCCTACGGCATCCCGGGCTTCCAGGTCGACGGCATGGACGTGCTCTCGGTCAAGGCCGCGGCCGAGGAGGCGCTGGAGCGGGCCCGCTCGGGCGGCGGCCCGACCATCCTGGAGATGATGACCTACCGCTACCGCGGCCACTCCATGTCCGATCCGGCCAAGTACCGGAGCAAGGAGGAGGTGGCGAAGATGCGCGAGACGCACGACCCGATCGACCTGGTGCGCAAGAAGATCGACGCGATCGGCGGCGTCAGCGAGGACGACTTCAAGGCGATCGACAAGGAGATCCGGGGCATCGTCAACGATGCGGCGGAATTCGCCCAGCAGAGCCCGGAGCCCGATCCGTCGGAGCTCTACACCGACGTTCTGATCGAAGCCTGACGCCAACACGACCCGGCGGGCGCCCCGCGTGAGGCGCCGCCGGCTGCCGGAGAATTTCCCAATGCCCACCGAGATCCTGATGCCGGCGCTGTCGCCGACCATGACCGAGGGCACGCTCGCGAAGTGGCTGAAGCGCGAGGGTGACGCGGTGAAGTCGGGCGACGTGATCGCCGAGATCGAGACCGACAAGGCGACCATGGAGGTCGAGGCGGTCGACGAAGGCACCATCGGCAAGATCCTGGTGCCGGAAGGCACCGAGGCCGTGGCCGTGAACACCCCGATCGCCATCCTGCTCGGCGACGGCGAGAGCGCCGGCGATATCGGCCACGCCAACGGCAAGGCGGCCCCCGCGGCCGAGACTCCGGCGGCGGAGCCGAAGGCCGAGGCGCCGAAGTCGGAGGCCCGGGCGCCCGCCACCCCAGCCGCGCCGCCGGCCACCAAGGCGCCGCCCGCCACCGATGAGGACAAGTTCTTCGCCAAGACCAAGCGCATCACCGTGCGCGAGGCGCTGCGCGACGCCATGGCCGAGGAGATGCGGCGTGACGCGACCGTGTTCCTGATGGGCGAGGAGGTCGCGGAGTACCAGGGCGCCTACAAGGTCAGCCAGGGCCTGCTGGAGGAGTTCGGCGCCAAGCGCGTGATCGACACCCCGATCACCGAGCACGGCTTCGCCGGCCTCGGCGTCGGCGCCGCCTATTCGGGCCTGCGGCCGATCGTCGAGTTCATGACCTTCAACTTCGCCATGCAGGCGATCGACCAGATCATCAACTCGGCGTCCAAGACGCTGTACATGTCCGGCGGCCAGATGGGCAGCCCGATCGTGTTCCGCGGCCCGAACGGCGCCGCCGCCCGCGTCGGCGCCCAGCACAGCCAGGATTATGCCAGCTGGTACGCCCATTGCCCGGGCATGAAGGTGGTGGCGCCCTGGTCGGCGGCGGACGCCAAGGGCCTGCTGAAGGCCGCGATCCGCGATCCGAACCCGGTGATCTTCCTGGAGAACGAGATCCTCTACGGCCAGAGCTTCGACGTGCCGGAGGATCCCGACTTCATCGTCCCGATCGGCCGCGCCAAGATCGTGCGCCCGGGCAAGGACATCACCATCACCGCCTATTCGATCATGGTCGGCAAGGCGCTGGAGGCGGCGGAGACCCTGGCCGCCGAGGGCATCGACGCCGAGGTCATCGACCTGCGCTCGATCCGGCCGCTGGACGTCGAGACCATCGTCAATTCGGTGAAGAAGACCAACCGCCTGGTCTCGGCCGAGGAGAGCTGGCCCTTCGCCGGCATCGGCTCGGAGCTGGCGGCGCTGATGATGGAGCACGCCTTCGACTATCTCGACGCGCCGGTCGGCCGCGTCTGCTCGGTCGACGTGCCGCTGCCCTATGCCGCGAACCTGGAGCACCTCGCGTTGCCCCAGGCCTCGCACATCGTCGAGGCGGCCAAGGCCGCCTGCTACCGCTAGGCCCGGCACGGGACAGGGGAGGGATCGATGACGATCAACATTCTGATGCCGGCGCTGTCGCCCACGATGACCGAGGGCACGCTCGCCACCTGGCACAAGAAGGAAGGCGACAAGGTCAAATCCGGCGACGTGATCGCCGAGATCGAGACCGATAAGGCGACCATGGAGGTCGAGGCCGTCGACGAGGGCACCATCGGCAAGATCCTGGTGGCCGAGGGCACTGAGAACGTGCCGGTCAATGAGATCATCGCCATCCTCTTGGAGGAGGGCGAGGATGCCGGGGCGCTGAAGGGCGGCGCGGCCCCCGCCGCGGCGAAGCCCGAGGCCAAGGCGGAGGCTCCGGCCGAGCCGAAGGCCGAAGCGGCCCCTGCCGCGCAGCCGGCCCCGGCCGCCAAGCCGGCGGCGAACGGCCATGATGACAGCCGCGTCTTCGCCAGCCCGCTGGCCCGCCGCATGGCGCAGCAGGCTGGCATCGACCTGGCGGTGCTGCAGGGCAGCGGCCCGCATGGCCGCATCGTCAAGGCCGACATCGACGCGGCCGTGTCCGGCGGCGCCCCTGCCAAGCCGGCCGCCGCTGCGCCCGAGGCGGCGAAGCCCGGCGCGGCCCCCGCTGCCGCCCCGACGGCGAAGCCGGCTTCCGCCGGCCCGAACGCCAAGCAGTTGGCCGATGCCTATGGCATCCCGTACAGCGAGCAGAAGCACAGCAACATGCGCAAGACGGTGGCGCGCCGGCTCCTGGAGTCGAAGCAGACCGTCCCGCATTTCTACCTGACGGTCGACATCGAGCTCGATGCGCTCCTCAAGTTGCGCAAGGAGCTGAACGACCGCGGCGACGTCAAGCTGTCGGTCAACGACCTGATCATCAAGGCGGCGGCGCTGGCGCTGCGCAAGGTCCCGGCGGCCAACGCCTCCTGGACCGACGACGCGATGATCAATTACGAGCGGGTCGACGTCTCGGTCGCGGTGGCGACGCCGGGCGGCCTGATCACCCCGATCATCAAGGACGCCGACCGCAAGGGCCTGGGCACCATCTCCGGCGAGATGAAGGACCTGGCCGCCCGCGCCCGCGACGGCAAGCTGAAGCCCGAGGAGTACCAGGGCGGCACCTTCTCGATCTCCAATCTCGGCATGTTCGGGGTCAAGGATTTCGCGGCGATCATCAACCCGCCGCAATCCTGCATCCTGGCGGTCGGCGCCGGCACCCAGCAGCCGGTGGTGAAGGATGGCGCGCTGGCCATCGCCACGGTGATGAGCTGCACCCTGTCGGTCGACCACCGCGCGGTCGACGGCGCGGTCGGCGCCGAATACCTGGCCGCCTTCCGCGCGCTGATAGAAGCCCCGCTCAGCATGATGCTGTGACCGGTCGCGGGGGCCGGGCCAGACCTGCCCCCGACCGGCGACCCCATGATCGCCTCCGCCGGGATGCGGGTGGCAGCAAGGAGACACGACAGTGGCTGAGACCAGCTTCGACGTCCTGGTGATCGGCGGCGGCCCGGGCGGCTATGTCGCGGCGATCCGCGCGGCCCAGCTGGGGCTGAAGACCGCGGTGGTCGAGCGCGAGCATCTGGGCGGCATCTGCCTGAACTGGGGCTGCATCCCGACCAAGGCGCTGCTGCGCTCCTCCGAGATCTCGCACCTGCTGAAGCATCTCGACCAATATGGCTTTACGGCCAAGGACATCAGCTTCGATCTTAAGAAGGTGGTTGATCGGTCGCGCAAGGTCGCGTCGCAGCTGTCCGGCGGCGTCAAGCACCTGCTGAAGAAGAACAAGGTGCCGGTGTTCGACGGCAGCGCGAAGCTGCTCGGCGGCGGCAAGGTCGAGGTGGCGCTGAAGGCCGGCGGCAAGGAGACGCTGGCGGCCAAGCACATCATCATCGCCACCGGCGCGCGGGCGCGGAACTTGCCGGGCCTCGAGGCCGACGGCAAGCTGATCTGGAGCTACAAGGAGGCGATGGTCCCGCCGACCATGCCGAAGTCGCTGCTGGTCATCGGCTCGGGCGCGATCGGCATCGAGTTCGCCAGCTTCTACCGCAACATGGGCGCCGAGGTGACCGTGGTCGAGATGCTCGACCGCGTGCTGCCGGTGGAGGACGAGGAGATCTCGGCCTTCGCCAAGAAGCAGTTCGAGAAGCAGGGCATGCGCATCCTGGTCGGCGCCAAGACCCAGAAGCTGGAGAAGGGCGCCGACAGCGTCACCGCCACCATCGAGGTCGGCGGCAAGACCGAGAAGATCACCGCCGACCGGGTGATCCTGGCGATTGGCATCACCGGCAATGTCGAGAACATCGGGCTGGAGAACACCAAGGTGAAGGTCGATCGCGGCCACATCGTGGTCGGCCCGTATCTGGAGACCGACGAGCCGGGCGTCTACGCCATCGGCGACGTCGCCGGCGCGCCCTGGCTGGCGCACAAGGCCAGCCATGAGGGCGTGATCTGCGTCGAGAAGATCGCCGGCCAGCATCCGCACCCGATGGATGTCAGCAACATCCCGGGCTGCACCTACTGTTCGCCGCAGGTGGCGTCGGTCGGGCTGACCGAGGCGAAGGCCAAGGCCGCCGGCCACGAGGTCAAGGTCGGCCGCTTCCCCTATATCGGCAACGGCAAGGCGATCGCGCTGGGCGAGCCCGAGGGCATGGTCAAGACCGTGTTCGACGCCAAGACCGGCGAGCTGCTGGGCGCCCATATGGTCGGCGCCGAGGTCACCGAGCTGATCCAGGGCTACGTCGTCGCCAAGACCGGCGAGCTGACGGAGGCCGAGCTGATGCACACCATCTTCGCGCATCCGACGCTCAGCGAGATGATGCATGAGAGCGTCCTGGACGCCTACGGCCGCGCAATCCACTATTGAGCAAAGCGTGCTTGGCTTCCGGTGGCATTTCCCCATCTTTGAGGGAATGTCGCCGAGCCAGGCCGCAACCCCGCAAGGACGACCATGTCCGCTGTAGAGCCTCATCTTCGCCACCCCGAGAAGGCGCATCGCCCCGACAACCCGGTGCCGCGCAAGCCGGCCTGGATCCGGGTCAAGGCGCCGGTCTCGGCCGAGTACAACGAGACCCGCCGGCTGATGCGGGATCTCAAGCTGAACACGGTGTGCGAGGAGGCGGCCTGCCCCAATATCGGGGAGTGCTGGGCCAAGGGCCACGCCACGGTGATGATCCTCGGCTCGGTCTGCACCCGCGCCTGTGCCTTCTGCAATATCGCCACCGGCAGGCCCGACCAGCTTGACCCGCATGAGCCGCAGCACGTCGCCGAGGCCGCCGGAAGGCTGGGGCTGAGCCATATCGTCATCACCTCTGTCGACCGCGATGACCTGGACGATGGCGGCGCCCGGCATTTCGCCGAGACCATCCGCGCCGTTCGCGCCGCGTCGCCGGACACGACCATCGAGATCCTCACTCCCGACTTCAAGAACAAGCCTGGAGCCGTTGAAATCGTTGTCGAAGCACGGCCGGATGTCTTCAATCACAACCTCGAGACCGCGCCCCGGCTGTACCCCTCGATCCGGCCCGGTGCCCGCTATTTCACCTCGCTGCAGCTGCTGTCGCGGGTGAAGGAGCTGGACCCGACCATCTTCACCAAATCCGGCATCATGGTCGGCCTGGGCGAGACGGCGGAGGAGGTCGGGCAGGTGATGGACGACCTGCGCGCCGCCGATGTCGACTTCATGACCATCGGCCAGTACCTGCAGCCGACGCCGAAGCACGCCCGGCTGGACCGCTTCGTCACGCCGGAGGAGTTCCAGTCCTACGAGCGGATCGGCCGCGGCAAGGGCTTCCTGATGATCTCGGCCTCGCCGCTGACCCGGTCCTCGTACCATGCCGGCGCCGATTTCGAGAAGATGAAGGCCAACCGGCTGGCCAAGCTGGCCGCGGCTTCCGGATCCATCGACCTGATTGCTTTGGCGCAGGGCGCCTGAACGTCGCACTGGCGGGACGCGGCCGAGGGTCTAATCTAGACCTCCAAGCGTCCCGCGGATCCATCATGCCCTCACACACCGAGCGCCGCGTCCTGCCCTACACCCCGCAGCAGCTCTACGAGCTGGTGGCGGATATCGAGAGTTACCCGAGCTTCCTGCCCTGGTGCCTCGCCGCGCGCATCCGCAAGCGCGAGGGCAACGTGCTCACGGCGGACCTGGTCATCGGCTTCAAGATGATCCGCGAGCGCTACACCAGCCGCGTCACCTTGACGCCGGGCCAGCAGATCGACGTCGCCTATGTCGACGGGCCGATGAAGCGCCTGACCAATTGCTGGCGCTTCCTGCCGCATCCGACCGGCTGCGAGATCGACTTCCATGTCGATTTCGAGTTCCGGTCGCGGGTGCTGCAGACGGTGATCGGCGCGGTGTTCCACGAGGCCTTCCGCCGCATGGTCGGCGCCTTCGAGACCCGGGCCCGGGCGCTTTACGGCGACCGCGCCTCGGTGTCCGCCGCGGCCGCCGAGGGCTGATCCGACAGGCCGCCGGCCGCCGCGGTGAAGCGCGGGGCCAGGGTGCGGTCGGCGCAGAGCGTGTCGAGCGGCGCCGCCGGCATGTCGATGAAATGGGCCACCAGATCGGGCGCGCAGCTTTCCGTGGTCAGGATCGAATGGCTGCCGGCCCGGAACTCGATCACCCGGCCATTGGTCAGGGTCCGCGCCGCGATATAGGCATATTCCGGCGGCGTGATCGGGTCGAAGCTGCCGGCCAGCAGCAGGGTGGGGGTGGTGCTCGACACCGCCACGGCATCGACCGCCGAGATCGGCGGCACATGCCAGGAATCGCAGACCTGCCACTCCAGCGCATAGGCGGCGTTGCCGCCATAGGGCTCCGAGGCCGCGACCGACGCCGCCAGCGCGTCGCGGGTGGCGAAGGGCCAGCTCTCGCTGCAGGCGACGCTCAGCGCCAGCCCGTCGGACCGGTTCGGCCCGCCGCTGAACACCGGCCCGATCCAGGGGGCGAGGGCGGCCAGGTCGCCGCGCGCCACCTTGTCGATCAGCTCCGGCAGGTCCGCCAGGGTGGTGTGGTCGTAGAAGGTGGCGTAGAGCGCGTCGAGCACGATGCCGTCATCGACCCGGATGTTGCGCCGGCCCTGGCGCACCATCTCCGGCTGCGCCCGCAGCTGCGCCAGCATGCCGTCGAAGCGGGCCTCCAGCAGCGGATAGGCAGCGTCACAGTCCGGGCTGCTCTGGCATTCGCCGAACAGCCGGCGAAACACGCGCGCGATCAGCGCCGGCTGGGTGTCCAGATCGAAGATCCCGGGCGGGTAGACGCTGTCCAGCACGGCGCTGCGCACGCGATCGGGGAAGTCGCGCATCACCGCCAGAGCCACCCGGGTGCCGTAGGACACGCCGACCAGGTTGTAGCTCTCGTAGTTCAGCGCCGCGGCGATGTCGTCGACATCGGCCGCCGCCTCGGCCGTGGTGAAGGCCGACAGGTCGTTGCCGCCACGGGTCAGGCGGTCATGGCAGGCCACCGCCGCCGGCCGCTCCAGCGCCAGCACCTCGGCCCGGGTCAGGCCGGGCTTCCAGTTCCGTTCGGAAATGCGGTCCAGCTCCGGGCAGTCCAGGCTGGGCCGGGACTGGCCGACGCCGCGCTGGTCGAAGACGATGAAGTCCCGGGCCTGGCGGATCGGCCGGCTGATCTGCCACCAGGTGTCGGAATCGTCGCCGAAGGCGGTGTCGCCCGGGCCGCCATTGAGGAAGATCACCGGGTCGGGCAGGGGCGACGGGGCCTGGCTGTGCAGCACCGCGACATAGAGGCGGAGGTTGCGGCCGCGCGCACCTTCGCGATGCGCCGGCACGGCGACGAAGCCGCAGGTGGCCCGTTCGCCGCGCGGCACGGCGAAGGCGCAGCGCGCGCTCTCGAAGCCGGGGGCCGCCGAAGCCGGAAAGGCGAACAGGAGCAGGGCGCCGAAGGCGAGGAAAGGCCAAAGAGTCGAGGCCGAGTTCAGGCGCACTGGCACGGTGCTTTCGTGTGAGTCCTGGCCGCCATGATGCGGTGCGCTCCGCCGGCCGGCAACCCGCGTCAGCCGGCGTGGGGGGATGCGGTTTTCGCGGCTTGCGCGCCTGGGGGCCGGCCGCATTGCCGGATCAGTTCTGGCGATCGACGGCGGCGGAGGCGCGAGCCAGCACCGCCGCCTTGAATGCGACGGCGATCTTGTTCACGAAGGAGGCGCTGAAAGCCCCGATCGGATCGGCGGCGGGATCGAGGTAGAACGAGCGCTCCGCCACGTCGCGGTTGTATTCGTCGACGTAAACCCAGCAGCGGGCCTTCCATTCCGAAAGCCCACCCCTTCGGCGCTCGATCTCAGGCACCTCGATCGCACCATCGCGATCAGTTGGTGGAACTGTGCTGACGGCAAGGAGGTAGAGAATGGTTTGCTTCGATCCAGCCTTCTGCACCGGCAGCAGCATGCAACAGGGACGGTCCTTTCGCCCCTCGGTTTCACCGGCTGCCCGCTACCGGGCCCAAAGGTACGGATACCAGACGAGTTGCCCGGTCCTAAGCGTCGCCATCACGCTGACCGACGATGATATCGTCCAAGGCTGCGAGAAGCTCCGCGCGAACATCGGCAGGTTCCTCGCCTGAGACATAGACCTTTCGCGGGTCTTCCGCCCGACGGGTCAGGCGCTCGAAATCCTCGATCGCCATAAGGACCAGGCGGGGTTTGTTCCGCTGGGTGATCGTGACCGGGTGGCGCAGGGCTTCGGCGATGATGTCACCTGACCTGCGCGACAGGTCACTGGTCGAGTATGACGACATGGCAACGACCTCCTTTGATGCTGCAATATACAGCAAAAACAGAATTGCTGTAAATTTCAGAAGAGATTCTGCTTGCCTCGGATAGCGGTTTCACAGGGCTGATAGCCCCACCCGCGTCAGCCGGCGTGGGGGGATGCGGTTTTTGCGGCTTGCGCGCCGGCCAGCAGCAGCTCCAACGCCAGCCGCATGGCCTGGGCCCGGACGGCGGTCCGGTCGCCGGCGAAGACGCGCCGCTCCGTCCGGGTCGCGACGCCCGGCCGGGCGAGGCCGAAATGCACCAGCCCGACTGGCTTGCCCGGCGTGGCGCCGCCCGGCCCGGCGATGCCGGTGACCGAGACCGCCAGGCCGACCTTCGCATGGGTCACGGCGCCCTCGGCCATCGCCGCCGCAACCTCGGCGCTGACGGCCCCTTTGTCGGCGATCAGCGGCGCGGGCACGCCCAGCAGTTCGGCCTTGGCGGCGTTGGAATAGGTGACGAAGCCGCGTTCCACCACGTCGGAGGAGCCGGCGATCGCGGTCAGCGCCGCCGCCACCAGCCCGCCGGTGCAGCTTTCCGCCGTCGCCAGCATCAGCCCCGCGGCGCGGCAGGCATCCAGCACCTGCGCCGCCAAGGCGAGATCCGCGTCGTCGATCACGCCAGTCCTCCCGCCAGGACCGCCGCGCCGATCGCGGCGACCGCCACGCCGGCGGCGATGTCGTCCATCATCACGCCCCAGCCGCCGCCCAGCTCGCGGTCCAGCCAGGAGATCGGCCACGGCTTGGCGATGTCGAGCAGCCGGAACAGGGCAAAGGCGAGGGGATAGAGCCACAGCACCCCGGCGACCGGGGCCAGGGCCAGCAGCTGGCCGGCCACCTCGTCGATCACGATCGCGCTCGAATCCGCCTCGCCGCCGCGGCAGACGGCGCCCGATGCCCACACCCCGACCAGGCCGATGACGACCCCGGCGATCGCCACGGCCAGTGGTCCGCCCAGCCACCACAGCGCCCAGGCCAGGGGCAGGGCGGCCAGCGATCCCCAGGTGCCGGAGGCCACCCGGATCAGCCCGATCCCACCCACCGTCGCCAGCAGCGTCGTCGGCTGCCAGAAGGTGCAGCCGGGCGGGAGCGGCCGGAACGGCATCAGCGCTCGATCCGGACGCTCGCGGAAGCCTGGGCGGCGATGCCTTCCTCGCGGCCGGTGAAGCCCAGCCGCTCGGTCGTGGTCGCCTTGACGCTGACCCGCTCCGCGTCGAGCCCCAGGATCCCGGCGATCCGGGCGACCATGGCGGCGCGGTGCGGGCCGACCTTCGGCCGCTCGCACAGCAGGGTGACGTCGACGTTGAGGATGGTGCCGCGGGCCCGCACCAGCTCGCCGGCATGGGCCAGGAAGGCGGCGGAATCGGCGCCGCGCCAGCGCTCGTCCGATGGCGGGAAGTGCTGGCCGATGTCGCCGGCGCCGATCGCGCCCAAGAGCGCGTCGGTCAGGGCGTGCAGCCCGACATCGGCGTCGGAGTGGCCTTCCAGCTTGAAGCCGTGGGGAATGCGGACACCGCACAGGATGACGGCGTCGCCCGGGATCAGGCGATGCACGTCGAAGCCGGTGCCGGTCCGGATGTCGGCGGCGCCGCCGAGCAGTCGTTCCGCGCGGGTCAGGTCCGCCTCCGTGGTGATCTTGAAGTTGTCGACATGGCCTTCGACCAGGCGCACGGCGATGCCCTGGCGCTCCGCCACCGCGGCGTCGTCGGTCAGCGCCTCGCCGGCCACGGAGCGGTGGGCGGCCAGCAGGGCCGGGAAGCGGAAGCCCTGCGGCGTCTGCGCCTGCCACAGCCCGCTGCGGTCGACCGTGCCGGCGGCGATGGGAGCGCCACCCTTGGCCTCGGCCCGCTTGATCGTGTCGACCACCGGCACCGCGGCGATCGCCGCCTCGGCCTCGTCCAAGGCGTCCAGCACCCGGTCGATCGTGGCGCGATCGATCAGCGGCCGCGCCGCGTCATGCACCAGCACCCGGTCGGGGGCGCGGGCCTCCAGCCATTCCAGCGCTGCGCGGACGCTGTCCTGCCGGGTGGCGCCGCCGATCACCGGGTCGGGCAGGCCGAGGTCCGCCGCGGCCGCGTTATACAGCGCCCGGTGCTCGTCGCGGATCACCACGACGATGTCGTCGAAGCGGCCGGTGGCGCGGAAGGCCTCGACCGACCGGCGCAGCACGGTGCTGCCGGCCAGTGGGCGGTACTGCTTGGGCAGGGAGCCGCCGAAGCGCTCGCCGGTTCCGGCGGCGACGATGACGGCGGCGTGGCGTGGCATGGTCCGCTGGGACTCCCTCGACGAAAAAAGCGCCGCACGATAGGGCGGCGCCGGGGGAGAGACAAGCGGCACGGCCGGGCGGCGGCGCCACCCGGCCATATCGTCACCGCGGGCCGGTCACTGGGGGATCAGCTCGACCCGCCGGTTCTTGGCCCGGCCCTCGTCGCTGTCGTTCGGCGCCACCGGCGCCAGCGGGCCGACGCCGGCCGGGTTCAGCCGGCCCGCCGGGATGCCGTACTGCTTGACCAGCGCCGACACCACCGAGGCGGCGCGGGCCCGCGACAGCGCCATGTTGGTATCCATGCCACCGACATTGTCGGTGTGGCCGACGACATGGATCTTCAGCGACGGGTCGTCCTTGAGGACCTGCGCGATCTGCTCCAGCGCCGGCTTCGATTCCGGTTTGAGGTCGGCCTTGGCGAAGTCGAAAGTGATGCCGTAGAGGGCGATATGGCCCTGCGCCGACAGGCTCTTCTCGATCTCGGCCGCCGTTACCGTCACCATCTTGTCCTGCAGCGTGCCGGATTCGATGACGTCGAGCTGGACGATGGCCTGGCCCTTCGCGACCTCGATGTCCCGGGTGTAGCCGTCCTCGAACTCGGTGACGTAGAGGGCGATGCTGACGGTGCCGCCGTCCTTGGCCAGCTCCGCGGTCAGGAGATGCGCGGCCTCCGGGCTGTAGCTGAACAGCTGGGTCCCGACCCCGTCGAAGATGACGTCCTGGCGCCTGCCGATGGCGCCGCCATCGGCCTTGAACAGCACCTGGTAGCCCTTGGCCGCCAGCTCGTTCTCGTAATTCTCGAACACGTCGGCGGAGGAGATGCCGGCCGGGACCGTGTAGCTGAGGCGGGTCAGCGCGCCGCTGACCTGCTTCGAGGCGGCGAAGACCGGCTTGTTGTCGGCGTCGGCCTCGTCGGCCGCGCCCAGCGGCAGGGTGTAGTGGGTGAATTTCTGGGTCTTGTATTCCACGATCGACGCGCCGTCGTAGCGCTTGATCCCCGGATAATCCTTCGCCCCCGGGATGTCGGCGGCCGCGGCCGGCGCCGTCATGGCGGCAGCCAGCGCGAAGGCCAGCACGGCGATGCGACCGATCGTCCCGATCATCGAATTCATAGGAGTCTGCTCCATCGTCGCCACCGAGCCGAAGCCCGGCGGCATCATGCCTCAACCGCGGCCGTCCGTCCGGCGGAAACACCGGCCCCGACCCCGGCCGCCTGACATGTAGCGCCCCGCGCAAGGAACTTCTTCCCCCCAAGAATCGGGGGTGGTTGCTGTTTCTGCTCATTGGTTGGGCAAAACTTTCATTGGACAAAATTTAGGCGATGGGCTGATGTGGCAGCCGCAATCCCGCTCGCCGCCGATGCCGAATCTGAAACCGATCCCCACCGCTGCGGTCGCGCCGCAACCGGACCCCTTCGCGCTCCTGGCCTCGCTGCCGGTGGCGGTGCTGGCCGTCGGCCACGACCGGGTGATCCGCTTCGTCAACCTGGCCGCGCAGCAGCTGCTGGACGCCAGCGAATCCGCCCTGCTGGGGCAGGAGCTGACCGGGCTGGTGCCGGGCGACAGCCCGCTGTTCACCCTGATCGACCAGGCGATCCAGCAGGACCGCAGCGTCGCCGATTACGGCATGCTGCTGGAAAGCCCGCGGATCGGCCGGCGCACGGTCACGGTGACGGTGGCGCCGCTGGTCGACCCGCCGGACCTCGCGGTGGTCAGCCTGTTCGAGGAATCGGTGGCGCGGCGGATCGACACCCAGCTGAACCGCCGCCACGCCGCCCGGTCGATGACCGCGATGGCGGCGATGCTGGCGCATGAGATCAAGAACCCGCTCTCCGGCATCCGCGGCGCCGCCCAGCTGCTGGAGCAGACGGTCGGCGACGACGACCGGGCCCTGACCCGGCTGATCTGCGAGGAGACCGACCGCATCGTCCGGCTGGTCGACCGCATGGATGCCTTCTCCGACCCCAGCCCGCTGAACCGCGAGCCGGTCAACATCCATGAGGTGCTGGAGCGGGCGCGCCAGGTGGCGCAGACCGGCTTCGGCCGCCATGTCCGCTTCATCGAGCGCTACGACCCGTCGCTGCCGCCGGTGCCGGGGCAGTTCGACCAACTGGTCCAGGTCTTCCTGAACCTGATCAAGAACGCGGTCGAGGCGGTGGCCGAGGATGGCGAGATCATCCTGACCACCGCCTATCAGCGCGGCGTGGCGATCGCGGTGCAGGGCACCAGCCAGCGCCTGAACCTGCCGCTGATGGTGGCGATCCAGGACAACGGCCCGGGCATCCCGGACGACCTCAAGGACCACCTGTTCGACCCCTTCGTCACCACCAAGGCGGAAGGCTCCGGCCTCGGCCTGTCGCTGGTGGCCAAGATCATCGGTGACCATGGCGGCCTGATCGGCTTCGAGAGCGAGCCGCGCCGCACCGTGTTCAAGATCTCCCTGCCGATCCACGCCGGGGCGGTGTCGACCGGCGACAGCGAAAGCAACGGAAGCGAAGCATGACCAGCGGGACCATTCTGGTCGCGGATGACGATCGCGCCATCCGCATGGTGCTGACCCAGGCCCTGTCCAGGCTCGGCCACGAGGTGCGCAGCACCGGCACCGCCTCGACCCTGTACAAATGGGTCCAGGACGGCGTCGGCGACCTGATCATCACCGACGTGATGATGCCGGACGAGAACGGCCTGGACCTGCTGCCGCGGATCCGCAAGCTGCGGCCGGAGCTGCGTGTCATCGTCATGAGCGCGCAGAACACCCTCCTGACCGCGGTCAAGGCGACCGAACGCGGCGCCTTCGAGTATCTGCCCAAGCCGTTCGACCTGAAGGAGCTGGTCGGGGTGGTCGAGCGCGGCCTGACCCTGCCGCGCCAGGACGAGGGCGAGCGCCGCGAGGTCGAGGACGGCGAGGAGGCGATGCCCCTGATCGGCCGGTCGCCGGCGATGCAGGAGATCTACCGGGTGATGGCCCGGCTGATGGCGACCGACCTGACCGTGATGATCACGGGCGAGAGCGGTACCGGCAAGGAGCTGGTGGCGCGGGCGCTGCATGATTACGGCCGCCGGCGCAGCGGCCCCTTCGTCGCCATCAACATGGCGGCGATCCCGCGCGACCTGATCGAATCCGAGCTGTTCGGCCATGAGAAGGGCGCCTTCACCGGCGCGCTGTCGCGCTCCACCGGCCGGTTCGAGCAGGCCCAGGGCGGCACGCTGTTCCTGGACGAGATCGGCGACATGCCGATGGAGGCGCAGACCCGGCTGCTGCGGGTGCTGCAGGAGGGCGAATACACCACGGTCGGCGGCCGCACCCCGATCCGCGCCGATGTCCGCATCGTCGCCGCCACCCATCGCGACCTGCGCACCATGGTGCGGCAGGGCCTGTTCCGCGAGGACCTGTTCTACCGCCTCAACGTCGTGCCGATCCGCCTGCCGCCGCTGCGTGAGCGGTCGGAGGACATCCCGGCCCTGGTCAGCCACTTCATGCGCCGCGCCGCCGCCGAGGGGATGAGCGAGAAGGCGCTGGACAAGCGGGCGATGGAGCGGCTGACGCGGCACCGCTGGCCCGGCAATGTGCGCGAGCTGGAGAACCTGGCCCGGCGCCTCTGCGCCCTCTACTCGCAGGAGACGATCGGCATCGACGTGGTCGAGGCCGAGTTGAGCGACGCCCTGCCGCAACCCGGCATTGCCGAGCCCGGCGCCGAGCCGGCCGGGGAGGGGCTGTCGGCGGCGGTCGAGCGCCATCTGCGCGACTATTTCGCCGCCCATGCCGGCAGCCTGCCGGCCAGCGGCCTGTACGACCGGGTGCTGCGCGAGGTCGAGCGGCCGCTGATCACGCTGAGTCTGGCCGCCACCCGTGGCAACCAGATCCGCGCGGCCGAGCTGCTGGGCCTGAACCGCAACACCCTGCGCAAGAAGATCCGCGAGTTAGACATCCCGGTGGTCCGTGGCCTAAGCTAGGCCCCCACTCAGCATGTTGAACCGTTCTCGATGACCACCAACGCCGCGAGCCCGTCTTCCCTCTGGCGGCAGCTGTATCAATGGGCGGCCCGGATCGGGCTTGAGAACAAGCTGGCGGTGGTGCTGATCTTCGCCGCCGTCGCCTCCGGCATCGCGACCTACACTGCGCTCAGCAGCAACTCCCTGTTCGGCAAGGATGCCGACCGGGTGACGCTGCTGCTGGTGCTGGACCTGACCATCCTGCTGATGCTCGGCGCCATCGTCGCGCGCCGGCTGGTCGGGATCTGGGCGGCGCGGCGCCGCGGCTCGGCCGGGTCGCGGCTGCATGTCCGGCTGGTGGCGCTGTTCGCCGTGGTGGCGGTGGCGCCGGCCATCCTGGTCGCGGTCTTCTCCGCCGTCATCTTCAACATCGGCGTGCAGACCTGGTTCTCCGAGCGGGTGTCGACCGCGGTCAACGAATCGCTCTCGGTCGCCCAGGTCTATCTGGAGGAGAACCAGAAGGGCATCCGCTATGCCGCGCAGAGCATCGCCTACACGGTCGAGCGGGCCTACGCCCAGTACCCGGAATTCATCACCGCGAACAAATCCGCGCTGATCGGGATCCTGGGCAGCATGACCCAGACCTACAACATCCCCGACATCCGGATCATCGACCGCAAGGGCCAGGTCGTCGCCGAATCGCCCTACGCCAAGGGCCTGAAGCTGGACATGGTGGCCCCGCAATATTTCGACCGGGCGATGTCGGCCGACAGCACCGGCTACGGGCCGGTCGAGCTGATGGTCGACGGCCAGGGCGACCGGGTGCGCGCCCTGGCGCGGCTGAACGGCTTTCCCTTCGACGCCTTCCTGCTGATCGGCAAGCAGGTCGACCCGGAGGCGCTGGCCTATGTCGAGCAGACCAAGGGCGCGGTCGCCGACTACCGCGCCCTGGAGGGGCGGCGGTCGCAGCTGCAGCTGATCTTCACCGCCATCTACGTCACCGTCGCGGTGCTGCTGCTGATGGCCGCGGTGTGGATCGGCCTGGTCTTCGCCGACACGCTGGTGCGGCCGCTGCGCGAGCTGATCATGGCGTCCGAGCGGGTACGGGCCGGCGACCTGTCGATCCGGGTCCAGGGCAGCGACAGCACCGACGAGCTCGGTAGCCTGGCGCGCTCCTTCAACCGCATGACCAACCAGCTGGAGAGCCAGCGGCGCGAGCTGATCGAGGCGAACCGCCAGCTGGACCAGCGCCGGCAGTTCACCGAGACCGTGCTGTCCGGCGTCTCGGCCGGCGTGCTGGGCCTCGACGAGGACGGACGGGTGCATCTGCCGAACCGCTCCGCCACCGACCTGCTCGGCCGCTCGGTCGACGAGCTGGTCGGCCACCCGCTGGAGGCGGCGGTGCCAGAGATGGCGGAGCTGCTGGAGAGTGCCCGCAGCCGCCAGGGCCGGGTGGTGGAGGGCCAGGTCAAGGTCCGCCGCCACGGCGAGATGCGCATCCTGCTGGCCCGCATCGCCGCGGAGCGGCTGGACGGCGAGATCCGCGGCTTCGTCGTCACCTTCGACGACGTCACCGAACTCTTGTCGGCGCAGCGCAAGGCGGCCTGGGCCGATGTCGCCCGCCGGATCGCGCATGAGATCAAGAACCCGCTGACCCCGATCCAGCTCTCGGCGGAGCGGCTGAAACGCAAATATCTCAAGCAGATATCGGACGATCCTCAGACCTTCATCACCTGCACCGAGACGATCGTGCGGCAGGTCGGCGACATCGGCCGGATGGTCGACGAGTTCTCGGCCTTCGCCCGTATGCCGACGCCGGTGATGAAGGCGATCGACCTGTCCGAGACCTGCCAGCAGGCGATGTTCCTGCAGCGCAACGCCCATCCGAAGGTCAGCTTCTCCTTCAGCCAGCCGGACGACCGCCCGACGGTGCCCTGCGATGCCCGGCAGCTGTCGCAGGCCGTCACCAACCTGCTGCAGAATGCCGCGGACGCGATCGACGGCCGCATCGCCGAGGGCCGCGACCTGCCGAAGGGGCAGGTGCGGATGGTGCTGGACTACGCCGACGGTGAGGCCTGGATCACGGTCGAGGACAACGGCAGGGGCCTGCCCACCGTCGACCGCGACCGGCTGACCGAACCCTATGTCACCACCCGCGCGAAGGGGACCGGATTGGGGCTCGCCATCGTCAAGAAAATCATGGAGGATCACGGCGGCCGGCTGGTCCTCGAGGACCGCCCGGGCGGTGGGGCCCGGGTCAGCCTCGTCTTTCCGTTGGAACAGGCGGGCGTTCCGGCCGTTCCAACCGGCGACGAGCCGGGCGCATCGTCCGATCAGGTGACGGCTGCGGGCTCCAAGGACGCGGTGGGCCATGGCGCATGACATTCTCGTCGTCGACGACGAGGCGGATATCCGGATGCTCATCTCGGGCATCCTCGACGACGAAGGCTATACGACCCGGGAGGCCGGCGACACGACGCAGGCGCAGCAGGAGCTCGCCGCGCGCCAGCCCAGCCTGGTGATTCTCGACGTCTGGCTGCAGGGCAGCCCGATCGACGGGCTCGAGCTGCTCGACATCATCCGGCGCGACCATGCGGGCGTGCCGGTGCTGATGATCAGCGGCCACGGCAACATCGAGACGGCGGTCACGGCGATCAAGCACGGCGCCTACGACTTCATCGAGAAGCCGTTCAAGTCGGACCGGCTGCTGCTGATGGTCGACCGCGCCATCGAGGCGGCCCGGCTGCGGCGCGAGAATGCCGAGCTGAAGCTGCGCGCCGGCACCGAGGTCGAGTTGATCGGCCATTCGCCGATGATCAGCCAGCTGGCGCAGCAGATCGAGCGCGTGGCGCCGACCGGCAGCCGGGTGCTGATCACCGGCCCGGCCGGCGTCGGCAAGGAGGTGGTGGCCCGCCGGCTGCACGCCCTGTCCAAGCGCGCCGAGGGTCCGTTCATCGCCCTGAACTGCGCGGCGATGCATCCGGACCGGCTGGAGGAGGAGCTGTTCGGCGTCGAGGCCATGGTCGACGGCGTCATCGCCACCCGCAAGGTCGGCACCTTCGAGCAGGCGCATGGCGGCACGCTGCTGCTGGACGAGGTGGCGGACATGCCGCTGGCCACCCAAGGCAAGATCGTGCGGGTGCTGCAGGAGCAGACCTTCGTCCGCGTCGGCGGCGCCACCAAGGTCGAGGTCGATGTCCGGGTGATCGCCTCCTCGAACCGCGACCTGCCGACCGAGATCGCCGAGGGCCGGTTCCGCGAGGATTTGTACTATCGCCTGAACGTGGTGCCGATCGCCGTGCCGCCGCTGGCCAGCCGGCGCGAGGACATCCCGCTCTTGGCCCGCCACTTCATGCAGCGGGCGGCGGACGGGCAGGGGCTGATGCCCCGCCAGGTCGGCGAGGACGCGATGGCGGCGCTGCAGGCCTATAGCTGGCCGGGCAATGTCCGCCAGCTGCGCAACGTCATCGAATGGCTGCTGATCATGGCGGCGGGCGACAACAGCATGCCGATCCATGCCGACATGCTGCCGCCGGAGATCGGCGCCATTGCCCCCGCGGTGCTGCGCGGCGACCGCGGCAGCGAGATCATGGGCCTGCCGCTGCGCGACGCCCGCGAGCTGTTCGAACGCGAGTACCTGATCGCCCAGGTCACCCGCTTCGGCGGCAATATCAGCCGCACCGCCGAGTTCATCGGCATGGAGCGCTCGGCCCTGCACCGCAAGATGAAGAGCCTGGGCGTGCACGGCGCCGGCGACCGCAAGCTGCTCGACTGAGCCGGATGGTTCGATTGTCAGGCCTTTCGGAATTCCAAACACCGTCATTGCGAGCGCAGCGAAGCAATCCATGGAGCCGCTCGTGCGGGACGATGGATTGCTTCGTCGGCTTCACCTCCTCGCAATGACGGCGAGGGAAGGGCGTGCCAGGACGCTCGGCGTCAAGCGGGTGGGGAGAGTCTAAGCGATGGCGCGCGACGCCTATGTCAACGGGCGCTTTGTGCCGCACGCCCAGGCGGCGGTACATGTCGAGGACCGCGGCTTCCAGTTCGCCGACGGGGTGTACGAGGTGGTCTGCATCCGCCGCGGCGCCCTGATAGACGAGGACGGCCATCTCGACCGGCTCGGCCGGTCGCTGCAGGAGCTGCGCATCGCCTGGCCGTGCGAGCGCCGGGTGCTGCGGCTGCTGATGCGGCGGCTGTTGGAGCGCAACGGCGTGCGCGACGGGCTGATCTACCTGCAGGTCACCCGCGGCGCCGCCCCGCGCGACTTCCGCTTCCCGGCCGCGGCCCGGCCGACCCTGGTGATGACCACGCGGCGGGCGGCGCTGGCGCCCCATGGCCGCACCGGCGTCCGCGTCATCACCATCCCGGACATCCGCTGAAGCGCCGCGACATCAAGACCGTCGGCCTGCTGCCCCAGGTGCTGGGCAAGCAGGAGGCGGCGGAGCGCGGCGCCTTCGAGGCCTGGCAGGTGGATGAGGACGGCTTCGTCACCGAGGGCACCTCGTCCAACGCGTGGATCCTGACCGCGGACGGCGTGCTGGTCACCCGGCCGGCCAGCCACGAGATCCTCAACGGCATCACCCGCCAGTCGATCCTGCGGATCGCGGCGGCGGAGGGCGTGCGCTTCGAGGAGCGGCCGTTCAGCCTGGAGGAGGCCTTCGCGGCCCGCGAAGCCTTCCTCAGCAGCGCCACCAGCTTCGTCACCCCGGTGCTGCGGATCGACGACCGCACGGTCGGCGACGGCACACCCGGCCCGCTGGGCCGGCGGCTGCTGGAGGCCTATGTCGGATACGCGTCAGGCGCCGGCGCATCGTGACCATGCGCCATTGCTCCCTTTTCTCCGGCCCCGCGCTTCCCATATTGTCGATCGGTGCCACATCGTGTGGCTCGGGCCCCTCGGGGCTCCAATAAAATCAAGCAGCAGGATCCAACTAATGTCGGAAAAGGCACAGAACGTTCAGGACGTCTTCCTCAACAACGTCCGGAAGAACAAGATCCCGGTGACCATCTTCCTCGTCAACGGGGTAAAGCTGCAGGGTATCATCACTTGGTTTGACAACTTCTCGGTCCTGCTCCGCCGCGATGCCCATTCGCAGCTGGTGTACAAGCATGCGATCTCGACGGTGATGCCGGCGCACCCGATTCAGCTGTTCGAGCCGCAGAAGGAAGAGGCCTGATCCCTTTGGGCCAGACTTCGGGGCCAAATTCCGGCGTGGATGGCGCGTCCTCGGGGCGCGCCATCGTCATTCATCCGGTCCTGCCGGGTGCCCGCAACGATGCCGGGCGCACATCCGAGGCCTCGCTGGAGGAGGCGGTCGGGCTGTCGCGCGCGATCTCCCTCGACATCGCCGAGGCGCGTTGCGTCCGGGTGTCGCGGCCCCAGCCCTCGACCCTGATCGGCGAGGGCGCGCTGGAGGAGCTGTCGAGCGTGGTCGCCGCCACCGAGGCGGGGCTGGTCGTGGTCGACGCCACCCTGAGCCCGGTGCAGCAGCGCAACCTGGAGCGGCGCTGGAAGACCAAGGTGATCGACCGCACCGGCCTGATCCTGGAGATCTTCGGCGAGCGCGCCCGCACCCGCGAGGGTCAGCTGCAGGTCGAGCTGGCGCATCTCAGCTACCAGCGCTCTCGCCTGGTGCGGTCCTGGACCCATCTGGAGCGGCAGCGCGGCGGCGCCGGCTTCCTCGGCGGCCCCGGCGAAACCCAGATCGAGCTGGATCGCCGCCAGATCGACGACCGCATCATCCAGATCAAGCGCCAGCTGGACGACGTCCGCCGCACCCGGTCGCTGCACCGCGACGCCCGCGCCCGCGTGCCGTATCCGGTGGTGGCGCTGGTCGGCTACACCAATGCCGGCAAGTCGACCCTGTTCAACCGCCTGACCCGGGCCACCGTGCTGGCCAAGGACATGCTGTTCGCCACGCTGGACCCGACCATGCGGGCGATCGAGGCGGGGCAGGGGCGGCGGATCATCCTGTCCGACACCGTCGGCTTCATCTCCGACCTGCCGACCCATCTGGTCGCCGCCTTCCGGGCGACGCTGGAGGAGGTGCAGGCCGCGGACCTGATCCTGCATGTCCGCGACATCGCCCATCCCGACACCGAGGCCCAGCGCGAGGATGTCGAGGCGGTGCTGCGCGACCTCGATATCGACATCGATTCCGACGGGCGGGTGATCGAGGTCCTGAACAAGGCCGACCTGCTGCCGGAGGCCGAGCGCGAGACCTTGTCGACCGCCGTGCGCCGGCGCGGCCATGACGCCGCGGTGATCTCGGCCCTGACCGGCGACGGCTGCGACGGGCTGATGGAGCTCATCGCCCGCCGCATCAACGCCGACCGCGAGACCATGACGGTCAAGCTGGACATCGCCGACGGCCGCACCCTGGCCTGGCTGCACGAGCATGGCGAGGTGCTGGAGGCCCGAGACGACGGCGCCCATCTCTTCGTCCGCGTCCGCCTGCACCCGAACGACGCCGCCCGGCTGCACCGCCAGCTCGGCATCGCCACCCGTCACTGAGAGCCCTCCGATGCTGCGCCTGCCCGAGATCGATACCGTCGCCGCCCTGATCTCGGAGACGGCGCAGGAGCTGATCCTGCCGCGCTTCGGCCGGCTGGAGGACGGGGCGGTGATGGAGAAGGCGCCCGGCGACCTGGTCACCATCGCCGACCAGGAGAGCGAGGTGCGCCTCGCCGCGCGGCTGCCGGATCTCCTGCCCGGCTCCCTCGTGCTCGGCGAGGAGGCCTATGCCAAGGATCCGGCCGTGCTGGACCTGCTGGACGGCGACGACCCGGTCTGGGTGGTCGACCCGGTCGACGGCACCGCCAATTTCGTCGCCGGCCGGCCGCGCTTCGGCACCATCGTCGCCCTGGTGCACCGGGGCGAAACGCTGATGGGCTGGATCCACCTGCCGGTCGAGAATCAAACCGCCTGGGCGATCAGGGGCGAGGGCGCCTTTGTCGACGGCGAGCGCCGGACCCTGGCGGCGCCGGGGCCGCTGGCGACGCTGCGCGGCGGCTTCAACCTGGCCAAGCGGCCGCCAGGCTATGCCGTGGGCGTGATGCGGCTGCGCGAGGCGGTCGGCACCCACATCCATGTCAACTGCGCCGGCGCCGACTATATCGACGCCGTCGAGGGCCGCATCGACATCCTGGCCTATCGCAAGCTGTTCCCCTGGGACCACGCCGCCGGCACGCTGCTGCATGCCGAGGCCGGCGGATGGAGCGCCGTGCTCGACGGCACCCGCTACCGCCCGACGCTGCGCCAGGGCCCGATCCTGGTGGCGCCGGACCAGGCCAGCTGGCGCGCCGCCCGCGCCGCCATGGGCGAGATCGCGGCCGCGGCCTGATGGTTGCTACGACCTTGATTTGAACGTGAAAGGAACCTGAGCATGTCCCGCACCGTCACCGCCTCCGGGCTGGAGATCGAGGATCTCGAGGTCGGCACCGGCGCCGAGGCGAAGGCCGGCGTCACCGTGACCGTTCACTATACCGGCTGGCTGCGGAACGACGACGGCACCGCCGGCAAGAAGTTCGACTCCAGCAAGGACCGCAACGAGCCGTTCCGTTTTCCGCTCGGCGGCGGCCGGGTGATCCGCGGCTGGGACGAGGGCGTGCAGGGCATGAAGATCGGCGGCAAGCGCCGGCTGGTCATCCCGGCCGCCCTGGGCTACGGCGCGCGCGGCGCCGGCGGCGTCATCCCGCCGAACGCGACGCTGATCTTCGACGTCGAGCTGCTGGGCGTCTGACCGCACGCCTGCCGCCGGCCGGTTCGCCAGATCGAACCGGCCGTCAGTCCCGAAGCCGGCGGAGCGTGGAGACGACCGTCAGCGTCTGCGGATAGGGGGCGCCGGCCCGGGCCGGCCCGTTGACCTTCGTCAGATCCTCCGCCGACAGAGTCATGGTCAGCTTGAGCTGCCCGTCGTCGACCTCGACGGACAAGGTCCGCGTGACGCCGTTGCCCGACGGGACCGGCGCCTTGATGGTCGTCGATTCGATCCGGCCGGGCCCAAGCCAGCGATAGGTGCCGTGGGAACCCAGTGGCGCGCTGGCGACGAGTTGCCACGTCCCGTCGGCGGTGAAGACCATGGTCGAGCGGGTCTTGTCCGAGACGGGCTGGGCCGGAGCCTCCCGGCCATCGGCGATCCGTTGCTGCGAGACCAGGTCCCATCGGCCGACCAGCAGCTCCGCCGATGTCTGGGCATGGGCCGCGGCGCCGGCCAGGACCGCGGCCAGCATCGCGGCGAGGGCGGGAAGCCGGCGCCTCCCACGCAGCGTCGTCATCCTCATGCCGCCGTCTCCGCCCGCTTGGCGACGACCCACAATTCCTCCATCTCGTCCAGGCTGGCCCCGGCGGGGTCGCGGCCCTGGGCCCGCAGCGCCGCCTCCAGGTGGCGGAAGCGGCGCTCGAACTTGGCGTTGGTGCGGCGCAGGGCGGAATCGGGGTCGACCTCGTAGCGCCGGGCCAGGTTGACGGCGCAGAACAGCAGGTCGCCGATCTCGTCCTCGATCCGCTCCTTCGGCGCCTTGCCGTCGATCTCGGCCCGGATCTCGCCGACCTCCTCCTCGATCTTGTCCAGGATGTCGGCCGGGTCGGTCCAGTCGAAGCCGACCCGCGCCGCCCGCTTCTGCAGCTTCAGCGCCCGGGTCAGGCTGGGCAGGCCGGCGGCGATGCCGTCCAGCACGCCGGCCGGGCGGCCCTCGGCCTCTGCCTTGGCCGCCCGCTCCTCCGCCTTCTGCCGCTCCCACTGCGCCGGCATGCCGTCGGCGTCGACCTCGGCGCCGCCGAACACATGCGGGTGGCGGCGGATCATCTTGTCGGCAATCCCGGCCGCCACATCGGCATAGGCGAAGGCGCCTCGCTCCTCCGCCATGCGCGAATGGAAGGCCACCTGGAACAGCAGGTCGCCCAGTTCGTCCTTCAGCTCGTCCATGGCGTCGCGCTCGATCGCATCGGCCACCTCATAGGCCTCCTCGATCGTGTAGGGCGCGATGGTGCGGAAGCTCTGCTCCACGTCCCACGGGCAGCCGGTCTGCGGGTCGCGCAGCCGCGCCATCACCTCGATCAGGCGGCGGGTGGCGTCTCCGGCTTCGGGGGCATCGGGACGGTCGGTCATCATCGGTCTCCGGGCGGGCGGTCCCTTCCTGGTATCGCATCGCGGCGGCGGCGGCAAATCGCGCTCCGCCTTGCCAAGCCGGCGCTCGCATATTCCTATACCGGCCGGGGCGCTTCGCTCCGGTCCGAGGGGAAATCCACACCATGTCGTTCATCCGTTCTCTCAGAACCGTCGCGCTCGCGACCAGCCTGGCCGCCTCGGTCGCGCTCGCCGCCTGCGGCCAGAAGCCCGCGCCGGCCCCGGCCGCGCCGGTCGGCCCGACCCAGCTCTTCTCCTACGAGGTGCTGACCTTCAAGCCGCTCGGCCTCGACGACAAGAAGGCCAGCTACGGCGACCGCGCCGCGTTCACGGCGCAGGTGCGCGACACCGAGATGCCGAAGATCCTGGAGCTGCTGCAGATCCCGGCCGACCAGGTGCAGACCGAGCTGACGCCGGGGGGCTATCAGCTCGAGACCAACGCCTCGCTGCAATCGGCCTTCGAGGCCGATGCGAAGACGTCCGACCTGTTCGCCGCGGCGATCGGCTACACCTTCCGCCAGTGGAGCGTGCTGATCACCGACTTCACGCCGGAAGGGCAGGGCAACACCGCCTTTGCCGTGGTCACCTTCAAGGACCACGCCCCGAGCGGCGAGGAGGCGCAGGCCTTCTTCCAGCACGCGGCCGAGGTGAACAAGGGGCTGGGCGGCGGCTACACCGCCTTCGGCCACGACCTGTACTTCCTCAACATCGGCGATTCCGAGGGCAAGGCCTATAGCGGCCTGGACGACGCCACCTTCGTGGCCGAGCTGACCAAGGCGGCGCAGAGCTTCAAGGGCTCGGCGGTGTCGGTCAGCCGGTCCGGCCGGGTCGATGCCCGCTTCGTCGAGAACGACTGGGCCAAGTCGAAGACCGGCCAGGACTATGCCAAGATCCTGGGCCGCGACCTGACCCGCCAGCTGACCCAGCTGCGCCGCCAGCACGAGCGCGACCTGCGGAAGTTCGGCACCGAGCACCACTGGAAGTAACGGAAGCCGGCGCCGCCTGACGATCCAGGCGGCGCCGCTTCATTCGGCGGCCTCTGCTGCCCCAGCTTTCGTTACTGCGACCGGCCGGACCGTCCGCCGGCCGAAGCGCTGGGCCAGGACCACGCCCGCCAGCACCAGGGCGCCGCCGGCCAGGTGGTAGGGGTGCAGGCTCTCGCCCAGCACCGCCATCGCGATCGCCGCGGTCATCACCGGCGACAGGTTGATGAACAGGCTGGTGCGGCTGGGGCCGAGCAGGCGGATCGCCTGCATCCACAGATACGGCGCCAGGATCGAGGTCGGGATCCCGGCATAGAGGATCAGGCCCAGCGCCGTGGCGCTGTGCGGCGCCGCCGGCGCCAGCAGCCAGCCCGGCAGCAGGAACAGCGTGGCGAAGGCGATCTGCAGGTACAGCGACGGCCAGGCCGGCAGCGGCATGTGCCAGCGCCGCAGCAGCACGCCGTAGCCGGAATAGGCGACGCAGGCGATCAGCATCATGCCGTCGCCCGGTACCAGCCCGCCGCTGAACGGCGCCAGCGGGTCGCCCTGGCCCAGCAGCAGCATCAGCCCGACCAGCGACAGGCCGCCGCCGGCCACCATGCCCAGCGTCGGCGCCTCGGCCAGCAGCAGGCTGGACAGCGCCATGGTCAAGAGCGGCACCAGCGACACCACGAAGCCCATCTTGGTGGCCGAGGTGGTCTCCGCCGCGTAATAGGCCAGCCCCTGATAGGCGGCCATGCCGAACAGCCCCAGCACCGCCAGCTTCGCCAGATACGGCCGGATCTCGCGCCGCAGCCGCCACACCGGCCAGGCCAGGAACGGCGTCAGCAGCAACAGCGCCAGGGCCCAGCGCTCGAAGGCGATGACGCTGGGATGGACCGCGGTCGCCGCCAGCTTGGTGACGACGACATTGCCGGACCAGATCGCCACGGTGACGACCGGCAGGGCGAACCAGCGCAGCGGCAGGGAGGAGGGCGAGGTGGACATGTCGCGACCCTAGCGCCTGGCGGGTTCAAGATATATAACGATGATCGGACAAGCGATGGAGAGGAGGGGACAGATGACCGAGCGCCTGCCTGCGCTGCGCGGCGCCCCACCGGACCCGCTGTCCTTCCGCACCGAGGATTATCCCGCCGGCATGGTGTGGCCGGAGGCGGCGCTGCCCTGGGGCAAGCTCAACTACGCCGTGCGCGGCCTGATGGTGGCGACGGTGGGCGGCGTGCGCTACCTGTCGCCGCCGCATTACGCGATCTGGACCCCGCCGGACGTGGTCCATGCCTGCCACAACCGCGACGCCGTGCGCTACGTCTCGGTCTATGTCGTGCGCGAGCTCTGCGCGACGCTGCCGGCCGAGCCCTGCACCCTGGCGCTGAGCCCGCTGATCAAGGCGATCCTGGCCGATGTCGACGCCCGCGGCGTCAAGGTGCCGCGAAGCGAGGAGGACCTGCGGCTGGCGCAGGTTCTGGTCGACCAGATCCGGCTGGCGCCGCGCCACTCCTCCTACCTGCCGGTGTCGGACGACCCGGCGCTGCGCGTGGTGCTGGAGGCGCTGCAGCGCGAGCCGGGGGATCGCCGGTCGCTGGCCGAATGGGCGCGGGTCACCGGCACCACCGAGCGCACGCTGTCGCGCCACTGCCAGCGCGACCTCGGCATGTCCTTCGCCGAATGGCGGCAGCGGATGAAGCTGGTGGCGGCGCTGGCGCGGCTGGAGGAGGGGGCCTCGGTCGGCGCGGTAGCGCGCGACCTCGGCTACGGCAACGCCTCGGCCTTCATCGCCATGTTCCACCGCCTGACCGGCACGACGCCGGACCAGATGCGCAAGGACGGGCTGCGCCGCGACCGCGAGGCGGCGTAGCGGCGGCAGCCCGCCCCGGGCGGCGCTACAGCACGAAGTCGCCGGCGACCAGGCCGGTGGCGCTGACGACGTTGATCTGCATGTCGGCCACCTTGTCGCCATTGACGTCGATCAGCACCGACTGGACCCCGCCGCCGGCCGCCACCCGCACCTCGTGCCCGGCCCCGGTGAAGGCGCCGCCGCCGAGGAAGGTGAAGGCGGTGTTGCCGTTGCCGGCATTGCCGTCGGCGTCGATGGCCGAGAGGTCGATGCGGTCGCCCTCGGCATGCGAGAAATCGTTGATGCTGTCGCGCGTGGCGGCCACGGTCGTGCTGTCCGACACCGCCGTGTAGACGAAGCGGTCTGCCCCCGCGCCGCCCTTGAGCGCGTCGGCCCCGGCGCCCCCGGTCAGCGCATCGTTCCCGGCCATGCCCCACAGCGCGTTCGCCCCGGCATCGCCGGTGATGATGTCGGCATAGGCCGAGCCCATCACGTTCTCGACGCCGCTATAGGTGTCGCCCGTGGCGTCGCCGCCGGTGCCGCCGGTGACGAGGTTGACCGCCACCGCCGCCGTCGCCGCGTCGTACAGCGCGATGTCGGTGCCGGTGCCGCCGCCCAGCGCATCGGCCCCGGCGCCCCCGGTCAGGTAGTCGTCGCCGTCGCCGCCCTGCAGATTGTCGGCCCCGGCCTCGCCATAAAGGGAATCGTTGCCGGCATCGCCGGTGATGATGTCGCCGCCGGCGCCGCCATACAGCCGGTCCGTCCCGGCCAGGCCGCGCAGCGTGTTGGCGCCGGCATCGCCGATGATGGTGTCGTTGAAGGCCGAGCCCAGCACATTCTCGACGCCGATGAAGCTGTCCCCGGCCGCGACCCCGCCGGTGCCGCCGCCGACGAGGCGCAGCGTCACCGCGGCGCCGGCCTCGGCGTAGTTGGCGGTGTCGGTGCCGGCACCGCCGTTCAGCACATCGGCCCCGTTGCCGCCGATCAGCAGGTCGTCGCCGTCGCCGCCCTGCAGCGTGTCGGTGCCGGCCTCGCCATAGAGCGAGTCGTTGCCCGCGCCGCCGGCGAGGACATCGTTGCCGCCGCGGCCCCACAGCGTGTTGGCGCCGGCGTCGCCGGTCAGGCTGTCGGCGAAGGCCGAGCCGCCGAGGGTCTCGATCCCGGTCAGCACGTCGCCGGCGGCATCCCCGCCGCTGTTGACGCCAGTGGCCAGGTTGACCGTGACCGCGGCGGCCGACGCCGCGTAGTCGGCCCTGTCGGTGCCGTCACCGCCGTCGAGCCGATCCGCCCCGGCGCCTCCCGTCAGCACGTCGTTGCCCGCGCCGCCCGACAGGGTGTTTGCGCCGGCGTCACCGGTCAGCGTGTCGGCATAGGCGGAGCCGGTCACCGCCTCGATCGCGGTCAGCACGTCGCCCTGTGCGTCGCCGCCAGAGGCGGTGTGAGTGCCGAGATTGACCGTCACCGCCGCGGCGGAGGTCGAGTAGTCCGCCGTGTCGAAGCCGTCGCCGCCATCGAGGGTGTCGGCCCCGGCACCGCCGCGCAGCGTGTCGTCGCCGATCCATCCGGTCAGCACATTCGTCCCGGCCGTGCCGATGAGGAGATCGTTCTCGTCACTGCCGAACGCGTTCTCGATGCTGGTCAGCTTGGTGCCGTCCGAGATCGTTCCGGCCGCGAGATCGATGGTCACGCCATGCTGGTAGGAATTGCCGCTGGCGTAGCTAATCGTGTCGATCCCTGCGCCGCCATCCACATCGCCGCCCCAATAGACGAAGATACGATCGTCGCCATTGCCGCCGATCAGGGTCTCATGACCGAGATTCCCTTGGATCCTGTCATTGCCATCGCCGCCATCGATCAGAGTGCCGCCAGCCAGGTTGTCGTCGCCACCCAGGCCGTACAACGTTGCGCTCTCTCCATAATAGTAATTGTAAACACTGTCGTTGCCATTCGTCAGAATGATATTGGCATAGTAATCATAATTATCATGCCACCAATCCACGTATCCGATGGTGGTGTCCGCCCCCTGGAACTGGAGGTGCTGCCAATTGGTGATACCGTAGGGATAGTCGCCGGTCTGGGCCCAGTAGATGCTCACACCCGCGCCATCAGGGCCGATGACATAGCCGCTGAGGTCCATCGACTTTCCTTCCTGGCCGGGAATGCCGAAGGAGGCGGGAGCAGAGGCGTGGCTGTCGAATTTGTTTACGCCGGACATTGACCCCTCCAATAGTATTTAGCTTATGGTTATCGAAAAATTGTTGGTCGCAATATCGGCAGGTCGATCCGTGACCGGATCCGGGTGTCATGCGGCCCTGGGTTTGTCGTGCAATCTACGCCCGTCGCCGTCCCGGCTCCAGCCCTCCTGGACGGGTTCGCCGGTTCCGCTCACACCGCCGGCGCCGCATCTTCGACCGGTTCCCGGTTCATGGTCCGGCGCTGCGCCGCCAGGCGGTCCAACTGGGCCCGCAGGCCCGGATGCTTCGACACGAACATGCGGAAATCCCGCTCCGGCAGCGCCAGCAGCTGGCAGTAGTCGATGGCGGTGACGTCGGCGGAGCGGCGGGCCCGGCTCAGCAGCGCCATCTCGCCGAAGAACTCGCCGGGGCCGAGCGGGATCTCGCGGCCGTCGACCGTCACCTGCACCGCGCCGGACGAGATGAAATAGGCAGCGTCCGGCCGGCCGCCCTTGCGGATGATGCGCTCGCCCGGGGCGGCGGCGCGCGGCTGGAACAGCAGCAGCAGGTCCTCGCGCGCCTCCTGGTCCAGATCGGCGAAGATCGGGAACAGGTCGACGATGTTCTGGATGCGCAGGCCGCGCTCGCTCTCGCGGGCCGCGCTGCGCCGCTGCAGCTCGTCCAACTGCGTCTCCAGCGCGGCGAGGCGCTTCTGGCCGTAATGGCCCCGCCGGACCCGGCTCACCAGCCGATCCACGGCCGCGAAGACCAGCGGGTTGAGGGTGATCGAGATCAGCGCCCCGGCCAGGACCAGGTCGCGGCCCTCCGGCGGCAGCAGGCCCATGGACAGGCCGAGGCCTGCCAGGATGAAGGAGAACTCGCCGATCTGGGCCAGGCTGGCGGCCACGGTCAGGGCGGTGGCCGCCGGATAGCGCAGCAGCAGCACGATGCCGAAGGCGACGATCGACTTGCCGAGGATGATCAGCGCCACCACCGCCGCCACGGCCAGCGGCTCGCGCAGCACGATCGACGGGTCGAACAGCATGCCGACCGAAACGAAGAACAGCACCGCGAAGGCGTCCTGCAGCGGCATCGAGTTGGCGGCCGCCCGGTGGCTGAAATCGGACTCGCTGAGCACCACGCCGGCGAAGAAGGCGCCGAGGGCGAAGGAGACGCCGAACACCACGGCCGAGCCGTAGGCGATGCCGACGGCGACGGCGAGGACGGAGAGGGTGAACAGCTCGCGCGAGCCGGTCCGTGCCACCTGCTTCAGCACCCAGGGCACCACCTTCGGCCCGAGCAGCATCGCCAGCGCCACGAAGGCCGCGACCTTGCCGAGGGTCAGCAGCAGCTCGGTGACGATGTCGGTATCGCCGCCATGCCCGTCGGCATGGCCGCCGAGCATCCCGGCGAAGGCCGGCAGCAGCACCAGCGCCAGCACCATGGCCAGGTCCTCGACGATCAGCCAGCCGACGGCGATGCGGCCGTTCGGCGTGGCCACGCCGTTGCGCTCCTCCAGCGCCTTCAGCAGCACCACCGTGCTGGCGACCGAGAGGCTGAGGCCCAGCACCAGCCCGGCGCCCAGCCCCCAGCCCCAGGCGGCGGCCAGGCCCATGCCGATCAGCGTCGCCAGGACGATCTGCCCGACCGCGCCGGGGATGGCGACCGAGCGCACCGCCATCAGGTCGGCGGCGGAGAAATGCAGGCCGACGCCGAACATCAACAGGATCACGCCCATCTCGGCCAGCTCGGCCGCCAGGCCGGCATCGGCGACGAAGCCGGGGGTGAACGGCCCCACGGCGATGCCGGCGACGAGATATCCGACCAGGGGCGGCAGGCGCAGCCGGTGCGCCAGGAAGCCGAAGGCGAAGGCCAGCACGAAACCGGCCGCCGCCGTCGCGATCAGAGTTGCCTCGCCATGCATCGATCGGTTCCCTTCATCCTGCCGCTTCCCGTGTATAGCGTCGGTGCCGCGCCGGCGTAAGAAAACCCTCGTCCGGAGGGACTGGTCTTCGGCCGGGACGCGAAGAGGAGCCCGGAGCGCCCGGCAGGCCGGATGTGGTATCAGACGCTCCGGGGCGGGGCCGCGCCGATCGGCCCGTGATCGGGGGCGTGCGATGGGGCTGAACTGCGCCGATTTCTACGATGCCGAGCTGCGCCGGCACAACGAGGCCCTGCGGGCCGCCCTCGCGGTCGGGCCGCGCGACCGCGTGCTCGACATCGGATGCGGCGCCGGGCTGACCAGCCGCGAGGCGGCCCGCATCGCCGTGGATGGCGGCGTCCTGGGCGTGGACGTCTCGGCGCCGATGCTCGAGATCGCCCGCCGGCGCAGCGCGGAGGAGGGGTTGTGGAACGTCGTCTTCGAGCAGGGCGACGCGCAGCGGCACGGGTTTCCCGCGGCCGGCTTCGACCTCAGCATCAGCCGGTTCGGGGTGATGTTCTTCGCCGATCCGGCGGCGGCCTTCGCCAACATTGCCCGGGCGATGCGGCCGGGCGCGCGGCTGGTATGGATGGTGTGGCAGGGCCAGGACCGCAACGAGTGGTCGACCGCGATCCGGCAGGCGCTGGAGCCGGGCACCGCCCCGTCCGCGGCCGCCGCCCCCGCCTTCTCGCTGGCCGACCCAGCCGTCGCCACCGGGCTCCTGGAGGCATCCGGCTTCACCTCGGTCGATTTCGCCGCGGTCCACGAACCGGTCTTCTACGGCGCGGATGTCGACGCCGCCTATGACGCCCTGGCCGGCCTGCAATTCATCCAGGAACCGCTGGCCCGGGCGGATGCCCAGGCCGATGCGCGGCGGCAGCGGCTGCGCGATCTGCTCGAAGCCCATCTGACCGCGGATGGCGTGCTGTTCGACTCGCGCGCCTGGATCATCACCGCAGATCGGGCGGACGGCTAGCCGAAGGTCTTTCCGCCTGAAGAGGGGGCATGGCCGCGTTCGACCCGAAGCGGACGAATGCCATGAGGCCGCGCCGCGATGTTTCGGCCGGCCGAATTCGCCGCCGTATGAATTCACAGGCGGCACGGAAATGCGATATCGGTCTTGCTAAAGCGCGAGCGCAACTTGCGGTGTTTTTACCCCACGAAACAGTGCTTCGAAAGTGTCACATTCCCAAGAAAAATAAAGACAGAGTCCGTGGCCAAGCTTGGATGCGCGACGCCGCCAAACACCACTCGACAATCCTTGTCAGAACTTGCGAATTTTGCCGCCGAATCTAAGTTCGTTAGATCAAAATATATCTTCAACGGAGCGTCATTCGGCCAATCCTGCAATGCCCTGGAGTCGGTCGCGGAGCCATGAGGAAGAGGCAAGGAAAACTCATTCTCCACAATAGATCGTAGGCAAAATCCGATATCATCAGTGCTGCACCGCCACGGTCTCCTGACAATTGCGTAGTAATCCAGGCGGCAGAACCCAAAGTCCTCAGATATCGATACCTTATAATTCGGCGTCTCATATGGGTTATGAACGTTTGTTTCGAGTCCTATAATTTTGGACGCGTTGCGACACTCCTCGGCGGTCTCGCGGTAGGTCAGCAGTTGGTCGATGATTGGTTCTTCGCCGCGCTTTGGAGGATGTGCAGGGTTGCTTGTCTTTGTCCGACCGTCGGGCCCCGTCATTTTGAAAATTATCCCATCAGCCCGCAACAACTCGGGCACCAGCACACCGAACATGGTGACGAACGCGAAGAGGATGAATTGCTTGGCCATGGGGGCGCACCCTGGTGGCGTATTGTCCCAACCAATGTGCAGCCTTCTACGATCCGATGTCCACTTTCCGCCCTTCGCGGCCGTTCACCTCGCCCGGTTCTCTTCGGTGGTCCCGCGGCTGCCTTGACGAGGAAAAGCAGACGATCGACCCCGGGCTGGTTCAAATCGCTTGACTATATGTTCGCTTTTTGTTCTAATCAACGGATGGTCGATGGTGCCATCAGAGCCGGAACTCCCGCCGCCGCTTCGCCGGCCACGGCGCAGGCCGGCCGCTATGCCGAGGTGCTGGCGGAGCTGACCGAGCTGGCCCTGGAGCTGGCCCGCGTCTTCCAGGCCAGGGCGCTGGCCGCCGNAGGCCGGCCGCTATGCCGAGGTGCTGGCGGAGCTGACCGAGCTGGCCCTGGAGCTGGCCCGCGTCTTCCAGGCCAGGGCGCTGGCCGCCGATCGGGCCGGCG
Source organism: Inquilinus limosus (assembly GCF_002195995.1). Lineage (GTDB taxonomy): Bacteria > Pseudomonadota > Alphaproteobacteria > DSM-16000 > Inquilinaceae > Inquilinus > Inquilinus limosus_C. The sequence continues at coordinate 76,138 of NZ_NHON01000006.1, forward strand.
ATCTCGACCGCGCCGCCATCGCCGAAGCGGGCTTCAACCGCACCGCCCTCGGCATCCGCCGCGCCGCCGCGCTCGACGCCAGGCTGCGGCAGCAGCAGGAGGAGGCGCGGCACGAGGCCGACTCTTATCGCGAGTGGCAGCGGGATGAGAAGGAGGACCGGCGCCACATCGTGGCCGAGGCCCTGTCCCGCGCCATCGCCGCCGGGAAGCCCGCGGCCAAGGAAAAGCTGACCGTCGATCTCTGGTCCCGCCTGGCTGAGGATGAGCGCATCGACGCCGACCTCGCCGACACCGCCCTGCCGATCGAAACCCTGGTGCNTCCCTGGCCGCGGGCTTCCCGGCGGCGATGGCGCGGGACAGGGCCTCGGCCACGATGTGGCGCCGGCCGTCCTTCTCATCCCGCTGCCACTCGCGATAGGAGTCGGCCTCGTGCCGCGCTCGACGCCAGGCTGCGGCAGCAGCAGGAGGAGGCGCGGCACGAGGCCGACTCCTATCGCGAGTGGCAGCGGGATGAGAAGGACGGCCGGCGCCACATCGTGGCCGAGGCCCTGTCCCGCGCCATCGCCGCCGGGAAGCCCGCGGCCAAGGAAAAGCTGACCGTCGATCTCTGGTCCCGCCTGGCTGAGGATGAGCGCATCGACGCCGACCTCGCCGACACCGCCCTGCCGATCGAAACCCTGGTGCTGCGCCTCGGCCGCCAGCTCGGCCTGTCCCGCCGCGCCGTCGCCGCCGGCCTCGGGCCGAAGGAGGAGGCCGGTCCCGCCCGCGCCGCCCCGAAGCCATCGGACGAGATCCCSGCCGCCGCGCCGGCCGCCARACCGGCCGCCGCGCCGGGTCAGCCGCCCCCGCTGGATTGGAGCAGATCCACCTACCACTACTACCGCAGCATCGCCGCCGAGGATGTCGGCGGCCCGGCGGGCGAGACCTACATCATCGACACCGCCACCGGCGACATCTTCGACCAGAACTGGACCCTCTTCCGCACCCTGCCCATGGACGACCGGCCGCCGGACACCGGCGGGGCCGCTGCCCCGCCCGCCACGGCGCCGCCGGATCCCGGCGGTGAGCCATCCGGGACGGCGGCCACGCCCGGCGAGGATCCGGACGAGGCCGAGCGCAAGCGCCTGAGGCGCGAGCGCGACGCCGAAGGACGCCGCATGATGATGATGGCCCATATCTTCCGCCACGCGTGATGGCGGCGGGCGCTTCACCGTGGCTAAGCTCAGGCATGCCGGCGCTCCCCGCAGGCAAGACCGCTTCAGCATACCAAACACCGTCATTGCGAGCGCAGCGAAGCAATCCAGGGGACGCACAAACCGGCCCCTGGATTGCTTCGTCGGCTTCGCCTCCTCGCAATGACGGTTGGGGAGTGCTTCGAGCGGCTCTCGCCGAAAGGCGCTAAGCCACAGCCGATGGCAGCCCTAATGCTCGTGCGCGGCGTCATCCCCGGGCAGGTCGAGCTTGAACGCGTCCTTCAGCTCCGAGATCTGGCCGGGCGACAGCAGCCGGGGGTTCAGGCCGCGCAGCAGCAGGTGCAGCTTCGCCGTCTCCTCCAGCTCCTCGGTCGCATAGACCGCGGCCTCCAGGCTCTCCCCCGCCACCACCGGGCCGTGATTGGCCAGCAGCACGGCGGAATACCGGCCGGCGAGGCCGCGGATGGCGTCGGCCACGGCCGGGTCGCCCGGCCGGTAATAGGGCACCAGCGCCGTCGCCCCGACCCGCATCAGGTAATAGGCGGTCAGCGGCGGCAGCACCGCCTTGGGGTCGATCCCCGGCAGCATCGACACCGCGACCGAATGGGTCGAGTGCAGATGCACGATGGCGCGGGCCGAGCCGCGCGTCTCGTAGAGCGCGCCGTGCAGCGGGATCTCCTTGGTCGGCTTGTCGCCCGACAACAACCGCCCCTCGGCGTCGAGCCGCGACAGCCGGGCCGGGTCGAGGAAGCCGAGCGAGGCGTTGGTCGGCGTCACCAGCCAGCCGCCATCGTCCAGCCGCAGGCTGATATTGCCGGAGGAGCCCGGCGTCAGCCCGCGCTCGAACAGCGAGCGGCCGAAGCGGCAGATGTCCTCGCGCAGCCTGGTCTCGTCCATAGGTCCCTCCTTCCGATCGCGTCAGGCGGTGGCGCCCGGCACCAGCTCGAAGCCGAGATCGACCACCGTCGCCGGCTCGCGGCCGCAGACCAGCCGCGCCCCCACCTCCCCCATCCGCACCCGGGGCGAGCGGATGGTGGAGAGCGGCTGCGGCAGCGCCTGGGCCAGGTCGAGCCCGTTGAAGCCGAACAGCGCCACCCGGTCGGGCACGGCGATGCCGCGCGCCAGGCACAGGAAGCAGCCGCCCATCGCCATGTCGTCATTGGAGAAATAGACCGCATCGACCCCGCCGTCGCGGTCGAGGATGCGGGCCAGCCCCTCCCGCCCCGCGGCAGCCGAGGACCGGCCCGGCATCAGCTCGGTCGCGACCAGGGCCGCGGCGCTTTCCGACAGCGCCTCGCGGAAGCCCTCGAAGCGCTTCGCGGCCCGCCGGTCCTGGCCGAGATCGTGGCCGACATAGGCCAGGCGCCGATAGCCGCGCTCGATCAGGTGCCGGGCGCTGGCCCGGCCGGCCGCCCGGTTCGACAGGCCGACGACGATGTCGAGCCCGGCGCCGTCGAGATCCATCAGCTCGGCCACCCGGATGCCGGCATGGGTCAGCATCGCCCGGCTGCGGTCGGTGTGCTCCAGCCCGGTGACGATCAGCCCGGCGGGGCGCCAGGCCAGCATCGCCTCGATCAGCCCCTCCTCCCGCGCCGGATCGTAGTCGGTGACGCCGACCACCGAGCGGAAGCCGGCGGCATCCAGCACCGCCTCCGCCCCGCGCAGCACGTCGGGGAAGACGATGTTGGCCAGCGACGGGATGATCACCCCGACCAGGTTCGAACCGGCGGAGGACAGGGTGCCCGCGAGCCGGTTCGGCACATAGCCGAGGCGCCGGACGATCTCCAGCACCCGGTCGCGCGTCTCCCCCGCCACCGGCCCGCCGCGCAGCACGCGCGACACGGTGATCTTGCTGACTCCGGCGGCGCGGGCGATGTCCGCCAGCGTGATGCCCCTGGGATCGGCCCGCCGCGTCCGCGCCATCAGGCCCTTGCCTTCCCGGCCCGGTGGGGCAGAGTCATGTTCGAGGACGGGATCCGTGCCGGCACCATGGGGACTTTCCTGCGGCAGTCCGGCCTCCGGATTGCCCATCATCGCTGCGCTGATATCGATATCATAATCCATCACGGAATGGCACGGCAGTCGGTTTCTGCCTTCTCGATCGCGCCACGCGGGCATATGATATCGGTATCAACATCGACGGACGTGCCGCCGGGCGGACATCGACCCGGGCTCGCGGGCATGTCGATGGCCGGATGAGGAGACTCGGGATGCAGGACACAGGGAGGAGCCGCGCCGCCGTGATCGGGCTGGGCTCGATGGGGCTGGGCATGGCCCTGTCGCTGCGCCGGGCCGGATTCGAGGTCCCCGGCTGCGACCTCTCCGCCGCCGCGGTCGAGCGCCTGGTCGCCGCCGGCGGCACCGGTGCCGCCACCCCCGCCGAGGCCGCGGCGGGCGCCGATATCGTCGTCTCCGTCGTGGTCAACGCGGCCCAGACCGAGTCGGTGCTGTTCGGCGAGGCCGGCTGCGCCGCGGCGATGCCGCAGGGCGCGGTCTTCATCTCCGCCGCCACCATGGCGCCGGAGGCGGCGCGCGGACTGGCGGAGAGGCTGGCGGCGAGCGGCCGGCACTATCTCGACGCCCCGATCAGCGGCGGCGCCCAGCGCGCGGCGGAGGGGGCGCTGACCATCCTCGCCTCCGGCAGCGCCGCCGCCTTCGCCTCGGCCCGGCCGGCGCTCGACGCCATGGCGGCCAAGCTGTACGAGCTCGGCGACGCGCCCGGCACCGGCGCCGCCTTCAAGATGGTGAACCAGCTGCTGGCCGGCGTGCACATCGCCGCCGCCTGCGAGGCGATCGCCTTCGCCGCGCGGCAGGGGCTGGACATCCGCAAGGTCTACGAGGTGATCACCGCCTCGGCCGGCAATTCCTGGATGTTCGAGAACCGCATCCCGCATGTGCTGGACGGCGACTACGCGCCGCGCAGCGCGGTCGACATCTTCACCAAGGATCTCGGCATCGTCATGGACATGGCGCGCAGCGGCAAATTCCCCGTGCCGGTGGCCGGCGCGGCGCTGCAGATGTTCCTGATGACCGCCGCCGCGGGCATGGGCCGGGACGACGATGCCTCGGTCGCCCGGCTCTACGCGCAGATCGCCGGCCTCGACCTGCCCGGCGCGCCGAAGGAAGGATAGATCGATGCCGCGCTTCGCCGCCAATCTCAGCATGATGTTCACCGAATGGGACTTCCTCGACCGCTTCGACGCGGCGGCCGCGGCGGGCTTCACCGCCGTGGAGTACCTGTTCCCCTATGAGCATCCGCCCGAGGCGATCGCCGAGCGGCTGTCGCGCAACCGCCTGACCCAGGCGCTGTTCAACCTGCCGCCCGGCGACTGGGCCAGAGGCGAGCGCGGCCTCGCCGCCCTGCCGGAGCGGGCGGACGAGTTCCGCGCCTCGGTCGCCACCGCCCTCCGCTATGCCGAGGCCACCGGCGTCGGCCGCGTGCATATGATGAGTGGCAACGCCGACCCGGCCGATCCGCGGGCGCAGGCGGCCTGGCGCGACGCCACCCTGTTCGCCGCCGAGGCCTTCGCCGCCAAGGGCATCGACCTGCTGCTGGAGCCGCTGAACACCCGCGACATGCCGGGCTATTTCCTGGGCAGCTTCGACCGGGCCGCGGCGCTGATCGGCGAGCTGGGCCTGCCCAACCTGAAGCTGCAATTCGACTGCTATCACCGGCAGATTCTGCATGGCGACGTGACCATGGCGCTGCGCGCGCTGCTGCCGGTCACCGCCCATGTCCAGGTCGCCAGCGTGCCCGGCCGGCATGAGCCGGATGTCGAGGAACTGAACTACCCGTTCCTGTTCCAGGAGCTGGACCGGCTGGGCTATGCCGGCTTCGTCGGCTGCGAGTACCGGCCGCGCGCCGGCACGCTGGAGGGCCTCGGCTGGTTCGCGCCCTATGCCGGCCGCCGGGCCTGAGGAGGAGAAGACGATGACCCTCGTCCTTGGCTGCGTGGCCGACGACTACACCGGCGCCTCCGACCTGGCGAACACCCTGTCCAAGGCGGGGCTGCGCACGGTGCAGACCATCGGCGTGCCGCGCGACGATATGGCGCTGCCGCCGGTCGACGCCGTGGTGGTGGCGCTGAAGAGCCGGTCGATCCCGGCGGCCGAGGCCGTGGAGCGCAGCCTGGCTGCGGATCGCTGGCTGCGCGGCCGTGGCGCCGGGCACGTCCTGTTCAAGATCTGCTCGACCTTCGATTCGACCGATGCCGGCAACATCGGCCCGGTGACCGACGCGCTGCGGGCGGAGATCGGCGCCGGCCCCGCCCTGGTCACCCCCGCCTTCCCGGAGACCGGGCGGACGGTCTATCTCGGCCATCTCTTCGTCGGCACGGTGCCGCTGCATGAGAGCCCGCTGAAGGACCACCCGCTGAACCCGATGCGGGATTCGAACCTGGTGCGCGTGCTGGGCCGGCAGAGCAAGGCGCCGGTCGCGCTGCTGCCCCTCGCCACGGTGGAGGCCGGGCCGCAGGCGGTGCGCGACGCCATCGGCCACCACGCGGCGGAGGGCGCGGGCGCGATCATCGCCGATGCGGTGCTGGACCGGCATCTGGAGACTTTGGGCGTGGTGGCGCTGGACCAGCCTGTGTCGACCGGCGCCTCCGGCCTCGGCCTCGGCATCGCCCGGGCGCTGGTCGCCGCCGGCCGGATCGCGGCGTCCGGCGCGGGTCAGGCGCCGGCCGCGATCGGCGGCCCGGCGGCGATCCTGGCCGGCAGCTGCTCGCAGGCGACCCTGGGCCAGATCGCGGCGGCGGAGCGGAGCATGCCGGTGCTGCGCCTGGATCCGGAGGCGCTGGCCGGCGATCCTGGCGAAGTCGGGCGCGCCCTCGCCTGGGCCGAACGGCATCGCACCGAGGGGCCGGTGCTGATCGCCAGCAGCGCCCCGCCGGAGCAGGTCGCGGCGGTGCAGCGGAAGCTCGGCCGCGACGCCGCCGGCCATGCCATCGAGCAGGCGATGGCCCGGATCGCCCTCGGCCTGGTCGAGGCCGGGGTGCGCCGGCTGGTGGTGGCAGGGGGCGAGACCTCCGGCGCCGTGGTCGACGCGCTGGCCCTGCCCGCCTTCCGCATCGGCGCCGAGATCGCCCCGGGTGTGCCGGTGCTCTATGCCGTCGGCCGCGAGCCGCCGATGGTGCTGGCGCTGAAATCGGGGAATTTCGGCGGGCCGGAGTTCTTCACGGACGCGCTCAGGGCGATGCCGTGAGCCAAGCGGACGGGCCGGAGCCGCCCCCTCACCCGGAACCGCGACCGCGGTTCCGACCTCTCCCCGAGGAGAGGTGATGTTTCCCTCTCCTCGGGGAGAGGGAGGGGCCCGTCGCGTTGGCGACGGGAGGGTGAGGGGGAAAGCTTGCAGTCCTCAGAGGATCACCGGCTCCGGCTCCAGCGCCACGCCGTAGGTGGCCTGGACGTCGCCCTGGATCTGCCGGGCCAGGTCGAGGATCTCGGCTCCGCTGGCGCCGCCGCGATTGACCAGGACCAGCGCCTGGCGGTCATGCACCGCGGCGTGGCCGACCGCCCGCCCCTTCCAGCCGCAGCGGTCGATCAGCCAGCCGGCGGCCAGCTTCACCCGGCCGTCCGGCTGCGGATAGCCGACGATGCCGGGGAAGGAGGCGGCGAGGTCCTGGTACTGGTCGCCCGGCACGATCGGGTTCTTGAAGAAGCTGCCGGCATTGCCGATCACCGCCGGGTCCGGCAGCTTCTGCCGCCGCACCGAGACCACCGCGTCGAAGATCTCCGCCGCCGCAACATCGCTCCGGTCGCCGAACACCCGCGCCAGATCGGGATAGGTCGTCACCGGCGCCCAGGGCCGCGGCAGGCGCAGCGTGACCGACGTGACAATCCAGCGGTCCGGCTCGCGCTTGAACAGGCTGTCGCGATAGCTGAACCGGCAGGCCGTGCGGTCCAGCGTGACGAAGCCGCCGGCCGCGGTGTCGAAGGCGCGCAGGCTCTCGAACCGCTCCTCCAGCTCCACCCCATAGGCGCCGATGTTCTGGATCGGCGCGGCCCCGGCGGTGCCCGGGATCAGCGCCAGGTTCTCCAGCCCCGGCCGGCCCTGGGCGATGGTCCACGCCACCAGATCGTGCCAGACCTCCCCGGCCCCGGCCTCGACCAGCACGGCCTCCGCGCTCTCCCCCGCCAGCCGCCGGCCGGGGATGCGCATCAGCAGGGTCAGCCCGTCGAAATCGCCGGTCAGCACGACATTGCTGCCGCCGCCCAAGAGCCGGCGCGGCAGCCCGGCGAAGCGCGGATCCGCCAGCACCGCCGGCAGCTCGGCCTCGTCGCGGATCTCAACGGCGTAGCGGCTGCGCGCGGCGATGCCGAAGCTGTTGGCGGATTGCAGCGGGTGGTCGGTCAGGATCTGGTACATGGTCACAGCATTAGGGCGCGGCCGGCCCGCGGGCAATCACACGATCTCGTCGATCAGCTTGGCGATCAGCGCCTGGATGAAGGTGTCGCGGCCCTCGGCGGTGCGGACGAAGGCGCCGATGCCGCCGATCACCTGTTGCCGGTAATAGCCCTCGAGCCAGTCATACTCGTCGAGGATGACCAGCGCGTTGACCGTCACATGCGCCGCCTCCGCCGCGTCGCGGGCCAGGATCGGGTCGATGCCGGCGTTGGAGAAGCCGTTCGAGACGATGTCGATGGTCTGGCGCGGGCTATCGAAGCCGCTGCCCTTGAACAGCTCCAGCGCGTCGAGCACGGCGCTGCCGATCGCGGTCGACCCGGCCTCCTGCCCCGCCGGCGCGGCCAGCACCGCCTCGGCAAAGGCGTCGGCGTCGGCGGCGCTGGCGAGGCGGTGCCAGGGCAGCAGCACCTTCAGGCTGCGCGGGCCGTCGAAGCGGGCCAGCGTCACCGCGATGCCGCCGCGCGGGCCGGCCGCGATCGCCGCCTTGACCTTGTCGTCGCGGAAGGCGGCAGCATGGCCGCGCAGCTGGAACTCCAGCGCGCCGATGGTGATGCTGGCCGAGGCGTCGACCAGCAGGACCAGTTCCAGATCCACCGGCTGTTTCTCCGGTGCAGGCTCGGCGGGAGGCTGCGGCTCGGGCGCCGGGGTCTGGGCCGCGGCCAGCGATGGCCGGACCAGCAGCGAGCCGGCGAGCCAGCCGGCGAAATGCCGCCGCCTCATGGCGCCAGCGTGGCCAGGAAATCGTCGGCGTCGCGCCAGAAGGCGCTGCGGATGTCGTCGCGTTCCATCAGGATCTCGTGCCGGGCGTCCGCATAATCGCTGACCCGGCACTGCGGCAGCAATCGGGCGACCCGCCGGGACGCGGCGTTGTCGACCAGCCGCTCCTGCCCGGCCAGCAGCATCAGCACCGGCACCTGGATCGACGGCGCCTGCCGCAGGATCACGGCGGAGGAGCGGAAGGCGGCGGCGAGCCAGCCCCAGGTGATGCCGGAGACGCGGTAGTCCGGATGGTCGCGGAACCAGTCGGCCTGGATGCGGTTGCGCACAGGGTCGCTGGACAGGAGCCGCCGCGGATCGAGCATCCGCTGCCCGTCATAGCCGCCCTCGCCCGGGGCGTAGCGCCGGCCGCGGCCGAAGGACGCCGCCACCGGCGCCAGCATGCGGGCCACGCGCTGCACCGCCGGCACGGCGATCGGCACCACCATCGGCGCGGTCAGGATCGCTCCGGCGGCGAGGTCCGGCCGGGCGGCCAGCAGCCGCAGCGCCAGATGCCCGCCCATGGAGTGGCCGAGGACAATCAGCGGCCCCTCCCCCACCGGGCGCACCACCTGGTCGATCAGCCGGGCGGCGTCCTGCACCAGCGGGTCGAAGCTGTCGTAATGGCCGGTCTCGTCGCCCACCGGGGTACGCGACGACAGGCCCTGGCCGCGCCAGTCGAAGCCGAAGACGCGAAAACCGCGGGCGATCAGCTCGCCCACGGTCTCGCGGTACTTCTCGATGAACTCGCTGCGGCCGTTCAGGATCAGCACGGTGCCGCGCACCCGCCCTTCCGGCTCCGGCCACGCGCCCCAGCGCAGCCGCGCCCCGTCCGGCGTCGTCAGGACATCGGTTCGGGGCGCGGCGGCGAGGTCCACTACTCCGCCTTCACCTCGGCCCGCAGCGCCGCCTGGGCGGCGGCGAGACGGGCGATCGGCACCCGGTAGGGCGAGCAGGAGACGTAGTCGAGCCCGACCGATTCGCAGAAATGGATCGAGGCCGGGTCGCCGCCATGCTCGCCGCAGATGCCGAGCTTGATGCCCGAGCGGGTCTTGCGGCCGCGCTCCGCCGCCAGCGACACCAGCTCGCCCACCCCGTCGCGGTCGAGGGTGACGAAGGGGTCCTGCTCCAGGATGCCGGCGCGGGTGTAGTCCGGCAGGAAGGTGCCGGCATCGTCGCGGCTGATGCCGAAGGTGGTCTGGGTCAGGTCGTTGGTGCCGAAGGAGAAGAACTCCGCCGTCTCCGCCAGCTCATGTGCCCGCAGCGCGGCGCGCGGCAGCTCGATCATGGTGCCGACCAGGAAGTCGAGCTTGATGCCCTTCTCCGCCTCGACCGCGGCGGCCACCGCCACGATCGCGGCCTTGAGGATGTCGAGCTCCTTCTTCGAGAAGGCGAGCGGGATCATGATCTCCGGCGTCACCGTCTCGCCCGACGCGGCCTTGACCTCGGCCACCGCCTCGAAGATCGCCCGCGCCTGCATCTCGTAGATCTCCGGGAAGGAGATGCCGAGGCGGCAGCCGCGATGGCCGAGCATCGGGTTGCTCTCATGCAGCTGCGCCGTGCGGTGCCGCACCCGGCCGAGATCGACGCCGGCGATGCGGGCGACCTCCTCGAGGTCCTCCTCGGTGCGCGGCAGGAATTCGTGCAGCGGCGGGTCGAGCAGCCGGATGGTGACCGGCAGGCCCTTCATGATGGTGAACAGCTCGACGAAATCCTTGCGCTGCATCGGCAGGATCTCGGCCAGCGCCGCCTTCCGCGCGTCCACCGTCTCGGCCACGATCATGCGGCGCACGGCAGTGATGCGGTCGGCCTCGAAGAACATGTGCTCGGTGCGGCACAGGCCGATGCCCTCGGCCCCGAACTTGCGCGCGGTGCGGGCATCGAGCGGGGTCTCGGCATTGGTGCGGATCTTCATCCGCCGGACCGCGTCGGCCCAGCCCATCAGCGTGGCGAAGTCGCCCGACAGTTCGGGCTGCACCGTCGGCACCTCGCCCTTCATCACCTCGCCGGCGGCGCCGTCGATGGTGATGACGTCGCCGGCCTTCAGCGTGACGCCGCCGACCGAGACGGTCTTCGCCTTCGGATCGATGCGCAGCTCGCCGGCGCCGGAGACGCAGGCCCGGCCCATGCCGCGGGCCACCACGGCCGCGTGGCTGGTCATGCCGCCGCGGGTGGTCAGGATGCCGGCGGCGGCGTGCATGCCATGGATGTCCTCGGGGCTGGTCTCCTCGCGGACGAGAATCACCTTGTCGCCCATCTGGGCCAGGGTCTCGGCCTCGTCCGCAGTCAGCACGATCTTACCGGAAGCGGCACCGGGCGAGGCCGGCAAGCCCTTGGCGATGACTTCGCGCTGGGCCTTCGGATCCAAGGTCGGATGCAGCAGCTGGTCGAGCGCCTGCGGCTCGACCCGACGGACCGCCTCGCGCTGGTCGATCACGCCGGCCTCGGCCAGCTCGACCGCGATGCGCAGCGCCGCGGCGGCGGTGCGCTTGCCGTTGCGGGTCTGCAGGATATAGAGCCGGCCCTGCTGGACCGTGAACTCGATGTCCTGCATGTCGCGATAATGGCTCTCCAGCCGGTCGCGGATGTCGCAGAGCTGCCGGAAGGTCTCCGGCATCGACTCCTCCATCGACGGCAGGTCGCTGCCGGCCTGCTCGCGCGAGACCTTGGTCAGGTTCTGCGGCGTGCGGATGCCGGCGACCACGTCCTCGCCCTGGGCGTTGATCAGGTACTCGCCGTAGAAGGCGTTCTCGCCGGTCGAGGGGTTGCGGGTGAAGGCCACGCCGGTGGCGCAGTCGTCGCCCATATTGCCGAACACCATCGCCTGGACGGTGACCGCCGTGCCCCAGCTGGCCGGGATGTCGTGCAGGCGGCGATAGGTGATGGCGCGCTGGTTCATCCAGGAGCCGAAGACGGCACCGATCGCGCCCGACAGCTGGTCCTTCGGGTCCTGCGGGAAGGGCTGGCCGAGATCGGTCTGGACCACGCCCTTGTAGCGGTCGACCAGGGTCTTCAGGTCGGCGGCCGTCAGCTCGGTGTCGAGCGACACGCCGCGCTCGCGCTTGATGCCCTCGAGCTCATCCTCGAAGCGGTAATGCTCCACCCCCAGCACGACGTCGCCATACATCTGGATGAAGCGGCGATAGCTGTCATAGGCGAAGCGCTCGTCGCCGGTGCGGGCGGCCAGGCCGCCGACGGTCTCGTCGTTCAGGCCGAGATTGAGCACAGTGTCCATCATGCCCGGCATCGAGGCGCGGGCGCCCGAGCGGACCGAGACCAGCAGCGGGTTCGCCTTGTCCCCGAACCTGGCGCCGACGATGCCTTCGATCTGGGCCAGCGCGTCGTGCATCTGACCGTCCAACTCCTCCGGGTAGGAGCGGCCGTGGTCGTAGTAGTAGGAGCAGACCTCGGTGGTGATGGTGAAGCCGGGCGGCACAGGCAGCCCCAGGACGCTCATCTCGGCGAGATTGGCCCCCTTGCCGCCGAGAAGGTTGCGCATGTCGGCGCGGCCGTCAGCCTTGCCGTTCCCGAAGCCGTAGACCCACTTGGTCATGTCGTTCTTCTCTCCGCCTTGGCGTTCGTGGGAGATGATTGAGTCGGATCTTAGACCCGAAACGGCGAAAGCGGTACGCCGGCCCCGGACCGGGCATTCGGACGGAGGACGGGCACATAGCCGCCTTCCAGAGCCGTTGCGGTCGGAATCATCGTACCTCCGCCTCGATCCAGCGCAGGGGGAACAACGGTTCGATCCCCGTGCGTGTTCCGTGTCTTGCAGCGCAGCGAGGCCACGAAGTCAAGCACGGAGAAACGGCGGAATTCCTCAGAGTTTTATAAGTTTGCGACGCAACATGGTCGATTTCCGAACTGCTAAGGACGGAGATGGAAATCCGCACGCATTTGATAAGCGGGCTTATTTGACAAGCAACGTTCACCGGCCCCGGCATGCGCATGCCAAGACCACCCACTTGGCCGAGAAACGCGAATGAATCGATCCATTCCCCGATGCGGGCTTCGGGAGACCACCGACGCGGCGGAACGCCACGGATCCGCCCGGCCCCGAAGGGCGAGCCGTCCGCCAGAAACCAGTGGAGGCCAGCGGACAGCCCGCCTATCGTCACCTGAAAGGGGGAGGAAAATCTCATGAAGCGATTCGCATGGGCGGCCGCTGCCGCCGTACTGTCGGCGAGCCTGCCGCTGGTGGCGCAGACCGCGCCTGAAGCCCAGAACGTCACCTTCATCCATGCCGGCACGCTGCTCGCCAAGCCCGGCGAGAGCCCGCGCGGCCCCAGCACCATCATCATCCGCGGCGACAAGATCGCCGAGCTGCGCGACGGCTATGCCGAGGCGGAGCCGGGCGCCCGGGTCGTCGACCTGAAAGACCGGTTCGTGATGCCGGGGCTGATCGACATGCATGTCCATCTCTGGGGCATCGGCGGCGATCCGGTCGCCGACCGGATGACCGACCTGAATCGCGACGATGTCGACGACATGCTGTACGCCATCGCCAATGCGCGGGTGACGCTGGAGGCCGGCTTCACCACCGTGCGCGACCTCGGCGGCGACGCCCGCGGCATGCGGGCGCTGCGCCAGGGCGTCGAGACCGGCGTGATCGCCGGCCCGACGGCGGTCAATGCCGGCAACGCGATCTCGGTCTCGGGCGGCCATGCCGATTCCACCAACGGCGTCGCCGGTATCTATGCCGAGGCCCTGCACCAGCACAACACCAACACCTGCGATGGCCCTGACGACTGCCGCCGAGCGGTGCGCGAGCAGGTGGCGCTGGGCGCGCAGGTGATCAAGTACATGTCGACCGGCGGCGTGCTCTCGAACGTCTCCGGCGGCCTCGGCCGCGCCATGACCGACGAGGAGATGAAGGCGATCGTGGACACGGCGCACGGCCTGGGCCGCCGGGTCGCGACCCACAGCCATGCCGCCGCCGGCACCAAGGCGGCGATCCGGGCCGGCGTCGACACCATCGACCATGGCACCTTCCTGGACGACGAGGCGATCGCCCTGCTGAAGGAGCATGGCACCTGGCTGGTGCCGACCATGATCGCCCCGGTCACGGCGGTGGAGCAGGCACGGGCCGGCGTATTGCCGCCGGCGGTGCTGCCGAAGGCCGAGGAGGCCGCGGCCGTCGCCTTCGCCAGCCATTCCAAGGCCATTGCCGCGGGCGTGAAGATCGCCTTCGGCACCGACACCGGCGTGTCAAAGCATGGCGAGAACGCCCGGGAGTTCGCGCTGCTGGTGAAGGCCGGCCTGTCCCCGGCGGACGCGCTGAAGGCGGCGACGGTCAACGCTGCCGAAGCCCTGGGCCGCAATTCGATCGGCGTGATCGAGGTCGGTAAGGACGCCGACATCATCGCGGTCGCCGGCAGCCCGCTCGACGACGTGACGCGGATGGAGACGGTCGACTTCGTGATGCGCCACGGCGTGATCCACAAGGCCGACGGCAAGCGGCAGGCCTTCCCGGAGAGCTGACGCCGGTCGGAATGCCGGAGGTAGGGGCTGCCGCCCCTACCCTTCCACCCGCGAAAAGTCCGCGACCGCGTCCATCGACCGCGCCAGATCCTCCAGCAGCGCCAGGCGGTTGCGGCGCTGCGCCGGGTCGTTGACCAGGACCGCGTCGAAGAAGGCGTCGACCGCGGGCCGCCAGCCGGCCAGCATGGTCATCGCCCCGGCGAAGTCGCCGGCCGCCAGCGCCGCGCGCAGCGGCTGCGCATCGGCCTCCAGCCGCTCGAACAGCGCCCGTTCCTCGGCCATGGCGAAGCGGCCGGGATCGACGTCGCCAAAGCCCTCCGCCCCGTCCTTCTTGCGCTCGATCCGGACGATGTTGCCGGCGCGGCGATAGGCGGTGAGGAGGTTGGCGCCGTCCTCGCTGCCGAGGAAGGCGGCCAGGGCGTCGACCCGGCCGAGCAGGCGCAGCAGGTCGTCCTCGCCGCCGACGGCGAAGACCGCGTCGATCAGGTCGTGGCGCACGCCCTTCTCGCGCATCGCCACCTTGAGGCGGTCCGCGATGAAGGACAGCAGTTCCTCGACCACCACGGCCTTGTCGCGCAGCCCGTCGACACGATAGGCGTCCCAGGCCGCGCCGAACGCCGCGCGCAGCGGCAGGGACAGCTTGTTCTCGGTGATCAGCCGGATCACGCCCAGCGCGGCGCGGCGCAGGGCATAGGGGTCGCGGCTGCCGGTCGGCTTCTCGTCGATGGCAAAGAAGCCGGCCAGGGTGTCGAGCTTGTCGGCCAGCGCCACCGCGATCGAGACCGGCGCGGTCGGGCAGCGGTCGCCAGGCCCCACCGGCTTGTAATGGTCGGCGATCGCCTCGGCGACATCCGCCGGCTCGCCCTGGGCCAGGGCGTAGTAGCGGCCCATCAGCCCCTGCAGCTCCGGGAATTCGCCGACCATCTCGGAGGTCAGGTCGGCCTTGGCCAGCCGGGCGGCACGATCAGCCTTGGCCGGATCGGCATCCAGCGCCGGGGCGAGGCCGGCGGCCAACGCCGCCATGCGTTCGACCTTCTGCGCCACGCTGCCGAGCTTCGCATGGAAGATGATCGGCTCGAGGCTCTTCACCCGGCTTTCCAGCGGGGTCTTGCGGTCCTGGTCCCAGAAGAACTTGGCGTCGGACAGCCGGGCGCGCAGCACGCGCTCATTGCCGTCGATCACCGTGGCGCCGTCGTCCTTCGTCTGGGTGTTGGCGACCACGGCGAAGCGCGCCGCCAGCTTGCCGTCTCCGCCCTCCAGGGCAAAATAGCGCTGATGCGTGCGCATCGAGGTGACCAGCACCTCCTCCGGCACCGCCATGAAAGCGTCGTCGATGCGGCCGAGATAGGCCACCGGCCATTCGACCAGCCCCGCCACCTCCTCCAGCAGGCCCGGATCGTCGCGCAGCGCCAGGCGGGCGGCCTGCGCCTGCTGCTCGACCTGCGCCTTGATCAGCGCCTTCCGCTCTTCGCGGTCGAGCACGACATAGGCGTCGCGCAGCTTCGCCTTGTAGTCGGCGAAGCCGGTGACCGCGATCCGGCCCGGCGCCAGGAAGCGGTGGCCGACTGTCGAATCGACCGCCGACTTGGCGCCCTCGCCCGAGCCGTCGATATCCGGCTTGTGCAGGTCGTAGCGGAACGGCACCAGCGTGCCGTCGAACAGCGCCAGCACGTGATGCAGCGGGCGTACCCAGCGCACCACCTCCTCCGCCGCGCGCATCGATTTCGGCCAGGGCAGGCCGAGGATCGCCTTGCGGATCACCTCCGGCAGCAGGTCCGCGGTCGGGCCGCCCGGGATGGTCAGGTTGGCGAACCAGATCTTGCCCTTCGGCGTGTCGCGCTGCTCGCACTGCTCCAGCGTCAGCCCGGTGGCCTTCAGGAAGCCGTCGATCGCCTGCTGCGGCGCATCGACCTTCGGCCCCTTGCGCTCCTCCACCACATCCGGCCGCATCGCCGGCAGGCCGTCGACCACCAGGGTCAGGCGCCGCGGCGTGACGAAGGCCTCGGCGCGATCAAAGGCCAGGCCGGCCGCCTTCAGCGCGTCGGTGACGAGCGCCTTGAGGTCCTCCGCGGCCCGCGCCTGCATGCGGGCCGGGATCTCCTCGGAGAAGAGTTCGAGCAGGAATTCGGCCATGTCACGCGGCGTCCAGCCAGAGTCGGCAGCAGGCCCGGGCGAGGTCGCGCACGCGGCCGATATAGGCGGCACGCTCGACCACGGAGATCACGCCGCGGGCGTCGAGCAGGTTGAAATTGTGGCCGGCCTTGAGGGCCTGGTCATAGGCCGGCAGCGCCAGGCGGCGCTCCAGCAGCGCCTTGCATTCCTGCTCCGCATCCTTGAAGTGCTGCAGCAGGATCGCCGTGTCGGCGTGCTCGAAATTGTAGGCCGAGTATTCGCGCTCGGCCCGCAGGAAGACCTCGCCATAGCGCTTGGCGCCCGGCGTCTGCGGGTCGTTGAACGGCAGGTCGTAGACGCTCTTCACGTTCAAGAGGTACATGGCCAGCCGCTCCAGCCCGTAGGTCAGTTCGACCGGAACAGGGTCGCATTCGATGCCGCCGACCTGCTGGAAATAGGTGTACTGGGTGACCTCCATGCCGTCGCACCAGACCTCCCAGCCGAGGCCCCAGGCGCCGAGCGTCGGGTTCTCCCAATCGTCCTCGACGAAGCGAATGTCATGCACCGCCGGGTCGATGCCGAGGGCGTAGAGGCTCTGCAGGTAGAGATCCTGGGCGTCCGCCGGCGCCGGCTTCATCAGCACCTGGAACTGGTAGTAGTGCTGCAGCCGGTTCGGGTTCTCGCCATAGCGCCCGTCCTTCGGCCGGCGCGACGGCTGGACATAGGCGACGTTCCACACCCGGTCGGGGCCGAGCGAGCGCAGCGTCGTCGCCGGGTGCGAGGTACCGGCGCCGACCTCCATGTCGTAGGGCTGCAGGATCAGGCATCCCTGGGCGGCCCAGAAATTCTGCAGCCGCAGGATGATCTCCTGGAAACTCTTCGGGGGTGGGGCGACCGTCTGCATGTCTCGGGCTGGCGCTGGAAAGAGGCCGGGCACCATAGGGCGCCGGGCGGGAGGCTTCAAGCGCGCGGGGCATCAAATGGCCGCGAAAACCCGGTGCCGGCTGCCCCTCCCGTCACCCCTCGCAGCGGTGGCTCAGACCGTCGGCGTGATAGGCGCCGCAATTCGGGCAGCGGACCAGGTCCTCGGCTCCCTTCTGCGCCTTGCGGGCCCGGTGCTGCTGCGACAGCGCATCCCGTCGGGCCGCCGTCTCACGGGCGACGCCGACGCGGCGCACCATGCCCATCAGCCAGAACACGCCGACCACGAGGGCAATGGCAACAAGAAGCTTGCCGAGCATCGGAATCCTTACAGCCCGTAGCGGGACCAGAGCAGCCGATCCTCCACCGCCCCGACGGCGCTGTCCACAGCGGCGGCGGCCAGGGTGTCGGCGCGGGTCAGGCGGCGCAGCCAGCCGGCCTGCTGCTGCACCGGCTTCAGCCGCACCTTCGGCCCGAACTTGGCGCGCAGCACGGCATGGGCATGGCCGATGCCGTCGGCGAGGCCGAGGGCGCGGCCCTTGGCGCCGGTCCAGAACTCCCCGGTGAACAGGGTGGCGTCGTCCGCCGTCAGCCGGCCGCCGCGCCGGGCGCGGATATGGGCGATGAAGGCGGCGTGGATCTCGCGCTGCAGCTCCTCCAGCTTGGCCACATCCTCCGGCCGCTCGGGCTGGAACGGATCGAGGATCGATTTGCGCGTGCCGGCGGTGTGCATCCGACGCTCGACACCGATGCGCGCGATCGCGTCCTGGAAGCCAAAGCCGGCGGAGATCACGCCGATCGAACCGATGATCGAGCTGTCATCGACCCAGATCTCGTCGCCGGCGCAGGCCAGCCAGTAGCCGCCGGAGGCGGCGACGTCCTCGACGAAGGCATAGACCGGCACCTTCTTCTCCTCCGCCAGGTCGCGGATGCGGCGCGCGATCAGCGAGGACTGCACCGGGGAGCCGCCGGGCGAGTTCACCAGCAGCGCCACCGCCGCCAGCTTCTTGGGGGCGAAGGCGGCGGCGATCGGGCGGGCCAGCTTCTCCATCGACAGGCCCTGGGCCAGCAATCCGCGCCCGCCCCCGATCACGCCGCGCAGCGGCAGCACGGTCACCAGCGGCCCGTCGCCGCGGCCGAGGAAGGGAAGTCGGAGGCCCATGGAAACACTCTCGATCGGTTGCCGTCGGCAGGATATGGCCCGCCGGGCCTCGATTTCAAAAGGTCCGACGCCTCAAAGCGCCAGCGGCGCGGCGTCGCGCAGCACCGCCTGCGCCGCCGGGGTGTAGCCGCCATCGGCCTCATGCAGCACCAGCCCGGCCGCCAGCACCGCCGGCGACCGGCCGCCCCGCCGCGCCTGCACCAGCACCCGCCGCGCCGGCTCCCCCGCCCGGGGCCAGAGCGGGAACAGCGTCACTGCTCCGAAGCCCGGCCGCAGCGCGGCGCAGATCTCGTCGATCCGGTCGGCCCGGTGCACCAGGGTCAGCCAGCCGCGCGGCTTCAGCACCTTTGCCGCGGCCGCGATCCAGCCGGCCAGGTCGAGCCCGTCCTCGACATTCGCCGCCGCCTTGATCTGATGGGCCGAGGTGCGGCCACGGCCCGGCGGCAGGAAGGGCGGGTTCATCATCACCCGGTCGAAGGGCGCGTCCGGAATCGGCTCGGCGACGCTGCCCTCGATGACCGTGGCGCGTCCCGCCAGCCCGTTCAGCCCCAGATTGTCGCGCGCCAGCGCCGCCAGGCCGGGATCGCGCTCGACGCCGGTGACCGCGACCTCCGGGCAGCGCGCGGCCAGGCACAGCAGCGCCGCGCCGACGCCGCAGCCGAGATCGGCCACCCGCTCGCCCGGACCGGCCGCCACGGCGGCGGCCAGCAGCACCGGATCGATCGCGGCCCGATACCCGTCACGCGGCTGCAGCAGGCGGACACGGCCGCCGAGCAGCCGGTCCTCGCCGGCCGCGGGCGCCGCGGCCTCAGGCATCGGGCAAGCTTTCCCCTGCCGATTGAAGGACATATCGCGCCCTGGTCCAGTCCTCGACCGGGACCATCAGGCGGCGCGGCAAGATGCCCAGGCTTCCTTCCAGCACCGATGTGTGCATATCAAGGATGACACTTTCGATGCGCGCGTCGGCCAGCAGGGCCGTCAGGAAGGACAGCCGGACCGGGTCATTGGTTCGCAGAAGCTCTTTCACGGGGCCGATTTCTCGTCTATGCAGCGCATTCATAGGGTCATGGTGACACAATCCGGTTCGGATCGCTGCCCTGCTGCAGGCCGGTGCCGGAGATCGGACGATGGATGTTGAGGAGCCGGGCTTGACCGCCAGTCTTGGAGCGACGAGAGCCGAGTCCCTGCCGCCGGAGCCGACCGCCGACGCCGGCGCGCTCGACCGCCTGACCGCCCTTGTCGCAGCGGATCTCGAGGCGGTCAACGCCCTGATCCTGCAGCGGATGCAGAGTTCGGTCGAGTTGATCCCGCAGCTGGCCGGCTATCTGATCGCCTCGGGCGGCAAGCGCATCCGGCCGGTGCTGACCCTGGCCTCGGCCCGGCTGTGCGGCCATCGCGGCCAGCGCCATGTCGGCCTGGCGGCCGCGGTCGAGTTCATCCACACCGCCACCCTGCTGCATGACGACGTGGTCGACGAGAGCGACCTGCGCCGCGGCCAGGCGTCGGCGAATGTCGTGTTCGGCAACCAGGCCAGCGTGCTGGTCGGCGACTTCCTGTTCTCCCGCGCCTTCCAGGTGATGGTCGAGGACGGGTCGCTGGAGACCCTGCGGATCCTGGCCAACGCCTCGGCGGTGATCGCCGAGGGCGAGGTGCTGCAGCTGTCGGCGGCGCACGACACCGTGACCAGCCGCGACACCTATCTGCGGATCATCCGTGCCAAGACGGCGGAGCTGTTCGCCGCGGCCTGCGAGATCGGCGCCGTGGTGGCCGATCGCAGCCCGGCCGAATGCGCCGCCATGCGCGACTTCGGCACCGAGCTCGGGATCGCCTTCCAGATCGTTGACGACGTGCTGGACTATTCCGCCCGCCAGGCCCGGCTGGGCAAGACCATCGGCGACGATTTCCGCGAGGGCAAGATCACCCTGCCGGTGATTCTGGCCGTGCAGCGCGGCAACGAGGAGGAGCGCGGCTTCTGGCGCCGGACGCTGGAAGACGGCGAGCAGAGCGAGCAGGACCTCGACCATGCCGTGGCCCTGCTGCAGCGCCACGGCGCGCTCGCCGACAGCATGGCCGCCGCGCGGACCCACGCCGAGAACGCCATCCGGGCCATCCGCCTGCTGCCCGCCTCGCCGATGCGCCAGGCGCTGGAGGACGTGGTCGATTTCGTGGTCGAGCGAGATTTCTGACGGAAGTGCGACACAGGCCTTGCAGCCCCCCGCCAGTCTCGCTATAAGCCCATCCGCCGGTGCGACGGAGTGTAGCTCAGCCTGGTAGAGCGCTACGTTCGGGACGTAGAAGCCGGAGGTTCGAATCCTCTCACTCCGACCATTTCCAGACCGGTTCTAACGGCGCCCTCCCGAGGCGCCGTTCTTGTTTCCGGAATCCCTGTCCAGGAAAGAGGCCGGCTCCAGCAGCTTCCGGCCGGCGGCGGCATTCCCGCGCCGCCGCCGGCATTCTTCAGACGAGTCCGGTCATCGCGGAAGCATCGAAGCCGCGCAGGGCGTCCGCGTTGCCGGTGCGCACCTTCACCGCCCAGTGCGGATCGCCGAGGAGCGCCCGTCCGACCGCGATCAGGTCGAACTCGTCGCGCTCCATCCGGTCGATCAGCCGGTCCAGGCCGGCCCTCGGCGAGCTCTCGCCGCTGAACGCGGCCATGAAGTCTCCCGACAGCCCGACCGAGCCCACGCTGATCGTCGCGGCCCCGGTCAGCTTCTTCGCCCATCCCGCGAAGTTGAGGCCGTGCTCGCCATCGATCTCCGGGAACTCCGGCTCCCAGAAGCGGCGCTGCGAGCAATGCAGCGCATCCGCGCCGGCCTCGACCAGCGGCCGGAGCCAGGCGGCCATCTCGTCAGGCGTCTCCGCCAGGCGGGCGGCGAAATCCTGCTGCTTCCATTGGCTGAGCCGGATGATGATCGGGAAGTCGGGCCCGACGCCGGCCCGCACCGCCGCGACGACCTCCGCGGCAAAGCGCGAGCGCTCGCCGATGGTGGCACCGCCATAGCGGTCCGCGCGGCGGTTGGTGCCCGCCCAGAAGAACTGGTCGATCAGGTAGCCATGCGCGCCGTGCAGCTCGACCGTGTCGAAGCCGAGTCTCCCGGCCTCCGCCGCCGCCTTCGCGAAAGCGGCGATCGTGTCGGCGATCGCCGCATCGGTCATCGCCACGCCGCGCTCCACGCCGGGCGCATCAAGGCCTGACGGGCTCTCGACCGGGGCGTCGGCCGTCCAGTCCGTGAGGAAGCTCTTGACCGCGCCGGTGTGCCACAGCTGCGGGCCCATCCGGCCGCCGGCGTCATGCACGGCGTCGATCACGCCCTGCCAGCCATCCAGGGCGGCTTCGCCATGGAAGAAAGGAATGCCGGGGTCGTTTCGCGATGCCGGGCGATCGACCACCGTCCCCTCGGACAGGATGAGGCCGACGCCGCCTTCGGCGCGCCGACGGTAATAGGCCGCATTGGCTGGGCCGGGCACGCCGCCGGGGGCGAAGGAGCGTGTCATCGGCGCCATGACGATCCGGTTCGGCAGCGCCAGCGACCGCAGCCTGAAGGGGCGGAACAGGGCATCCGGGGAGGAGGTGACCATGCGAAGCAGCTCCGTTGTGGCAGGAGCCGGATAGGTATACATCGTAAACCTAGCGTCAATTACGCACCTGGAATCGCCCAGGTATCGTCGAGGAAACCATGTCCTGTGAGCGCCAGCGCTTCGTGGTCGATTGCCCCAGCCGCCTGCTGTTCGATCAGATCGCGGACAAATGGTCGATGATGGTCCTCACCGTGCTCGACCCCGGGCCGATGCGCTTCAACGCGATCAAGCGCCATCTCGAGGGGGTGACGCAGAAGGCGCTCACGCAGTGCCTGCGGCGGCTTGAGCGCAACGGCCTGGTATCGCGGCGCGTCATCCCCGTCTCGCCGGTGGCGGTGGAGTATGAGATCACCCGGCTCGGCCGCTCGCTCCAGCACCCGTTCAAGGCGCTCTATGCCTGGATGCTCGACCATCTCGAGGAGGTCGACGAGGCGCGGAGGATCTTCGATGAGCGCGGCCTGCCGGGATCCGGGACGGACTTCCGGATCCCGACGACCTCCTGATTCCGTGCCACGGGCGCCGGATCGGCATGGGACGACCGAACAAGTTTCCATCGCCTCCCTGATGAATTAGACTGACAGAATCGCGACGACGCACTCGTCCAAGCGGCGTGCGCAGCGGAATTGGCATTGCTCTCGCAAATGTCCCGCCCGTCGCCGAGGAGCTTCATACCCTCCGCCGTGTCGCATTTGCGCGGGATGACCGACGTCTTCTCGCCCTGGCGCCGCGAAAATTCGCCGATGATGGAGAGAACGAGACAGTGACAGCCGATCTGCAATTCGATCATTTCAACGCGATTGCACTGAAGGTATTCGCATTGCTGTACGGGGCATTCCCCAATCCGATCGACCTCGATTTTGACGATCTCGGCCTGTTGCATGACGATGAACTGCCGCAGACGGAATTGGCATACAATACAACGTTCTGGCTTGAGCAGAACGGCTTGCTGACTGTCACAAACTACTACAACGACCGCCCGAGGGAGATTACGGAAGCGCTCGAGGTCAGGCTGTCGATGCAGGGGCTGATCGCGCTGCAGGAGGTCCCGAGATCTGCCCCGTCCGGCAAGACGCTCGGCGAGCAGATGGTGGATGTCGCCAACGCCGACAGCCGCGACACGCTGCAGGACAAGGCCTCCGGCCTGGTCAGCGGCCTCTTGACGGCCTTCAGGCCGCGGTAGGCCGGCGACAAGGCGGGGCGCCTGAGCGGAGAACGCCCCGCCGCGCGAAGCCCCGCACTCGCCTCACCCTGATCGGCCCGGGCCGCTCACGCTGCGCGCCAGACAGTTGCAAAGCGCCAAACTTCGACACCCGCTCACTTTTGGCCAGCACTTCGATCTGAAGTACGCAAAAATAACGAGTATTTCTTTTTAATTGAACCACTCGGTAATTCAAAGTTCTGAAACAAATATTAACGATATCGAAACAATTTGGGATAAGCGGGTTGCACTCTGGGACATGATGCTTTACGAACCCCGGAATGATCGATGAAATGACTGAATCAGGCGGCGCCGTCGCCGAGAGCGGCGCCATGCCTGATGCTGCCCCGAAGATCGCCATCGAGGGCCTCTACAAGATCTTCGGAACGCGCGTGGCCGAGGCGATCCCGATGGTCGAGGCCGGCCGGGACAAGGCCGAGATCCGCAGCCGGACCGGCTGCACCGTCGGGGTGAACGATGCCCGGTTCGAGATCCGCGAAGGTGAGATCTTCGTCGTCATGGGCCTGTCCGGATCCGGCAAGTCGACGCTGCTGCGGCTGATCAACCGCCTGATCGAACCGACGATCGGCCGCATCGTGATCGACGGCCAGGATGTGACCGAGATGTCGAAGCGCGACCTGATCGCGCTGCGGCGCCGCGACATGAGCATGGTGTTCCAGACCTTCGCCCTGCTGCCGAAGCGCACCGTGCTGGACAACACCGCCTTCGGCCTCGAGGTGGCCGGCATCGGCGAGGCGGCACGGCATCGAAAGGCGCGGGAGGCGCTCGCGGCAGTCGGGCTGGACCGCTATGCCGACAGCCTGCCGTCCGAGCTCTCCGGAGGGATGAAGCAGCGCGTCGGGCTGGCCCGGGCGCTGGCGTCGGAGCCCACCATCCTGCTCATGGACGAGGCCTTCTCCGCCCTCGACCCTCTGATCCGGGCCGAGATGCAGGACGAGCTGCTGCGCCTGCAGGCCGAGCATTCGCGGACCATCGTCTTCGTCAGCCATGACCTCGACGAGGCGATGCGGATCGGCGACCGGATCGCCATCATGCAGGATGGCATGGTGGTGCAGGTCGGTACCCCGGAAGAGATCGTGACGAAGCCGGCCAACGACTATGTGCGGTCGTTCTTCCGCGGCGTCGACGTGACCCGGGTGTTCACCGCCGGCGACGTCGCCCGGCAGACCCGGATCGCCCGGGTCGAGCGGCCGGACGTGAAGGCCGATGCCGCGCTGGAGCGCCTGCGCCGCCACGACCAGGAGATCGCCGTCGTGACCGACCGCGCCCGGCTCTATCAGGGAATGGTGTGCGTCGAATCGCTGACCGCGGCGCTGCGCCGCGATGCTTGGGACGCCTATCCCGATGCCTTTCTGCCGGATGTCGCACCGATCGCCGCCGACCTGCCGCTGACCCAGGTGCTGGGCCGCGTCGCGGAAAGCCGCTGGCCGGTGCCGGTCGTCGGCGTGGACGGGCGCTATCACGGCACCATCACCAAGGACGCCCTGCTGATGGCCCTCGACCGGACGAGCTGAGTTATGGAATTCGATCTCAGAATCGGCGACGCCGCCAACACGGCCGTCGACTATGCCCTGGACCATTTCGCGCCGGCGCTGGACGTCATCTCCGCCGCCATCGGCTTCGTCGCCGACGGCATTAAGGCGGCGCTGCTGGCCGTGCCGCCGGAGGCGGGCATCCTGGTCATCGTGCTGCTGGCCCTGTGGCGGGTCGGCTGGCGCTTCGCGGTGTTCGCCGCGGCGGCGCTGGCCGTGATCATGGGCATGGGGCTGTGGAAGTCGACGATGGAGACCCTGTCGCTGGTGCTCGCGGCGACAGCCTTCGCCGTCGCCGTCGGCATCCCGCTCGGCATCGCCATGGCGCGCAGCACCCTCGTCCGGGCGGTGGCGCGGCCGGTGCTCGACCTGATGCAGACCATGCCGGCCTTCGTCTACCTGATCCCGGCCGCCATGTTCTTCGGCCTGGGCGCCGTGCCGGGCACGATCGCCACCGTGATCTTCTCGATGCCGCCGGTGGTGCGGCTGACCGATCTCGGCATCCGGCAGGTCGACCAGGAGTTCATCGAGGCGGGCCTGGCCTTCGGCTGCACCGACCGGCAATTGCTCTTCAAGGTGCAGATCCCCAATGCCCTGCCGTCGATCATGGCCGGCGTCAACCAGACCGTGATGCTGGCGCTGTCCATGGTGGTGATCGCCTCGATGATCGGCGCCGGCGGGCTGGGCAACACCGTCCTGACCGGCATCCAGCGGCTCGATGTCGGACTGGGGTTCGAGGGCGGGGTCGCCGTCGTCGCCCTGGCCGTCATCCTGGACCGCATCACCCAGAGCGTCGGCGGCTCGAAGCCATCCGGCGGCCTGAGGGCGCTCCTCGGCCGCAGCCGCCGGATGCCG
This sequence comes from Inquilinus limosus, assembly GCF_002195995.1. Lineage (GTDB taxonomy): Bacteria > Pseudomonadota > Alphaproteobacteria > DSM-16000 > Inquilinaceae > Inquilinus > Inquilinus limosus_C. Next base: position 101,354 of record NZ_NHON01000006.1, read on the forward strand.
GCCGATGCCGGCGGCACCGCGGCGCCGTCCGCGGGCCGCTGACAGCCCCGGGCGGCCCCGGAGCACCGAACGACACCGAACGACCCCCGAGAACAAGGAGATGTCATGCTGAAGGCCTTCGCAAGATTGGCCCTGGCGGCGGCGTTGACCGCCGGCGCCGGCCTCCCGGCGAGCGCCCAGGACCAGACTCCAATCAAGATCGGCTGGACGGCCTGGTCCGATGCGGAGTTCGTCACCAAGCTGGCGCAGAAGCTGATCACCGACACCTACGGCACGCCCGTGGAGCTGGTGCAGACCGATATCGCGCCGCAATACCAGGGTGTGGCCAAGGGCGACATCGACGCCATGATGATGGCGTGGCTGCCGCAGACCCATGCCGACTACTTCAAGCGCGTGGGCGACGACGTGGTGACGCTCGGCGTCCTCTACACCGATGCCAAGCTCGGCTGGGTGGTGCCGTCCTACGTGCCCGAGGACCAGGTCGCCTCGATTGCCGACCTGGCCAAGGACGACGTGCAGAAGAAGCTGAACGGCAAGATCCAGGGCATCGATCCCGGCGCCGGCCTGATGCGGCTGTCGGGCGAGGCGATCGACACCTATGGCCTCGACGACTACGAGCTGGTCTCGGCCAGCGACGCGGCGATGGTTGCGGCGCTGGACCGGGCGATCCGCCGGAAGGAATGGATCGTCGTGACCGGCTGGAGCCCGCACTGGATGTTCGGCAAGTACGATCTGCGCTATCTCGAGGACCCGAAGGGCGCCCTGGGCGGGGTGGAGCGGATCTACGTCCTTGGGCGCAAGGGCTTCCAGGCCGACCACCCCGAAGCGGCGAAGTTCCTGATGCGCATGCACCTGCCGCTGAAAGAGCTGGAGGCAGCGATGGCCGACGCCCAGGACACCTCCTATGAGGCGGCGGTCGAGAAGTACATCGCCGAACACCCGGCCCGGGTGAAGTACTGGCTGACCGGCGAGATCGGCGGCGCCTGACGGCTCCGCGATCCGCATGCGCCGGTCCCCGGGGGAGAGCCTTCCCCGGGGACCGTGCATTTTGAGCCACCGGTGCCGACGAATCATCGGGTCACCAGCCGGTATCGAATTCCTGGTCAGTGAGGCCGACAGCTCCCGCGGCGACGCGGACGCAATCCCTCACGCATCCGCCATGGGGAGGTGCGGCAGCAGCTTGTCGAGGGTGATGGGGAAATCCCGCACCCGCACGCCAGTGGCGTTGTGAACGGCATTGGCCACCGCTGCCCCGGCGCCGCAGACGCCGAGCTCGCCGAGACCCTTGGCGCCGAGCGGATTCGCCTTCTCGTCCGGCTGCTCCAGGAACACGACCTCCAGCTCCGGTACGTCGGCATGGACGGGGACGTGATATTCGGCGAGGTCGCGGTTGACGAAGCGGCCATGGCGCGGGTCGAGATGCGTCTCCTCCATCAGCGCCGCGCCGAGGCCCCAGGTCATGCCGCCGATCACCTGCGAGCGCGCGGTCTTGGCGTTCAGCAGGCGGCCGGCATCGATCACCGCCAGCATACGCCGCAGCCGGACCTCGCCGGTGTCGATGTCGACCGCGACCTCGGCGAATTGCGCGCCGTGGGAATGCTGGGAGAAAGCCTTGTAGTCGGGGTTCGCCGCCATCGGGGTGGACGCCCCCTCGGCCTCGAGCCCCTCCGGGGCGATGCGGGCGAGGAAATCGGCCGACAGCGTGCCGTCGCCTGTCCCCGCGGCCGCCGCGATCTTCGCCCGCAGCGCGAGGCAGGCCTGATGGACGGCAGAGCCGGAGCTGGCGGCGCCCCAGGACCCGCCGGAGCCGGCGGTGCGCGGGAACCGGCTGTCGCCGAGCTCCACCGTCACGGCCGCGAGCGGCACGCCGAGCCGTTCGGCCGCGATCTGGGCCAGGATGGTGTAGGTGCCGGTGCCGATATCGGTCATGTCGAGCCGTACCGTCACCCGGGCCCGGGCATCGATCGCCACCCGGGCGGTGGCGGCACCGAGATAGTTGGGCCGGATCGCCGCGGCCATGCCCATGCCAATCAGCTTGCGGCCCTCGCGGACCTGCCCCGGCGCGGCGCTGCGGCGGTCCCAGCCGAAGCGACGCGCGCCCTCCTGCAGGCAGCCGACCAGGTTGCGGCTGGCGAAAGGCACGCCGCGCTCGGGATCCCGCGCCGGCTCGTTGCGGATACGCAGCTCGATCGGGTCGAGGCCGAGCCGTTCGGCCAGCTCGTCCATGCCGCATTCGAAGGCGATCAGCCCCGGCGCCTCGCCCGGTGAGCGCATCCATTCGCCACGGCGGAGATCGACCGGCACCAGCCGGTGCCGGGTCAGCCGGTTCGGGGCGGCGTAGAGCGACCGGGTGACGACCGCCGTCTGCTCGCAATACTCCTCGACACGCGAGGTGGCCGAGCAGACGTCATGGCCGAGGGCGGTCAGCCGCCCCTCACGATCCGCGCCGAGGCGGACCAGATGCATCATCTCCGCCCGATGTCCGGCGTTGCCGAACATCTGCTGCCGGGTCAGGGCGACCTTGACCGGCCGCTGCAGGTTCCGTGCGGCCAGGGCGGCCAGCACCGTGTCCGCATGCACGATCAGCTTGGAACCGAAGCCGCCGCCGGTGAAGGGGCTGACGATGCGGACATTCTCCGACGGTATGCCGAGCGTGTTGGCGATGCCGGCCCGAACATTCGCCAGGGTCTGCGCCCCGGTGCGGATCGTCACCATGTCGCCGGACCATTCGGCCAGCGTGGCGTGGGGCTCCATCGGATTGTGATGCTCATAGGGCGTCCGGTAGATCGCCTCGACCCTGACCGGCGCGGCGGCGAAGGCTCCTTCGAAATCGCCGATGGCGCTGTCGGTCTGCATTCCGGCATTGGTCCGCGGCGGCGCATAGGCCTCGGCCAGGCGGGGCGCCAGCTCGAAGGCGCCCGCCGCCGCCTCGTACCGGACCCGGATCAGCCCGGCGGCGGCGCGCGCGGCCTCGAAGCTCTCGGCCACCACCAGCGCCACCGGCTCGTCATGGTAGCGAACTTGGTCGTCGGCGAGCACGGGCCGGGCGCGAGTGAACACCTCGGGCGGCGTCGGGGTCAGCGGCGGGCCGAAGTCGGGCTGAGCCGGGGCGTTGCGATGGGTCATCACATGCAGCACGCCCGGCGCCCGCTCCGCCTCCGCCGTGTCGATCGCGGCGATGCGGCCCTTGGCGATGGTCGCGCCGAGGATGACGCCATAGGCCGGTGCCTCGCTCGGCACATGCTCATAGGCATAGGTCGCCCGCCCGGTGACCTTGAGCGGGCCGTCGATGCGGTCGACCGGCTTGCCGATCACGGTGACGTCCGTCGCGATGATGTCTGCCATGCTCCCCTCACCCGCGCTCGACGGCGGCGGCCAGGGTGTGCCGCAGCGTCCGTTGCGCCAGCTGGATCTTGAATTCATTGCCAGGCCGCCCCCTCGCATCGGCCAGGGCCACCGCGGCGGCATCGCGGTAGGCGTCATCCGCCGCGGCGGCACCGGCCAGGGACCGCTCCGCGGCGTCGGCGCGCCAGGGCTTCGGCGCCACCCCGCCCAGGGCGATGCAGGCGCGGCGAATGCGCCCGCCCTCGGCGTCGATGATGGCGGCGACCGAGACCAGGGCGAAGGCATAGGAGGCGCGATCCCGGACCTTGCGGTAGATCTGCCGGCCGGGCGGCGGCGGGGGCAGGACCACCGCCGTGATCATCTCGCCGGGATGCAGCACGGTCTCCACATCCGGCGCGGTGCCCGCCGGCCGGTGCAGCCCGGTGACCGGGACCACTCTCGTCCCGCCATCGGGCCGGATCGTCTCGATCCGGGCGTCGAGCGCGGCCAGGGCGACGGCCATGTCGGAGGGATGGACGGCGATGCAGTCGCTGCCGGCGCCGAGCACGGCGTGCATGCGGTTGAAACCGTCCAGGGCGGCGCAGCCGGAGCCGGGGCTGCGCTTGTTGCACGGCAGCGACAGGTCCTGGAAATAGGGGCAGCGGGTGCGCTGCAGCAGGTTGCCGCCGGTCGACGCCTTGTTGCGGATCTGGCCGGACGCGCCGGCCAGCAGCGCCTGGGCCAGCACCGGATAGCGCCGCCGCACCGCCGGGTCGGCGGCAAGGTCGCTGTTCCGCACCTGCGCCCCGATGCGCAGCCCGCCTTCCGGCATCGGCTCGATCCGGTCGAGCGGCAGCCGGCTGATGTCGACCAGATGGGTCGGCTGCTCGACCCCGAGCTTCATCAGATCGAGCAGATTGGTGCCGCCGGCGATGAAGCGGGCTCCCGGTTGTCCCCCGACCGCCGCGGCCGCCCCGTGCGCGCTTGTTGCGCGCTCATAGGTGAAGGGCTGCATCGGTCACGCCTCCGCCACGTCGCGGATGGCCGCAACGATGTTGGGATAGGCCGCGCAGCGGCAGATATTGCCGCTCATCCGCTCGCGGATCTCCGCATCGTCGAGCGTGACGGCAGCGGCGACATCGGCACTGGCATGGCTCGGCCAGCCGGCATCCACCTCGCCCAGCATGCCGATGGCGGAGCAGATCTGCCCGGGCGTGCAATAGCCGCATTGGAACGCGTCGCGGGCGACGAAGGCGGCCTGCATCGGATGCAGCGCATCGCCCCGCGCCAGCCCCTCGATGGTGGCGATCTCGTCGCCCTCATGCATCACCGCCAGGGTGAGGCAGGCGTTGATGCGCCGGCCGTTCACCAGCACCGTGCAGGCGCCGCACTGGCCGTGGTCGCAGCCCTTCTTCGAGCCGGTCAGGCCGAGGGAGTTGCGCAGCGCGTCGAGCAGCGTCGCCCGCGTGTCCAGCTCGACCGCCCGTCCCTGCCCGTTGATCGACAGGCGCATCGTCGCCGTCCGGATCGGCGTGGGCGGCTGGGCGGCGGCGGGCGCCGCGGCGCCGGTGAAGACCAGGCTGGCCGCGGCGCCCGCCTCCAGCACGGAGCGGCGCGTCGGTCCGGTGTTGCCGTCGGCTGCGGCCATGGAGCATCCCCCGTCTGCGGGACGAGACCAGTCTCGTCGATGCCGGTGAGGTGGGGGCCGCGCGGCCCGGCCGCTGTCAGAAAGCCGGCAGCATTGTCAGGATTCGGGAAGAATCCGCATCCGATAGCTCCGGGGGGAGGTGCCGCGCAGGCGCCGGAACGTCGCGGTGAAGTGGCTCTGGCTCGAGAAGCCGAGCCGGGCGGCGACGGTCCCGATCGGCAAAGCAGGGTCGCCGAGCATCGATTCGGCCCGGCGGATCCGCTCCTCCAGCACGAAGGCCCAGGGCGCGATTCCGGTCGTGGCCTTGAAGCGCCGGGCGAAGCTGTCGGCGCCCATGCCGGCAACCTCGGCCATGCCAGCCAGCGAGATGTCGTCGGCGATATGGGCATCGACATAGCCCCGGACCCGGGCCAGGGCGCGGCTGCCGAGCCGCCCGTGGCGCGGGGCCGGCGGCGGGTCGCCGTCCAGCGCCGCCAGCCGGAACGCCAACACGGCGACGAGATGCTCGAGATAGGCTGCATCGGGGCGGCAGCCGAGCGCGATCTCGGACTGCAGCGCGCCGATCAGAGAGCCGATCACGGCGTCGCTGCGATTCACCACGATCGGCAGACGCGCCAGGCGGCCGGCCTGATTCCAGGCAGGATCGATCCAGAGGGCCGAGTAGCGCAGATCGGCATCGCGGTAGACGCCGGTCCGCTCCGCCCCTGCCGGGACGAAGGTGAACACGCCCGGCCGGTCAGGGCCGTCGAACAGCAGCCGGCCCTCGGCCTGGACGCGGGTGCCCGCGGTGCGGCCGGCATCGGTCAGCACCAGCAGATGCCGCGGCGCGGACCACCGCATCTCCACCTCCCGGCATACCCAGCGCCGGCAGTCGTACAGCACCTGCGAGCCGAACCACGAAACCCGGCGCAGCCGGACCGTCGCATCCTCGCGGGCCTGGATCTGCCCGTGGCCGAACATGGGGCGGATCGACATGGCTGCACCTCGGCTCCGTTGCCACGCCGCCGCGATCGCCACAGCAATGCGGAAGCCATGCCGACGAGACGATGTGGGTCCCGGTGATGTGGTCCGTGACGGGCCGGATTGAACCCGGCAGCGTCAACCTGTCTCCGCAGGACATGCGCAGCGCCGTGCCCGGACACCAAGGCGGCCTTCGGTAGCGGCACCCGCCCGGAGACATCAATGCAAATCCTGAACGAATAGTTGTTTCGGGCGGGCGACAGATCTTGAATGGACCGGATATTGCCGGTACCTGAGGTTCACAGCAGGAAGCTGGAGACATTGTGTGCAGGGAAGACCACTCGACACGCCTGATAGTGGTCACATGTCGCCCAGCCCGGGGCCGGGCCTTTCAGCCAATGCCCCGCGCCTGATGGAATGCCACGAATGCGGGCTGGGGCATGCCGTGCCGGTGCTGCCGGACGGCACCGCCGCGCGCTGCATCCGCTGCGGCGCGACGCTGCACCGGTTCCGTGCCAGCTCGCTGGACCATGCCTTCGCCTATGCCTGCGCCGGGCTGGTGCTGTTCCTGATGGCGAACCTCCTGCCCTTCATCTCGCTGGAGATCTCCGGCCGGGTGCAGAGCGCCAGCCTGGTCACCGGGGTGGTCTCGCTGTACCGGCAGGGGCTGTGGGAGCTGGCGGCGGTGGTGGCGCTGACTATGTTCCTGGCCCCCGGCCTGCGGCTGGGCACGCTGGCCGTGGTGCTGGGCGGCCTGCGCCTGAGGCGGCCGCCGCGCTGGCTGCCGCGGCTGTACCGCTGGGCCGACCTGCTGGGCCCCTGGGCAATGATGGAGGTCTATCTCCTCGGCGTCTTCGTCGCCTATGTGAAGCTGATCGACCTCGCCACCGTCGTGGTCGGGCCCGGCCTCTATTCGGTCGGCGGGCTGATGCTGGCGATCATCGCCGCCGGCACCAGCCTGGACACCGAGACGGTGTGGCGGGCGTTCGAGCGCCGCGGCCTGGTGCCGGCCACCCCGACGGCCGCCCCGCGCCGGCCGACCGCGCTGTGCCATGGCTGCGGCCTGGTCTCGAACCTGCCGGCCGGGGGCCATGGTGCCTGCCCGCGCTGCGGCGCCGCGCTGCACCGACGGCGGCCGGACAGCCTGACCCGGACCTGGGCGCTGGTGGTGACCGCGATCATCCTCTACATCCCGGCCAACCTGTTCCCGGTGATGACCGTGATCTCGCTGGGCAGCGGCGCGCCGGACACGATCATCAGCGGGGTGATCGAGCTGGCCGATTCCGGCATGTGGCCGCTGGCCGCGCTGGTGTTCTTCGCCTCGATCACCGTGCCGGTGCTGAAGCTGGCGGGGCTGATCTACCTGCTGGTCACGACCCAGCGCGGCGCCCGGGGCCAGCTGCGCAACCGGACCGTGATCTACCGCATCGTCGAGGCGGTCGGCCGCTGGTCGATGATCGACATCTTCATGATCTCGATCCTGGTGGCGCTGGTCCAGCTCGGCCAGCTGGCGACGATCGAGCCCGGGATCGGCGCCGTCTCCTTCGCCGCGGTGGTGATCGTGACCATGATCGCGGCCATGACGTTCGATCCGCGCCTGATCTGGGACGCGGCGGGGGAAAACCGTGACTGAGACAGATGATCATCCCGGGCCGGCGGCCCCCGCCCCGCGCATCGACCGCAAGCGCCGGCTGACTCCGATCTGGCTGGTGCCGATCGTCGCGGCACTGGTCGGCGTCTATCTCGCCTGGATCACCTTCTCCGAGAAGGGGCCGACCATCACCATCAGCTTCCAGTCCGCGGACGGGCTGGAGGCCGGCAAGACCCTGATCAAGCACAAGGAGGTGGTGTTCGGCACGGTCAAGACCATCGCCCTGTCCGAGGATCTGAGCCATGTCGAGGTGACCGCCGAGATGACCAGGGAGGCGACGGCGCATCTGCGCCAGGGCACGCGCTTCTGGGTGGTGCGGCCGCGCCTGTCGGCCTCGGGCGGGCTGACCGGCTTCTCGACCATCGTGTCCGGGGCGTTCATCGAGCTCGACCCCGGCCAGGGCGACAGCGAGCGCAGCTTCACCGGGCTGGAGGATCCGCCGGTGGTGCGGGCCGACGTGCCGGGCACCGAGTTCCTGCTGACCGCCGACCGGATCGGCTCGGTCGGCGCCGGGTCGCCGATCTATTTCCGCGACGTCCAGGTCGGCCAGGTGATGGGCTTCGATTCCTCGAACCTCGAGGCGGGCGTGACGATCCACGCCTTCATCCGCGCGCCGTTCGACCGCCAAGTCTACGCCGGGACGCGGTTCTGGAACGCGGCCGGCATCTCGCTGACCACCGGGCCGCAGGGGCTGAAGCTGCAGCTCGAATCCCTGCAGGCAGTGCTGGCCGGCGGCCTCGCCTTCGACACCCCGGCCACCGCCCGGACCGGCCAGCCGGCCAAGGCGGGCACCACCTTTCCGCTGTTCAAGGACCAGCAGAGCGTGGATGAGGCGCAGTACACGGTCCGCCTGCCCTATCTGGTGTATTTCAACGAATCGGTCGGCGGCCTGGCGCCGGGCGCCGCGGTCGAATGGCATGGCCTCAAGGTCGGCCAGGTCACGGATATCCGGCTGCAATACGACGCCGCCGCGGGCCAGGCGCGCATCCCGGTGACGATCGAGGTCGAGCCGCAGCGGATCGAGCTGGTTGGCACCGAGGAGAATTTCGGCAGCGGCGCCGTCGTCGCGGGGCTGGTCCGGCGCGGGCTGCGGGCGCAGCTGAAGACCGGCAACCTGATCACCGGCCAGATGGTCGTCACCCTCGACATGTATCCCGACGCGGCGCCGGCGGAGCTGGGCACCGGCGACCGCTATCCGGTGATCCCGAGCATTCCCGGGCAGCTCGACAGCGCCATGCGGTCGATCAACGGCATCCTCGACAAGGTGTCGGCGCTGCCCCTCGACAAGCTGATCGACCAGGCCAACGCGACGCTGAAATCCGTCGAGACGCTGGCCGCGGCGCCGGAGATCACGGAGTCGCTGCGCTCCCTGGCCGGCGCCCTGTCCTCCACCCAGCAGCTGCTGAGCCAGGCCAACACCGATCTGGGCCCGGTGATCGAGAAGCTGCCGCCGCTGCTCGCCACGGCGCAGCAGGCGGTGCAGCGGCTCAGCGGCACGCTGGGCTCGATGAACCAGGGCTATGGCGCGGAGTCGACCTTCAAGCGCGACCTGACCCGGCTTATGAGCCAGGTCGAGGACACGTTGCGGTCGGTCCGCATCCTTTCCGACTATCTCGAGCAGCACCCCGAGGCGTTGATCCGGGGCAAGACCGGAGGGCTGGACTGATGCGCGCTTTGCCCCTGCCCCGCCGCGGGCTCCTCGCCGGGCTCCTGGCCGCCGCGGCGCTGGCCGCCTGCTCATCGACGCCACCCAAGGTCTACACCCTGGCGACCGTGCCGGGCGCGGCCGTTGCGGGACGGCCGGTCACGGCCTCGGTGGCGGCGGTCGAGGTTCCGAAATATCTCGACCGGCCGCAGATCGTCCGGCGCTCCGGCACGGTCGAGCTCGGGGTCGAGGAGTTCGAGCGCTGGGGCGAGCCGCTGGCCAACATGGTGCAGCGGGTGCTGGCCGACGACCTGGCCGCCCGGCTGCCCGCGGGCTCGGTCGTCACCACCAGCCGGACGCTGTCCGGCGACGAGGCCCTGACGGTGGAGCTGGCGCTGGGCCGCTTCGACCCGGAGGCCGACGGCACGGTGGTGCTGGAGGCGCAGTGGCGGGTGCAGCGCAAGTCGGGCGGCCGGCCCCGGACCGAGACGGCGCGGATCACCCGCCGCCCGGCCGACGACAGCACCGCCGCCGAGGTCCGGACGATGAGCGACGCGCTCGGCGAGTTGGCCGACCATATCGCACAGCAGATCCAGCTTCCGGCAGGCCGGTCAAAGCCGCGATAACGCCGTATCCGGCGCCGCTCCTGCTCCAGGCTCCGGCGCCAGGAAAAGAGGCCGGCCCGGTTGCGGTACGGGCCGGCCCTGAAGTGGAGCAATGGAGTCAGTCCGGCGAAGCCTTCGCCGGCCGCCCCGACGGGGTCGAGGCGGTAGTCGGAGTGTCATGGATCCGGCAGCGCACCGACACCCCCATTTGGGAGGTCTCCCACCGGATTTTCGCAGCGTGAAAGCCGCGGTTCACGGAGGCTTCACGATGGCGCGGAGGGCGTTTCAATCGAGGTGGAAGACCTCCGGCATCATGGCCCACCACTCCCCCTCCTCGCGGGTCTCGAACGGTTCCTGGCACGGCGCGCACAGCGCCCACCATTCCCGCGTCCTCGGATCGCCCGCCATCCGCGCCATGTCGGCGGCGAAATCAGCCCCGTGATACTCCCAGGTGCCGAACAGGATGTTCTCCGGCTGCTTCAGGAAGATCGAATAGTTGCGGATGTGGCAGGCGCTGATCATCGCCAGCACCTCGGGCCAGACGGCCTGGTGCAGCCGCAGATACTCCGCCACCGTATCCGGCTTCAGCCGGATGCACATGCCCATGCGCTGCATCACCCTGTCCTCGTCCTATCTTCAGAGACCGTTTCGAAATGCGCTGGCGTGAGTCGGCTGGTGGTGGTTTCGAGAACCGGAGCGCAGCGGACGTTCAAGTCCGTGAGCACCGGAAGCGGAGAAACCGCCATCAGACGGCCACGCCAGTAGCATTTCCAAACGGTCTCTCAGCGCCGGGCCCGCCACGCCACCCGGTCCTGCCGCGTCGCCTCGGCGACCCTGCCGGCGGCGTCGCGCAGCCAGGCCGGCTTCCGCGCCTCGAGATCCTCGGCGATGGCGCGGGCGCGGGAGCGGCGGGCGGAGTGCAGATTGGCCAGCTCCGCCCCCATCGCCGTCAGCAGCCGCCGCATCAGGCCGGGATCGGCCAGCGCCGGGAAATCGAGCTTGCGGCTGTTCGGCGCCAGCCGGCGGACGACGATGCCCTTGCGCGGCTTCAGCCAGGGATCGGCGATCCGGTATTTGCTGAAGGCGATCTCGGCGAAACGCATCTTGCGGTCGCCGCCCTGGATCAGCGACCAGGCCGAGGGCAGCAGCGGCTTGGCCTCGCGCGCCACCGGCCCGCCATGCCAGTCGGCCAGCCCGACCCAGCGCGGTCGCCCGAGGCTGCCGAGCCCCGCCACCCGCCGGACGGTGACCACCGCCAGATCCGAATCCGGCATGGCGGCGGCCAGCACCTCGCGATAGGCCCGCGGCGCCGAGGCGTGCGGCAGCTGCTCCAGCGCCGACCAGAACCGCTCGCGCTCCTCGTCGCTGGCCAGCACCAGGTCGCGCAGCCAGAGATGCCGCCGCTCCAGCACGAAGGCAGCCGGCGCCCGCAGCCCCTCGACATAGCCGCCGAGGATGGCGGCGGAGATCTCGTCGAGCGCGACCGAGCGGTCGCGGCCCCGTGCGAGCAGGGCGCTGGCCGCCAGGCGGACGAGGTCGAGGGCGTAAGGCGTCTCCGCCGCCTCGTCGAAATCGTTCACGCCCCAGATCAGCCGCCCCTCGGCATCGCGCCACAGCCCGAAATTGCCGATATGGGCGTCGCCCACCGAGACGACGCGCGGCGCGCCCATCAGGCCGGGGCACAGCTCATGCGCGGTCTCGGCCCAGCGGAAGCAGGTGGCGCGCAGGAAGAGGAAATCGCTCTCCTCCATCCTGCGGTGCTTGCGGTCGAGATCGGCCTGCACGAGCTGACGGCCGAGCTGCTCCTCGAGCCAGACCTCGTAGCGCTTGACCGACGCTGTGATCGACCCCATGCGGACCCCGGCTTTGCCCGGCCGACATCATAATCGGCCACAGCCCGTCGTCCACCCGGGTCGCGCGGTCAGCCCGGAAGGGTCTCGACCGCCTGCACCACCAGCGGGTTCAGCTCGGCGTTCTTGGCCGCCACCTCGGCACGGATCTGGGCCTTCATCCGCGGCTCCCAGAAATCCTTGATGTGCTTGCGCACGCCGGCCACCGCCTCGTCCTGAGGATAGGAGGCGAAGAAGGTGGCGATCTGGTTCGCCATGCGGATGATCTTGTCGGCGCTGCCGCTCATGCTTCGACCTTGACTGGGAGCAAGGGAGAGAAATCGGTGTAGGCGGTCATGGCATCGCGGCGGGCGAAGGCCACCAGGGTGACGCCGGCCGCCTTGGCCGTGTCGATCGCCAGCGTCGTCGGCGCCGAGATCGCGACCAGGACCGGGATCCCGGCCGCGGCCGTCTTCTGCACCATCTCGAAGCTGCAGCGGCTGGTGATCACGCAGATCCCCTGCCCCGCATCGATGCCGGCGCGGGCCAGGGCGCCCACCAGCTTATCGAGTGCGTTGTGCCGGCCGACATCCTCGCGCACCAGCCGGATCCGGCCCTCGCGGTCGGCCCAGGCGGCGGCGTGGACGGCGCCGGTGCGGCTGCGGATGTCCTGCATCCCATCGAGGTCATGCAGCGCCCGGCGGATCGCCACCAGCTCGACCTCGATCGGCTTCGGCGCGCGGCGCTTGCGGCCGTGCAGGGTGTCGAGGTCGCTGGTGCCGCAGATGCCGCAGCCGGTGCGGCCGGTGATGTTCCGCACCTTCTGCAGCATCTGGGAGAACTGCGCGCCGCGCAGCGCCATCCGCACCTCGACGCCGCGCTCCTCGTCGCCCGTGACCGCCTCGACCGTCAGGTCGGACGGCGCGTCGGCCAGGCCTTCGGTCAGGCTGAAGCCGAGGGCGAAGTCCTTGAGATCCGCCGGCGACGCCATCATCACGGCATAGGACAGGCCGTTATAGATCAACGCCACCGGCACCTCGGCCGCGACCACCTCCTCCACCGGCTCGACCCGGTCGTCCCGGGTCAGCCGCCGGGCCGGCAGGCGCAGATCGGTGGGAGGCAGGGCCATGGCTACTCCGCCGCCTGCTGCGGCCGCTCGATCTGGATCGTCTTCTCGCGCAGCTCGCGGTACCCGATCTGCCAGTCGGACAGGTGGTTGACCCGCCGCACCTGCACCGCCGTCACCTTGTATTCCGGGCAGTTCGTCGCCCAGTCGGAATAGTCGGTGGTGACGACGTTGGCGCCGGTCTCGGCATGGTGGAAGGTGGTGTAGACGACGCCGGGCTGCATCCGCTCCGAGATCTTGGCCCGCAGGCTGGTCTCGCCCGACCGGCTGTGCAGCGCCACCCAGTCGCCGTCGCGGATGCCCCGGTTCTCCGCGTCCGTCGGATGGATCTCCAGCACGTCCTCGTCATGCCAGGCGACATTCTCGGTGCGCCGGGTCTGGGCGCCGACATTGTACTGGCTGAGGATGCGCCCCGTGGTCAGCACCAGCGGGAAGCGCGGGCCCGTGCGCTCCTCGGTCGGCACGAACTCGGTGATCATGAACCGGCCCTTGCCGCGGACGAAGTGGTCGATATGCATGATCGGCGTGCCTTCCGGCGCCGCGTCGTTGCACGGCCACTGCACCGAGCCCAGCTCGTCCAGCCGCTGGAACGACACGCCGGCGAAGCTCGGCGTGGTCCGGGCGATCTCGTCCATGATCTCGCTCGGATGGCTGTAGCCCATCTTGTAGCCCAGCGCGTCGGACAGCAGCATCGTCACCTCCCAGTCGGCGTAGCCGGCCTTGGGCGGGGTGACGCGCCGGACGCGGCTGATCCGCCGCTCGGCATTGGTGAAGGTGCCGTCCTTCTCGAGGAAGGAGGAGCCGGGCAGGAACACATGGGCGTAGCTGGCGGTCTCGTTCAGGAACAAATCCTGGACGATGACGCATTCCATCGCCGCCAGGCCGGCCGTGACATGCTTCACATCGGGGTCGGACTGGGCGATGTCCTCGCCCTGCACATACAGGCCCTTGAACCCGCCCTCGACCGCGGCGTCGAGCATGTTCGGGATGCGCAGGCCCGGCTCGGCCGACAGCGCCGTGCCCCACATGTCCTCGTAGATCTTCCGCACCTCGTCGCCGGCGACGTGGCGATAGCCCGGGAACTCGTGCGGGAAGGACCCCATGTCGCAGGAGCCCTGGACGTTGTTCTGGCCGCGCAGCGGATTCACGCCGACGCCGCGCCGGCCGACATTGCCGGTCAGCATCGCCAGGTTGGCCATGCCCATGACCATGGTCGACCCCTGGCTGTGCTCGGTGACGCCGAGGCCGTAATAGATCGCGGCCCGGCCGCCGGTGGCGTACAGCCGCGCCGCCGCCCGCATCTCGGCCGCCGGCACGCCCGTCAGCTCCTCCACCGCCTCCGGCGCATGGCGCGGATCGGCGATGAACTCGGTCCAGCGCGAGAACTCGGCGATGTCGCAGCGCTCGCGGACATAATCCTCCGCCACCAGCCCTTCGGTCACGATCACATGGGCCATCGCGTTGACGATGGCGACATTGGTGCCGGGCTTCAGCTGCAGGTGGTGGTCGGCCTTGATGTGCGCCGACTTCACCAGGTCGATGCGGCGCGGGTCGACCACGATCAGCCGGGCACCCTCGCGCAGCCGGCGCTTCATCCGGCTGCCGAACACCGGGTGGGCGTCGGTCGGGTTGGCGCCGATCACCATCATCACGTCGGTCTCGTCGACGCTGTCGAAATCCTGGGTGCCGGCCGAGGTGCCATAGGTCTGGCCCAGCCCGTAACCGGTCGGCGAATGACAGACCCGGGCGCAGGTGTCGACATTGTTGTTGCCGAAGCCGGCGCGGATCATCTTCTGGACGAGGTAGGTCTCTTCGTTGGTGCAGCGCGACGAGGTGATGCCGCCGATCGAATCCTTGCCGTAGGTCGCCTGGATCCGCTTCAGCTCGGAGGCGGCATAGGCGATCGCCTCCTCCCACGACACCTCGCGCCACGGATCAGTGATCTGCTTGCGGATCATCGGCTTGGTGATCCGGTCCTTGTGGGTGGCGTAGCCCCAGGCGAAGCGGCCCTTGACGCAGCTGTGGCCGTGGTTCGCCTTGCCGTCCTTGTACGGCATCATCCGCACCACCTCGGTGCCCTTCATCTCGGCCTTGAAGGCGCAGCCGACGCCGCAATAGGCGCAGGTGGTCACCGCCGAATGGTCGGGCTGGCCGGCATCGATGATGCTGTTGTCCATCAGCGTCGCGGTCGGGCAGGCCTGGACGCAGGCGCCGCAGGAGACGCACTCGCTCTCCTTGAAGCCGTCATCCTGGCCGGCCGAGACGAAGGAGGCGAAGCCGCGCCCGTCGATGGTCAGGGCGAAGGTGCCCTGCACCTCCTCGCAGGCCCGGACGCAGCGCGAGCAGACGATGCACTTGGTCGGGTCGAAGGTGAAATACGGGTTGGAGGTGTCCTTCTCGCCGACCAGATGGTTGGCGCCGTCATAGCCGTAGCGGACCTCGCGCAGGCCGACGACGCCGGCCATGTCCTGCAGCTCGCAATCGCCGTTGGCGGAGCAGGTCAGGCAGTCCAGCGGGTGGTCGGAGATGTAGAGCTCCATCACGTTCCGGCGCAGCTTCGCCAGCTTCGGCGTCTGCGTCCGGACCTTCATGCCGGGCTCGACCGGCGTGGTGCAGGACGCCGGCGTACCGCGCCGCCCCTCGATCTCGACGACGCAGAGCCGGCAGGAGCCGAACGGCTCCAGGCTGTCGGTCGCGCACAGCTTCGGGATCGCGGTCTCGACCTCCGCCGCCGCGCGCATCACCGAGGTGCCGGCCGGCACGGTCACGACCTGGCCGTCGATCTCCAGCGTCACCAGGCTGGGCGACAGCCGCGCCGGGGTCCCGAAGTCCTGTTCCGTCACGAGAGCCATCGGATGGCCTCCTTATTCCGCGGCCTGCGCCGGGGCAGGCGCGCGGTCGAAATCATCGGGGAAGTGGGTCAGGGCGCTGAGCACCGGATAGGGGGTGAGGCCGCCGAGGGCGCAGAGCGACCCGTCCAGCATGGTCTCGCACAGGTCTTCGATCAGCGTCAGGTTGCGGCCGAGCTCATGCCCGCCCGTCTCCCGGCTGGCGATGATCTTGTCGATGGTCTCGACGCCGCGGGTCGACCCGATGCGGCAGGGCGTGCACTTGCCGCAGCTTTCGATGGCGCAGAACTCCATGGCGAAGCGGGCCTGGACGGCGAGGTCGACGCGGTCGTCGAACACCACGACGCCGCCATGGCCCAGCATGCCCTTCTTCGCCGCCATCGACTCGTAGTCGAGCGGCGTGTCCAGCAGACTCTCCGGGAAATAGGCGCCGAGCGGGCCGCCGACCTGGACGGCGCGGAACGGCCGGCCGCTGGCGGTGCCGCCGCCGAACTCCTCGATCAACTCGCGCAGGGTCAGGCCGAAGGCGACCTCGATCAGCCCGCCGCGCTTGACGTTGCCGGCCAGCTGCAGCGGCTGGGTGCCGCGCGACCGGCCGGTGCCGTAATCGGCGTAGAAGGCGGCGCCCTTGTCGAGGATGATCGGCACCGAGGTCAGCGACAGCACATTGTTGATCACCGTCGGCTTGCCGAACAGGCCCTTCAGCGCCGGCAGCGGCGGCTTCGGCCGCACCGTGCCGCGCTTGCCCTCCAGGCTCTCGAGCAGCGACGTCTCCTCGCCGCAGATATAGGCGCCGGCGCCGACCCGGACCTCGAGGTCGAAGCGCCTGCCGCTGCCCAGCACGCTGGGCCCCAGCACGCGGCGCTGATAGGCGATGTCGATCGCCGCGTTCATCGCCGCCACCGCATGCGGGTATTCCGAGCGGATGTAGATGAAGCCCTTGGTGGCGCCGACGGCGATGCCGGCGATGGTCATGCCCTCGACCAGCAGGAAGGGATCGCCCTCCATGATCATCCGGTCGGCGAAGGTGCCGCTGTCGCCCTCATCGGCGTTGCAGACGATGTATTTCCGGTCGGCCTCGGCCTGCAGCACGGTGCGCCACTTGATGCCGGTCGGGAAGCCGGCGCCGCCGCGGCCGCGCAGGCCCGATGCGGTAACCGTCTCGACGATCGCCGCAGGCTCCATCGCCAGGGCGGCGCGCAGGCCCTTCAGCCCGTCATGAGCCTCGTAATCGTCCAGCGACAGCGGGTCGGTGATGCCGCAGCGGGCGAAGGTCAGGCGCTGCTGCTTGGCGAGGTAGGGGATCTCTTCAGGTCGGCCGTGGCGCAACGGATGGTCGCCGCCCTCGGCGAGGCCGGCGGCGAACAGGCCGGGCACGTCCTCGGCCGTCACCGGGCCGTAGCCGATGCGGCCCTCCGGCGTCTCGACCTCGACGAACGGCTCCAGCCACAGCAGGCCGCGCGAGCCGTTGCGCACCAGCTGCAGCTCGACGCCGCGGGCGGCGGCCTCGGCCTGGATGGCGCGGGCGACATCATCGGCGCCGACCGAGATCGCGGCGGCGTCGCGGGGGACGAAGACCTTCATCGCGCGGCCTCCATGGCGTCGACGATGCGGTCGAGGCGCTTGGCGTCGATCCGCCCGACCAGCTCGCCATCCGCCATCGCCGCCGGGGCGCAGGCGCAGTTGCCGAGGCAGTAGACCGGCTCGACCGTGATCCGGCCGTCCGCCGTGGTCTCATGCAGCCCGATGTCGAGCCGCCGGCGCAGCTGCTCGGCCAGGTCGCGCGCACCCATCGACTGGCAGGCCTCGGCCTGGCACAGCTTCAGCACGTGGCGGCCCGCAGGCTCGGCCCTGAAATCGTGATAGAAGGTGATGACGCCATGCACCTCGGCGCGGGACAGGTTCAGCGCGTCCGCCAGCAGCGGCACGGCTTCGCGCGGCACATGGCCGAAGATCGATTGCAGATCGTGCAGAATCGGCAGCAGCGGTCCCTCGGTCGCACCATGCGATGCGATCACGTCACGCGCCACCTCGGCGTCCCAGCCTCGGCGTTCCGGCATCCGTCCCACTCCCTTTTCGGGTTCGTTGGACCGGGCGGCCTTGCCTGCCACCCGATTAACTTAGGATGTCCGGGCGCGTATACCAGATTCAAATACAAAGCCCGGATGAATCGATAAACGCCATTTATCAAGCTACCGGCTGCAGCGGCGTAGCCTGCAGCTCGGCGTCGAGATCCAAGGTACGGGCGGTGTCGAATAGGCCGCGCGCCAGGGGCGACGGAGGGTCGCGGTCCGCCATCACCAGCCCGACGGTGCGGGTGGCGGCCGGGTCGACCAGCCGCAAGGCCCGGGTGCCGGCCGGCACCCCGAACAGGTGCAGCAGCGCCCGCGGCATGACGCTGGACCAGAAGCCGGACCGGACGTGGGAGCACAGGTTGATGATGCTGTCGGTCTCCACCGCCGCATGCGGCGCGCAGCCGACCGACCGGAAGATGCCGTCGATGATCCGCCGGTTCTGCATGGTCGGGGTCAGCAGGCACAGCGGCAGCTCCGCCGCCTCGGTCCAGGGCATGGTCCGGCGCGACGGCGGCGCCTGGTCCGCCGGCATCAGCAGGATGTAGTCCTCCTGGTACAGCGGCAGGCTGCGGACATGGCGCAGCGGCTCGTTGTCGAGATAGGTGACGCCGACATCGATCTCGAAATTCTCCAGCCCGGCCTCGATCTGGATCGAGGTCTGCGACAGCACCGAGACCGTCACGGCCGGGTGTGACTGGGCGAAGGGCGAGGTGATCAGCGACACGATCGGCAAGGCCGAGGGCACGGCGCCGATCCGCAGCTTGCCGGCCAAGCCCTGCTGCAGCATCGCCAGTTCCTGCGCCAGCCCGTCGCGGTCGGCCAGGATCTTCTTGGCCCACTCAAGCACCAGGGCGCCCTCGCGGGTGAAGCCCTGGAAGCGGTGGCCGCGCTCGACGATCGGCACCTGCAGCTCCTCCTCCAGCTGGCGCAGGGCGGTGGACAGCGCCGGCTGCGACACGCGGCAGGCTTCGGCCGCGCGGGCGAAGTGCTTCTCGCGGGCGAGCGCGACGAGGTATTCGAGCTGGCGGATGACCATCGGGCCTCCGGAAAGGAATGCTTGATAAGGGCAGGTTATCGCCGGTCACGGCCAAGCCGCAATCGTCCCTGGCCTGCGCCGAAAGCGCGATGCCGACGGCAGCGGCCGGTCCTATAGTGCAGCATAGTCCTGAGCATCGGTCCGAGATGACCTCTTCCGACCCGGTTTCCGCCACCCTCCCCGACCTGATCGAATGGCTGTCGAGCGACGAATGCCACGATGCCTCGGGCACCGCCATGTTGACCGGCCTTGGCCGGCGGCTGCGTGCGCTCGGCCTGCCGCTCGACCGGCTGAGCCTGTCGCTGCGCACGCTGCACCCCCAGATCCTGGCCCGCACCTTCGCTTGGACGGAGGGCGAGCCGGTGGAGCAGCGCGACCGCGACAACTCGATCGAGCGCATGCCCTACTTCGCCACCAACCCGATCCGGCGGGCCACCGAAACCCGGATCTGGCTGAGCCTGTCGACGCCGGAGGAGATGGCCGGGCTCGAGGAGTTGGACTTCTTCCATGGTCGTGAGCTGGCGGTGGCGGAGGTGGTGCCGCTGGTGATGAGCCATGGCCCGGCCAGCGCCGCCGTTTTCGCCACGCGGCGGCCAGACGGGTTCGGGCCGGAGGGCCGCGCGGTGCTGCGGCGCATCGTCCCCGCCCTGCGCGGCGCCTGCGAGATCCGCCTGCTGCGGGCGACCGAGGCGACCCTGCTCAACACCTATGTCGGCCCAATCACCGGCCGGCGCATCCTGGACGGCCACATCCGGCGCGGCGACGTCGAGACACTGGAGGCGGCGCTGCTGCTGTGCGACCTGCGCGACTTCACCGTGCTGTCGAACCGGCTGCCGCCCGAGCAGATGCTGGACCGGCTGAACCTCTATTTCGACCAGATCGTCCCGGCCATCACCGCCGGCGGGGGCGAGGTGCTGAAGTTCATGGGCGACGCGGTGCTGGCCTTCTTCCATCTCGACGACGGGGCGGTGGCCAGCTGCGCCGCGGCCTTCGAGGCGGCCCGCCTGGCCCTGGACCGCATCCACTCCGCCTCCCAGGCCGGCACGCCGCTGAGCGCCGGGGTGGCGCTGCATCACGGCGAGGTCGCCTATGGCAATATCGGCTCCGGCGGGCGGCTGGACTTCACCGTGATCGGGCGCGACGTCAACCTGGTCAGCCGGATCCAGACCGCCTGCGCCACCACCGGCGAGCCGCTGCTGATGTCGCCGCGCTTCGCGTCGCTGCTCGGCCGCCCCGGCTGCCGCAGCATCGGCCCGTACCCGCTGAAGGGCTTCGCCGAGCCGCTCGACCTGTTCGCCTGGGACCCGGGATAGATCCGCCACCGATGAGCACCACCGCCCTGGGCAGCGACCGGCTGCTCGACCATCCGTCCTTCCTGGTGTTCTGGGGCGCGCGGGTGCTGTCCGCCATCGGTTTCCAGATGTCGGCCGTCGCCATCGGCTGGCTGGTCTATGCCCTGACCGGCAGCGCCTATAGCCTCGGGCTGGTCGGGCTGTTCCAGTTCCTGCCCATGGTGGTTCTGACGCTGCTGGTCGGGCATGTCGCCGACCGCTACGACCGCCGCCGGATCGTTCGGATCTGCCTGCTGGTCGAGGGCCTGACCCTGGTGGTGCTGGCGCTCGGCATCCTCGACGGCTGGCTGACCGTGCCGGGCATCTTCGCCGCGGTGCTGGTGCTGGGCGCGGCCCGCGCCTTCGAGCAGCCGACCATGGCGGCGCTGCTGCCGGGGGTGGTCCCGGCCGGAGTCCTGCCCCGGGCGCTGGCCGTCTCCTCCTCCGCCATGCAGACGGCGACGATCGTCGGCCCCTCGATCGGCGGGCTGCTCTACGCCGTCGGCACCACCGTGCCCTTCGCCCTGTCCGCCGCCTGCTTCCTCGGTGCCTGCGGCCTGATGGTCCTGATGCGGCTGGAGCGGCCGGCGCCGCGGCGCGAGCCGGCGACGCTGCGCTCGGTGTTCTCCGGCATCGCCTATATCCGCAGCCGGCCGATGATCCTCGGCGCCATCTCGCTCGACATGTTCGCGGTGCTGCTGGGCGGGGCGACGGCGCTGCTGCCGATCTACGCCCATGACATCCTGCAGACCGGGCCCTGGGGGCTGGGCCTGCTGCGCGCCGCCCCGGCCGTCGGGGCGCTGACCATGTCGGTGGCGCTGACCCGGGTGCCGCTGCGCCGCGCCGTCGGCCTGAAGATGTTCGCGGCGGTGATGGTGTTCGGCGCGGCCACCGTGGTCTTCGCCGCCTCCACCAGCCTCGCTGTGTCGCTGATGGCGCTGGCCGTGCTGGGCGCGGCGGACAGTGTCAGCGTGGTGATCCGCAGTTCGCTGGTGCAGTTGCTGACACCGGACGAGATGCGCGGCCGGGTCAGCGCCGTGAACTCGCTGTTCATCGGCACGTCGAACCAGCTCGGCGAGTTCGAGTCCGGCATGGTGGCCGGGCTGCTGGGCGCCGTGCCGGCCGGCATCATCGGCGGGCTCGGCACCATCGCCGTCGCGCTGCTGTGGATGCGCCTGTTCCCCGCCTTGCGGAAGGCGCAGACGCTCTCCGGCTGAGCCCTCACGTAAAGGCGTCGGGCATGCTGTCCTTCTTGCGGCGCATGAAGTCCTGCAGCGCCTCGTCGATGGCGGGGTCGATCGCCGGGGCCTCGTACTCCTCCAGCATGCGCTTCCAGATCGTGTTGGCGCGCTGCGAGGCGTCCTGCCGGCCCTCGGCCTCCCACTGCTCGAACGAGTTGTTGTCGGCGATGGTCGAGCGGTAGAAGGCGGTCTCGAAATTGCGCTGGGTGTGGTCGCAGCCGAGATAGTGGCTGCCCGGCCCGACCTGGCGGATCGCGTCCATCGCCTGGCCGTTCTCGCTGAGGTCGATGCCCTCGGCCATCACCTGCATCATGCCGAGCTGGTCCGCGTCGAGGATGAACTTCTCATAGGAGCTGACCAGGCCGCCCTCAAGCCAGCCGGCCGCGTGCAGCACGAAGTTCACGCCCCCCAGCATGGTCGGCAGCAGGGTCTGGGCGCTCTCGAACGCCGCCTGCGCGTCGGCGGCCTTGGAACCGCATAGCGACCCGCCGGAGCGGAACGGCACGCCAAGACGCCGGGCCAGGGCGGCGGCGCCGTACAGCACCAGCGCCGGCTCCGGCGTGCCGAAGGTCGGCGCGCCCGACTGCATCGAGATCGAGCTGGCGAAGGAGCCGAACACCACCGGCGCACCGGGGCGGCACAGCTGCGCCGTGGCCATGCCGGCCAGGCTTTCGGCCAGGGTCTGGGTCAGCACGCCGGCACTGGTCACCGGGGCCATGGCGCCGGCCAGGATGAAGGGGGTGACGATCACCGCCTGGTTGGCTCGGGCGTAGGTCTTCAAGGCGCCGAGCATGGTGCCGTCCCACACCATCGGCGAATTGGCGTTGATCAGGCTGATCAGCACGCAGTTCTCGTCGACGAAGCGCTCGCCGAACACCAGCCGCGCCATGGCGACCGTGTCCTCGGCCCGCTCCGGCGCCGTCACCGAGCCCATGAAGGGTTTGTCGGAGTACTTGATGTGGGCATAGACCATGTCGAGATGCCGCTTGTTCACCGGCAGGTCGACGGGCTCGCACACGGTGCCGCCGGAATGGTGCATCGCCGGCGTCATGTAGGCGAGCTTCACGAAGTTGCGGAAATCCTCGATCCGGGCGTAGCGGCGGCCTTCGTCGAGGGTGCGGATGAAGGGAGGTCCATAGACCGGGGCGAAGACGGTGTTGCCGCCGCCGATCTGCACCGTGCGCTCCGGGTTCCGGGCGTGCTGGGTGAATTCGCGCGGCGCGGTCGCCTGCACCAGTTGCCGGCACAGGCCGCGCGGGAAACGGATGCGGGTGCCCTTGACGTCGGCGCCGGCCGCGCGCCACAGCTCCAGCGTCTCCTCGTCGTCGCGGAACTCGAGGCCGATCTCCTCCAGCACCGTGTCGGCGTTGTGCTCGATCAGCTCCAGCCCGTCGGTCTTGAGGACCTCGTAGAGCGGGATCTTGCGCGAGATGTATTTCAGCTGCTGCAGCCCGCCGCCGCGGCGCAGGGCACGACGGGCCTCGGCGCCGCCGCGGCCGCGCCGGCCGGCCCGGCCGCCGGTGTCCTGGGTCTCGTCCGATGGAGTGGCGGGGGCGTCGGTCATCGCTGGCAATCCTTCTCGCAGAGTCCCGATGCTACGCCCCGAGGCCCGGGCGACCATCGCGCCTGCGACCCGGCCTCGCCCGGTCACGACACCGCGCCGCGAGGCCGCATGAGCCGCCTTGAACCGGGCCCGCCGCCGGGTTACCTGGAGGGGGCCATGACCTCCGATCTGCCCCCAATCGTCTCGCCCTGCATCGGCGTCTGCACGCTCGAGGCCGGGACCGGCCTGTGCGCCGGCTGTCTGCGGACGATGGAGGAGATCGCGGCCTGGCGCGACGCTGACAATGCCTGGCGCCTGGCCACGCTGCAGCGGCTGAAGGAACGCCGCCGCGCCCGCGGCCGCACCAGCGCCGCCGACAGCCGGCCGCGGCGACGCCAGCCGCAGAGTGTCTAGGAGAATCCGATGCCCACCGTCACCGTCGCCGCCACCCAGACCTTCTGCACCTGGAACGAGGCCGAGACCCTGGACCGGGTCGAGGCGCTGGTGCGCCAGGCCGCCGGCCGCGGCGCCCAGATCGTGCTGCCGCAGGAGCTGTTCGCCGCCCCCTATTTCTGCCGCGACGAGCTGCAGACGCACTTCGCCCTGGCCCAGCCGATCGACGGCCATCCGGTGGTGGAACGGTTCCGCCGGCTGGCGGCGGAGTTGCAGGTGGCGATGCCGGTCAGCGTGTTCGAGCGGGCCAACAACGCCTATTACAACTCGATCGCCATGGTGGACGCCGATGGCAGCGTGCTGGGCGTCTACCGCAAGTCGCATATCCCGGACGGGCCTGGCTATGAGGAGAAGTTCTACTTCAACCCCGGCGACACCGGCTTCAAGGTGTGGAAGACCCGCTACGGCGTGGTCGGCTGCGGCATCTGCTGGGACCAGTGGTATCCGGAGACGGCGCGCTGCATGGCGCTGATGGGCGCCGACGTGCTCTTGTACCCGACCGCGATCGGCAGCGAGCCGCAGGATGGCGGCCTCGACAGCCAGGCGCACTGGACCCGGGTGATGCAGGGCCATGCCGGTGCCAACCTGGTGCCGCTGGTCGCCTCCAACCGCATCGGCACCGAAGAGGGCGAGCGCTTCAGCCAGACCTTCTACGGCTCCTCCTTCATCGCCGACCAGACCGGCGCGCTGGTGGCCCAGGCCGGCCGGACCGAGGAGGAGGTGCTGGTCGCCCGCTTCGACCTCGACGCCATCCGGGCCCAGCGCGCCAGCTGGGGCGTGTTCCGCGACCGCCGGCCGGAGCTGTACGGCGCGATCCTGACCTATGACGGGGCGACGCGGCCGGCCTGAGGCCGCGGTCTGTTCGTTGCCTCTCCCGCTTGCGGGAGAGGTCGGGCTCGCGTAGCGAGACCGGGTGAGGGCGGCTCGGCCGCGACACCAGGATCGACATTTCAGGACCAGGCGGATCATGCGCTCGCTCGTGGTAAAGCGGTGCTTTCGGCGAGACCGAGCCGTCCCCTCACCCGGACATCCTTCGGATGTCCGACCTCTCCCGCAAGCGGGAGAGGCAATCTGTGCTCACCGTGAGCTTCGGCGCATCTCATCAGAACAAATCAAGAACAAGAAGTCAAGCGCAAGCTCGTGCCCATCGCTCACTGGGCCGCGGAACCCTGCCCTCCATCCGTCGCGATCTCGGCCAGCAGCCACTCGCGGAAGGCGGCGATCTTCGGCACATCGCGGCGGCTTTCCAGATAGACGAGGTAGTACGAGCCTTCCTCGCGGATGCTGAACGGGAAAGGCCGGATCAGTTCCCCCGAAGCCAGCTCGTCGAGGAAGAAGGTCGGGTTGACCAGGGCCACGCCCTGCCCGGCCTGCGCCGCTCGCCCCAGCATCTGCTGATTCTCCAGCCGCATGCCGCCATCGGACACGCCATAGGGCACGACCACGCCGGCCGCGGCGAACCAGCGCTGCCAGTAGCCGTCGCCGCTGTCCCAGAACAGCGGCAGCCGCAGCAGGTCGCGCGGGTCCTCGAGCCCGCCGGCCCGGTCGCGCAGCGCCGGACTGCACAGGGCGGTGTATTCGATCGGCATCAGCGGATGCGCGGCCAGGCCGGGCCACAGGCCCATGCCGTGGCGGATGCCGACATCGTTCTCCCCTTGGGTGAAGTCGACCAGCTTCATCTTGGTGTCGAGCCGCACGGCGATGCCGGGATGGGCCAGCTGGAACCGGCCGAGCCGCGGCACCAGCCAATTGGTGGCGAAGGTGTGGATCGTGGTGATCGACAGCAGCCCGCCGGTGTCCTCCCGCGCCGCGGCGAAGGCGCCGGCCAGCCGGGCCAGGGCCTCGGTCACCGCCGGCGCCAGGCGTCCGCCGGTCTCAGTCAATTCCACCCGGCGGGTCAGGCGCCGGAACAGCGGCGCGCCGACCCGATCCTCCAGCAGGCGGATCTGGTAGCTGACCGCCGCCTGGGTCATGCCCAGCTCCGCCGCCGCCTTGGTGAAGCTGAGATGCCGCGCCGCGGCCTCGAACACGCGGATGGCCGGCAGCGGCGGCAGGCGGGAGGCTGATCCTTCATCCATAAAGGCTGTTTATCCGTCGCTTATCGAGAACGCGTTGGTCGGGCGCCCGCGGAAGGGCGATATTCCTCCCATACAGACCCCATCGCAACGACCGGCCCGTCGCCACGCATCAGCTGAGATGATGCGTCCGGGCCATCCGGAGACCGAGATGATCAGCATTGTCCAGCGGGCGCCCACGCGCCCGATCCCCCGGCTTCGCCCTCGGCGCGGCCTCCTGTCCACCCTCCGTGCCGCGGCCGGCCGGCTGCTGCGCCCGGCCGCGGGCCGCGTGCTCGACCCCAACGGCCTGTCCGACCAGCTGCGCCGGGACCTGGGCTTCGACCGCAGCTAGCCATCCCGCCGCCCCGCCATCGCCGCCGCCGCCTCGGCCAGCAGCCAGTCGCGGAACAGCGCGATCTTCGGCACGCGGCCGCGGGTCTCGAGATGGACGATGTAGAAGCCGCCCTGCTCGCGCAGCAGCGTCGGGAAGGGCTGCACCAGCTGGCCCGAGGCCAGCTCCTCGGCGAAGAACAGCGGGTTGAGCAGCGCCACGCCCTGCCCCGCCTTCGCCACCTGGCCCATCATCTGCTGGGTGTCGAGCCGGAGCCCGTCATCGGCGACCGAGGCCGGCACCGCCACCCCCGCCGCCGCGAACCAGCGCTGCCAGGCATCGGCGTCGTCCCACAAGAGCGGCTGGCCCAGCAGGTCGCGCGGCCGGCGCAGGCCCCCGGCCCGCTGCAGCAGCGCCGGGCTGCACATCGGCGTGTAGTCGACCGGGATCAGCCAGTGCGCCGCCAGCCCCGGCCAGACGCCGCGGCCGTAGCGGATGCCGAGGTCGTAGTCGCCGCGGGTGAAGTCGACATTGCCCTGGCCGGTGTCGACCCGCACCGTGACCTTCGGATGCGCCACCTGGAACCGGGCGAGCCGCGGCACCAGCCAGTTCGAGGCCAGGGTCAGCACGGTGGTGACCGAGAGCATCCCGCCGGCGGCGTCGTCGCGCAGCGCGGCGAAGGCCCCGGCCATGCGCGACATCGCCTCGGTCAGCACCGGCGCCAGCCGCGCCCCGGCCTCGGTCAGCGCCACCTTGCGGGTCAGGCGCAGGAACAGCGGCGCGCCGACCCGGTCCTCCAGCAGGCGGATCTGGTAGCTGACCGCCGCCTGGGTCATGCCCAGCTCCGCCGCCGCGCGGGTGAAGCTGAGGTGGCGGGCCGCCGCCTCGAACACCCGCACGGCTGCGAGCGGCGGAAGCTGGAAGCCTGGCTGGGTGCTCATCGGGTCGGGGCGTCAGGGGCGGTTCAGGATCCGTTCCAGTCTCGCCGCGGATGCCCGGTACGACAAGTCTGACGACGCTCCCACCGTCCCACACCGTCATTGCGAGCGCAGCGAAGCAATCCATCGGTCAGCTCGTGCGGGACGATGGATTGCTTCGTCGGCTTCGCCTCCTCGCAATGACGGTGAAGGGGAAAAGCTTGGCTCTCCTCCTCAATCCAGCGTCTGCAGGGTCTCGCGCAGGGTCTCGACGATCCGGTCGATCTCCGTCTTCTCGATGATGAAGGGCGGCGACAAGGCGACGATGTCGCCGGTGGTGCGGATGCCCACCCCCTTCTGGAAGCACTTGATGAACAGGTCGTAGGCCCGCGCGGTCGGCCTGCCGGCGATCGGCTCCAGCTCCACCGCGCCGATCAGGCCGAGGTTGCGGATGTCGATGACGTGGCGGGTGCCCTTCAGGCTGTGCAGCGCCTGCTCCCAGTACGGCGCCAGGTCGGCGACCCGCTCGAACAGCCCCTCCTCGCGATACACGTCGAGGGTCGCCAGCCCGGCGGCCATCGCCAGCGGATGGGCCGAGTAGGTGAAGCCGTGGAACAGCTCGATCAGGTGCTCCGGCCCGGTCATGAAGGCGTCGTAGATGTGCTTGCGCACGCCGACCGCCCCCGCCGGCACCGCGGCGTTGGTCAGGCCCTTGGCCATGGTCACCATGTCCGGCTGCACGCCGAAATAATCCGCAGCGAAGTTGGCGCCGAGGCGGCCGAAGCCGGTGATGACCTCGTCGAAGATCAGGAGGATGCCGTGCCTGTCGCAGATCTCGCGCAGCCGCTGCAGATAGCCCTTGGGCGGCATCAGCACGCCGGTGGACCCGGCCACCGGCTCGACGATCACCGCGGCGATGGTCGACGGGTCGTGCAGCGTGACCAGCCGCTCCAGGTCGTCGGCCAGCTCGAACCCGTGCTCCGGCAGGCCGCGGCTGTGGGCGTTGCGCGCCAAATCGTGGGTGTGGCGCAGGTGGTCGACGCCGGTCAAGAGCGTGCCGAAGGCCTTGCGGTTGGCGACGATGCCGCCGACCGAGATGCCGCCGAAGCCGACGCCGTGATAGCCGCGCTCGCGCCCGATCAGGCGGGTGCGGGTGCCCTGGCCGATCTGGCGCTGATAGGCCAGCGCGATCTTCAGCGCGGTGTCGACCGCCTCGGACCCGCCGCCGGCGGCGAAGAAGACGTGGTCGAGGTCGCCGGGCAGCAGCTGGGCGACGCGGGAGGCCAGCTCGAACGCCTTGGGGTGGCCCATCTGGAAGGACGGGGCGTAGTCCATCTCCGCCGCCTGGTCCTGGATCGCCTGGACGATCTTCGGGTGGCAGTGGCCGGCATTGACGCACCACAGGCCGGCGGTGCCGTCGAGCACCTGGCGGCCGTCGACGGTGGTGTAGTACATGCCCTTGGCCGAGGCGTAGAGCCGCGGCGCCGCCTTGAACGACCGGTTCGCGGTGAACGGCATCCAGAAGGATTCGAGGTTGTTCGGGGCGCGCAGGTCCATGGGTCGCAACTCCGGTCGGCTGTGGAGGGAACCGAACACGCCGAACGGCCGGCGCCGGTCCGCCCCGAGGCTGGGAAAGGCCGGGCGGAAGCCTAGGACCGCCCCGATCGCTGGACAAGCGGGCGTGCGCGCCGGACACTGCGAAAACCGCCGGCGGAGGCCGCCCCGATGCCGGCGTTCGGGATTTCGAACAGGAAAACACCCATGGCCCCTTCC